>NZ_CAPS01000122.1 GCF_000333955.1 Rhodococcus sp. AW25M09
CCTGCTGCTTCTGCGTGCGGTTGTCGCACCCCTGATCCTGGTCGCCACAACGGTACTGAGCGCAGTGGCCGCGATCGGCATCGGCAGCTGGGTGAGTCTGCACATCTTCGGATTTCCTGCCCTCGACGACAACACCCCACTGTTCGCGTTCCTGTTCCTCGTTGCCCTCGGCGTGGACTACACCATCTTCTTGGTCACACGCACGCGTGAGGAAACGCATCGACACGGAACCAGAGCTGCCATCGTGCGGGCGGTATCGGCCACCGGCGGCGTCATCACGAGCGCGGGAATCGTTCTGGCAGCGGTGTTCTGCGTACTCGGTGTGCTGCCGCTGATCACCCTGACCCAGCTCGGCATCATCGTCGGACTCGGTATTCTGCTCGATACCTTCGTAGTGCGTACCGTCGTCATCCCCGCCCTGTTCACCCTGATCGGCCCACGAATCTGGTGGCCGAACAAGATCGATTCCAGCAGCACCACAACAGAAGGAGCGAATTCATGAAGATCCGCAACTCACTCGGCCGTACCGCACTCGCCGGAGCCCTCGCCATCGGGGCACTGCTGGCCGCAGCACCGGCGCAGGCACAGCCGGTCGGCCCCCTGGGCTCCGTCGGCCTCGATCCCCTGGGTCCGGTCCCCTCGCTGGACATCGATCGCTACCTCGGCACCTGGAACCAGATCGCCGCAGTGCCGCAGCCGTTCAACCTGATCTGCGCACGCGACACCCAGGCCAACTACCAGCTGATCGATCCGTTGAACATCAGCGTCGAGAACACCTGCACCACCTGGACCGGTGAGGAGAACCGCATCCTCGGCAACGCGCGCGTCAACGACACCGTCACCAATGCGCAACTGCACGTGAGCTTCCCAGGAGTGCCCACCCAGGACGGTCTCGACGGGCCGACCAACTACATCGTGGCCTATATCGCCGACGACTACTCATGGGCGTTCGTCGGAAGCCCCAACCGCACGTCCGGCTTTGTGCTCAAGCGCACGCCCGACGTCAGCGTCGAGCAGTTCCGCGAGATCCGCGGCGTCGTCGAATCGCTGGGGTACGACTCGAACTTCATCACCACCACGCCCACCCCGGGTGGCGCGACGACGATTCAGCAGCTCTCCACGGTGTAAGCGCGGCGGAGCCGCAGTGCGGTCGAGTGCCCCCTACGGCGCATAACCGCACTGCCGGAGGCACTCAGCTCGCGGACAGGATCGCAATCGCGAAGATCAAGCTGTCTCCCGGTTCGATTCCTGCCCCCGGGTTACCGCTCGGGTAACCGTCGGCCGAGGTGACGGCGACTGCGACGGTCGAGCCGACGGTCTGTCCGGCGATGGCCTTCTGGAAGCCCGCCACGACACCGCCCAGTGGGAAGTCGACGGGTACACCGCGTTCGTAGCTGCTGTCGAACGTCGATCCGTCGCGTCCGTTCACACCTGCATAGCAGACCGACACCGTCGCATCGTCCGCGACGATCGGGCCGTCCCCGGCCTTCAATGTCTCGACCTGGGTCTCGGCGACGCTGAACGGTGCCTCGACGGTGACCGCCGGTGCCGCGGTGTCCGTGGATCCGACGACGGAGATACTGCCGGTGTCTCCGTCCAGCGTCCACTCGGGGCTCGCCGACGCATCGGGGGCGGCCGTGGGGCAACCGCTGGTCGCCGCTGCCTCGGCTGAAGCGGAGGTGGTGCTGGAGCTCGTCGTTGCGGAGGTCTCCGAATCCGAACTGCACGCCCCCGTCAGCAGGACGAGCGACGCAGTGGCGGCCAGGAACAAGGTACGGGTCTGGGTGTGATTCACCGGGCCCACGGTACAAGTGCCGCCCGCACCCCCGCGTTCCCCGTCAGACTGCGGCGCGAAGCACCTCGGCCACCGGGGTGGATGGGCGACCGATCAGGGCCTGCAGATCACCGGAGTCGGTATCGAGTTCGCCGCGGGAGATCCCCGCGTCGGCGCTGGCGAGCATGGTTGCCACGAAATCAGGCAGGCCCGCGCCGGCAAGGATCCCGGCGTATTCGGATTCACCGACGTCCTTGTAGACCACCGGCTTGCCGGAGATGTTCGCGATGACGGCGGCCAGTTCCGTGTACGTCAGGCGCTCGTCGCCGCCGAGTTCGTAGATCTTTCCGCCCTGGTCGTCGCCGGTCAGCACGGCCGCGGCCGCGTCTGCGTAATCCGCGCGCGACGCAGCGGCGATTCTGCCGTTGCCTGCCGCGCCCAGCAGCACTCCGCCGTCGACGGTCTGAGCGAGCGAGCCGAGGTAGTTCTCCCAGTACCAGCCGTTGCGTAGGAAGACAGCGGGGATTGCCGACGCAGTCAGTCGTTCCTCGGTGGCTTTGTGCTCTGGCGCCAGGCTCACTCCCGAGGTATCGGCTGCGAGCAGGCTGGTGTACGCGATCAGGCCGACCCCCGCGGCCTCGGCGGCGTCGATCACGTTGCTGTGCTGCGCAATTCGCTGACCGACCTCCGAACCGGAGACGAGGAGCAACTTGTCCACGCCCGCGAGCGCGGCCGTCATCGCGGCGGAGTCGCTGTAGTCCGCAACGCGGACCACGACACCGCGTTCAGAGAGCGAGGCAGCCTTGTCCGCATTGCGAACCACGGCAACGATGCCCTCGGGTGCGATGCCGCGCCTGAGGAGTGCATCGATGACGAGTCCGCCGAGGTTGCCCGTTGCTCCGGTCACTGCTGTGGTCATGCCGACTCCTGAGGTTGATGTTTCAAGTTCCCGCTCATCATGCACTTACTTTTAGTGCAGTGCAACCCCAAGGATAATCACTCACGCTTCCGCATGCGCTAACATTGTGGAATGTCCGATCCCACAGTGTCACTCGAAGCATCCGTCTTCGCACGTGACTGCGAGTCGAGGCAGACGCTCCAGAACGCCACGAGCAGGTGGGGGGTCCTGGCCCTCGCCGCCCTCACCGAAGGCGATTACCGATTCAACGCGCTGCGCCGACGCGTCGACGGCGTCAGTGAACGCATGCTGTCGCAGACCTTGCAGACCCTCGAGCGGGACGGCCTGGTCGTTCGCACCGTGCTCGAGACCATTCCACCGAAGGTGGAGTACGGCCTCACGCCGCTGGGTCGCGACGTCGGCACCCGATTGAGCGACCTCATCGAACTCATCGAGGGCTCGATGCCTGCCGTTCTCGAATCGCGCGCCGAGCACGACGCGCGCTGACCTATCGGAGCTCACGCAGGCGGGGTCACCAGGCACCACTCGTTGCCCTCGGGATCGAGCAGCACTTGAAAGGAACCGGCCGCGTCGGAGTGCCGCTCACCGAGCACCGTGGCACCGAGCGACATCGCTTGCACCACTGCATCGTCGATGCTCGGCACGTCGACGTCGAGGTGAAGCCGATTCTTGCCGGCCTTCCCCTCAGGCACTCGCTGAAACGCCAACCGAGTGAACCCGGGAACATCGACGACGTGCCACGAGTCGTCCCGCACTGCCGGTTCGCCGCCGAGCACCCCGGCCCAGAACCGCGCCAGCAACGCCGGCTCCGTGCAGTCGAAGACGATTTCGTCGATGCGCCCGATCATGGGGTCATCGTATAGACCCACCGCGTCCGTTTCCGCGTTATCTTGCCGTTGCAGTAACGAGACGCCTTCGAGATCTTGATGAATCCTCGCCGCAGCCCGACAGGGCGACACTCGAAGGTAGGGAGTCGGGTCCCGAGCAGAACTGACCCAGCGACCGCCCCAGTCGGCACGCCGGTGCCGGCACACTGACCTCGGGAGGCATTCACCATGTTCCACACCAAGAGAATTCTCGGCGGAGCGGCAGCATTCGGAATCGCTTGCACGTTCGCTGCCCTGGTCCCCGGCACTGCTTCTGCGGCACCGGTCGCCTGCACCACCGCACCCGGAGGTGTGGACATCGCTGCGCTGGTCGGCGGATCTCAGTGCGACAGCTCGGCCGACGTCGCGAGCGCTGCGGCCGGCCTGGGACTCGAAGGCTGGGGCTCGGCCGAGGCCATGAACAATGCAGCGGCTCTGGCGCTCGGTCTGAACGGCGGAACCGCAGTCAGCAACGGCAGTTTCGGCGGCGCGCCCGCCGCGATCGCCTTCGGTCCGGGTGCCGTAGCCCAGAACACCGCAGCCGGTCTCGGGTTGTCGATCGCGATCGCCGCACCGGGCTCGACCATCACCCTCACCCCCGAGGGCGCGGTGTGCGAGGGTGCCGGAATCGCGGGCAGCTTCACCACCCTGCAGGGCTGCATCGGCTGACGTGCCCTCGGCCGGGGCTCTGCACATCGGGGTGAGTCCGGTAGGCGTTATGGATGCCGCCGAAGGCCGGGTCATCTACAGTCTCAATGACCTACAGTCTCGGTACGCGAGTCGGCGACGACCCGCTGAACAAGGAGTTCGACGGCAATGATGTCCTACCTGCTCTACGACGTGCTGCTTCCCCAACTCGGCCACGACATCGCGTCGTACTGGGCACACCTGCTGGTCGTCGCCCCGGTCTGATCCGCTTCGGATACGACGCACTACGAGACATCCCCGCTCGGCCGCGAAGGCCGGGCGGGGATGTCTCGTCGAAGTGCCGAAAATCGAATCAGACAGGTTCGGGCAGCAGTCGCGTCAGCACATCCGAAAGCGTGACGACGCCGATCGTGCGTGAGCGCTCGCCCGCCCCCACCGACGCATCCACCACCAGCGCCAGGTGGTGCCGGGTCTCCCGCATCGACGCCAGCGCCACGTACACCGGCGTGGTGGACTCGAGCGTGTAGGCCGGACGGGTGATCTGCGCCAGATCGTGCGGATCGGTCAGCGTATCCCGCACGTGTACAACACCTTTCACCACGTCGTCATCACTGACGAGAATCCTGAGATGCCCGCTGATGCGCGACGCCTCCCGCACGTCGTCGATCGACGCCGAGGAGGGTACGGACGTGGGTGCGGCGCTCTGGCCGACCAGATCGCCGACGGTCAGATCCTGCAACTCCAACGCCCCCGAGATCTGAGCCTGATAGCTGGCATCGAGCGCTCCGACGTTGACCGAATGCGCCACGAGCTGACGCAGATCGTCCGCGTTCTGGCCGGACCCCAGCTGGTCGGCCGGTTCCACACCGACCTTGTGCAGGCACCAGTTGGCCATGTTGTTCAAGATCGTCAGAACCGGACGCGTGACGAACATGAATCCGCGCATGGGAAGTGCGAGCATCGTGGCCGACTTCTCCGGATGCGCGATGGCCCACGACTTCGGAGCCATTTCGCCGACGACCAGGTGCAGGAACGTGACGATGATCAACGCGAGGACGAATCCGAGAACATCGGCAAACCAGTACGGCAGGCCGATGCTCTCGAACAACGGCGTGAGCCAGTAGTGCACAGCAGGTTTGGTTGTCGCACCGAGGGCGAGGGTACAGACGGTGATGCCGAGCTGCGACCCAGCGAGCAGCACCGTCAACTCGGTGGAGCTACGCAATGCGGCCCGAGCAGAGCGCGAGTTCGGCGCAGCGTCCTCGAGACGATGCCGCTTGGCCGCAAGCAACGCGAACTCCACTGCGACGAAGAACGCACTCGCTGCGATGAGACCGACGGTGACGGCGAGAAAGACCCAGATATTGCTCATCGATGCGCTCCCGCAGTGTCGGACTCGGCCGAATTCTCGTCGTGCTCGGTTGCCCGCTCGTCGATGGTGAGGGTGAGCAGTGACGGCACGTGACTGTCGATCTCCTGCACCTCGATGGTGACGAATCGGACCGGTGCCTCGTCGTCGTTGGCCAGATCTGCGTTGTCCGGCGGCAGATCTACTTCGACTCGCGTACCTACCGCCGGCAGCGAACCGTGGTGTGCGATGGCGAATCCGGCGATGGTCTCGTAGTCGCCGTCGGGCAGATCGATTCCGATCGCGCGTTCGACCTCGTCGATGTGCACCTCGCCCGCCATCGTCCAGCTACCGTCGTCGGCGCTGACCGGGCTCGGGTCCACGACGCCGTCATCGTGCTCGTCGGTTATTTCTCCGACCAATTCCTCGGCCAGGTCCTCTATGGTGATGACGCCGGTCAGTCCGCCGTATTCATCGATGACACAGGCCAATTGGTTACGTGTTGCCCGCAGCTCTCGCATCGCGTCGGGCAGGCTCTGCATCTCGGGCAGAATCAGCGCGTCGCGGGTCAGACCGGCGATCGGCGTGGCATCGGGCTCGACGCTGGCCAGCACGTCGTGCAGGTGGACCACACCCACGATACCGTCGTCCTCGTCGAGCACCGGATAACGCGAATGTTCCTGTCCCATAATGGATTTGACCTCACCGAGGGTGTCGGTATCGCGCACCGTCGCGGCACGCGAACGCGGGATCATGGCGTGCTCGACGTTTCGCGTCGGGAAGTCGAGAATGCGATCGAGCAAGGTCGACAGCTCTTCGGGGAGGTCGCCCGTCTCGCGCGAATCCGAGACGATGTGTTCGAGATCGCGGGGACTGGCCGAGTGCTCCACATCGTGCACGGGTTCGATCTTCAGCGCTTTGAGCAACAGGTTCGACGACTGGTCGAAAATGGTGATCAACCAGCCGAAGAGCCGGAGGTAGATGGTCGTCGACCGCGAGAGCCATCGGGCCACCGGTTCGGGACGGGCGATGGCGAAGTTCTTCGGGAACAGTTCACCGAAGAGCATCTGCACGAAGGTCGAGAACGCAAGCGCCAGAACGGCACCGAGGCCTACACCGACGGCTGTCGGCACCCCGGCACCACCCAGTATCGTGCCGAACGACTGGCCGATCAGCGGTTCGGCAACGTATCCGACCAGCAGTCCGGTGACCGTGATGCCCAGCTGTGCGCCGGACAGCATGAAAGACGTGCGCTTGGTGACTGCCAAAGTGCGGGCCGCGACGGCGTCGCCGGCTTCGGCGCGCGCCTCGAGCCGGGACCGGTCGACGGTCATGTACGCGAATTCCTGGGCTACGAAGTAGCCGGTCGCGACAGTGATGAGGAATACGACGAGCAGCCCGAGCAAGAGAGTGAGCAGAACGCTCATTCGCCGGACACCGCCTCGCACGTAGTGGATGTAGTGCGGGGAGCCGTGTCCGGCCCGGGTTTATCGCTGTCCATGATTCCTCGAGGTCGTCTTGTGCGAGTTTTGTCCGATACTACCGGGTCACGGCGCCGTCACGACCAGGACGGAGTCAGGACGGTCCAGCCTCGCACCGCCGACCGTGAACCCACAGTTTGTTCACATGCCCACCTGTGACGGTGGGCATGTGAATGTCTGGTGGGCAAACGTCGGACGCTGTCGTCAGTGCTGCAGGGCGGGGTAGTCCGTGTAGCCCTGGGCACCATCGGTGTAGAAGGTGCTCGGGTCCGGCTCGTTCAACGGCAGATCCTCGCGCCAGCGGTAGGCAAGATCGGGATTGGCGATCGCCGGACGGCCCACGACGACGGCATCGCCGATTCCGTTGTCGAGCAACGAGAGCGCCTCGTCGCGGTTGGTGATCTCACCGAAGCCGCTGTTGACGAGTACCGGACCACCGAATGCCTGACGCAGATCCTGGACCAGCTCGCCGGCCGGATACTTGTGCAGCACGCTGAGATACGCCAGACCCAGTGGTGCGATCCGGTCGACCAACGCCCGGTAGGTGGCACGCACGTCGTCGGCATCCGTCTCGAGCGCATCCTGAATGTTGTGCTCGGGAGAGATACGAATTCCCACCTTGCCCGCACCGAGAGCTGCCACCACCGCTTCGACAACCTCGGCCACGAATCGCGCGCGGTTCTCCGGCGAGCCGCCGTACGCGTCGTCTCGGCGGTTCGATGCAGGCGAGAGAAATTCGTGCAACAAGTAGCCGTTGGCACCGTGAACCTCGACGCCGTCCATTCCGGCGGCGATCGCGTTCTTCGATGCCTGCACGAATTCCTCGATCACCGACGGCAACTCGTCCTCGCGCAGCGCACGAGGGGTGGGGTACGGCTTCTTTCCGTCGTACGTGTGGGTATCACCCTCGATGGCGATAGCACTGGGTCCGACGACCTCGTAGCCGCCGGTCGTGGCCTCGTGCGTCACCCGGCCCGCGTGCATCACCTGCGAGAAGATCAATCCGCCGTCGGCGTGGACAGCGGCCGCGACGTTGCGCCAACCTTCGATCTGCTCATCGGTCACCAAACCGGGCTGACCCGGGAAGCCCTGGCCCGCATGGCTCGGGTAGGTGCCTTCGCTGACGATCAGACCCAGTGACGCGCGCTGCTTGTAATGCTCGACCACCATGGGGCCCGGCACGCCGTCGCGGCCCGAACGCACACGTGTCAGCGGAGCCATCACCAGGCGGTTGTCGAGCTTCGAGTCACCGAGGGTCAACGGGGAAAACAACTTCATGGATCTCTTCTCTCCTCACGAGTGCGTGCACAGTATTGCCACTCATCACTCGAACGATCGAGATCCACGAAGCTATTCCGGTCCGAGACATTGCTCACGCAGTGGTGTGGATAAGTCCCCCAGAAGGCACGCAGGAGTGGAGCCTGCGAAACGACCCTGGAACTGAGCCACACCACTGCCGCAGGCGCCTACAGGATGTACAGCATCTCCTGATACGTCGGCAGCGGCCACAGATCGTCGGCCACCATTGCTTCGAGAATGTCCGCTACAGATCGGACGGCCGCCATGGCAGGGAGCAGTTCGTCCTTGGCATGGGCGGCCTCGGCGAGAGCGTCTCCGCCCGGATCGGCCTCCAACGCACCCTTCAACGTCGCCAACGCCGACCGCAGGTCCGCGACCGGAGCCGATACAGACTGCAGCGCAGTCATGTCCACGTCTTCGACACCGGCGCCCTTGAGCGCACTGACGTTCTGCGCCAGCTCCGTCTGGTAGCGCACGGCCGCAGGCAGAATGGATGTCTGGCCCATCTCGAGGGTCAGGCGCGCTTCGACGAACACCGTCAGCGCGTACTGCTCGAGTCCGATCTCGTAGCGCGAGTGCATCTCTCGGTGGTTGAAGACCTTGTACTTCTCGAACAGCTCCATCGCCGAGTCCGAGATGAGCTCTGGAAGCGCGTCGAGCGTCGTACGCAGGTTCGGCAAGCCGCGCGCCTCCGCCTCGACCTGCCAGTTGTCGGAGTAGCCGTCACCGTTGAAGACGACGGCCCCGTGTTCGGTGATGATTTCCGTCAGCAGGTTCTGCACGGCGGTGTCGAAGTCGGTGCCCTCGGCGACGGCGGCTTCGAGGTTGGTCGCCATGTAGTCCAGTGCCTCGGCCATGATCGTGTTGATCGTGACCATCGGGCCGTTGACGGTCTGCATCGAGCCTGGCGCGCGGAACTCGAACCGGTTGCCGGTGAACGCGAATGGGCTCGTCCGGTTACGGTCGCCGGGATCGGTCGGCAGGATCGGCAGTGTGTCGGCACCGATCATCATGGTGCCCTTGTCCTTCGAGGACGTTGCCGCTCCCTTGGCGATCTGATCGAACACGTCGGCCAACTGATCGCCCAGGAAGATCGAGATGATCGCGGGCGGAGCCTCGTTGGCCCCGAGGCGGTGATCGTTGGTCGCCGACGCCACCGAGGCGCGCAGCAGACCGCCGTACTTGTGTACCGCGCGGATCACAGCGGCGCAGAAGACGAGGAACTGCGCGTTGTCGTGCGGATTGTCGCCGGGTACCAGCAGCGATCCGAGTTCGGAGTTTCCGAGGGAGAAGTTCACGTGCTTGCCGGAGCCGTTGACGCCTTCGAAAGGCTTCTCGTGGAACAGGCACTCCATGCCGTGCTTCTTGGCGATCGTCTTGAACGTCGTCATCAGCAACTGCTGGTGATCGGCTGCAATGTTGCCGCGCTCGAACATCGGCGCGATCTCGAACTGTCCGGGCGCAACCTCGTTGTGCCTGGTCTTGGCGGGAATGCCGAGCTTGAACAGCTCGCGTTCGGTATCCATCATGAAGCCGAGCACTCGCTCGGGAATGGCTCCGAAGTAGTGGTCGTCGAATTCCTGGCCCTTGGGCGGCTTCGAGCCGAACAACGTACGACCGGAATTGAGCAGATCCGGGCGGGCGAGGAAAAAGTGACGATCGACGAGGAAGTATTCCTGCTCCGGGCCGCAGAACGAGACGATGTTCTCGATGTCCTCGTGCCCGAAGAGCTTCAGGATGCGCTCGGCGTGACCACCCATGGCCTGCTGCGATCGCAGCAGCGGCGTCTTGTGGTCGAGTGCTTCACCGGTCATCGAGACGAACACCGTCGGGATACACAGGGTGTTGCCGTTCGGGTTCTCGAGCACGTACGCCGGGCTGGTGACGTCCCAACCGGTGTACCCGCGAGCCTCGAACGTGTTGCGCAGGCCGCCGTTGGGGAAACTCGATGCGTCTGGCTCGCCTTGTATGAGCGTCTTGCCTGCGAATTCGGCGAGCGCGCTGCCGTCCCCGACGGGGTCGAAGAAGCTGTCGTGCTTTTCGGCCGTCAACCCGGTGAGGGGGTAGAACACGTGCGCATAATGCGTCGCACCCTTCTCGAGGGCCCAGTCCTTCATCGCCGACGCGACCGCGTCGGCAACCATGGGGTCGAGTTTCTTGCCTTTGTCGATCGTCGCCATCACCGACTTGAAGACCGATTTGGGCAGACGCTTCTGCATGACGACCTTGCTGAAGACGTTCTCACCGAAGATCTCGCCCGGCTTCTCGTCTCCGACGAAGCTGACCGCTGGCGGTACATAGGCCTCGACGTCCTTGATCGCCTGCAGGCGGACGGTATTTCCACTCATGGCTACCCCTTGACACGGTGTGCGCTCCGCAGCTGGATTTTGCGGAGTCCGACCCGGCGACTGTACGAATACCTCGTGGCGGTCGTGTTTCGTCGCTGTGTCCACTGCGAGGCAAAACCAACGACAGAGTTTCCTTCCGAATGGACACGGGTAGTCCGAGACCAACAATGCTGTTACCGAAAGGCCTGCCCCATGACCGACGAGTTGACTGTTCGCCGCGTCATCGACGCGCCCCCTGCCTCGGTGTTCACGGCGCTGGCCAACCCCGAGGTCCAGGCTGCGATCGATGGCTCCGAGATGCTGCGAGGTGCAATCGACCCGATGCCGTTGACCGCGGTGGGCGACACCTTCGCGATGGACATGTACCAGCCGGAACTGGGCGAGTACGTCATGGAGAACACCGTCTTCGTGTTCGAGCAGGACCGCCGAATCGGCTGGATTCCGCGGCGCCAGGGTATGGACCCTCGCGGTACGCGGTGGTCGTGGGAACTCGAAGAATCAGCGCAGGACCGTACCGCGCTGACCCAGGTCTACGACTGGTCTCGCGTCACCGACCCGGAGTTCCGTGCGATGGCCGGCTTTCCCCGGGTGACCGAGGAACAGATCGTCGCCACCATGCGCAGGCTCGCAGAACATCTCGGCGTCACCGTCGAGGACTGATCCACACCGAAAGAAAGAGAATTCTCATGGTCGACGTCACCCGAACCTTCACCGCCGCAGTCTCGATCGAGAACGCCGCGGAATTTCTCCGCGACTTCGCCAATGCTTCGCAATGGGATCCCGGGACTCAGAGCTGCACACAGATTTCCGATGGTCCGGTCGCGACAGGAACGCAGTGGCACAACACCTCGAAGTTGTTCGGGATCACCACGGAGCTGACCTACACGTTGGTCACCGACGAACCGAACCACATCGTGCTCGAAGGTGAGAACAAGACAGCCACCAGCACCGACGACATCACTCTGACGGCGCAGGGCCCGCAGTCGACGAAAATCGACTACCACGCTCGCGTCGAGTTCAACGGTGCCGCAAAGGTTGCCGGCCCGTTCCTGAAGGCAGGGTTCGAAGCGAAAGTCGCACCCGAGACGGTGGAGAAGATGACCGAAGCGCTCGAACGACTGAGCTGACGCTCTACTTGCGCGCGAGAATCGTGAAGTTGTCGGCAGAGCTTTCCACAGTGTCGGGATCCACAACCGAACCGTCGTCGGCGAAGATCCGCGCGACTGTGAACCCGGCTTCCGTCACCAGAGTCCGCGCGTCCGGCACAGTGGTGAAATGCATGAACGGCGCGAAGTCGTGCGCTGCGAGTGGAGCAATGGCCCATGCGCCGCGGTCGTCGACTCGGTTTTTGGCCGACCACCAATTTCGCACGCCGAGAACCACTCCGGCAGGGTCGAGCAGCCGACGACCGATGGCGGTCGCCGCCCGTTTCGGCGAGAATCTGAACGGCTGAGTCGGCCGGCTCAACTGAAACGGAGTTTCGCCGAACGACGGACCGTTGCGGTTGAGTGTGGAGAACACCAACACTCCCGACGCCCCGAGTACTCGGTGAAATTCTGCGAGAACCAGCCTTCGCTCCTCGTGTGTCACGGTGTCGATTCCGTTGTTGCTGAACACGATCAGACCGAATTCGCCGTCCGCGAAGTCCTTCAGATTGCGCGCGTCGGCCACGTGCGCCTGCATATCCGGGAAGTTCCGGCGGAAGGCGTCGACCATGGTTGGTGCGTAGTCGATCGCAACATAACTCTCGCTCATCAGTCGCAACATGGCCGTGGTGCGGCCACTGCCGACGCCGACATCCAACACCGGTGTACCGCGCGCGACTCCGGCCGCAGCGACCAATGCCGCCGCCTCCCCACGATCGAGGAAGCCATCGGTCGGACCGGCGTACTCCACGTACGACGCTGCCACCCGGGCACTGTCGAACACGTCCCGATTGTGGTCGATGGACACGCGAACACCTCTGCGTCCCCACACCGCTGACCCAATCGTCACGCCCCTGAACCAGACGGTACCGACGGATCCTGAGGTCCGCCTGAGGTCTCGCGGCAACGAGAAACCGCGGCCACCCGGTTTCGGGTGGCCGCGGTTATCGGAGCGTGCTGGGAAGTTCTACTCGCTTCAGTCGTCGCCGCGGGGCGGCGGCTGAACATCGACACCACCGGAATTGTGCTCCGGACCGGCTGCGGGATGACCCGCCGGAACGCGGCCTCGCGTCTTAGCGGCCTCGCTGTCCTTGGTGGCACCCTCGGCGAACTTGCGACGCCAGCTCTCTTCGGGGCGGTAGGGCCCCGGCTTCGGCCGCATCTTGCCGCCCGGGAACGCCAGCCTTGCGATGGTCCGCTGGACCATGCCCCACTGCTGAAAGAACGGTCCGGTGTTGTAGGGCAATTCGTAGCGCTCGCAGATGTCCTTGATCTTCGGCGCGACGTCCGAGTACCGAGTGCTGGGCATGTCCGGGTACAGGTGGTGCTCCACCTGGTAGCTCAGGTTGCCGCTCATCAGGTGGAACAGTGGACCACCGTCGATGTTCGCGGCTCCGACCAACTGACGGACGTACCATCCGCCGCGGGTCTCGTTCTCGACCTCTTCCTGGCTGAAGGTGTAGGCCTGGTCCGGGAAATGACCGCAGAAGATGATTGCGTTCGACCAGACGTTGCGAATGATATTGGCGGTGAAGTTGGCGGCCACCGTAGAGAGGAACGTGCTCTCGACACCACTGAGGCGTGAATCCATCAACGCTGCGGTCCTACGGTTCTTGCCGAACCGAGCCGATCCACGCAGCTTGGACGCCAGACGAGACCTCTTGCTCTCCGGCACACGACCGCCCGACGCCAACTGCGCCAATGCGAAGGCACCTGCGCTGATCAGCGGCCAGCCCACGTAGTCCTTGACGAACTGCTTGCGAGCCTTGACGCCGATGCCCTTGAGGTCCTCGACGAGTTCTTTGGTGCTCTTCTCGCCACGACGAAGGGCCTCGAGATCCAGGTCGTGTAGTGCCACGCCCCACTCGAAGAAGGCCATCAGCAGAACGTTGTAAAACGGCTGGGCCAGGTAGACGGGACTCCACTTCTGACGTGGGTCGACCCGCATGATCTCGTAACCGAGATCCTTGTCCTTGCCGCGAATGTTCGTGTACGTGTGGTGCACGTAATTGTGCGAGTGTTTCCACGAGACGGCGGTGGACGCGGTATCCCAATCCCACACCGACGAGTGGATCTCCGGATCGTTCATCCAGTCCCACTGGCCGTGCATGACGTTGTGGCCGATCTCCATGTTCTCGAGGATC
>NZ_CAPS01000121.1 GCF_000333955.1 Rhodococcus sp. AW25M09
CAGGATTCCGCAAATGCGCGCGCGTTTGCCATACGCGAGCGGAATAGCCCCGAATCGGGCACCATTCCCCGTGCACCTGACGAATGCGCGCGCGTTTGCGAATGTCCGGTCAACCCCGGCCGCCGCCGCGCTACTGCGCGGGTGCCAAGAACGCCGCGAGCGCGTCGGCGTAGGCCTTCACGTCCGTGGCTCCCATCAACTCTCGCGACGAGTGCATGGCCAATTGCGCTGCGCCGACGTCCACGGTCGACAGTCCGGTGCGGGACGCGGTGATCGGCCCGATGGTCGAACCACAGGGCAGATCGGCGCGATGCACGTAGCGCTGCAACGGAACTCCGGCCTGATCGCACGCCAGCGCGAATGCACCCGCTCCGGCGGAATCCGTTGCGTAACGGAGATTCTGGTTGACCTTCAGTACCGGTCCCCCACCGAGCTCGATACGATGCGCGGGCTCGTGCCGATCCGGGTAGTTGGGATGCGTCGCATGCGCCATATCCCCTGAGGCACAGATGGATCCGGCCATGGTGCGCAGGAACTCCTCACGCCCGCCGCCACGTCCGAGCACGATGCGCTCGAGCACGGTGTTCAGCAGATCCGAGAACGCGCCTCGATCGGACATGCTGCCGACTTCCTCGTGATCGAACAGGGCCAGCACCGGAGTGACAGCGGTCGGATTCTCCACTGCCGCAAGCAAAGCCTGCGTTCCGGCGTAACAGGTGCCCTGATTGTCCAGGCGCGGGGCACTGACCAACTCGGACTCGACACCCACGACCGCGCTGGGAGCCAGATCGTGCGTCATCAATTCCCAACCGAGCACCGCTCGCGGGTCGACGCCTTCTCGCTCGGCGACGTATGCAATGAACGACTGCGGTGAATTCCCAACTCCCCAAATGGCATTGACGTGTCGCTGCGGATCGAGGGTGACGCCCTTGCGGTCCTCGGACAAGTGGATCGCCAGCTGCGGAACTCGCAGAATGGGCTCGTCGACCTTCACCAGAACCTCGCGGACCGTGTTGCCGTCGCGCATACTCAACCGACCGGAGATACCCAGATCGCGATCGAGCCAGGAGTTGAGCCAGGCACCGCCGTACGGTTCGAGGCCCACCATCTGCCAGCCCGCGGATTGCAGATCGGGATGTTGTTTCACGCGAAGGTTCGGGCTGTCGGTGTGCCCGCCGACGATGCGGAAGGGACCGGCAGGAGTGGAGCCTGCGGAACGACCGGAAGCGGCAGGAGTGGAGCCTGCGGAACGACCGGAAGCGGCAGGAGTTGAGCCTGCGGAACGACCGGAACCGTCACGCTCGGTACTCCACGCAACCAAGGATCCGCCGCGAATCAGGAAGTAGCGGCCCGGCTCCGTGGGCCAGGCGTCGGTCTCGTCGAGACGCACGAAGCCGGCGTCCTCGAGTTGCACCGACACCGTCCGGCAGACGTGGAACGGCGACGGCGAGACGTCGACGAAGTTGCAGAGACCGGTTGCGGAGGCGTGAGTCGACATGGGAACCATTGTGGCAGCTGCCGCGTCGAACACCCCAAGAGCACACATCGACCGGGGGGACCTTCATGAGAAATCAGCCGATACCGAACCAACAGGCAGTTCACGCAACCACACTCGCGATCGTTCGGATGAAGACGATCGAAGCGTTTCGCACGCGAGGCGTGGTGGTTCACCGCGAGGACGCGACAACACTGGCGGCCGATTCGGGCGCACACTTTCCGCTGGAGAACCTTTTCGCCCGCTGTGCGGGGGTGAGCCGAACTGCGTGGGACAACATCATCGGAGGCCACGTCGACGTCATGATCGAGATGATGCGCGAGGCGAATCCACACTTCATCACCGGTTTGTCCGACGACGAGTTCTACTCGAGGTTGCGTGAGCGCGTCATCGCGCCGTCCGCCCTCGAGCGAATGGATGCGTACGATTACTCGGTGCCATTGCTCGACGTGCCGGGCGCTCCGAGACGGGTGCTCAATCTGTCATCACCGAATCGGGCTGTGACACTGGCGGATTGCCACCTGGTGGGCCGAGACATCGCTGCCGCCTGGGCCGCCGGCCGGAGAAATACGGCCGCGATGCAGTTCGAGGAAGTCCAGATCCTCAGCAGAAACGGCATCGACATCGAGGTGTTGAGCGGGGATTCGATCTATCTCGCGTCGAAGGTTGCCGACATGACCACCTTGATCTCGACGCACCTGGGAGAGTGCCTGTACGGAGTGTTGTTCATCGTTCCCAACGCCTACGAGTTCGCCTGTTTTCGGCCGCGGGACGCAGACGAGGCGCTCGCAGCGGCCGCCTTGCTCGGCGAGCTGGCATCGGTATTCACCCGAGACACACCGAGCCCACTGTCGCCTGCGGTGTACTTCTGGCGAGACGGCGAGTACTGCGACGTATCGCTCGGGCCAACGGGCATCTTCGCCTCGACCTTGACGGAGTTGCGAGCGTGCGCGGCCTGACCGCGATCACGTGCCGAGAGACCCGCTATTCGGGCGGCGGGATGGTCGGTCGTCCCGCTGCAGCGTCGCGAATCCAGTCGGGTACGGGTTGATGGTCGCGTTCGGCCATGGTGATGTACGCGCGGGCAGCGGCAGCGGCGACCGTTGGCCGTGGTGCTCTGATGTTGCGTGCGTCGGTAGTGGTCATCGCGGGTCCTCCTGCGCGCTCTCGCCATCAGTGTCCTCGGTTTCGCGCGGTTTCGCGCGGTTGCGCCAGTGCGCGACGTGCAGATCGGCCCGCAACGGCCAGCAGCACCTTACGTTCGGTGCTGGTGATGAGCGGGGAGTCGGTGACCGTCGCAAAGACGTCCCAGCCGAGCTCCGCTTCCTCGTCACTGTCGCTGACGGTGCGTTCGAGGCACCAGGTGATCCGTTACCAGGTTCACTGTTGGACAGTGGTGTCCGCGGACTCCGCGAAGCTTGATCCGAACCCGAAGACACCTCCTCCATCACTCGTGGATGCCCACCGACGACAGGCTGATTCCTCTGAACGCCCGGCAAAGCGGTGTCGACTGCCGATACCGGGCCAACAACCTGACTTTGGTGCGGGCTTGGTTGTTAGACAACAACTGTGATCCCGCGAGGGTCTGTCGAATGTGGGAATACAACCGGTCTGCCTTCATAGGCGGGCTGTTTCGTTGCGATTTGGTCAGCCGGTCGTTGCGTTGCGTAGAACTTCCAAACAGGCGCGCATACCGATTGGTCTTCGATGTGGTTTGCTAGCTGGGTCGGCGGCCTCGTGCCGAGTTCAATTTCGATGAAGGGCGGATCGAATGTCTACGCCGCAGTGGTTGCTTGTGGACGTGCTCGATGATGGTCGTCCATTCGTCGTGGCGGTCGGGGATATTCCAAAGAAGCGTGTGCCCTTGGCTTCTTTCCTTCGGTCCGACGACAGATCATCTGCGCTGTCCGCGGTGCGCGAGGTACGCGCGATGAATCGCATGGTTGAGTTGTCGTCGCGAGGTAAGTCGGTGGTGGCGGAACCGATCGCCGAGGATGTTTCCGGAGTTGTGCACGGGGTGTGGTTGCGGCTCGGCTACGGTTCGCCCGACTCCTCCTGCAAGCCGTCTGCATGGGCTTTCACATGGGATTTGGATACGGGCAGTGGTAGGCGAAGCGCGATCGTCGGCGGGGGTCAATCGTGGTCCTCAATGGGGGTAGATCAGAACTACTCCTTCGCTGAGGGGCTGAGCAAGCTCGAGCTCGGGTCGGACAAAGTCGGCGTACTGGCGGATGTGATTGAAGGTATGCCTGGGAGGGTTTTGCAGCTTCGAGGTGTTGAGCGGCGTCCAGACGCCGATGATCGGGAGTTGCAGATAATCGCCCGGTTTGGGTGTACCGGTGGTGACCACTCGCCCCGCCGCGGGGTTCTTCGAGGAATTTCACTCGACTTAGGTTCCGCCGCAATGCTTTCAGCAGAATGCTCGGCTAATGCAAGTGTTGCAGAGGCGGTAGCGAGATCTATGCGCCGATCTGGTGAGCATCGGGCAGTACTCGACCCGGAGACGCTGGTGTTGCTGCATTGGGACGGGGAAGCACCGGAAAACATCCTGTGGCAGCGTTTTGACCTCGATGCAGGTGGAGCTTTCGTTCATCCAGACGATGCCGAGATGGTTCGTTCGACTGCACGTGGAATGGAAGAGTCAACAGGCAGCCGGGGTTCGTCGGTTCGTCTTCGCATTCGTGACGGGGGCGGGTACGTGGAGATGACGGCGAGCATGCACACCGTTGGCCTCTCCGACGCGGTCACCGCGATTTTGTTGGTGTTCGACGAGCTCGCGGTCGAACACGCGAGCTGAACCGAACTGTGCGGCGCTCACCGTTGCAACACCAAGTGACTTTTGCTAGCTTTTACTCACGCTATAGCAGCGTCTGAGGTTTAACCCTGTCGGCGTCGGGTGGGCCTCCACATCACTCCCTTTGCTGCGCGCTGCGCTGTTGAAGGGACCGTCGTTTTCCGTTGCGTCCCGTACATGCAGTGAACGAAAGACCATGTGAAGGTTCGGGCTCGAGCTCGCTCTGTCCGATCATTCGCCGAAATCTCAGAGAGAAGGTCGAATGATGAGTAGATTGCGTAACACTGTTGCAGGAGTGTTGCTTTCGATGTTTTTGGCTGTTCTGCTAGCTACGTTCAGCAGCGGCTCAATCGCAGCAGCACAACCTGCTCCACCACCTGCGGAGGGAAACGTATCCGATTTCCTCCAGAAAACGCAGGACGCCGTGACGTACCCCGAGGTGACCGGGGAGGACGGCGACAGGCTGAAAGATTCCGCGGCCACGGAGGTCGAACGGACAGGCATTCACCTCCAGCCCGGCGACAGTCTGGACGTCGCTTCTCAGATGGTGAAGGTCGTCCCCGAGGGGACGTACGTCGTGAGCATTCCGATCCGCGGTCCGACAGTTCCCCACGGTGCGTCGGTGGCCGTACTGTTCGACTCAGATTTCGTTCGGACAGGCATGATCGAGAATCAACTCCACACGATCAGCGACACGTCAGGAACGGTCCAGTCATGGGTTGACGGTGAGCTGATCTACGACGAGACGGTGACAGCGGAGAATGCTTCAGGGGATGACAGTGACCCGCAGGCGCGGGGCATGAACTGGGGCAAGCTCAACAACTGCCTGGCCAGCGCGGGAGTTCCCGCATGGGTCGCAGCGGGCCTGAGTAACATTTGTGCCATTGCTTGCCTCCTCACAGCCGGTGCCGGGTGCGTTATCTGCATCGCGGGCGTCATTGGCTTCAGTGGTGGTGTCGTATATGCGTGCGTTGAACGTTCATGGGAATGATCGAAGGATGGTTGCGTTGAAACTCGATCGCCGCTGGGCTGGACCGCTTTTCGCGGCTCTCATTACGGCATCTGTCTTCTGCGCGTACTACGTGAATGCGCCGGGGGCCGCCGTTGCCGGTTGGGGTTTGGCCATTGTGTGTGCGGTGGTCTGGCTGGTTGTGGAGATACGTGTCCGGCGCGACCGAACATCGCGAACTTCTCGGAGACTTTGAACTCTCCCGATCATGAACGGGGACCACCCGCGAATCAGAAGAGCCCGCCCCGGTCACCGGGGCGGGCGTTTCGGCTGCTAAGCCAGCTAACCAGTCGTAGAGTCTTGCCCCATACGCAGATGTGAACCGTCCATTCTTATTGACGGCACCAGCTTCGAGGCGAGAATTCTCCCCAGAGCGGAGATCACCCGGACATGTGTCCGGTGGACAAGTGAAGCCACGCCTGGGCGCGCTTGTCGGCCACAGTGCGCTGTCGCACGGTAAGAGCCACCCCGACGACGGCGAGCACACCGACGATCAGAGTCACCCATGCTTGGGCAGGCATTCGGCGCTCAGTGCGACCCGGACACGCAGAACACATTCCCGTCGGGGTCGCTCAGCGTCACCCAACGAAAGTCGCCCATGGTGTGTTGCGCAATTTCTGTCGCACCTGCCTCGGCCAGGCGCGCGACCTCGGCGTCGAGGTTCTCCGTCGTCATGTCGAGGTGGACGCGATTCTTGCCCGACGTGGGGTCGTCGATCTTCTGGAAGGCCATTCTGTACGGAGCCGAAGCGAGAGCGACGACGTAGAACCAGCCGTCGTTCTCCTCCACGATCGATCCGCCCACCTGCTCTGCCCACCAGCGCGCAAGCGGACCCGGATCGGTGGTGTCGAACGTGATCATCGCCAAGTTCAGTGTCATGGCGGCACAGTAACGGCGACCACCGACAGGTTCGGTTCAGGCGTTGACGATGGTGTCCAGCGCCGAGTAGAAGATGCCGAGTCCGTCGTCGCTCGGTCCGGTGAGCGGCTCGGTGGCGTGCTCGGGGTGCGGCATCAGACCGACAACTCGACCGTTGGCCGAGCAGATACCGGCGATCCCGCGCTGGGATCCGTTCGGGTTGGTGCCGCGGTAACGGAATACGACGCGGCCCTCGCCCTCGAGTTCGTCGAGCACCTTCTGCGGAGCCTGGAATCGGCCTTCGGCGTTCTTGACCGGGATCAGAATCTCGGCACCGGGCTCGTAGCGAGACGACCACGCGGTGTCGGTGTTCTCCACTGCCAGCCACTGATCGCGGCAGACGAAGTGCAACTGCTCGTTGCGGGTGAGTGCGCCTGGCAGCAAGCCGACCTCGCAGAGCACCTGGAAGCCGTTGCAGATACCGAGAATCGGCATACCGCCCTCGGCGGCTTTCACCACGGATTCCATCACGGGAGCGAACCGGGCGATGGCACCGGCCCGCAGGTAGTCGCCGTACGAGAATCCGCCGGGCACGACGATGGCATCGACGTTCTTCAGATCGGCGTCGGCGTGCCACAGGCTGACGGCTTCACCGCCGGCGAGGGTGACCGCGCGGGAGGCGTCGACGTCGTCGAGGGTGCCGGGGAAGGTGATGACACCTACGCGGGCGCTCATGCGACGGGCTCTACCGACACCCGAGTGACCGTCCAGTCCTCGATGACGGTGTTGGCCAGCAGTGACTCCGCGATCTTCTCGAGCTCTGCGTCGTCTACGGTGCCGTCGACCTCGAGCTCGAAACGCTTGCCTTGACGAACGTCGGACACGCCGGAAATCCCCAGCCGACCGAGCGCCCCGGCGATCGCCTGGCCCTGTGGATCGAGAATCTCGGCCTTGGGCATGACATCGACAACGACTCGGGCCACGAAAGCGCTCCTTGAAATACGTACAGCAAGACAGTTACCGGCAGGTGGGAGTCTACGCAGCCCTGGCGGAAGGCGCGAAACCGCGCTTACTGTGGAGTCCATGCGGCTGACACACTTCGGACATTCCTGCGTTCTGGTCGAACTCAACGGCACCACGGTGCTGTTCGATCCGGGCACCTTCTCCCACGGTTTCGAGGGCATCACCGGACTCGACGCGATCCTCGTGACGCACCAGCATCCGGACCACATCGATCTGCAACGGCTTCCCACTCTTCTCGACGCGAATCCGCGAGCGGCTCTGCATGCCGATCCCATGACCGCGGGCCAGCTCGGCGAGAAGTGGACCGCAGCTCCCGCAGGTAAAGCCTTCGCTGTCGGCGGCATCACCGTCACCGGGGTCGGCGGCACCCATGCCGTCATCCATCCCGAACTACCCGAGATCGACAACACCGGGTATCTGCTCGGCACTCCGGAAAATCCGGGTCAGCTGTTCCATCCAGGCGACTCGCTGTTCGTGCCCGAGCAGCAGATCGACGTGCTCGCCCTTCCCGCAGCCGCACCGTGGTCGAAGCTGTCCGAGACCATCGAGTTCCTGCGTGCGGTAGCTCCGAAGATGGCCTTCCCCATCCATCAGGCCATTGTCGCGGAACAGGCGCGTGGCATCTACTACGGCCGTTTCAAGGACATGTCCGACGCCGAAATTCGCGAGCTTCCCGAGGAATCGTCCGTCTCTGTCTGACCGGGCACCTCAGGATCGGCAACGGGTGCTCCACTTTCGGCAGATCGCAGCGCAATCCCGCAGATTGCGCCGCAGGGTGGAGCAACCGTTGCAGTGTCAGGCAGTGTCGAGCCGTACCAGTTCTCGCAATGCCGACTCGTCGACCGTGTCGAGTCCGTCGAGGAACGCGGCAGCGAACGATCCCGGTCGCGATGTGGACCGGGCGGCGATCTCCGACGCGACCGCGACATGGGCGTGCGCAGACACTGCACCGATCAGCGCGGACGATGTCACGGAGCAGTAGGCCGCCGTCAGCGCACCGAGGGCGCATCCGGTAGCGGTAACTCGTTGCAGCAGTGCACTTCCACCGCCAACTTTCACCATTGCGTCGGGCCCGAGAATGTGGTCGACGTCCCCCGACGCCGCCACTGTCTCGGCGCGATCCAGCAGCGAACGCGCCGCATCGACAGAATCTTCCGCTCGTGCAGACGAATCCACCCCTCGCGATGCCCCTCGAGCGCCCGCCAGACCCATGACCTCGGACGCATTCGCACGAATAACACTGGGGCGGTTGGCAAGCAGCTCGACAGCCACCTGGGTACGCCACGGTAGACCGCCTGCCCCCACCGGATCCAGAACCCACGGCTTACCCGCTGCCCTCGCGGCAGCCGACGCCAGGCGAGAACTCTCCACCTGAGCGGCCGTGGGAGTCCCGAGGTTGACCAGGACCGCGTCGGCAATCTCCGCGAAGCCGGCCGCCTCCTCCGGGTTGTCCACCATCGCCGGAGCAGCCCCGGCGGCCAGCAATGCATTGGCGACGAACTGAACCGACACGGTGTTGGTCAGACACTGGACCAGCGGATTGCGCTCGCGCATTTGTCGATGTGCGGCAACGATGTCGTCCAGGGTCACACTCGAATTACTCATCGCTGACGAGTCTACGACCGCAGTCGGCAGATACGATGCCCTGGTGGCCACACTTCTCAAGCCCGAGCGGCATTTCCGCATCCTCGAGCTTTTGCGTACGACAGGCAAGATTCTGTCTTCCGAGCTCGCTGTGACGTTCGACGTCTCCGAGGACACCATTCGCCGGGATCTCGACGAGCTGGGCGCGGAAGGAAAGCTCAAGCGAGTGCACGGCGGTGCACTGGTGGTGTCCACCTTGCGCCAGGACTACCGGGACCGACGCGACCAGGAAGCCTCGGCCAAGTCGCTCGTCGCGCGCGCTGCCGCGAGCCTGCTGCAGGACGGGCAGGTGATACTCATCGACGGCGGTACGACGGCAATCGAGGTGACGAAACAGTTGGACCCGCAACTTCGGGCAACCTTCGTCACGCACAGCCCGTCGACTGCGGTGAATCTAGCGGAGCACCCGCAGTGTGAGGTCGTCGTGGTCGGGGGTCGCCTGCTGAAGAACGCCATGGTGACGGTGGGAGCCCAGACCCTCAAGACCTACGAGTCGATCAACGCCGATGTCGCGATCCTCGGCATCCTGGGCATCAACGTCGACTCCGGCATCACTCATTTCGAGTACGAGGAGGCACAGATCAAAAGAGCGATGATCGAGGGTGCCCATCGCTCGATCGTCCTGTGCACCAGCGACAAGCTGGGTTACTCCGGCGCGTTCCAGGTCGCTCCTCTGGCGTCCATCACCACCCTGGCGGTCGAGCCGGGACTGAATCCGGCGCTGCTACAGCAATATCGCGACAGCGGCGTCGAGTGCATCTCCGTCGACGACATCGATCCGCTCGGTCAGGTATCCGCTGCAACGGCGGACCGATCGCTGTAGCGATCGCCGACCGTATCCAGTCCGTTCCAGACCGCACTCAGTGCAGTGGTCAGTGCGCGATGACGGTCGTACCGCACGCGCATCGACAGCACCTTCTGCGGATCGGGTTCGTAGGATCGCATCACGGGCGTGAATACGGCTGCGGCGGTGTCGAAGTCAGCGAACATTCCGACTGCCACCGCGGCCGTGATCGCAGCACCGCGAACTCCGATCTCGCCTCGATCGGCGACGTCCACGCGGAGGCCGAGAACGTCGGCGAATATCTGCGGCCAGATCGGGCTGTGTGAGGCACCCCCCGACATCCTGACGACCGTCGGCCGAGCCGCATCGTCGCCCCCGAGGAGCAACTCGATATCGCCCTTGTGCGCGAACGCAATTCCCTCGTACACCGCAAGTGCTGCGTCGTCGAACCCGTCCTCGGCAACCGCGCCGAGCAAGCCGGCCGGAGCGCCGTCGGGTCCACCGAACAGATACGGGAAGAACATCATGTCACTGGAGCGACCTCGGGCGTACGCTCGAGCGACCGCGTCGTTGCACTGGCGATAGATGTCGCCGCCTTCGGCGATGGCGTCGTCGGGCCGGTGTCGAAATATCTGCCGACAACACCATTCGAGGTTGCTCGCCGAGGTAATCCCACCCTCGCTCGCCAGATACGCGTCGCCTGTGATGTATCGGCACTGAAGCAATGGGGGCGTACTGGTTCTGGGGCGCGGATGCAGTGTTTGGTCGATTCCGAATGTCCCTGCGATAACCGACATGTGCCCCTCGTCCAGAACCCGTGAGGCGAGCGCACACGCGGCAACATCGACCACGCCCCTGACCACCGGGGTGCCCGCCGCCAAGCCGGTGAGTTCGGCAGCAGCAGCGGTGATTACGCCGACCGTCTCTGCTCCTGGGCCGATCGTCGGCAACTTCTCGCGCCACCGAGAGATTCCGAGTAGGCGGAGGGCGTCCGCCGACCACTCGTTTCGCTCGATGTCGCACAATCCGGTGAGTCCTGCGTCGGTGTGATCGGTCGACATGTCCCCGCACAGTCGGGCCCTGATGTAGTCCTTGCACGCGAGGACGCGGTGCACCCGGGACCGCATCGTCAGCTCGTACTCGTCGAACCACCTCAGTAGTGCCGCGGTCTGGCCGCTCCACATCCTTTGCGAGACCAGTCGTTCGACCTGCGCTGCTGTCGCATCGTCCACGGCCGATGTGGCGTCGAGCTCCGTCCGCACATCGGTCGAGAGAATTCCGTTTCCGAGTGCGACGCCGTCTGCGTCGACCAGCCACAGCCCGCTGCCGTAGCCGGTGACCGAAATCGCGGCGATGTCCTGCGCCCGGATGCCCGATAACCGAAGCAGAGTCTGCGTCGAGGAACACACGGCATGCCACAACGCATCCGGGTCCTGTTCACGCTTTCCATCACGCGCCTCCGTGTGCGGACTCAGTTCCTTCGTTACTGCCAACTCGCGCCCGCTCGCATCGAACAGCCCGGCTTTGACGAAGGTTCCGCCGGCGTCGATGCCGACGATGTATTGCTCCATGACCACCATTCCCACTGCGGATTAATGCAGTTCTCACGGTCCTGCGCGGAGGGCCGCTGCCCCAGGACTCCATGACAAGGATCACATAGTTTCTGTTGCAAGCCTAGTGAAACGGCATTTGAAGTCGTCGATGTTACCGCTCGGTAGATGTTGACTGCCACTCCACACTGAGTTAACTTCGTCACTAAGCCGCATAAACCGGCATAAACACGAAGACAGATCCTCTTACCCCGAAGCCGCTCGAACACGAGCTCCTGGGCCACCTCATTCGCCTGCTGGGCCGGTGGCAATCGAAGAGGTTCCACCCGCATTCCTCACCCGTTACCTCGGGTCGGGAGTGGCCGGGCTCGACCACGAGGATCCCGACGATCGGGCACCTCACCGTCTCGAACAAAGGACTCTTGTCGTGGATCTACAACTCGTTGCCTACATCGCTGCATTCGGAGGTGGATTGGTCGGTGCCGCACTCGGCGGGCTGTTCGTCTTCAGCCTCTGCGGCATCTTCTGCATCTTCGGCGTGGTGGCAGCGCTGGCCGGCGTCGATTACGACTTCCTGGGGCAGTTGGCATTCGGGCCTTTCTTAGGCCCCCAGGTAGCGTTCGTCGGGGCGGTTGCGGCAGCGGCCTACGCCAAGCGCACCGGCAAACTGGACGACGGGAAGAACATTCTCTCGCCGCTCGTCGGCCTCGGCAGTAGCAGTGTCCTGCTCGTCGGCGGAGCGTTCGGAGTACTCGGATTCGCACTCGAGAAGGGGCTCAAGTCCGTTCTGAGCATCAACTCGACCCTGAGCGCGACGGTCGTGCTCACCGATACGGTCGCGCTCACGGTCGTCATACTTGCTGCGGCAACGCGCCTTTCGTTCGGTCGAACCGGGCTGGTGCCCTCGAACCATGGTGGGCCGGGCGCACAGATCGCCACCCGGTGGCACCCGACCGCAACGCAGGCCTGGCTGCCGTTCCAGTCACATCGATTGCAGGTCGGCACCGTCGCTGTCGGATTCGGTCTGGCAGCGGGGTGGCTGATCGTCAGCCTGCCGGAGTCGGCGCGGGCCCTCGGCCCGATTCTCCTCTTCGGGTTCAGTGCCACCACACTCCTGCTGCTGCAGATCGGCCTGTCCGGTCCGGTATCGCACCACATCACGCTGCCCGCCGGTTTGGCAGCCGTTGCGCTTCTCTCCGCAGGCGCACCCAGCACGGTCGCTCTGTTGGGGGCCGTCGGTGTAGCACTGTTCAGCGCATTTCTCGCTGAGCTCAGCTCTCGAATGTTCCACACGCTCGGAGACAGCCATTTCGATCCTCCGGCATGCGCCATCGCAGTCACGACGTCGCTGATCGTCGGAATCCAACTCGTATTCGGACTCGTCTGACTCCGGCTCTCGGCCCCACAGCGGCACCTCCGCAGATCACCTCGAAACACCGAACCCATCTCGCCACCCTCGACGGAAAGAGCGTCAGCCATGACTCAGTACATTCTCGGAATCGACGAAGGCACCACCAGCGCAAGAACTCTCATCTTCGATGAGAAGTGCGAGGTCCGCGCAGTCGCTCAGCGCGAGATCACCCAGATCTATCCCAACTCCGGATGGATCGAACACGACCCACTCGAAATCCTCACTGCCCAACTGGAAACGATGCGCGAGGCGCTGCGGAGCGCTGACCTCGAACCGACCGACATCACCGCGATCGCACTGACCAACCAACGCGAGACGGCCGTGGTCTGGGACAAGGAGTCGGGGCGACCGATCCACAACGCAGTGGTCTGGGCATCGAGGCAGAGCAACGGCGTGATCGAGCGTTGGCGCGAGCGCGGACTCGACTCCGTCATTCGCGAGCGGACCGGCTTGAACTCCGATGCCTACTACTCGGCCTCGAAGATCGCCTGGATCCTCGAAACGGTACCCGGAGCGCAGGAACGAGCAGAAAAGGGCGAGCTACTGGCCGGCACCATCGACAGCTGGCTGATCTGGAACCTCACCGGACGAGGCGCACATGTCACCGACTACTCCAACGCCTCGCGAACGATGATGTTCAACATCCACACCCGCGAGTGGGATCAGGATCTGCTCGACGCGTACGGCATTCCGCGCTGCATGCTCGCCAAGGTCGTCCCCTCGGACACGATCGTGGGCGATGCCGGTGCCACGTTCGGGGCCCCGATTCCCATCGCCTCCAACATGGGCGATCAGCAAGCCGGGCTCTTCGGGCAGGTCTGCTTCCGGGCCGGTCAGGCCAAGATGACCTACGGGACAGCAGGAGTCCTGACGATCAACTGCGGCGACACACCTCAGATGGTCGAGGGCGCAACGACATCGGTGGCCTGGGGTGTCGGAGACGACGTCCGCTACGAAAACGAGGGCGTGCTGTTCAGCATGGGAAAGACCATGCAGTGGCTGCGCGACGACATGAAACTCATTCACGGAGCTGCTGATTGCGAATGGTACGGAGGTCAGGTGGCCAGCACCGACGGCGTGTACCTGGTTCCAGCCTTCACCGGACTTGCGGCACCGACCTGGGATCCCTATGCCCGTGCCTGCATCGTCGGAATGAGCAGTTCGACCAACAGACTGCACATCATCCGCGCAGCCGTCGAATCGATGGTCTTCCAGACCCGCGACGTGGTGGATGCGATCACGGCGAACGGTCAGGTCAGCCTGCCCGAGCTACGGGTCGACGGCGGAGCGGTGAACAACAACATGCTCTGCCAACTCCAGGCCGACATCCTCGGCATCCCGGTGATCCGACCCGCCATCACCGAAGCAACCGCGTTGGG
Source organism: Rhodococcus sp. AW25M09 (assembly GCF_000333955.1). Lineage (GTDB taxonomy): Bacteria > Actinomycetota > Actinomycetes > Mycobacteriales > Mycobacteriaceae > Rhodococcoides. The sequence continues at coordinate 13,948 of NZ_CAPS01000121.1, forward strand.
TGCGACGCTGATGGCCGGATTGAGCACGGGGGTATGGGAATCCCTCGACGAGATCGAGGCTCTGTGGTCGGTGGACCGCACCTTCGAGCCCAAGATGGACCGCAACAAGGCCGAGGAAATGTACGCGGGGTGGATCGAGGCAGTCGAACTCTCCAAGGGCTGGGCGCGCAAGGTCACAGCCCGATGACGCAGACTGCGACGCTCACGCAGTCGATTCTGCGAGAACCGACACAGCTGTTCGAGTCGTACATCTTCGACCTCGACGGAACGCTGTATCTCGGCGAGGAGCTGTTGCCGGGGGCAGCGCACCTGGTGGAAGCGCTCCGCCACCACGGCCGTCGAGTTGTGTTCTGCAGCAACAACCCGACTCGTGCGCCGCAGCAGTACGCCGACAAGCTCACCTCGCTCGGCATACCGACACAACTGTCGGACGTGATCACCACGTCGATGACGACAGTCCGGTGGCTGACCGAGAATGCCTCGAACAGCAAGATCTTCGTCATCGGTGAACAGCCACTGCGGGAATCGATCTCGGCGGCCGGCCTCGAATTGAGCGAGGATCCACGCGAGATCGACGTCGTGGTCGCGAGCTACGACCGCGGATTCGACTACCGCAAACTCAAGATCGCTTTCGAGGCGCTCGCCGTCTACCGTCGCGCGATTCTCGTCTCCACCAACCCCGACAGGTTCTGTCCCCTGCCCGGGGGATTCGGAGATCCGGACGCGGCGGCAGTGACGGCGGCCATCGAGGCGAGTACCGGACTTGTCGCAGTCGCGCAGATGGGCAAACCCAGTACGTTCATGTTCGAGACCATCAGCGCATTGACCGGAATCGATCCGGCCACCACGCTTGTCGTCGGCGATCGACTCACCACGGACATTGCGATGGGGGTGAACGCGGGAACCTCCACGGCTCTCGTTCTCACCGGAGAATCGACTCTCGACGACGTCGACCGAACCGAGCCCGGTGGTCGGCCCACCTACATCGTCGAATCGGTCGCGGATCTCCTGCCCGCATCCTCGGGTCGGCGTACACAGTGAGCCGGCCACGGACCGTGGGTGTGGCGGGTACTCACCACTATCTCGCGCACATCGGCATCGACCACGATACGTCGACGCTGCGTACGCTCGTCAGCGCTCCGGGGGCGCTGACGGAGTTGAACTCCGTACTGGCCGATCTCGATACCTCGGGCACAGCGGTGATCCTGCACGACGGCACACCGATCTCGGTGGGCTCACGCGACGTCCTCGCCGAGATCGACAGCACTGTTGCCGGTCACTTCACCACTGCGGTGCTGGTTCCGAACGAACAGCACGGCACGGTGATCCTCGACGAGGCCACGGTGGACAGTTCTGCTGCAGCCAGTTCCGGGTGTGCGGCTATCGTGGCCGTCGGCGGCGGCACCATAGTCGATCTCGGCAAGGTGCTCTCGCAGCGCCATCACGTTCCCCTCGTGGTGATCCAGACGTGCGCCTCGGTGAACGGCTTCTCCGATCCGCTGTCGGTCCTGGTTCGCAACGGCGCGAAAAGTACGGTTCCCACCGCCTGGCCTGTCGCATTGATCATCGACCACGACGTGATTGCACAGGCGCCGGCCGCGCTTACCAGGGCCGGATTCGGAGATGCAGCCGCGATCTGGTGCGCACCTGCCGACTGGTATCTAGCCTGCACTCTGGGCATGGACGGCGAGTTCGAATCCGGCGTTCTCGACGTGATCGGTGCAGCAGCGCAGGGACTTCGGGATGCGACGTCATTGTCGGAGCTCGATCTCGAGGCCCTCCTCGATACTCTCACCTACGGGGGGCTCGGCATCGGCGTCACCGGGACAACGGCAGTGGTGTCGGGATGCGAACATCTGATCAGCCACTTGATCGACATGGCAGCAGTGGCCCGCGGCGCCGAACACGATCTGCACGGAGCTCAGGTGGGTGTCGCATCGGTGATATCGGCGGCGTTGTGGGAGAGCGCAATCGAGTCCTTCGATGACGTCTCCATCGATGTCGACGTCGCAACGACACCGATACCCGATCTCGAGAATTCGGTCACCAGGGCATGGGAATCGATCGATCCCTCCGGCAAGATCGGTGCCGGCTGTGCGCGCAATGTGGCACAGAAGATGGCCAGATGGTCCGGCGTACGTGCCGAACTCTCGGAATTCGTAGCGACGTGGCCCGAGCATCGCCGGGTGTTGAGTGCCCTGCTCCGACCGGCGTCCGAGATCGCAGCCGATCTGGCCGCAATCGGTGCACCCACGAAGTTCTCGCAGCTGACGCCACCTGTCGACCGCGAGACAGTGCGCTGGATCATGCGCACACTGCCGCTGATGCGAGACCGGTTCACGCTGTGCGATGCGTTGCTCGTATCCGGCCGCTGGACCGATGAGTTCATCGATCGCGTACTCGACCGGGCCGCCGAGTCCGGTGGCGGACTCTGAATCGAGTCCGTTTCCTTAAATCCGCCAATATTTTTCGATCCCAACAACAAGGAGCGTGTCCTATGCCACACGGTGGCGATCTCGTCGCAGAAATTCTGCGCAAGCACGGAGTGACACAGGTATTCGGACAGCCCGGCGGCCAGACGGCTGCGTTCTACCAGGGCCTGTCCAACCGAAAGGACATGTCCCATCTCGGTTGCCGCGACGAGCGTTCCGCGGCATACGCCGCCGACGCCTACGCCCGAGTGAGCGGCAAGCCCGGAATTGTGGACGTCACGGTCGGGCCCGGAACGACGAAACTTCCCGATGGACTCATCGAGAGCATGAACGCCTCGGTTCCCATCGTTGCCATCGTCGGAGAACTTCCGCGGTCCTGGGTTCCGCTGCGCGACGGTGGCGTCGGTTCACAGGGATTCGACCAGATGCCGTTCCTGCAGACGATGACCAAGCAGTCCTGGCTGGCTCCGGATCTCGAGACGGTTCCAGACCTGGTGCGAGCAGCCTTCCGCACCGCCACGACCGGCAAGCCCGGACCGACGGCCGTGGTGATCCCACACGACGTGCTCGACGAAGAGTGGGATGAAAAGGATCTCGAGGTCGAGGAAAGATTCAACTCCGCTCCTGCCTACCGGAGCCGGCCGTCCGACGACGAATTGCGCACGACCGCAGCCCTGATCGCGAAGGCAGAGCGTCCGTACATCATTGCGGGCGGCGGTGTTCTGGGTTCGCGAGCGACCGCGGAGCTGGCCGAATTCGCGACTCTCATCGGCGCTGCCGTCGCCACGAGCTTCACCGGCAAGGGCTCGGTCACCGAAACCGAGAGCTATTCGGTCGGCGTCCTGAACCCACTGGGATCACAGGCCGCGCGTGAACTCGCAGGCGAGGCCGATCTCATCATCTGGTTGGGATCGAAAGTAGGACAGAATACTTCGCTCAACTGGGCCCTGCCTAAACCCGAGCAGATGACCATCCAGGTAGACGTCGACGGCAGTCAGCTCGGCCGGACGTTCGGCCCCTCGGTCGGACTGCTGGGCGATGTCAAGGCCACCGTCGAGGCACTTATCCCCCTGGTAGAAGCCAAGTCGGTTCCTCAGTGGCAGAGCCGAATTGCGGAGTCCAAGCTTGCCGCGTGGGCCTCGACCGAACCGCTGCGGCTGAGCGATGCAAGCCCGGTCATGCCGCCGCGGGCCATGACCGAGCTGGCCAAGCATCTCCGACCTCACGACATCGTCGTCTCCGATGCCAGCTTCAGCGCGGGATGGATATCGAATTATCTGAAGAACCCGGTGCCCGGGCGCAACTTCCTGTTCGCACGCGGCCAGGGCGGTCTCGGTTACTCGACTCCGGCGTCGATGGGTGCCGCGAAGGCCAGGCCGGAGGCGCGCGTCGTCACTGTCTCGGGTGACGGCGGATTCAGCTACTCGGTAGGCGAATTGGCCACTCAGGCCGCACATGGGATGAACATCGTGCACGTCGTGCTCAACAACGGAACGTGGGGCTGGCTCCGCATGTGGGAGCACCTGCACTACGAGGGACTGCGCTACTCCGTGGACCTGGAGAGCGAGAAGGCAAGCACCTCGTACGCCGCAGCGGCGGCGGGTCTGGGAATGCAGGGAATTCTGGTCACCTCACCCGACGAGCTGGCCAGCGCATTCGACAAGGCCTTCAGCACCGAAGGACCCACAGTGGTCGAGATCAGAATAGATCCCGACGCGACTCCGATCGACAGCTACACCCGCCGGTTGGCGTCGGGCAAGTTCTACCCACGCCCGGGCACGGTCTACCAGGCTCGCCCGTGGCAGCAGTCTGCAGGACGAAAGTAACTGCACAACAACAGGTCTGACGACCGAGTGGAACGACGAGAAGGGCTGACATGAGTAACACCACACGACTGGATCTCGACGAGGTGACCGCGCACGATTACGACCTCGTCGTGATCGGTGCGGGCATCAACGGGGCGGCGATAGCCCGCGAGGCCGCACTGCAGGGTACGAAGACCCTCCTGATCGACAAGGGAGACTTCGGCGGCGGCACGTCCAGTTGGTCGAGCAGGCTGATGCACGGTGGACTTCGCTACCTCGAATTCATGGAGTTCGCACTGGTACACGAATCGCTGCGCGACCGAGAAGCGCTGTTCGACATCGCCTCTCACCTGGTCAAGCCATTACCGTTCGTCGTTCCGCTCTACGGTCACAACCACAAACCGGGTTGGATGATGCGGGTGGGCATGGCCATGTACGACGCATTGTCCTGGAACAAGTCGGTGCCTCGACACCGCAAGATGAACAAGAAGGCCATGGCCGTCGAGCTGGGAGGTCTGGACACCGCCTCGCTCGGCGGAGGTCTGCACTACTACGACGGTCAGGTCGAATTCGCCGAACGGTTGGTCGTGGAGAATGTGCTCGACGCGGCGCGTCACGGTGCCACCGTGCGTAACCACACCCACGCAGTTGCGCTGACGACACAGGGAGCCACCGTCACCGGCGTCGAGCTGCAGGACGTCATGACCGGCCGCTCGGCGACGGTGCGGGCCAAGGTGGTCGTCAACGCTGCCGGCCCCTGGGTCGACGACGTTCTGGTCGGTTCCGCACCCTCGATGTCGCGATTGATCGGCGGTACCAAGGGAACTCATGCCGTCGTCGGGCCGTTTCCCGGCGCACCGACGTGTGCGGTGTACTACGAGGCTCGCTCGGACAACCGCGCTGTGCTCGTCATTCCGTGGCGGGGGCACTTCCTGATCGGAACCACCGACGACCGCTTCGACGGCGACCTCGACACCGTTGCGGCAACACAGGAGGAGATCGACTACATCCTCGCCGAGACCAACGAGTTGATCCCCGGTGCAGGACTGAACCGCGATTCCGTGGTGATGACGTACGCGGGTGTTCGGCCCCTGCCCTTCCAGGAGGACGGGGACACTCGGGCCATCTCGCGCAGCCACGACATCGTCGACCACGGCGAGCTGGAGGGTCTGATCTCGGTCGTGGGCGGCAAGCTGACGCCGCACCTGTCACTGGCCGAGGAAACGCTGACGATGGTCTACCGCAAGATGAAACTCGGGAAGCCGACCTACCACGCACGCAACACACCACTGCCCGGTGCGGGACCCGATCCGGCGCGCTCCCTGCGCTCGGCCGCAACCGATCTCGGCCTCTCCGAATCACTCATCGACAGATTGGTGGACGTATACGGCAGTCGAGTCGACGAGCTGCTCGAGCTCACTCGCTCGGAACCGGAACTCGCAGAAGTGGCGGGGCACGGCCGTGGCGCATTCCTGGCCGCGGAAGTCCTCCTGGCCGTCCGAGAGGAATATGCGGTCACCCTGGGCGATATTCTGCACCGCCGCATGATGCTCGGCATCGAACCCGGCGTGCAGGACGGTACCGCGGAGGCCGTGGGACGAATTCTGGAGCAGCATGCAGGGTGGTCGGCCGACCAGGTGGCGCGGGATATTCGAGAAAATCAGCAGTACGTCAAACGGTTGACGTCATGCGCTCGCCGAACCGTCTCGGCTGGATCGGAGAACGAAACGGCTTATTCGACGACAGGTAGCTGACCGACGTTCCCGCGGGGCCCCTACCCCGTCCGCGTCAATGGACCCTTGCATTGCACTGGACCCCGTAGGTTGGACCGTTAATTGAAATCCTAGGCCGCGAGGGCCTGGGCTCGGTATCGCACCGGGCTCAGGCCGTCGAGGCGTAACGAGATGCGGTCGTTGTTGAACCAGTCGATGTAGTCCTCGATCGCGGTGTGCAAGGTGCCGAGGTCGAGGTATCGGGTGTGATGAAACATCTCTTCTTTGAGGTGTCCGAAGAAGTTCTCGATGATCGCGTTGTCGTAGCAGTTGGCTTTGCGGGACATCGATTGGATCGCTCCCGCATCGTCGAGCAACCGTCGCCACGAGGAATGCTGGTAGTGAAATCCTTGATCCGAGTGCACAATTGGGCAATCCTGTTCACCGAGGGTATCCAATGCTGCCCGCAGGGAACGGTTGGTGAACTCCGTCGTCGGGGACCGACCGATCGAATACGAGATGATCTGGCGGTCGAACAAGTCCATCACCGGAGACAGATACAACTTCGCGTCCCGACCCGGAACTCGGTGACATCGGTAACCCACTTCTGATTCGGGGCCTGCGCCGCGAACTGACGATCGAGGATGTTCGCAGCGACCGCCCCGACCTGCCCCTGATACGAGACATACCGTCGACGGCGCCGCACACGGCACGCCAACCCGAGCTCGCGCATCAACGCGAGCACCGTCTTCTTCGCCACCCGCCACCCCGCCTCGACGAGCACTCGGTGCACACGTCGATGCCCGTAGCGTCGATGGTTGTTCTCGAACGCGCTGGTCACCGCTGCTTTCAGCGCGGCCTTCGGGTCGGGCCTGCGTAACTGAGCTTGACGGTAGAAGAACGTCGAGCGGGCCAGGCCGGCGACGTCGAGCAGCACATCGAGACGGTACTGAGCCTTGAGGGCGATGACAGCGAGAACCTTCACCGTCGTCCCTGTTCCCTCAAGGCCCGCAATTTTCCCAGGTACGCCACCTGCGTGCGCAACCGCTCGTTCTCCTCACGCAGGCGGTCGAGTTCACCGGCCTCCCCGGGATCGACTCCCGGTGCCGGTCGGCGACCTGCCCGTTTCGGTCGAAGCGCCTCGTCGCCGTCGCGGCGGTATCCGCGGACCCAGGGCTCGATGATTTTCGCCGACGACAGTCCGTACTCGCGGGCGAGCTCGATCTTGTTCTCCCCAGCCAAAACACGTTGCACCACAGCAAGTTTGAACTCGAACGAGAAGTGTTGTCGATCCGGTTTCTCCACCAACGCATTCCTCCCTCGAACCCGCCACCGGTCGTAGAGCATGGCCACAGCGCACCTACCGGCACCGACCTTCTTAGCAGCCGAGACGGCACCGAGACCATCCTCGAACAACGCTACCGCCGCGACCCGCTGATCCTCGGTAAGTGAACTTCGTGCACGCATACAAAACTCCCCGGTAGTCGGAACTGAATTACTCAGTCCAACTTCCGGGGAGCGGTGCACATACGTCTGGACCGTGCAAGGGTCCATTCACGCGGGACCGGGGGCCGGACCGGGGGGCGGAATGGGGCGAACAGGGCAGAGCGGCCGGCGTCAGGCCACGCGAGAGTTGCTGCGCGGCAGCCATTCGTAGACGCCGGCCTCGGCTCCGTGGTGCAGGGACAGGTCGATGGCATCGAGGATGGCCTGACGCGGCCCGGGTCGTCCGAGTTGCTTGGCGCTGATGGCCAGGCGCACCACACCGTCGCGTCGGGCGGTGCGGCCCGCGCCGAGTACCAGAGCCTTGAACCACCAGGGCTCGGCTTTGAAGCCTTCGCCGATTCCCCACACTCGGGCGCGCAGGACTCCGTCGCGGTCGAGATCGTGAATTCCGTTCAGCGCGGCGAGTGTGCGGAAGCCGGCGTCGGGTAGGGCTTCGACAGCACCGGGTGAGGCGATCCAGCGCGGAGCGGCGAACACTCGCGTACGTAGGCCGGTCTGTTCCATGACGCGGTCGGCCGCCATCAGGCGCAGTCGGGCTTCGTGACGGGGTAGGGCCGCGAATTCCGAGCGTCGCCGCTTCGTGGCGGCCTGGTCGTAACCGTGCAGGACGATGGCGTCGCCGCCGTCGCGTCGGGCCCGCAACCATTCCTGGGTGGGCGCGTCGGCTGCGAGGCGGTATTTGTCTTTCAACCGGGGCGCGACGAGCAATGACAGCGGAACGCCCCGCCCGTCGAGAATTCGAGCGAATTCGGCGGCGTGCTCGTAGGTGTCGTTCTTGATTCCGCTCACCGACACGATCAGGCGTCCAGACATGACTCGAGCCTCGCACACCGGGGTGAACGAGGCTCGACGTCGATGCAGACAGAAGCTAAACGGCCATCGTGTCTTTCGGCAGAATTTTGTCGATCGCGGCGAGCACCTCGGGTGCGTCCGGCTCGGTGCGCGGACGGAATCGGTTGGTCACGACACCATCGGGCGAAATCAGGAACTTCTCGAAGTTCCACTGGACGTCTCCGGCGTTGCCGTCCGCGTCCTCGATCTGGGTGAGTTCGGCGTACAGCGGATGCTGCTGGTCACCGTTGACGTCGACCTTCTCGGTCATCGCGAACGTGACGCCGTAGCTGGTGGAGCAGAAGGTTTCGATCTCTTCTGCGGTACCGGGTTCCTGGCCACCGAACTGGTTGCAGGGCACTCCGATGACCGACAGGCCACGGGACGAGTACTCGTTGGCGAGCTTCTCGAGCTTCTCGTACTGCGGGGTCAGTCCACACTTGGAGGCCACATTGACCACGAGAACGGCCCTTCCGGCGTACTCGTCGAGCGAGGTGGGCGCACCACCGAGCGTGTTGATGCCGATGTTCTGAACTTCAGTCATCACCCGAACTTACCCGTGGGTACACCGATTAGGGAACCTGCGTACGAATGCAAGAACGGCCCCGCTCATGGCGGGCCGTTCTTGGTTTTTCCGAACCGGGCGACGGGGGGATGCGCGGCGCCCGGCAGGTCTTACGCCTTGGCGGCGTGCTTTTCGAGGACGACCTGCTCGTCTGCAGGTGCGTCGTCTTCGGGGTAGTGGTCGTCGACCATGGTTTCCTCGTCGAACGGCAGGTTGCCGTCGAGGACCTCCTTGACGCGTCCGGCGTCGAGGGTCTTGGTCCAGGTACCCACCAGGAGGGTGGCCACGGCGTTACCGGAGAAGTTGGTGACCGCACGGGCCTCGGACATGAAGCGGTCGATTCCGACGATGATCGGGACGCCGTCGAGCAGCTGCGGTGCGTGACTTTCCAGGCCGCCTGCCAGCGTCGCCAGTCCTGCTCCGGAGACACCTGCCGCACCCTTGGAGGCGATGATCATGAACAGCAACAGCGAGAACTGCTCGGGGATCGACAGCGGCAGGTTCATGGCGTCGGCGATGAAGATCGAGGCCATCGTCAGGTAGATCGCGGTGCCGTCGAGGTTGAAGGAGTAGCCGGTCGGAACGACGATGCCGACGGTGGTGCGCTCGACGCCGACGTGTTCCATCTTGGCGATCAGACGCGGCAGGGCCGACTCGGAGGAGCTGGTGGCGACGATCAGCAGGTATTCACGGGCCAGGTACTTCACCAGCTTGAAGATCGAGAAGCCGGTGACGAAGCGCAGGATCAGGCCGAGGAAGAAGAACACGAAGATGAAGCAGGTGAGGTAGAACGCCAGCATCAGAGTGCCGAGCTGGATGACGGCGTCGAAACCGGTCTTGCCGACGACTCCGGCGATGGCACCGAAGGCACCGATCGGGGCCAGCCACAGGATCATCGTGAGAATGCGGAAGACGAGCTTCTGTACTGCGCCGATGCCCTTGAGGATGCCTTCGCCGCTCTTGCCCATGGCCTGCAGCGCGAAGCCGACGAGGATGGCGACGAAGAGCGTCTGCAGCACCGAGCCTTCGGTGAGCGAGGACAGCAGCGACGTCGGAATGATGCCGGCGATGAAGTCCATGGTGCCGCCGGCCTCCTCGGCCGTCTTCGCGAGATCGGCACCTGCACCGCTGGGCGGGATGTTCAGACCGTCACCGGGCTGGATCAGGTTGCCGACGACCATGCCGATGCCGAGCGCGATGGTCGACATGGTGAGGAAGTACGCCAATGCCAAGCCGCCGACGCGGCCGACGCTCGCCGCTGCTCGTACCGAACCGATACCGAGGACGATGGTGCAGAAGATGACCGGGCTGATCATCATCTTGATCAAGCTGACGAACAGCGTGCCGAGCACTGCCAGCGAGACGCCGAAGTCCTTCCAGATCAGGCCAACGATGACACCGGCGATCACCGCGATGATCACGGCAATGTAGAGGAAGTGAGTCTTGTCGCGCTTCTTCTTGGGCTCGGTGGGCGGATTGTCGAACCGCTCGGTGGTGGTAGTCATCAATGTGTCCTTTGTGCTCTACGGAGTGAGGTGCATCACCCCTGCTGAGAGATGATGTTGCTCGACGCCGTGACTGGAGTCACCTATACGTTCATTTCGTTCACATCGAATGTTCTCGACCGAAAGGAATGCGTTGTCCTCCAAGCGTCCACTGAGCGTCGCCGGCCAGGTGCTGGTGTTGCAACTCGTCGTCATGGCGGTCGTCGTGTTCGCCGGCGGCATCCTGACGGTGCTCAACGAACGTTCCAACAGCGACGACGCGACCCGACGCGAAGTGACGGCAGTTGCGGTGAGCATCGCCAACGAACCGTCGACGCCCATCGCGATCGAATCCGAGGATCCGACATCGCGTCTGCAACCGGAAACAGAGAAGATTCGACAGATCACCGGCGTCGACTTCATCGTCGTCATGGCACCGGACCGCACCCGTTTCACACACACCACCGTCGACCTGATCGGAAAAGCGTTCAGCGGCAACATCGATCGCGCGCTGCAGGGTGAAACGTTCACCGAGACGTACGTCGGCTCCCTCGGCCCGTCGATTCGTTCGGTCACTCCGGTGACCGACTCGTCCGGCGACATCATCGGCCTTGTGTCCGCCGGCGTCACCAGGGCCAAGATCAGCGACCAGTTTCTCCGCGGACTTCCGCTGATCATCGGAGTCGTGGTTGCCGCATTCGTCGTCGCCGCAGCGGGTTCGACGCTGCTCAGCCGCAGGCTCCGGCGTCAGACACTGGGAATGGCACCGGCGGAGCTGCGCACGATGTACGAGCATCATGACGCCGTCCTGCACTCGATCGGCGAGGGCCTGTTGGTGTTCGGCCGCGGCGAGGAGGCGGAGTTGGTCAACGACGAGGCCCGACGCCTCCTCGATCTGCCGGACGGGCCGGTGTCCCGAGCGTCGCTGCCGGAGTCGATGCAGCAGATGGACACCGGCATCGTCCGCGGCGAATTGCATCTGACGAAGGATCGCGTGCTCGTCGTCAACCAGGATCCGGTCATGTGGGAGGGCCGACGCCTGGGCAATGTGCTGACGATTCGCGATCAGACCGAATTACGTTCCCTCATGGGCGAATTGGACTCGGTGCGCAGTTTCGCTGAGTCGCTGCGCTCACAGGCGCACGAGTCGGCCAATCGGCTGCACACGGTCATCACGATGGTCGAGCTGGGCCGCCCCGAGGAGGCGGTCGAGTTCGCGACGGCCGATCTCGAGCTCTCGCAGACCCTCATCGACCGCCTCATGAACGCCGTCGGCGAGCCCGCTCTCGCGGCGCTGCTGCTGGGCAAGGTGAGTCAGGCAGCCGAGCAGGGCGTGGAACTGACGATCACCGACGACACGGCGTTGGAGCACGAGGGGGTGCTGACTGCTCGCGAATTGGTCACGCTGGTAGGCAATCTGATAGACAATGCCATCGATGCCTCGAAAGAATCCGACCAGCCGTGGGTCGAAGTGACGGTCCGTGACGCCGACGGTGAACTCGTCGTGCGCGTCGCCGACAGCGGTCCCGGAATGGCTCCGGAAACGCTGAAATCTGCCCTGCGGCGCGGCTACTCGACCAAGTCCGGCTCGCGCGGGCTCGGCTTGGCACTGGTGAGTCAGGTGATCGACCGCCATCGAGGCACTCTCACCTCCGAAGTGACGTACGGATCGGTCCTTGTTGCCACCATCGCGGGATCCGCGTCGTGATCCGGGTACTGATAGTGGACGACGAACCGCTGATTGCCGAGGCGCACAAGACGTACGTCGAGCGAACCCCGGGCTTCGAGGTAGCAGGGGTGGCGCACACCGGCGCTGCCGCCATGCGATTCGCCAGCACCGAGGCCGTCGATCTGGTGTTGCTCGATATCGGTCTGCCCGATGCCAGCGGCATCGACGTCGCGGCTGCTCTCGGCGGACTTCGGCCGAGCCCCGACGTCATCGCTATCACCTCCGAGCGAGATCTGTCGGTGGTGCGTTCGGCGGTGGCGCACGGCATCGTGCTGTATCTGCTCAAGCCGTTCACGTTCGCCGCGTTCCGCGACAAGCTCGAACGCTATCGCGAGTTCCACGCTGCGCTGCCGGCCGGGGAGAACGCGTCGAGTCAACGCGACATCGACCGTGCCATGGCGCACCTGCGCACCGCCGACGACCGCGTCTCGACACCCAAGGGCATCGCCCCGCAGACGATGGACGGGATCACCGCCAGCATCAAACAAGCGGCCGACGGACTCAACGCATCCGAGGCCGCCAAAGTCGTCGGAGTCTCTCGGGTGACGGCCTGGCGCTACCTCGAACGCCTCGCCGACGACGGCCTGGTCACCCGGCACACCGAATACGGTCGAGCCGGGCGTCCGCAGGTTCGCTACGTGTGGCGTTAGAGCGGCTGCGCCGCACTGAGTGGAAATTCGTAGCAGGCTACGAGGTAGGAGTGGAGCCTGCGGAACGACCCGAAAGTCAGCCGTTCACATGGGCACCGGTCTTGTCGGCGATCCACGCATACTCGAAGGCCGCTTCCTTCCATTTCTCGTATCGTCCGCTGACGCCGCCGTGGCCGGCGCTCATTTCGGTCTTGAGCAGCAGATCCGAGTCCCCGGTCTTCGTTGCACGAAGTGCGGCAACCCATTTGGCGGGCTCGACGTAGAGGACGCGGGTGTCGTTGATGGACGTGATCGCCAGGATCGACGGGTAGTCCTTGGCCTCGACGTTCTCGTAGGGGCTGTACGACTTCATGTACTCGTACACCTCCTTGTCCGCCAACGGGTTTCCCCACTCGTCCCATTCGATGACCGTCAGGGGCAGCGACGGGTCGAGGATGGAAGTGAGCGGATCGACGAAGGGAACGTTGGCGAGGATGCCGTTGAACAACTCCGGCGCGAGGTTGGCCACCGCGCCCATCAGCAGACCACCCGCACTGCCGCCGTCGGCCACCAGATGCCTCGGTGAGGTGCGGCCGGTATCGACGAGATGCTGTGCAGCAGAGATGAAATCGGTGAAGGTGTTCTTCTTCTTCAACGTCTTGCCGTTGTCGTACCAGTGCCGACCCATCTCACCACCGCCGCGGACGTGTGCGACGACGAAGACGATGCCCCGATCGAGGAGCGACAGCCGCGCCACCGAGAACGCCGGATCCATCGACGCCTCGTACGATCCGTAACCGTAGAGCAGCGTCGGTGCCGGGCCGTCGGGCACGTCCTTGCGCCGGATGACCGACAGCGGAACCTGCGTACCGTCCGAGGCGGTTGCCCATTCGCGATTCTGCACGTAGTCGGTCACATCGAACTTGCCCAGTACCGGCTGCGATTTGCGGAGCAGCAGTTCGCCGCTCGCGATGTCGAGGTCGTAGACCTGACCGGGGGTGATGAACGAGGTGTAGACCATCCGCAGCAGTGGCTGGTCCCACTCGGGGTTCGAGCCGGCTCCGACGGCATAGAGCTCCTCGTCGAATTCGAGCTCTCGATATTCACCGTATCCCTCGTCGGTGAGCGGCCAGATTGCCATGCGGGTCAGGGCTTCTCGACGGTAGGTGAAGATCAGGTGACCGGCGAAGGCATCGATGTCCTCGACCCGAACGTCGTCCTGGTGCGCAACCAGAATGCGCTGATCGAGTGGGTCCGAGACCGGAGCCTCTGCGAGCAGAAAGTTCTCGGCCTTCTCTCCCTCGGTGCCCCAGCCGTTGACCGAGCCGTTGTGCGTGATGAGGAATCGATCCTCGCCGGCCACGACGGCGTGTTCGATGCTGTATTCGACCCCGTCGGTGCGCGGGAGCACAACTCGGAAGTCGCCCTCGGGATCGGTGGATTCCAGGACGAGGCACTCGGAGGTGATCTTCGAGCCGACCCAGATCATCAGGTACTTCTCGCTGCGAGTGGAACCGAAGCCGACCCAGTAGCTCTCGTCCGGTTCATGGAAGACCTTGACGTCCTCGGCTTTTCCGAGGGTGTGTCGCCAGACGGTGTCGGGACGCCAGGACTCGTCGACCGTCATATAGAAGATGTGCGTGCCATCGGCAGTCCAGGTGGCACCTGGTGCGACGTTCTCGATGGTGTCGGCGAGCAGTTCGCCGGTCTCGAGGTTCTTGAAGCGCAGTGTGTAGCGTTCGTCGCCCTCGGTGTCGGTGGAGTAGGCCAGCAGCGTGCCGTCGAGGCTGATTGAGAACGCGCCGAGAGAGAAGAAGTCGTGACCCTCCGCTTCGACATTTGCATCGAGCAGGACTTGCTCACCGGGCACGTCCACACCCGAGGCCAGTTCGGGCGGAGTCCAGTTCTCGGGTGAGTCGACGGGGCGACGGCATTGGAGACCGTACGACTTCCCCTCGACGGTGCGCGAGTAGTACCACCACTGCCCCATCCGAGTCGGCACGGAGAGGTCGGTTTCCTGGGTTCGCGATTTGATCTCGTCGAAGATCCTGCCGCGCAACGATTCCAGACCGGCAGTCTGCTGCTGGGTGTAGGCGTTCTCGGCTTCGAGGTAGGCGATCACCTCGGGATCTTCTTTGGCGCGCAGCCATTCGTAGTTGTCGATGAACGTGTCGCCGTGATGGGTACGCTCGAGTGGCACCTTCTTGGCAACGGGCGGGGTGATCGTCATGGCGTGACCCAATCGTCGAAGTTCAGGCCCGAGATGCGCTCGTAGGCCTCGATGTAGCGGCTGCGTGTGGCGGCGACGATGTCGTCGGGCAACGATGGCGGCGGGGTGTCGGAGCTGCGGTCCCAACCGGATTCGCCGGTCAACCAGTCTCGAACGAACTGCTTGTCGAAACTGGGCTGAACCCGACCTTCCTGATACGAATCGGCGGGCCAGTAGCGCGAGGAGTCGGGGGTGAGCACCTCGTCGGCGAGGACGAGGTTGCCGTCCGCATCTGTCCCGAACTCGAACTTGGTGTCCGCAAGGATGATTCCGCGCTCCCGGGCGAAGTTGGCAGCGCGGGAGTAGATCTCGATGGTGTCTTCCCGCAACTTGAAGGCGAGTTCGGCACCGACCTGCTCGACGACCTGCTCGAAGGTGATGTTCTCGTCGTGATCGCCGAGCTCGGCCTTGGATGCGGGGGTGAAGATCGCCTCGTCGAGCTTGCTCGATTCGATCAGCCCCGACGGAAGTTGCACACCGCACACCTTTCCGGTCGCGTTGTAGTCCGCCAACCCGGAACCGGTGAGGTAGCCACGTGCGACGCATTCGACCGGCACCATGTTCAGCTTCTTCACCACCAGGGCGCGGCCGAGCAGTTCGGCGGGAATGCGCTCGTCCAGCGGATCACCGGCAAGGTGGTTGACGCCGCCGAGCTCTTCGAAGAAGAACACGCTCATCGCCGTCAGTACGCGTCCCTTGTCCGGGATCGGCGTGTCGAGGATGTGGTCGTATGCCGAGATTCGATCGCTCGCGACGAGCAGCAGATGCGCGTCGTCGATGGTGTACAGGTCGCGGACCTTGCCGCCGGCCAGATGCTCGTAGCTACTCAGTGTTGGTCGCACGGTGCTCAACACTATCTGGGCCGGTGGCGCGTCGTCGGCGGGTAGGGATCACAATGAGTAGCAATGGCAACGACCGATTCATCCACGGACGTCGGATTCCGCTCCGAACGCGGACCGATACTGATCGCGTTGATGCTCAGCTCGTCCCTGGTGGCATTGGACGCGACGATCATTGCCACTGCCGTGCTCACCATCGTCGACGATCTCGGTGGGTTCGCCCAGTTCCCGTGGTTGTTCTCGATCTACTTGCTCGCGCAGGCGGTCTCGGTACCGCTGTACGGCAAACTGGCCGATCTGTTCGGACGCAAGAAGATAATGCTGTTCGGCATCGCGGTGTTCTGTATCGGATCGATCCTGTGCGGGCTGGCCTGGAGCATGCCCGCGCTGATCGTGTTCCGCGCAGTCCAGGGGCTCGGGGCGGGCGCGGTGCAACCGATGGCCATCACGATCGCAGGCGACATTTACACGCTGGCCGAGCGCGCCAAGGTTCAGGGCTATCTGGCCAGCGTCTGGGCCATCTCCTCGGTGCTCGGTCCTGCGTTGGGCGGGATCTTTTCCGAGTTCCTGTCCTGGCGCTGGATCTTCTTCGTCAACATTCCCCTGTGCGCGCTCGCCGCCTTCATGTTGCTGCGCAAGTTCGAAGAAGCTGCCGTCGTACGCACGAAGCCGAAGATCGACTACCTCGGTGCCGGTCTGCTCGCCGTCGGCGCGACGATGGTGCTGCTCGGGTTGCTGGAGGGTGGCCAGTCCTGGGCCTGGGGTTCACCGATCAGCATTGCCATCTTCGTCGGCGGGTTCGTCCTGCTCGGCATTTTCGCCTGGGTGGAGTCCCGCGCCGAGGAGCCGATCCTGCCGTTGTGGGTGTTCACCCGACGCGTACTGGTGGTCAGCAGCCTCATCTCGCTGCTCGTCGGTGCACTGATTCTCGGCCTCACCTCGTATGTGCCGACATTCGTGCAGGGCGTGTTCGGCACCGGCGCGATCATCGCCGGCTTCTCGTTGTCGACGCTCACTCTCGGCTGGCCCATCGCAGCCTCGCAGTCCGGTCGGGTCTACCTGCGCTTCGGCTTCCGCACGACGGCCCTCGTCGGCGGCTCGCTCGGCGTGGTCGGAGCAGTACTGGCAACGCTGCTCGACGCCGAATCACAGATCTGGAACGTCGCGGCGGCCTGCTTCGTCATCGGCCTCGGCATGGGTCTGATCGCCAGCCCCACGTTGATCGCGGCGCAATCGAGCGTCGACTGGTCCGAGCGCGGAGTCGTCACCTCCACCAACATGTTCGCCCGTTCCATCGGCAGCGCCGTCGGTGTCGCCGTGTTCGGTGCCATCGTCAATGCCCGCGTCTCCGGGAGTCGCGAACCCCAAGAACTGTCCGACGCCATTCATCTGGTCTTCATCGGCGTCCTGGCTGCGGCTGTGATCATGACCGCGGCCGCGTTGCTGATGCCGAAACGTACGGCGCAGTAGGGTCGGGCCTGCCGAACTGGACCTGGATTCGAGGAGGGTGACGACAGTGGCGTCCATCGAATCCGAGGGCTACGCATCGGTCCTCCGAATACCCTGGGCTCGAACGGTTTTCGCTACTGCCCTGCTCGGCAGGTTCGCCTTTGCGTTGATACCGCTGTCCGCGGTCTTCACCTTTCAGGAACGAACCGGGTCCTTCGCAACTGCCGGTCTCGCGATCGCCGCCTACGGCCTCACCACGATCACGCTCCCACTCAAAGCGCGTCTGGTGGACCGCTACGGACAGTATCGGGTACTCCTCCCGCTGGCCGGTCTCTCTGCGGCGTGCATCGGCGGCGCAGCCGTCATCACTACGTCGAGCGCCGTGCCGGTGCTGTTTCCCATCGCTTTGTTCGCCGTGGGCGGTTCGGCCGTGCCGCCGTTGGGCCCGGCGATGCGCTCGAATTGGCGGGCGATGACGTCCGACTCCGCCGCTCGCAAGCAGGCGGCGTATTCCCTCGATTCGACGTGCGAGGAGACGCTGTTCCTTGCCGGACCATTGACCGTCGGGATCATGATCACCGCAGTGCCGGCGTGGGTCGGTCTGGCCGCTGCCGCGTTGCTCCTGGTGCTGGGCACATCGGTAATGGTCTGTACCGCGCCGATCAGGGATCAGCGGTGGGAAGTTCGAGCAGCCGGTATGCCCGGCCGCAGACAACACTTCGACACCGTCGTTCGCATACCGGGACTCTTCGCGATTCTGATCGCGATGTTCGCACTGGCCTCGGGGGTGAGCATCGTCTACATCAGTGTGGCCGAACTGGCCACTACGCAGGGACACCGCAGCGCGGCAGGATATATCGAGTCCGGGATGGTCATAGCCAGCGTTGTCGGCGGGCTGATTTGGGGAAAGCTGAACCTGGCATCCGTTCCGCGAACGGTACAGCTCGGAGGGCTGTTGACGCTGCTGGCCACCGCGGTTCTGGGGACCGCAGCTCTGGCGGACACGCTCTGGGGCCTCGCAGCCGGCTTGTCCATTGCCGGTCTCGCGATAGCGCCGACCTTCGTCACCGCATACCTGGCCTCCGACGACGTTGCTCCCGATAACCGCCAGGCGGAGGCCAGTAGTTGGGTCAACACTGCCTACAACCTCGGAGCTGCATCGGGCGCGGCCGGTGCCGGCGTACTCGTGGACTCGGTGGGTGGGCAGTCGGGGCTGCTCCTCAGTGGTGCGGTGCTGACACTCGGCGTCGTCCTGTGCCTCGTCGGCGCGCATCGGCTTCGGTAGCTTCTCTGCATGGCTCTCATTCATCGCGCGACGCTCACACCGTCCAAGCTGGAGGCAATCGCTGCCTGGATTCCCACACAACCGTGGGCAACCGGCCTCGACATCGGCGGCTTCGAGGTGGTCGGCGCCTATCGCTACGACGACCCCGCCGGAGATGTCGGCGTCGAGACTCATCTTCTGCGCGCGGAGTCGGGCACGGTACTTCAGGTACCCCTGACCTACCGCAGCGCGCCATTGGATGGGGCCGACGCGTACCTCGTTGCCACGATGAATCATTCGGTGTTGGGCAAACGCTGGGTCTACGACGGCGTCGGCGATCCGGTGTATCTCGCAGTGACCGTCACGGCTGTCTCCGAGGGTGCGACTCGAGCCGAATTGTTCGTCGAGGACAGCGATGGGACGCTGTCCACCCGCGAGCAGTCGACGTCGGTGTCGGGAACGGGTGCGAACCCCGTCGTGGCACCGCTCGGTGCAGGGACCGTCGAGCACACGGACACTGCGACCCTCGTCCACACGAAACACGTCACCCTTCTCGTCCGCCGCGTGATCGATGCGACTGCCAGCGCGCTGCCGCATCTCTTCGGTACCTGGCCCGGCCAGGACGAGCCCGTTGCGTTGGTCGAGTTGCGGAGCTAGTTCGACGAGCCCGCGAACCAGTGCACCGGGGAGGACACGGTGACCGCAACGGCGGTGCCGGGGGCGAATCTATCCGAGGTGGCGGCGACGGCGCGCAGCCTCAGCCCGGTATCGCTGTGCCGCAGGGTCACCGAGGATTCGGGCCCGGTGAAGAACTCGTCTTCTACGACGAACGCACCGTCCTCGAGCTCCGAGACGACCAACTGCTCGGGCCGCAGCAAGGCCTGCCCCACTCCGACCGCGGTGGTCGTCGCTTCGATACGCCCGAGGATCGTCTCGACGTACCCACCGCGCGCGGTGGCATCGACGAAGTACGCGTCGCCGACGAAGCGCGCTACGGCCGGCGTGGCCGGGCGGTCGTACACCTCGCGGGGGGTATCGACCTGCGCGCAGCGACCGCCGAGCAGCACAGCGACTCGGTCCGCGGTCCCGAGCGCCTCGGCTCGATCATGGGTGACGAGAATCGACGCGGTCTTGCTGGCTTGCAGCAACTCTCGTACGTCGTGTCGAATCGAGGTACGCAGACCCGCGTCCAGGGCGGCGAACGGCTCGTCCATCAGCACCACCGACGGTGCCGGAGCGAGCGCACGCGCCAACGCGATGCGCTGCTGCTGACCGCCCGAGAGTTCGCCAGGCCTGATCGCGCCCGCGTCGGGCAGACCGACCAGCTCGAGCATCTCGTCGACGCGTCGCGCCCGCTCCGATCGACCGGACAGGTACGGCCGCACGAAGCCTGTGCGCAAACCGAATTCGATGTTTCGGCGGACGGTCAGGTGCGGAAAGAGGCCACCTTCCTGCGGCATCAGGCCTATCCCCCGCTTCTCCGGTGGCACCTGGACGTGCCCCGCAACCGAGAGATCCCGTCCGTCCGAGGTGATCCGGCCGGCGTCGATCCGGTGCAGTCCTGCAATCGATCTCAGCAGAGTCGTCTTTCCGCAGCCGGAGGGTCCGAGAACGGCGAGCATCTCGCCGTCGCCGAGGTCGAGATCGATTCCGTGCAGCACCGCCGTACTACCGTACGAGGCAACGAGATCGGATATCAGCATGCTCATGAGAGGGTCACTCGCTTCCGCGCGGTCCGGCCCAGAGCCCTCGACAGGACGATCGTCGGGACGACGGAGATCACGATCAGCGCCACGGCGTAGGGCGCTGCCTCGCCGTATCGGAAGGCCTCGGTAGTGGACCACAGGGTGGTCGCGAGTGTGTCCACTCCCCGAGGACGCAGCATCAGCGTCGCCGGGAGTTCCTTGGCAACGGTCAGAAAGACCAGCGCGGCGCCGGCGGCGATACCCGGTGCGGCGATCGGGATTGTCACTCGAAGATCGGTGCGCACCCGACCGGAGCCGAGCGTTCGCGACACGTCTTCGAGAACAACGGGAGTGGCGTCGATGACGGCCCTGGTGCTGCCCACGGCCAACGGCAGGAACAACACCACGTAGGCCAACACCAGCAACACCGCGGTCTGGTAGAACGACGGCAGAAATCTGATTCCGAGAAACACCGTCGCGAGCCCGACCGTGATCCCCGGCAGACCGTGCGCGATGTAGGTGGACAGCTCGGCCGTGCGGGCAGTCCTGGATGTCGATCTTGCTGCGAACAGCGCGACCGGGATCGCGAGGACGGCCACCGCCACCGCGGCGGTCGCGGAGTACTGAACGGTCTTCGCGGTCACTGCGAGCACGTCACCCCAGTCGACGGTGAACCGCAGCGACCGACTCAGCCACCTCGACAGGGCCAGAATAGGTACCAGCACCGAGACCGTCAGCGCAGCAACGACAACCGCCAGGGCCGGGACGCGCCATCGGCCGAGAGCGATCGGTTCGGCCGTCCGGTCGGTTCCCGATCCCACCCGCGCCGTCGCGCCGCGTCGAGCGCGCCGTTCGAGCAGGGTCAGCACCAACGCACCCGCCACGAGTACCAGTCCGAGCACCGCCGCGGCCGTGCGGTCCAGTCCCCCGCGATACGCGCTGTAGATGCCGAGGGTGAAGGCGTCGTACCGCATCAGGGCCACCGCTCCGAAGTCGCTGATGGTGTACAGCGCCACCAGGAGTGCCCCCGCTGCAGCGGCTGGAACGACTCGGCGGCACTCGACGGTCAGCGCGGTGCGCGCTGCTCCGCGGCCGAGGGTTCGAGCCACCTCGGCCAAGGACGGGTCCGCAGTGGCGAACGCCGCGGACACCGGCAACATCACCAGCGGAAAGCAGGACAGCGTCAGCACCAGCGCCGCGCCCGAAAAGCCGGCCAAGGAGGGAAATTCGGCGATCCACAGGTACCCGGACACGTACGACGGAATGGCGAGCGGTGCGGCGAGGATCATCGAGAACACGCGCCGACCCGGCAGATCGGTCCGCACGGTCAGCCACGCGAGCAGCGTGCCGACCACGACGGAGGCGACCAGCACGGTGAGAGTCAGTGTGGCCGTGCGGATCGCGAGGTCGAGCGTGCGTTGCCGCAGGAGCAGTCGCAGTACTTTTTCGGTGCCACCGTCGAACGCTCGGACGAACAGGTACACCAGCGGTGTCAGCGTCAGCGCTCCCACGCACAACGCGGCCGTCCCGAGAACGGGACGGCCGCCGAAGTGCCGCCGCCGAAGCGGCAGGAGTGCAGACATGGGCCCGGAATCGACCACAGACTAGATGATTCCGACGTCGGTGAGCAGGGTTTGGGTGGCTTCGAGGGACGAGAGCTGCCCCAGATCGAGGTCGGTCGAGCCCAACTCGGACAGCGGCGGCAGGTCGTACTCAGAGGTGACACCGTCGATGACGGGATATTCGGCGGTTTCGTTCGCGAAGTACGTCTGCGACTCGGTGGACAGCAGCTCTCGGACGAAATCGAACGCGGCCTCCCGGTTGTCCGAGCCGGCGAGAACACCGGCACCGGCGACGTTGATCAGCGCGCCGGGGTCACCGGGCTCGAAGTAGTGCAGTTCGACCGGAGCGTCGGCACCGTTCTCGTCGACGAACGGGTACCAGTAATAGTGGTTGAGCAGGCCGGTGGCAACCTGACCGTCGTTGACGGCGGTCAGCAGCGGGCCGTTGCCCTCGAATGCGACAGGCTCGTTGGCGACGAATCCGTCGAGCCAGGTGCGGGCACCGTCCTCGCCGCGCTGGACGCGCAGAGCCGTGACGAACGCCTGGAACGACGCGTTGGTCGGTGCGTAGCCGATCTGTCCGCGCCATCGCGGGTCGAGCAGGCCGTCGATACCGGTGGGCAGATCTGCAGCCTGCACCGAATCGGAGTTGTAGGCCAATACCCGGGCCCGTGCGGAAGTCGCGACCCAGGTGCCATCCGCTCCGCGGTACTGCTCGGGGACGAGCGAAAGGATGTCCTCGGGCAGCGGTGCGAGGGCACCCGCCTCGTCGAGGGCACCGAGTGCGCCCGCATCCTGGCCGTAGAAGACGTCGGCCGGGGTCGCGTCGCCCTCTTCGAGGATCTTCGCGGCCTGGGCGTTGGTGTTGCCCGAGTAGTCGACCTCGACACCGCCGCCGATGCGCTCGATCAGCGGATCGACGAGTTCTTCACCGCGGCCGGAGTACACCACCAGCGCGGTATCAGCGGTAGCCGACTCGGAGGTGGACGTGCCCTCGTCGCTGGAGCCCGAACTGCAGGCAGCGAGACCGAGGACGAGGGTTGCGCTGCACGAGAGCAGGGCAAGACGACGAACTGTGAACACTGGACTCCTGACGAAAGGGATTAACCGGACAATCAAGAAGCTACCCCACCAAGGTGAGGCTCAGCTACTTTCCTCCGAGAACGCCCCCATCTATCCGGCACGCCGGAGACCTCCGCGCTAGAGACCTACGCGCTCGAGCAGCGCATCGAATGCCTCACTGGCCTCCTGCTCGGAGCGCCCGGATGCGATGACGCCGTTGTATATCGCCAGCGCTTCTTCCTGGTACTGCTTGTACTTCTCGAGCCACTTCTCGGAGTCGGCGCGCCAGTATCCGATGATGTCGAAATACGCGATGCCGTAACCCAGTTCTCTGCGGAAGTGCTTTCGAACCCGCCGTGAGGACGACGCCTCGCCGGCGAACCATACGTAGCCGCGCCCCTCGGGCAGCGGGTACGCCAGCGCTGCGTCGTCGAGAACGCTTGCACTGTCCCCGTTTCCGGATCCGATCCGCCAGTCGAACGTGACATCGGCCTGCGTCTCGAAGGACTGAATATCGCCGCGTTCGAGAACCTCGACGATCGCGTGGGCCTTGGCCCCCGCCGGCAGTTGCTCGACGAGCCGACCCAGCGCGGGCAGGCCGGTCATGTCCGCGACCAACAGCAGCCATTCCACATCGGCGGGCGGCGAGTACCAGGATCGCGGACGGGTGAACAGCACCGTCTGTCCCGGCGCTGCCTGCTGCGCCCACGTGGCCGCAACACCACCCTCGTGCGCAAAGAAGTCGATGATCAGCTCACCGCGCGCCTCGTCGAGGCGACGGATGGTGTAGTTGCGGCCTTCCGGTGCATCGTCGAGTCCGTGGAACCACCATTGACCGTCGACCTCGGTCATCGGCGGCGGCTTCGCCTCATCATCCCGTGGGAAATAGACACCGACACACTCGTCGGGCACGCCGAGCGTGCGGTAGGCGGCGACATGCTCGCCGCCGAACGTCACTCGCACCATGTGTACTGTGAGCCGTTCCACCGCAACGACATCGGCGTAGTAGAAGCCACGCGTTCGTTCGTTCATCGTCGTCCTCGTCGAAATATTGTCGGTCGTGTACAGAATCGGTGTACTTCCAGGCTAACCCGCACCCCGGCGTCGCGTGGCCGATGGTCTCACCAGCGGAATCACCAACGGCGTGTGCGATTCCGGATCGTCGATGATCCGGCACGGTAAACCGAACACCGTCTCGACCAGCTCGGCGGTGACGACCTCGGCGGGCGGCCCTTCGGTGACCACGCCGCCGTCCTTCATCGCGATGATGTGATCGGCGTACCGGCTCGCGTGATTGAGGTCGTGCAGTACCGCGACCAGGGTATTGCCGTTCTCGCGGTTCAGGGTCACCAGCAGGTCGAGCAGTTCTATCTGGTGCGCGATGTCGAGAAAGGTGGTGGGCTCGTCCAACAGCAGCAGCGGCGTCTGTTGCGCGAGAACCATTGCCACCCACACTCGTTGGCGCTGCCCGCCGGACAGCTCGTCGACCGGCCGCGCAGACAGCGAGGTCACTCCGGTGGCATCCATGGCGTCGATCACCGCGGCCTCGTCTGCTGTCGACCACTGCCGGATGAGCTTCTGGTGCGGATATCGTCCTCGCGCAACGAGATCGGCCACCGAGATACCGTCGGGGGCGATGGAGGTCTGTGGGAGCAGACCGAGGCGCCTGGCCACCTCTTTCGCCGGATACGACGAAATCGCCTTTCCGTCCAGCAGGACGGTTCCGTGCGAGGGCTTCAACAACCGCGAGAGTGCCCGCAGCAGAGTGGATTTACCGCAGGCATTGGGTCCGACGATCACGGTGAACTTGCCGTCGGGAATCTCGACGGTCAGGTTCTCACTGACGATGCTCTTGTCGTACCCCACCGTGATGTCGTGCGCGTGCAATCGAGGCTCGGTCACTGCTTTCTCCCTTCGCGTGCCAGCAACCACACGAAATAAGCGCCTCCGACGCAGACGGTCACCACACCGACCGGTAGCTGAGTCGGAGCGAAGACGCGTTGTGCAACAACGTCACTGACCACGAGCAGCAGCGCACCCATGCACGCAGCCGGTATCAGGGACACTCCCGGGGTGCCGGTGAGCCGCCGCGCGAGCTGAGGCGCAGCGAGCGCAACGAACGAGATCGGCCCTGCCGCCGCGGTGACCAGTGCAATGAGCGCAACGCCCAGAAACACCAGCATCAGCCGAGTCGGCTCGGCGCGAACACCGAGTGCCCTCGCTGCGTCGTCGCCCAACTCCAGCATCGGCAGCCGCCGCGACAACACCGCCAGACACGGCGCGATGACGGCCGACACCAGCAGTGCCGGCAACACCTGCGCCCACCCCAAACCGTTGAGACTGCCTGCACCCCAGATGGCGGCCGCGAGCGCTGCGGCCAGATCGGCCTTCACCACGAGCCACGTGTTGATGGAGGCCAGTATCGCGCTGACGGCGATGCCGACGATGAGCAGTCGAAAGCCCTGCACACCGCGTTTGTATGCCAGGAGGTACACCACCGCTGCAGTGGCCAACCCGCCCACGAGCGCGCCCGCTCCGGTCTGGTAGTAGCCGCCGCCGAGGGTGAGGATGACGACGAGCGCTCCGGTGTAGGCGCCGGTGGCGAACCCGATGATGTCCGGGCTGCCCAACGGATTTCGCGTCAAGGATTGAAAGACCGCGCCCGATACGCCGAGGGCGGCTCCGAACAGGAAGGCCAGTGCCACCCGGGGAAAACGCCATTCCATGACGATGATTTCGGTGATGCGCGGCGCGTCCCCGAACACTGCGGTCAGTACTTCGTTGGGCGGAATGTAGTAGTCACCGGAACCGACCGCGATGACGGCGACCACCGCCGTCACGAGCAGCAATGCCGCGCAGACCACCACCGTACGGAGGTCGATTCGGCCGTCGAGTCTGTCCCGAAAACGAAGGATCCACAGCCGTCGGCCGAAATCGACATTGCCGCGCTGTCCCAGGGTCACAGTCCGCTCGCTTTCTTTCGGCGGACCAACACGATCAGTACCGGAGCGCCGACGAAGGCGGTCACGATGCCCACCTGCAGCTCCCCCGGTCTGATCACGAGGCGTCCGACCACGTCCGAGAGCAGCAACAGTCCCGGTGCCGCGAACACGGTGTAGATCAGAATCCAGCGCTGATCCGGTCCGACGAACCAGCGCACCATGTGCGGAATCATCAGGCCGACGAATCCGATGGGCCCGGCGGCGGCGGTAGCAGCGCCGGCAAGGAGAGTCACCGCGACGACTCCGATGATGCGCGTACGAATCACTCTCGCCCCCAACGACTGCGCCAGATCGTCGCCGAGGGCTATCGCGTTGAGCGGACGTGCGACGAGGGCGGCAAGGAACAATCCGAGGGCGATGAACGGGGCGGTCGCGGATACGACGTCCAGACCGCGGCCTGCCAACGAGCCCGCGCCCCAGAACCGCATCCGATCGAAGGCATCCGGGTCGAGTAGCAACATCCCCGAGGTGGTGCCGCCGAGTACCGCTCCGAGTGCAATTCCGGACAGCGTCAGCCGAATCGGCGTCGCTCCCGCTCGCCCCATCGACCCCAGTGCGTACACCGCGATCGTGGCGAGCACGGCACCGGCGAACGCGAACCAGATGTAGGACCGGATACCCGTGAGGCCCAGGACGCCGACGGCGATCGCGACGAAGAACGCCGCCCCGGCGTTGACGCCCAAAATCCCCGGGTCGGCCAGAGGATTTCGCGTCATCGCCTGGATCAGTGCACCGGCAACCCCGAGTGCGATTCCGACGAGAAGACCGAGAACGGTTCGCGGAAGGCGCAGTTCGCGGACGATGACGGAGTCGGTGGAGCCGTCGGCGAAGAACAGACCGTGCCACACGTCACCGATGGGGATGTACTCGGTGCCCACCGCGATGCTCAGCAGGCACAGGCCAGCCAGGACTCCGATGACGACGACCAAACCTGCGGTCCGACGCGCATCGGTGCGCGCGAGACCACCGACGAGCGCCGGAATGTCTCGTCGTTCCGACTCGTCGCCCACGCTCGTCCGCACCCGGTTCACACCACCGATCGCACCCTGGCGCTCACGGCGGACTTCACGATCTCACCGCTGCGAACAGCGATGTTGGACAGCAACGACGAGGTCAGACCATGCGTGTGCTCGGTCCCGCCCTGCAGATAGATCGAACCCGAGCTCGGCTCCCGCATCACGAGTCGGTAGTCCCGTGTCACGCGAGGACCGCGCGAGTCGAATTCGACGGCGTCGAACAGCGGACCGAGTATCTCGGGCAGATCGAGGGACGTGAAGCCGGTGGCATAGACGACAGCGTCGCACAGTACATCCTCGGCCAGCCCGGTAGGGCCGTGCTCGACGGAGGCGCGCACGCCCGACGGTTCCTCGACGGCGTCGACCAATCGGGATGCTCCGTGCACGAACAGTCGGCGTTGCCCGCTGACCCGTTCGGCGTACTCGCGCGCGTACAGCTCCTCGATCAGAGGGAGGTCTACGGCGGAATAGTTGGTACCGCGGTGATACTGCAGCAGCTGCTCGCGCAGCAGGTGTGAGGACGAATAGAAGTCGTCGACAGCCGTCGGATCGAAGATGCGGTTGGCGTACGGACTGTCGTCGGCCGGGCTGTACCCGTACTTGCGCAACACCGCGTGCACAGTGGAGTCGCGATAGGTCGAGTGCAGGTGGTCCACCACCTCCGCGGCGCTCTGTCCGGCACCGACGACGACGAACGTGCGATGCGTCCGCGACGGCAGCCGGTCGAGTTCGCCGAGGAGGTCGTGATTGTGGAACTGCCGTGCCGAGGCGCTGACCCCGTCGGGGAGCGTAGCGGTCAAGCCACCGGCGAGCACGATGTTGCGCCCGCGCACGGTCCCGGTTCGGCGGCCCTGGGTGCGGACGGCGTAGCCATCACCGGTATCGGCGATGTCGACCGCTCGGGTGCCGTAGTGCACCGCTGCACCGACCTTGCTCGCGGCCCAGGACAGGTAGTCGTGGAATTCGAGCCGGCTCGGGAAGAACGTCTGCAGATTGATGAAGTGATTGAGCCGGCCCCTCTCGGACAGATATGCGAGGAAGGTGTAGTCACTACCGGCATTTCGCTGGGTGGCCAGGTCCTTGAGGAACGAGATCTGCATCGACGTCCCCGGCAACAACATTCCGGGATGCCAGGCGAACTCGTCCTTGGACTCGACGAAGCAGGCCGTCAATCGCTCTGCAGCCGAGCACGTTCGGTTGTGTTCCTCGATGGCGATGGCCAGTCCCAGATTGGAGGGCCCGAATCCGACCCCGACTATGTCGTAGTCGTTGTCGTCGTTGTGCGAGGTCATCGGACACTCACCCCCGACATCTGATCGAGTTCCCCCGGGACGGGCTCCGAGGGGTCGACGCCGAGGGCGACGATCTCGTTGGCCGAGTCGACGTGCACCACCGACGGACTGTGCGCCGACAGCTCGGCATCCTCCACCTGCCGGAAGGACATGATGATGACCAGATCACCCGGGGATACCAGATGTGCTGCTGCACCGTTGATTCCGATGACGCCGGATCCAGCGCGCCCCTCGATCACATAGGTCACCAGACGTGCCCCGTTGGTGATGTCGACGACATGGACCTGTTCACCCTCGACCAGCTCGGCAGCGTGCATCAGGATGGAGTCGATGGTGATCGAGCCGACGTAGTGCAGATCGGCATGAGTGACTGTGGCGCGGTGAATCTTTCCACCCAACATGGTGCGATACATCACGCGTCTTTCTCCTTCTTGCGGACGAGATACGGTGCGACGCTGGCGAGCTTCTCGCACGTTTCGTCGAACTCTCGATCGGGACTCGACTGGCCGACGATGCCGGCACCGGCACGCAGCCACGCCGATCCGCGTTGTTCGTAGACTGCTCGAAGCACCAGTGCCGCTTCGAGTTCCCCAGAGGACGACGCCTTCACGACGGCCCCCGAGTAGAGGCCGCGCGGCGGGTCGTCGAGCCTCGAAATCGCCTCGATGGCCGCTCGTTTGGGAATTCCCGATGCCGTGACGGCCGGGAACAAAGCCCCGAAGGCATCCCAACAGGACAGCTCCTCACGCAGGCGCGCCCGTACGGTCGACGCGAGGTGTTGGACACTGCCGCGCTCGCGCACGCTCATGAAGTCCGAGACCGCAGTGGATCCGGGGCGCGCGATGGATTCCAACTCCTCGAACGAGGTGCGCACGGACACTGCGTGTTCGGTGATCTCCTTGGGATCGCGTTCGAGATCGAACTTCGCTGCGGAATCGACATCCGAGCCCCGACCGAAGGCCCTCGTGCCCGCGAGCGGTTCGGTGGTGACCACACCGTGCGCATCGACGGCCGCCACGAGCTCCGGACTGAAGCCGGCGACACGTAGGTCACCCAGGTGCAGCAGGAACGAACGAGCCGGGGTGTTCGCCGCTCGCCCGGCCCGGTACGTGCCCGGCACGTCGAGATCGAACGGAATGCGCACCGTGCGGGAGAGAATGACCTTGGCGTAGTCGCCGCGGTGAATCTCTGCGATGGCTTGCTCTACCCGGCCGCGATAATCGTCGAGATCGCCGCCGACGTCGAGGGAGTGCACCGACGGCGGCTCCTCGGCGGAAGCAGCGGCCAGCACAGCCTGGACCGCGTCGCGATCCTCGTCGCTGCCGGTCACCTCGACCCTGGGTTGCTCGGTACCGACATGGAGGCCACCACCGAAGCGGACCTCGACGCGCGGAACCACCAAGTGGGCGAGTACCTCGTCGGAATCGATACCGCTCGTGTCTGTGGCCGAGTGAGCCGCGAACCCGAATCCGACGAATCCGTATACGTTCCAGGATTCTCGGGTCAGACCGTCGCAGGCCTCCCGCAACGCCGTCGATGGATTGCCGGACCACCGGCGCACCGTCGACTCACCGCTGCCCCAGGTGGTCGTGACGAAATTCGGCGTCAGCACGATGCGGGCGACGACG
Organism: Rhodococcus sp. AW25M09; assembly: GCF_000333955.1. Taxonomy (GTDB): domain Bacteria; phylum Actinomycetota; class Actinomycetes; order Mycobacteriales; family Mycobacteriaceae; genus Rhodococcoides. The sequence continues at coordinate 43,709 of NZ_CAPS01000121.1, forward strand.
CCGCCCGCAAACACCCAGCGTCCTCGCTCCTCGTACACGACGTATTCGTCGAACAAGCCGGACTCGGCCAACGTGACGACCGTCTGCAAGCCCTGCTGCAGAATGGCCGTGCCCATCACCGCTTCTTCGACAACGGTCATTGTGTGCACTCCTGACGGTGAATCGGTCGGTGACCTCGCATCGCGCGCAACGGAACTGACCACAGCATCGCCGCGCGCCTTCGATAGGTAACGCTAACCTAACTAACGCTGGTGCACAACGGCTTCGACCGCACCCGGCGCACGCTGCAGATCGAGGACCTCGATACCCCAACCGACCAGACGAGACGCCGTCACCACCAGGCCCGCTGCGGCAGCAACGGACTCGAACTCGACTCTCGTTCGCACTCCACTGCCGTGCATGCAGAGCATCAGCAGATCGAACTCGGCCTGATCCTCGTTGACCGACTTGTCGTCGGACAGACGTTCCACCACAACCAGTTTCCCGTTCTCGGACACCCCGGCTGCCGCATTCGCCAGTAGTAGTGCCAGATCGTCGTCTCGGTAGTGGCCGGTGACCTCGAGCAAGAGGTACGCATCGAATCCACCACTGGGTCTCACCCGAGGTTCGGACATCACACTCTGCGCGCAATCACGGACGCGCCCGTCGATGTCGGGCCATGTCGCCAGATCTCTTCGTACCAGGCCCAGTTCACTGGGTACACCGAGAACGGTTGCCGACATCGCGTCGTAGCGCGTCAGAATCGAGCCGAGGACCACCCCTGATGCGGCACCGGTCACCGCCATCGTCGACACTCCGTCGAACGAATAGTCCTGTACCAGAGCCGGACCCAGGAACGCTGCCTCGTCGGCGATGTGATTGTGATGCAATTCCGTCAGCCGGGGCGAGCCGGCGAGGTCCTCACTCAACGTCTTACCGGTCAACAGACTCGCGCTGGCGCCACCCGTTCGCAGACTCTCCACGAGTCCGGTGATCGACAACTCCACCCGTGCCTCGATACCGTCGAAGTCGAGCCAGTGCGAAATCCAATCGTCGGCGAGCATTGCTTCACCGAGATCGGCGAGAATCAAACCGCCGTCGACGTCCTCGGCGAGCACGCCGACGGCGCGCAGATACCGGACGAATTTGGCCAAAGCGCCCCGGTCGGTCTCGGTGACCGAGGCAAGTGAATCGACGGTGCGCACTCCGTGGGAAACATGCAAGGGGATCCGCAACGTGTTGGCGGCCCTGATCGCGAAGGGGGAGAACATCTCCGCTCGCTCGGCGAGTGTGTCGAACGGCTCGGACTCGCGCGCGCTCAGATCGGGTACCTCCGGATCGTCCACACGGGTGAGAACCTCGGCACGACGCCAGTAGCCGGTGACGTCGACCATCTCCGGCGGCAGCGCGCGATCCTCGCGCAGGTATCGCCTGATGCCCTTGAGGGCCGTGGATTCGCCTGCCACCCACACGAAAACCGCTCCCTCCCACCACGGCGCGGTGCGCACCGCGGTTTCGAGCAGGTGCCCGGTACCCGCGGCCGCACCGCCGCGGTGCACCCATGTGACCTCCGCGTCGGCGGCCGTCGGCAGTGGTAGTTCTCGCTCCGCATCGGCTACCTCGACGAACACCCGAATTCGTTCACCGGCTCGGGCCTCCTCGAGATATCGAGCGATGGCGGGCAACGCTGTCTCGTCACCGACGAGCAATACCCAGTCCACGTCGGCGGGGGCGTGCCCCGACCGCACCGGACCGAGCAGGGGGATCGAATCGCCCACCGAGCAGCGACGCCCCCACGTCGACGCAATTCCGGTGTCGTGGGTGACGAAATCGAGGGTCAGTTCTGCGGCATCGGTATCGACGCTACGTACGGTGTAGTTGCGAGTCACCGGACGCGGATCCCGCGGCCATTCCACCGTGCGCTCGTGCTGCACCGGTAGCGCCATCGTGCCGGCGTCGTCGAGTGGGAAGAACAGCCGAACGAAGTCGTCGAATCCCTCGCTGCGCAGCGCCGGAAAGTCGACACCGTCCCGCGAGAACTCCCGCAGCTGCGACCCACCCAACACGATTCTGCGCATTCCCGAGCTGAGTCGACGTGTCTCGATCACGGTGGCCGAGCGGATGACTTCGGGGAAGACGACCTGACGCCGATGGGACCTTGCCACGATGAAACACGCTCCTTGTCGAATGAATGCACGTCTGCGGTGTCGGGTGGGCCGGTGCGTCGAATCAGCCCTGGACGTTCTCGGCGGCGGTGTTCAACGCCGACGCCACATCGTCGAGGATGTACGGAATGGTCAGGACCGTCAGACCGCCGAATGCAAAGTTCTTGTCGACACTGAGGCTTTCGGTCGATGCGGTACGGCCCTGCGCCAGCACCGGTTGCGAGGCCACGGCCGGTTCGGCGAGGAATGCGCCCAGCGATTCCTTGTCGTAGGCGACGACGAACAACACGTCCGACTTCAGCAACGACGCCTGCTCGAGGCTGAGCTCGAAGTACACCGCGTCGGGATCCTCGGCCGGGTCCGCTTCCTGGATGGTGAGCTCGTTGACCAGGCCGAGCTGCTCGAGAAACTCGACCCGCACGTCGTCGTCCTTGCTGACGGCGAAAGTACCGGGAGCATTGGGCAATGCGATGGTGACCGTCTTGCCCTGCAGCGCCGGGTATTTCGCTGCCGCGTCGGCGATGGAACCCTCGACGCCGGAGACCAGATCGGCAGCCTCCTTCTGCTTGCCGAGAGCCTTGCCCGCGATGGTAAGCTGGTCTTCCCAGGACGCCGTCCACTGCTCGTCCGGGTATGCGACGACGGGCGCGATGTCGGAGAGCTGGTCGAATTCTTCCTGGCTCAGGCCCGAGTAGGGCGCGAAGATCAGATCCGGTGCCGCAGCGGCGAACTGCTCGACCGGGACCGCTCCGGTTCCGTCACCGGAGAGCAGCGTGGGTGTCTCGCCGCCCAGGTCGGTGAGGGCTTTCGCGTCCCACTGCAGGATGCCGCGGTCGTCGGCTCCGTATTGCGCGCCGTCGAAGGTCGGCATGGCGACCGGCACGACGCCGAGGGCCAGGATGGCGTCCTGGTTGGACCAGCCCCAGGTCGCGATCCGCGTCGGGGCCTCTGGGATCGTCGCCGATCCGAGCGCGGAGTCGATGGTGATCGGGAATGCGGATTCTCGAGCAGCGGTGGTGGATTCGCGTGCGGGCGCCTGCTCGGTACTGCTGCATCCGGCGGCGAGCGCGATCGTCAGCCCTCCGGCGAGCGCAATCGATGCGGCGCTCCTCATCCACTTCGTACGTACATTCGTCATTGCTCGGAACCTCTCGACTCGACCGCGCACTCACTGCGTCCCACACCCGGTCGGGTGAGGCGACTGACAAGGTAGCACTAGTGAGGTAATGCTTGCCTCACTAGAGACGCGGGCGGAGTGTTTCTACACCAGGTCGATGAGCGTGGAATACACCAGATAGAGGTTGAGTCCGCTGATGACGACGGTGATCGCCGCCATCACGGCGGTGGTGATGCGGCGGTTGACCATGTCGGTCATGACACGGGGATCGCGAGTGATCAGCAGGAGTGGAAGTAGCGCGAACGGGATACCGAAGGACAGCACGATCTGGGAGTAGATCAGCGCCTGGGTGGTGTCCCCGGACAAGCCGAGGACTAGCAGTGCAGGCAGCATCGTGAGTCCGCGCCGAAGAAACAGCGGGATCTGCCAGTTCATGAACCCTGCCATGACGACCTGGCCGGCGTAGGTACCCACACTCGAGGAGGACAATCCCGACGCGATGAGTGCCACGCCGAAGGCCAGCGCGGCACCACCGCCGAGCAATACGCCCAGGTGCGAGTGGATCGATTCCAGGTCACTCACGCCGGTGAGGCCGGGTGTGTGGAACAGCGCTGCTGCGATACACAGCATCGCCAGATTCACCAGGCCCGCCAGCCCCAACCCGATGATGCAGTCCCACTTGTTGTATCGGAGCAGGACCCGGCGTTCCCGGCGGTCGGCAGTGCCGATGCGATTCGTCTGCAACGCGGAGTGCAGATACACAACGTGTGGCATGACGGTCGCGCCGATGATTCCCACGGTCAGGCTCAGGGTGTTGCCGCCGTCCAGGCGCGGGACCAGCCCGGCGGCAAGCTGGACGTAGTTCTGCCCGCCGGAGGCGATGAACACGTAGAGGAACCCGGCACCGACCAACATCAGCAGCGCAATGATCGCCAACTCGAAGCGGCGATAGCTTCGCTGCTGCAGCGCGAGGATGGCGAAAGCGACCACCGCAGTGATCAATCCTGCAGGGAGGAGCGGAACCCCGAACACCAGGTTCAGTCCTAAGGCGGCGCCGACGAATTCGGCCAAGTCGGTGGCCATCGCAACCACCTCGGCCTGCATCCACAGCACACCGTTGATCCGCCGACCGTATCGCTGCCGACACAACTCGGGCAGGCTGCGGCCGGTGGACAAGCCGGTCTTGGAGGTCAGGTACTGCACCACCATGGCCATCGCGTTGGCCATCACGATCACCCACACCAACTGGTAGCCGTGCTCGGCACCGGCGGCGAAGTTGGTGGCAAAGTTTCCTGGGTCGATGTAGGCCACCGAGGCCACGAACGCCGGACCCAGCAATGTCAGTGCGGCCCGCCCACGGCCCCGTGACTGCACTTGCGCCAGCATGACCGGCTCGTCGCCGGTGGTGCCGGTTTCCCTCATGGCACTACGGAACAGGACTGCGAGGGCGCTGACGCAAGGAACACCACGCCACTCTAGAAGACCTCACCTGATTATTCTAGCTACCCAACAAATAGTTTCGGGTGTCCTTAATTCTTGTCGACGACGGGTCGCGTCGGTCAGGATCGGCGGCAAGGATTCGGCAGGTCGCCGTCAACGCGTCACGCCACAATCTCGCGAGCTCCTCTGCGCCCTCGCACACCTCCGCGGGCCAGGAGAATGTGACTCCGAGGGCCGCCGACGCATCCTGCTCGTGAATGTAACTGTCCACCACCAGCGCATAGCCGCACGGCGTACTCGCGCCAGGCGACGTATCGAGACTGCTGCGTAGCCGGCTGGCACCGAACGGTCCACCGGATACCGCGTCGAAACGACCGAGATAGTTGAATTCGATTGCTGCAGTGAATTTTCGACGAAGCACGTCGCCGGCCTCGGCATCGGACCACCGCAACATTCCGTACGTGGACCCGTCGCCCGGTACCGATTCCCTCTGCATTCTGGCGCTCGTTGCCAGTTCATGCAGAACAGATTCTGCTGCAGCCGGATTCGACTCGTGGTCGACGAGCACTCGATGGTCGTCCGGCCGTGCGGTCAGTCGAAGCGGGAACACCGCGGTGAGCCACCCGACCACCGACGATCCATCCACCCGATCCGACGCGACTCCCGAGCGTCCGTGGCCTTCGACGTCGACGACGAACGACTGCGGCGTTTGCGCCTCGGCGTCCATCCAGAGCGCTGTCGCCGCAGCAAATGTCGCCAACAGCACATGCTCGACGGACACACCGAGACGAGCACGTACCGACGACAACAGCTGCGCGCTCTCGTCCGCCGACAACACGAAGGTGGTCGTGCGCACCCGAGCACCGGTGTCTACCGACGGGTCGAGCGGCCGCACCAGTGGAATCGGCACTGCGCCGTCACCGACTTTCGACCAGTAATCGAGATCGGCGAGAACCTCCGGCGAGTGGGCAAGACTGTGCATCTCGTGCGCCCACCGCCGCATCGAGGTTCCGACCGGTGCGCGCGCAGCGGACATCCCTTGCTGCCACAGAGCCACGATGTCGGGTAGCAATATCCGCCAGCTCACGCCGTCGACCACGAGGTGATGCAACGTGATCAGCAACTCTCCCGCCGAGCCCGGGTCGTGTCGATGTCGCAGCCACACGACGTCGACCATCCTCGCTGTAGCCGGATTCAATCGTGCGCGCGCAGCGCGTGATTCTCCGGCTACGCGGTCCACGAGCTGCGGTTCGGACAACCCTCCGACATCCTCGACGCGTATCCACCCCGCCACATCGTCGGTGCCGTTCGGCAACACCGTGAAGATCGATTCCGTTCCAGGGATGCGCTCGAATCGCGAGTGCAGAATCGGATGCCTGGCCACCCACAGCCCGACGAGCTCTGCCAGCGAATTCTCGGTGAGCTCTCCCGGAGCGTCGAGCAACACTGCCTGCGAGATCTCGTCGATGGCCCCGCCGAGGGCGTCCATCCACCGCACGATCGGTGTCAGCGGCACCGTTCCGTACGGATCCATGGCACCGAGTTCGGTCGGCGTTACCTCCGGCTCGAGCTGCTCGGCAATACTTTCCGGAGTTCGAGAAGACACGATGTGGCGCGGAGATACCGCGAGGCCTGCCGATCGCAGTCTGGCGGACAGCTCCATCGCCATGATGCTGTCGCCACCGAGATCGAAGAAATCATCATCGGCACCGACCTCGGGCAGATGCAGCACTGCGGCTGCGGCCGTGCAGATCTGCCGCTCGGCATCGGTACCTGCAGGACGCCCGCTGCGGTGCGAGAACTCGGCGACGGGCAACAGGGATGCATCGAGCTTTCCGTTGGGCAGCACCGGAAACGCATCGAGAACAGTCAGAGACGCCGGAACCATGTACGGCGGCAACAGGCCACGCAGGCGAGCCCGCACGACAGTCACATCGAGGGTATGTCCCGGTAGAGCAACCAGATATCCGGCGAGCGTGGCACTTCCGTCGGAGACGGCGGATGTTCGCACCACCACCCGCGCGTCGGACACTGCGTCGATGTCGCGCAGGCGGGCCTCGACCTCGGCCACTTCTACTCGGTGACCGCGAATCTTGACCTGATCGTCCGAGCGTCCGACGTACCGGAGCGTGCCGTTCTCCGTCCACGCGACGAGATCGCCGGTCCGGTACAACCGGGTGCCGTCCGCAGCGAAGGGATCGGCAACGAAGCGGTGGGCTGTGCGCCCGGGCGCATGTCGGTAGCCGCGAACGACTCCGGGCCCCGCCAGGTAGAGCTCGCCGAGCACGCCGGGTGCAACCAGCCGCAGGCTCCTGTCCAGCACGTAGGCACGCATGTTGGTCACCGGCCGACCGATCACCGGTTCGCCCGACTGCTCGGTGGAGGTGTAGACCGCATCGACGGTCGCCTCGGTGGGGCCGTAGAAGTTGTAGGCCACCAGGTTCTCGTTCGCCCGCAGGCGCTTCCACAAGTGGGCAGATACCGCCTCTCCCCCGACCCCGAGCGCCACGAGCGTGTCGATCGATCCTGACCGCATCATCTGCTCGACCAACGACGGCACGACCTCGATGAAGTCCACCGACAGCGCAGTCAGACGTGCGGCCAGCTGCACTGGGTCGAGAACGATCTCGGGGTCGATCAAATGCAGGGTGTGACCGCCGAACAGCCATAGCTGCGGTTGCCAGGACGCGTCGAAGGCCATCGACCACGCATGCGCGACGTGGAGCGCCGGCTTGCCCGCGCGAACGATGGCCGGGGTGTGCACGTTCTCGCGATGGGAGTGGTACAGATTGGTCAGACCTCGGTGTGGGACCAGTACGGCTTTCGGCTCGCCCGTCGTGCCGGAAGTGTAGATCGCGTACACCGGATGATCGAGATGCAGCGGTGCCCGACGCTCGGCATCGGTGACGGCAACAGCATCGATCGACGACGGATGGAGCGCTGCAATCGAATCGGCGGACACCATGATCGCAGGCTGCGCGTTGTCGAGGATCTGCCGGATACGTTCGGCGGGCCAGTTCGGGTCGATCGGCAGGTATGCGGCACCGGACTTCATGACTCCGAGGATCGCGGCCATCGTCATCACCGTCCGCGGGGCCTCGACGGCGACGATGTCCTCGGCACCCACTCCGCAACCGATGAGCCATCGCGCCGTTCGGTTGGAGATGCGGTCCAACTCGGCGAACGTCGACTCTGTGGTGTCGTCTTGGACGGCGATCGTATCGGGTTGCTGCACAACACGGTCGGCGAACAGATCGACCAAGGTTCCGCTGGGATAGGTGCGCCGGATGCCGGCATGCTCGGAGGTGAGCCACTTCGCCGTCGCCTCGTCGACGAGAGGCACCGATGCGATGACCGGATCACCGTCCTCGGCGTACGTCCGAAGCACCTCCGCCATGGCCGACGCCGCCGCGCGTGCTCGCTCCACGGGCACTGCGTCGCTTCGGTATTCCACCACCAAGCGCAGTTCGTCTCCGGGAAACACCGTCAAGGTCAGTGGGTAGTGCGTCACCGTATGGAACCGGTCGACCGAGACCGAGAAGTCCTCCGCATCCATACCGGACGTGTCGGCGGCAGCGAAGTTCTCGAACACCACGAGTGTGTCGAACAATGTTCCCTGGCCGACGGCCTTCTGGATCTCGGCGAGACCGACGTGGTGATGAGCGGCCACGGCAATGGAGAAGTCGCGTAGGCGCGCGAGAACGCTCGACAGGGTGGAATCGGGACCGACGTCGACGCGTACCGGGATGGTGTTGATGAACAATCCGACCATGTCGCCGGCGCGGTGCACATCCGTCGAACGTCCCGACACAGTGGATCCGAACACGACCGAGTCGGAGTCGGTGAACGACGAGAGCACCACAGCCCACGCCGCATTGATCAGCTCGCTCGCCGTCACCGACCGTCGTCGAGCGGAGGCGGTCAGGCGCGCCGTGTCCTCCACACCCCAGCCGATCTCGATCTCCTGCGCCTTCGACCGCCCGGACGACGCCGGTGCGGAAGGTGCCAGCATTGTCGGTGCAGCATCCGCACCGAGCGCTCGACGCCACACATCGATCGACGAGGTGTCCCGCTGCGACAGCCATCGTAGGTAGTCGTCGAACGGGGCCGGCGCCGGAAGGTCCACGCCTCGGTACAACGTGAACAGCTCGGTGCCGACTGTCCCCATCGACCATCCGTCCACGAGAAGGTGATGAATGGTCAGCACCACCCGGTGCACCTGTGCTGCGCAGTCCAGCAGGAGAACTCGCACGAGGGGCCCGCGCTCGATGTCGAAGGTTCGTCGATCCTCGTGTACCGATGCGCGCGCTGATGCCGAATCCGGATCGTCCACCGTGCGCCTTCGCACCTGAACTCGGGCGCAGTCACGGACGGCGACGGTGGTTCCGGTGCTCAGGGTGACAAAACGTGAGCGCAACACCGGATGACGCTCGAACAGCACCTCGAGCGCATCCTCGAGTCGATCGGTACGCAGCTCACCGCGGACATCGAATTCGGTGGCAATTACATAGATTTCCTCGATTTCGTCCGGTGCCGTGACGGACTGGAACGCCAGTCCCTGCTGCAGCGGCGTCGTGGGCCGCGCGAGATCGACATCGATTCCGAGTGTTCGCAACTCGGTCATGTCCTCTTCGTCCAGCAATGATGCGGAACTCTCCGGTACTGGTGCGGCAACGGCCTGTTCGGCTCGCCGGGCTCGCTGGACCAGTCCCGCGACCGTCCGACACTCGAAGACGTCCGCCGTCGTGATCGGCACGCCTGCACCTCGTGCGTGGTAGACCAGCGTGATGGCGGTGATGCTGTCGCCGCCGAGGGCGAAGAAGTCATCGTCGACTCCGATCGACTCGGCCTTCGCACGGGTCGCGCCGGCGAAGATCTCGACGAGCCGCCGCTCGTCCTCAGTGGCAGCTGCTCGCGACCGGCTCGGTCCGCCATCGGGAATTCCGATTCGAGACAGGGCCATCCGGTCCGTCTTACCGTTGGGAGTGGTCGGCAGTCGGTCGATCGACACCCAGAGCGCCGGGACCAGATGGCCGGGTACCCGCGCGCTCAAAGCCTCATGCACGGCGGCGGTATCGAGACTCGCCGGGGTCACATAGGCAACGAGCACGGTTGCGCCGCTGCTGTCGGGAACGGCGACCACGGCGCACTCACCCACCAATTCGACATCAGCCGTGAGGTTTTCGACCTCACCGAGTTCGACGCGATGGCCCCGGACCTTGACCTGTCGATCGTCTCGCCCCAGGAACTCCAGAGCCCCGTCGTCGACCGTTCGGCCGCGGTCACCGGTGCGATACATCCGCCCGCCGTCGCCGCTCGGGTCCGCGACGAAGCGTGCCGCGGTCTCCGCCGGCCTTCCGAAGTACCCACGGGCAAGTTGAACTCCCGAAACGTAGAGGTCTCCGTCGACCCCGGTTCGTACGGGCCGCAGCCGCCCGTCCAGCAGCCCCAGAACCATGTTGTCCACAGCCGTTCCGACGACGCTCGGATCTCCTGCCACCCTGTGTACAGCGACGTCGCCCGCAACCTCGGAGGATCCATAGGAATTGTGTATCGCCGCGACCGGCGTGGCGCGTCCGATCGCATTGATCATGTTGCCGGTCAACGGTTCTCCGCTGAGTATCCAGCTCGTCAGCGATCCACATTCCTGCGGCGACGTAGTGGCCAGTGCTGCGGCCAAGGAACCGACGGCGGTGATCTGCTCGGTACCGGATCGGGCGATCAACGCGGCCAATGCGCGGGCATCGGCGTACTCCGCGTCCTGGGCCAACACCACGCGTTGGCCCGCCAGCAGTCCGGTGAGCAGTTCGGTCGCACCGTCGATGAACGCCAACGAACTCTTCGCGATCCGGCTGGCGGGTCCGCCCCAACGATGGGTGGCCCAGAGCAGACGATTGGCAAGAGCGTCTCTGGTACCGAGCACGCCCTTGGGCGTTCCGGTCGAACCCGACGTGTACACGAGATAGGCCCCGCAGTCACCCGGAATGTCCCGGCCGAACGGTTCGACGAACACCCCCGTGGCCGAAGCGGAATCGATTCGCAGGGCGGTGTTGAGTGCGATCAGCGCGGCCGGGGTGGCGTTGTCGACCAACAGAACATCGTGGCGGGAATCCGCCAACAGGTAGTCGATTCGCTCGCGCGGATAGCGGATGTCGATGGGTACGAAGACCGCGCCCACATCGATGGTCGCCAGCAGTGTCGCCACCATGTCGACACCCCGGCCGAGCGCGATAGCGACGCGGCTCTCCGCCCCGACCCCCCGAGTCCGCAGCAGCGCCGACACCTCGGCCACCCGAATTCGGAGTCGGCCGTAGGTGGTCTCCTCGTCGCCGACCACCAGTGCGACATCTGTGTTCGACCGCGTGAACCTGTCTGCGAAGCACTCTTCGAGGGGTGGCACTGCACTGCTCGATCCGCGGCTGTAACCCTGAGTGTCCGGTACCGACAAGAGTTGCGCAACATCGAGTTTCGGGTCACTCGTCATTCGGCTCAGCATTTCGACGAAGGTATCGGCACACAACTCGGCAGCTCGGCGATCGACAACGGCGTCGTCGTGCAGCACGAAGGCCCACAGTGCAGGCTCGGGCCCGGCGATCAGTGCCATCGGAAAACTCATGTGGGCGCCGAGCACGGTGACCTCGTCCACGACGCCGCGCTCGGCCGGGTCCGCACTCTCGCTCGATGTCGGCCCCGGAGCCGGGTAGTTCTGATAGACGACAATGGTGTCGAACAGTTCACCGCCACCGAGGGTTCCGGCGATCTCGGACAAGCCGAGAAATCGGTGTTCGTCCAGTTCGAGGTGGTCTGCGTGCAGGCGATCGACGACATCGGTGACGAGCAGACTCGGGCGCAGCCGAAGGCGAACGGGCACGGTGTTGAGCAGCAGACCGACCATCGCCTCGGCGCCGTCGAGGTCGAAGGGCCGCAGGGAGGCCGCCATCCCGAACGCCACGTCGTCAGCTCCGGTGCGGGCCGCGAGCATCGCCGCCCACGCCGCCTGCACCACGACGTTCGTGGTGACTCCCCGCCCTCGCGCATAGTCGGCGACGCGTCGGGCCAGCACGTCGTCGATGTCCAGGTCGATGCGGGAGCGTGAATTCGCCTGCGTCGGTGCACCACGCGCGAGCAGGGTCGGACAATCGAAGCCGTCGAGGTAGCCGGCCCAACGCGCCCGCGCAGCGTCGTGGTCCTGGCGCGCCGTCCACGCGAGGTAGTCGAGGTAATCGGGTGCCTGCGGCAGGGCGGCCGATTCCCCCGACTGGTAGAGGGCGATCAACTCGCGCACGAAGATGGCCTCGGACCACCCGTCCATCAGCGCGTGATGGTACGTGATCAGCACCCGCGGCGAGCGCGGATCGGAGGAGTACGAGAAGCGAATCAACGGCCCCTCGAAGAACGCGAATCCGGCGGATCTGTCGCGACCGAGATGATCGTCCCAATCGCCGTCGACAGGTGTCAGCGCCGGTGTCGATGCGCGCGGAAGCACCCACACCAGATCGCCGTTGCGGCGCTGACGCAGCAGAGCTTTGATGTTCGGATGACGATCGAGCACGCGCCCTAGAGCACGGGCGAGACGGTGTGGCTCCACGGGCGAGCACAGGCGGAGAATCGTCTGGGAAAGGTACGGATCCTGCTGCGCCGCTGCCACGCTCGACTGCAGGTACATACCCAGCTGCAGTGGCGTGAGGGGCAGAACGGCAATGATCTTGGATTGCGGTGTGGCCGACGTATCGGTCGTCATGTCTGTCATTCACATGCTGCTTCCGAATTCGTCGAGCTCGTCCTGGGACAACTCCACGGTGGCGGCCGCGGCAGGCTCCACGGGCCGCGACGTGTCGTCGGGTACCAGATCCGCCCCGAACATCCGAACCGTTCTCTTGCGCATCACCTCGCGCGGTGCCAGCGGGATGGAGGCCTTGCGTGCCCGCGACGCGACGGCGAGGGAGGTGATGCTGTCACCGCCGAGCGCGAAGAAGTCGTCGTCGATTCCCACCCGGCCGACTCCGAGAACCACCTCGACGATCTCGCACAGCATCGTCTCCACCGGCGAACGGGGCGGCACGAAGGTCCCGCCGCCCGCAGCATCGACGGCGGGGAGAGCGCGCACGTCGAGCTTGCCGTTGATCGTCATCGGAATGCGTTCCAGCGCTGCGAACAACGTGGGAACCATGTACTCCGGCAGTACCGAACCCACCTCGTCCCGAATGGATCCGAACAGGGCGGAGTGATCCGCGGCTGTTACGCCGTCCCGGGGAACCACGTACGCCGCCAGTGCCCGAGTGCCGCTGCCGACCTCTACCGCGCGCACCACAGCGGCTGCCACTGAGCCGCAGTTCGCCACTGCACGTTCGACTTCCGCGGTCTCCACCCGGTAACCGCGAATTTTGACCTGATCGTCCGCACGGCCCAGATAGTCGAACAAGCCGTCGGATCCGATCCGCACCAGATCGCCGGTGCGGTACATCCGCTCGCCCGGCGACCAGGGATCGGCGACGAATCTGGTTGCCGTCCCGCCGTATCGATGCAGGTATCCGCGGGCCAATCCCACACCCGACAGATGCAGCTCACCCACCGCCCCCACCGGAACCGGCCGCAGCCATCGATCCAGCACATAGGCGCGGGTGCCGAGAATCGGCCGGCCGATGGATGGGGTGGCGGTGTCCCGCGTCCCAGCGCCGAGAGCGTTGATCGTGTACTCGGTGGGGCCGTACAGGTTGTAGCCGACTCCGTCGAGCTGGCGCCACAGTGAATCCGGCACAGCTTCCCCGCCCAGCAATACCAGCGGAATGCGATGACCCGCATGCTCGTCCAACAGGCCGAGATCCAACAGATGCCCGGCGTACGTCGGCGTCACGTTCACCACGTCGATGTGGTTCTGCAGGCAGTACCGCGCCAATGCCTCACCGTCGCGGCGTAATTCCTCGTCGCAGACGTGTACCTCGTGGCCTTCGACGAGCCACAGCAACTCTTCCCAGGACATGTCGAAGGAGAACGACACGGTATGCGCGATTCTCAACGTGCGACCGCCGGCTGCAGCGACGGTGGGGGCGAAAATCTCGTCCCGATGGTTGATCTGCATGTTCGTCAGTCCTCGGTACGGGGTGACGACGCCCTTCGGCGCGCCGGTGGATCCCGAGGTGTAGATGACGTAGGCCGGATGCTCCAGCCGACCAGGTGTTCCCGGTGCGAACGGGCCCGAGTCGAGCTCCGCCGGGTCAACGCGTTGCGCCGATTCGGCAACCACGTCGGGATCGTCGACGATCATCACAGTGGCGTCGGTCGTCAGTCCACGCAGCCGGCTTTCGATGGTCGTCACCAGGATCGTCGGCTCAGCGTCGGCCAACATCATGTCCAGGCGAGCGGTGGGATAGTCGAGTTCGAGGGGTAGATACGCCGAGCCCGTGCGCAGTACTGCGAACAGTGCCACCACCATCTCCACCGACCGCGGCAGTGCGAGGGCGACGATGCGCTCCGGACCGGCACCACGTCGCAGTAAAGCACCCGCGCACGCACGCACCCGCGCATCCAGGTCTCGGAATGTCACTCGTTCGTCGCCGAACACCAACGCCGTCCTATCGGGGATGGACGCCGCACGGTCGGCGAGCAACTCCGCGATGGTCGTATCGCGCAGCCGATCGAGCCTTCCGTCGAATCCGTTGTCTGCGATGCTCGCTGATTCGGTCGGCGGCGCCGGCCACTGTGAGATCGGCACCTCGGACTGTTCGGCGGCAGCAATCAGAGCATGGTGGAAAGCATCGAGCAGGTACCGTGCGCGCTGGTCGTCCACCGAATCGGGTAGGTACGTCACCGACAGGTTCAGTTCTTCTCCCGGATCGACGGCGATCGACACCGGAAACTCCGAGCCGTCGACGGTCGAGATGTGTCGTACCTTCCGCTCCGGGCCGGCGGCGGAGGAACCGGCGGGGCCTGCATTGCGCAGCACGAGCAGTGTGTCGAACAGCGCGCCCGCACCGATCGCTTTCTGAATGCCACCGAGACCGAGAGTGTCGTGCGGCATCAGGTCCAGGCGCTGATCCTGCACCCGCACAGCGAGATCGGCGACCGTATCGGATCCGCCTGCTCCGACGCGAATCGGCACGGTGCTGATGAACGCCCCGATCGCACGCTCCGAGCCCGGTACATCCATCGGTCGCCCGGCCACAGCGGTACCGAATACCACGTCGGACCGACCGGCCACGCGCATCAGCACGCTGGCCCACGTGGCCCCGAGCACCGTGAACAGAGTCGTGCCTGCCTCGCGAGCTATCGCATCCAGCCGACCCGATACCGACGCCGATACTCTCTGTTCGATCCGCCGGGGACGCTCGCCGCCCGCTTCGGCTGATTCGGCCAGAAATGTCGGGGTGTCGACATCGCCGAACCAGCGTTGCCACGCCTGCTCGGACTCACCCCGGTTGCGAGAAGTCCACCAGCGCAGATACTCCCGGTAGCCGTGGTCGAGGCTCGGTCCTGCGCCGTCGTATCGGTCCAGGACGCGCGCCACGAGCAATGCCGAGGAGCCTCCGTCGAAACACCCGAACCAATAGGTCGTCAGAAGGCGGTCGACACCGCCGGGAAGATGCACCAGCGTGACCCGAAACAGCGGCGGACCCGCGATGTCGAACGATCGCTCGCGATCGTCCGCGAGCGCCCGGTTCCACTGCTCGTCCACCTCGTCCAGCGGGCAGCTACCGAGGTCGATGACCGTCAGTGGTGCCGGGACCGTCGACAGCACCACTTGGATCGGTACGCCACCGTCCGGGGTGACGAACGCCGTTCGCAGCGCCGAGGTGGTATCGACCACCGACTGCAGGGCGTGCCGAAACCTGTCCCCGTCCAGAACCCGATCGAGCTCGACCACGGTGCGGACGGTGTAGAGATCGGTGGCGTCGGCATCCACACCGACCTGGTAGACCAACCCCAGCTGCAGCGCAGACAGTGGCCACACATCGTCGACGGATCCGAATCGTGCTTTCACCACCTCGAATTCGGACGATTCGAGGTTCGCGAGTGGACCGCGCTCGACCTCGTCGGTCTCACCGCCCCGAGCGCGACGCAACCGATCCTGCAGCAACCGACCTCTGACGTCGTTTGGATCCATGGGGCCCTTCATCGATTCCCCTGCCGTTCCGTGGACTGCGCGACGAGCAGGGACTTGTCTACTTTGCCTATGGCGGTGACGGGCAGCGATGTTCGTGCCACTACGCGATCGGGCAGCTTGAACCCGGCGCAGCCTGCGTCCGTCAGGAATGCTCGCACCTCGGCGACAGTGGGGATGCTGTTGTTCCGAGCGCGTCCGTTCGGCACGATCACGGCGCAGATACTCTCGCCCACGTCGGGATCGGGTATCCCGATCACCGACACTCGGGCAACTCCGGGGTGGGCGAGCAGGAGATCTTCCAGCTCGTCGGCCGCGACGTTCTCACCGTTGCGGGTGATGACATCCTTGATCCGACCGGTGACGACCAGGTGACCGGAATCCAGCACGCGAACCCGATCTCCGCTTCGATAGAAACCCTCGGGGGTGATGGCCGTCGTATTGTGCTCTGCTGCAGCGTAGTAACCGTTGATGGTGCACGGTCCGCGGGTGAGCAGCTCGCCCACCTCCCCGGCCGGGACGTCGTTGCCGTCGGCATCGACGATTCGGACCTCGTCGCATTCGGACAGCGGACGCCCCTGGGTACCGATCACCAGGTCCGGCGCATCGTCTGCCCGCGTGTAGTTCACGAGCCCCTCGGCCATTCCGAACACCTGCTGCAACCGACACCCGAGCGCCGGCTCCACGAGTTTGGCGATCTCGGGCGTCAACTTCGCGCCGCCGACCTGCAGCAACCTCAGACTGGACAGGTCCGCCGCTTCCCACTCCGTCGCTTCGCACCACAGCTGCGTCAATGTCGGCACCAACGCGGTGACCGTGACGCGATACCTCTCGATCACCGCGAACGCCTGATCGGGGCTGGGGCTACCGGAGAACACCACCGTTGCACCGACACCGAGCGCACCGAGCAGGCCCGGGCACGCGAGAGGAAAATTGTGGGCCGCAGGGAGAACAGCGAGATATACATCCTCGGCCGTCAATTCACAGACCTCGGCGCTTGCCCGTGCGTTGTACTCGTAGTCGTTGTGGGTACGCGGAATCAACTTCGGTAGGCCCGTCGTTCCGCCCGATACCAAAAGCACCGCGAGATCCGCTGCGGATGTGCGCGGAAATTCCTGTGGCACAGCGACGACGGCCGACAGCGGAGTGTATGAACCAGCCGAGCTCGGCCGACCGTCGACGAAGACTTCCCGAATGCTCGGCACAGTCGGAAGGATCTCGTCGGCGAGCGCGCAGTAGTCGAAGTCTCCGCTCCGCTCGGCGATCACGTACGCCACGGCCTCGGATGTGTTTGCCAAGTGCGCTATTTCACGACGCCGATGCGCGGGGAGGGTGAGCACGGGCACCGCACCGCACTCGACCAACGCGAACAGCACGACCGCGAACGAGACCGAATTGGGCAGTTGTACCACCACCCGATCCCCCGGCCCGATCCCACGGTCGGCAAACCCTGCTGCGGTCGTTCGCACTCGCGAATACAGTTCGAGGTACGTCAGTACCTCTGTCTCGTCGACGACTGCCCGACGA
Source organism: Rhodococcus sp. AW25M09 (assembly GCF_000333955.1). Lineage (GTDB taxonomy): Bacteria > Actinomycetota > Actinomycetes > Mycobacteriales > Mycobacteriaceae > Rhodococcoides. The sequence continues at coordinate 61,035 of NZ_CAPS01000121.1, forward strand.
GCGGCGAACCGGTGTGCCCAGGATGCGAACGCGTCGGAGAGCGTTGTCCCGCGCCAGAGTCCGGCGTCGAGATATGTCTGCGCGCGGCCCTCGTCGAACGGTACGAAGTGAGCATTGTGCTCGATGCGTGCGTGCATTGGGATACCCGATCGTGGAAGGAATGAGTGGACGTGGTCGATCGAGTCAGCGCGTGTGCTGCTGCTCGAGTGCGGCCAGCAGTTCGTCCTCCGACATGGATTCGATCGACACATAGATCTCCGCGGTCGACTCCAGCGACTTCGCAGTGCCTTGGTCGGCAATCATGTTGTGCGCCAGTCCCGCTACGGTCGGGTTGGTGAACAACATCCGCACTGTCACGGAGGTGATGTCGAAGGCCGCGCGAACTCGGGCCACGATGGTGGTCGCGAGAACGGAGTCGCCGCCCAGTGCGAACAGACTGTCGGTGACCCCTGCCTCTTCGACGCCGAGAACGCTCTGCCAGATCAGGGCGAGCGCGCGCTCGAGGTGGGTTCGAGGCGCAACACGGGCCGTCGCCCGCTCGGTATCGACGGCCGCGCGGCACTGTCGGACGATGGCGGCAGAGTCGATCTTTCCGTTGACGGTGAGCGGCAGCGCTCGCAGTGCCACCATCCGTTCCGGCACCATGTGCGCCGGTAACCGCTCGACGATCCTCGTGAACACGCCCGCCACGGTCTCGCTCGGGTCCGCGGCGGGATCGGTCGGGACCACCGCAGCCATCAGTGCGGGAGTGCCGGTGCGATCGACAACCGCTGCAGCGGTTGCTACTTCGGGATCGTCGCACAGCACCGAAGCGATCTCACCGAGCTCGATTCGGAACCCGTTGATCTTGATCTGATTGTCCACGCGGCCCAAGAATTCGACCATCGAGCCCGCGCCGTAACGAACCAGATCGCCGGTGCGGTACCAGCGATATCCATCGACCACCACGAAGCGGTCCGACGTGCGCTCGGGATCGCCCAGGTAACCTTCGGCCAATCCGGTGCCTGCCACCCACAGCTCACCGGGCACCCAGTCCGGCACGCGGCGACCGCGCGCATCGACGACCCGCATCGCCATCGAACGCAGCGGCACGCCGAACGGCACTGTGCGCCAATTCGGATCGACGTCGACGACCTCGCAGATACTGTTGTGGATCGCGGTTTCGGTGGCGCCGCCGAGTCCGGCGAATCTACATCCCGGCAGCGCCGCCGTCAACCGGCGATAAAGGTCGATACCCACCTTGTCGCCGCCGAGCATGACGACCTCGAGCGAACCGCCCAGATCGTCACCGGTGGACAGGATCATGTCCAACAAGGGCGGGACGCAGCTGATCGCCGTGACCCGATGCGAGCGAATCAGGGAGACCCACCGCTGCGGATCCCTACGCTCGTGTTCCTGAATCAGCACCGCAGTACCGCCGGCCGCGAACACCGAGAACAGATCGAACGTGCACAGGTCGAAATCCAACTCCGACAAGCACAACGGACGGTATCGCTCGTCCAGCGCGAATCGGTCGATCAGGTCCCCGATCGTGTTCATCGCGGCTCGGTGCGACACGACCACGCCCTTGGGCTCACCCGTCGAACCGGAGGTGAAGATCATGTACGCGGCGGCGGTGTCGGGTCCGAGATGCGGTGCGGGCAGCGGCTCACCGAGGATGGTGTCGGACACAGTGAGGCCGTCCTCGCCCGATCCCCCGATCGTCACCGCGAACTCGGCACGGCGCGCGATGAGTGCAGCGCGGTTCGCCGGCTGGTCCACGCCGATCGGTACGTACACCCCGCCTGCGGCGAGTACGCCGAGAATCGCAACGACTTGCTCGGGGCCCTTCGGCAACGTCACCCCGACGGTGTCGCCCACTGCCACACCTCGACCAGCCAGTGCCGCAGCCACTCTCAGGGCGCGGTCACACAATTCGCCGTACGTCATCGACTCGTTTTCGTCCCATTCGAGAGCGATCGCGACTGGATTGCTCAGCGCACGATCGAAGACGGCGCGGTGCAAGGTCTCGGTCCCGGCCACCGGCGACGCGTCCGTTCGGGGTACGTCCGGCGATGGGGTCCGCACTGCGAGCTGACGTGGTGGGACCAGCTGCCCTACCGGCTCCCGCCACGCTGCACCGTGGTCGGCAACCAGCCCACGAACGAGCGCCTCGAAGGCGTCGAACATCGCATCGGGAACTCCTGGCAGGAACTCGTTTTCGCGAATGTCCCAATTGACCAGCACGCCACCGTCGAGTTCGGTGATCTGCGCATCCAGAACGACCTGCGGTCCCTGCGACACGATCCACACCGGGTTGCCGAACACCTGGCGCGCACGGGCGTCGAACAACTCACCCAATCCGAGCGCGCTGGTGAAGACGACCGGGGCAAGCACGGTGGCTCCTCTACGACGGCCGAGATCGCGAAGTACCTCTACCCCGGAGTAGTCGACGTGCGCGGCGTCCTCGTGCAGACGCGCCCGCAGCCGTCGGGAGCGCTCGGCGAACGACAGCGTCTCGCTCAGATCGACGTCCAGCATGACCGAGGACGAGAAGTCGCCCACGAGATCGCCGACGCCCGGGTGCGTCGGGGCACGGTCGAACATCGGGACGTTGAGAAGGAATCGCTGCTCACGTGACCAGGCCCCGACCACCTCGGCGAAGGCCGCTGCCACCGCGACCGCCGGGGTGACCCCGTGTGCGCGAGCCTGCGATTGCAGAGCCGAATATGCCTGCGAGTCGAGATGAAATGCCCGTCGAGTTGCAGTCGGGGTACCTGAATCTCGTTCGAGCAACGGCAGAGTGGGCGCTCCAGGCAGTGAGTCGCGGCGCTCGGACCAGTAGCGCTCGGCTTGCGCCCGTGCGCTGCGCCGATCGTGCGGACGATCGGCGAGGTAGCGCGCGTAGCTGTAGTCGATGGCAGGAAGTGACCGGCCGTCGTATGCCCGAGCCAGGTCTGCGACCAGGATGCGGAAGCTGACGGCGTCTCCGGCAATCATGTCCAGATCGAGATGGAGCCGGGTTCGACCGTCCGGCAGCAACGACAGATCGACCGAGAACATTTCCCCTGACTCGATATTCAGCATTTGATGAGTCAGTCGCTGCCGAGTTCGCTCCAGTTCGACCGCCGCGTCGACCTCGGTTCGCAGATCGTGGACGGTCAACCCGCGCCACCCCGGAATGGACTCGATCCGCTGCTCTCCGTTGTCGGTGATCCGGGCCCGCAGCATGTCGTGTCTGCGCACCACAGCGTCGAGCGCATCTCGCAGCCGATCGGGATCCACTGCTTCGCCGTCGAATTCGGTGTACAGGTGCGGGGAGACTCCACCGAAGCGCTGCTCTGCGCTGCGGCCGATCCAATAGGCATGCTGCAACACGGCAAGGTCGAAGGTGTCTGCGTCGAGTTGGTTCGCTTCCGGTTCGCGCGCAGGCGTGTGGGGTACCGGTCTGCTTGCGGCACCGACCAATTCGGTCCAGGCCGATACCGTGGGCCGCGAAGCGAGATCGGCAAACGTCACCTTCGAACCCTGTTTGCGGAATCTGCCGACCAAGCGCATCAGGACGATCGATTCCAACCCCAGCTCGAACAGGTTCGCATCGCCCGAGACGGCCTCGGGTTCGATGCCGATCAGTTCCGCGACGAGCGTCCGCAGCTGATCGCTCCCGGTTCCCTGCTGATCCATTCGGTGTCCCCTTCGGTCGCCTGCGCTGCGTCGTACTGGGCGCGACCAGGAGTTCACCTTCGGCGTTCCGTAAGGAAAGGCTACCCTCGCTTAGTCGACCCTGGGGAGGCTAGCATTTGTCGGCGCGACGAGGGGGTGTGCGACTCGGGCTGCGTGCCGCTCAGCTCAACGAAGCCGCAATCTCTGCGGCTTGCCGATCGAGTTCGGAACGCTGCGGCGACGACGGCCGGGCACGCAGGCCGAATCCATCGCCGATCATGCGTGGGATGACATGCAGGTGCACGTGGAAGATTTCCTGACCGGCCACGGTGCCGTCGGCGAGAAACAGGTTGACGCCGGCGACACGTGTATTGCTCGCTCGCACAGCCGCGGCCACCTTCTGCCCCACGACGAACAGGTGAGCCCCGACCTCCGGGGGCAACTCCGCCAGGGTACGAAACTGCTGTTTGGGTACCACCAACACATGGCCGCTGGTGAGCGGCCGGATGTCCATGAAAGCGACCACTGTCTCGTCCTCGTGGACACGGGAGGACTCGGCCGTTCCGGCGATGATCTCGGAGAAAATTGTGTATGGGTTCACGGTCACCGACCCTAAGGCTTTCGAGCCCTCTCGATTTCGTCCCTGGGATATCGCGTCTGTTTGCCGTCGGCGACGAGACTACGGTGACAGGAATTGAGCACGGACTCCATGGACGCGATGGCTGACACTGCAGGCGTTCGGTAACCCGACTACTGTTTGCCGATGGGTATCGGCGGGGTTCTTTTCGACATCGACGGCGTCCTGGTGACGTCGTGGCAGGCGGTGCCAGGGGCCGCGGAGACGCTGAAGTTTCTGGACAGCAAGGACATTGCCCGTGCGTTCCTGACCAATACGACGTCGAAGACCCGCGAGCAGATTGCCGTGGCGCTGCGCGACGTAGGGCTGGACGTACATTCCGACGAGATCGTCACGGCCGCGTCGCTCACCGCAGATCATCTGCGCGAGAACTACCCGGACGCGCGGGTGGTCCTGATCAACAACGGTGAGATCGCCCACGATATGCCGGGTATCGAGTTCGTCGACGAGACGGCGGAAGATCCCGATGTCGTCGTCGTCGGCGGTGCCGGGCCGGAGTTCACGCACGAACGCCTCAGTCGCGTCTACGACTGGCTGTGTCGCGGCATCCCGGTCGTCGCGATGCATCGGTCGTTGATGTGGAGCACCGGGGCGGGCCTGCGCATCGATACCGGCATGTATCTGGCGGGGATGGAACAGGCTTCGGGACATACCGCAAAGGCCATCGGCAAGCCCGCTCCACTGGGTTTCCGGACGGCATCCGAGCGGATGGGCGTCGACCCGGAGGACGTGGTGATGGTCGGCGACGACCTGGACAACGATGTACTCGCCGCACAGGTCGTCGGGATGACCGGAGTTCTCGTTCGCACCGGGAAGTTCCAGCAGGACGCCCTGGATCGACGCATCACGGACGAGTTCGCAATGGAACCCGACTACGTGATCGATTCCGTGGCCGACCTCCCCGACATCCTCACCTGACTAGAGAATGGGCGACGGCGTGTACGACGCTCCGGCCGGGTATTTCGCGATCAGACGCTCGACAGCGGAGACGACGGCACTGACCTGAGCCCCGGCGGCACCGCTGAAGACCGACTTGTCGGCCAGTGCAGCATCGAGGGCAGCGCGGTCGAGTGGCAGGCGATCGTCGGCGGCCAAGCGATCGAGCAAGTCCGGTTCGAGCCCCTGCTCGCGCATCGCCAGGGCGACGGCGACGGCGTGTTCCTTGATCGCCTCGTGTGCAGTTTCGCGTCCGACGCCCGCGCGCACCGCGGCCATCAGCACCTTGGTCGTCGCGAGGAACGGCAGGTAGCGGTCGAGTTCCTTCGCGATGACGGCCGGGTAGGCACCGAATTCGTCGAGCACGGTCAGGAACGTCTCGATGAGACCGTCGATGGCGAAGAAGGCGTCGGGTAGCGCGACGCGACGCACGACGGAACAGAAGACGTCGCCCTCGTTCCACTGCGCCCCGGCGAGCTCGGCGGCCATCGACCCGTAGCCGCGCAGTACCACCTGCAGGCCGTTGACGCGCTCGCACGAGCGGGTGTTCATCTTGTGCGGCATCGCCGAGGAGCCGACCTGGCCCGGCTGAAAGCCCTCGGTGACGAGTTCGTGGCCTGCCATCAGACGGACGGTGTGCGCGAACGACGACGGGCCGGCACCGACCTGGACGAGCGCGGAGACGACCTCGTGGTCGAGCGAGCGGGGGTACACCTGACCGACGCTGGTGAGCGTGTGACGGAAGCCGAGGTGATCGGCAACGATGCGCTCGAGTGCGACGAGCTTGGCCGAGTCGCCGCCGAAGAGGTCGAGCATGTCCTGCGAGGTACCCATCGGCCCCTTGATGCCGCGCAGCGGGTAGCGAGCGATCAGTTCCTGCACCCTGGCCAGAGCCAGCAGCAGCTCGTCGGCGGCGGACGCGAAGCGCTTACCCAGGGTTGTGGCCTGAGCGGCGACGTTGTGGCTGCGCCCGGCCATCACCAGCGAGGAGTACTGGGCAGCGCGTTCGGCCAGGCGCTTGGCCACGGCGACTCCGTGCCCGTGAACATGTTCGAGCGAGCGCAGGATCTGCAGCTGCTCGACGTTCTCGGTGAGATCGCGACTGGTGAGGCCCTTGTGGATGTGTTCGTGGCCGGCGAGGGCGTTGAACTCCTCGATCCGGGCCTTGACGTCGTGCCGAGTGACGCGCTCGCGGTCGGCGATCGACGCGAGGTCGACCTGGTCTATGACTGCCTCGTAGTCGGCGATGGCGGCGTTCGGCACGTCGACTCCGAGAGAGGACTGCGCGCGCAGCACGGCGATCCACAACTGACGTTCCAGGACGATCTTGTGCTCCGGAGACCACAGCTCCACCAGTTCGGGACTTGCGTAACGAGTGGCCAGGACATTCGGGATGCTCACGAGCGTCCAGCTTAGTCAGGGGTGCGGCCTGCGCGGCGAGCAGCCTGACGAGGCTCGCTCATCCGGCCGGGGCCACGACGTCGATGACGGCCCGCAGCATGCTTCGCGCCATCTCACGGGGGTCGGGGTCCACTTCGCTGAGCGCGCCGACGACCGCGCCGTCGACCACGGCCACGAGGCGTCGAAGCTGCTCTTCCTGCACGCTTCGACCGGATCGGCGCAGCACGTCGGTGAGTAGGTCGTCGATCTGGGCCCGCAGCCTCAGCTGGACCTCCCGCAGTTCGGGGTGCCGGGCTGAGGCGATGAAACGTTCGTATCTGGCGATCAGCTGTTCGTGGCCCTCTTGCGGACCGATGAGCAGGTCGACTATGAGGTCGACTGTCGATTCCATCTTTCGTGAGCAGGTGCCCTCGTCGTCGATTCGCCCGCGCATCACCTCGATTTCGCGAGTTCCGACGATGTCGACGGCCGCAGCGACCAGGTCTCCGAGGGACTCGAAATAATAGGTGGTCGACGCAAGCGGCAGCCCGGCGCGCGCGGCCACCGATCGATGCCGAACCGCGTCGAAGCCGCCCTCGACGAGCAGGTCCGCAGCGGCCGACGCCAGTGCCTGCCGGCGGCGCACCCCCTTCGGAGTCGCACCCGACACCTTGTGCTGCGACTCGGTCGGACCTGCGGACATTCAAGTCATCGTGCCAGCTCGAGGCCGTTCGTCGGACTGCTTTGGCGCTATGGAATTGTCAGTGCTCGTGGCACATCGAACGATCGACCTCCGCTCCGACACGATCACCCGACCCGATTCGGTCATGCGCAAAGCCATGGCCGACGCCGAAGTGGGCGACGACGTCCTCGATCACGATCCGACAATGGCGGCGCTGGAAGAGGCAGTGGCCGGTCTGCTCGGCTTCGAGTCGGCACTGTGGGTCCCGTCGGGTTCGATGGGAAACATGATCGCGCTGATGCTGCATCTGCAACGCGGCGATCGGTTTCTGGCACCCGAGCACGCACACGTCCTCGGCTCCGAGCTCGGTACCGCAGCGTGGTTGGCGGGCGGGATGCCCGAGGCACTCCCCCACGACAGCGGGCCCGGACGTCCACTGCCGTCGACGGTGCGCGCGGCGGCCGGTGGCGACGGACCGTACTTCACGTTGCGGACGACGCTGCTCTCGCTGGAGAACACCCACAACTTCGCCGGTGGTGCCACATTCGGACCGGACGAGTGGTCCGAACTCGTTGCTGCCGGGCGTGATTGCGGATTGAAGATTCACCTGGACGGTGCCCGGCTGTGGAATGCTGCTGTGGCACAGGATGTTCCGATTGCGTCACTCGCCGCCGGTGCGGATACGGTGCAGGTGTGCCTGAGCAAAGGCCTCGGCGCACCTGTCGGCTCGGTACTGGTGTCCGATGCCGATCGAATTCACCAAGCGCGACGCGTACGAAAGATGTTGGGCGGCGGCGTTCGTCAGGGCGGCATCCTGGCCGCCGCGGGGTTGGTCGCGCTGGATCGGATCGGTGATCTGGCCGTCGATCACGCCAATGCGGCGACCCTCGCTCGTGGGTTGCGCGAGCGGAACTGGGATGTGGCCGAGCCCGAGACGAACATTCTTCTCGCGTCGGTCCCCGACCCTGCGCGGACGGTTGCGGAGCTCGACGAGCTGGGCATAGCCGCGGTGACGGTTGCGGGCAAGGTGCGTTTCGTGACCCACCGGGACGTCAGTGCTGCCGACATCGACAAGGCGCTGGAGCGGCTGCGCCGCATGTGAGCGGCACTTCGTAGCGTGCTACGAAGTTCCACTCACGACCCGGAGGCGCTCCAATGCCTCCTCGACGTCGGCGGTGGTGCCTGCAAAGGAAAAGCGCACCGTGTGGTTGCCGCGCGCGGTGTCGAAATCGACGCCCGGTGCCAACGCGACCCCGGTCTCGGACAGCACTCGCGCGCACCAGCTCCGCGAATCCTCGGTGAGGTGCGCTATGTCGGCGTACACGTAGAAAGCACCGTCGGCCGGTGCGAGGTCGGTGATGCCAAGGGTCGGCAAACCGTCGAGCAGAATTCGGCGGTTGACGGCATAGCGCTCGACGTGGGAGTCCAGCTCGATGCGGGACTCCTCGGTGAACGCGGCAATGGCGGCAATCTGCGAGATCGCCGGCGGGCAGACCGTCATGTTCGACGCCAATCGCTCGACGGCCCTGCGCAATCGGGCGGGCAACAGCATCCACCCCAAGCGCCACCCGGTCATCGAGAAGTACTTCGACACCGATCCGATCGCGACGGATTCTTTCGACGTCTCCCAGGCACTCGACGTCTGCGCGTCGCCGTACGAGATGCCGTGGTAGATCTCGTCCGAGATCAGCAGCGTTCCGTGCTCGTCGCACCACCGTGCGATGGCCGCAAGCTCGTCTGCATCGATGATCGTGCCGGTGGGGTTGGCCGGACTGGCGATGATGAGCCCTGCAGGCGGCTCGGGCAGCTCCTCGAGCATCGCGACGGTCGGCTGGAATCGCGTACTTTCCAGACAGTCCAGTTCGACGACGCGGCAGCCCAGGGCCGCCAACGTGTTTCGGTACGCCGGATAGCCCGGCCTGGCCATCACGACGGTGTCTCCTGCGTCGAACGCAGCGAGGAACAGCAGAGTGAACGCGCCCGAGGATCCGGTGGTGATCACCACGTCGTCGGCATCGACGGTGATTGCGTACCGCGCGCTGTGATGCTCGGCGATCGCCTGCCGCAGCGGCAGAATTCCCAGTGTCTCGGTATATCCGAGCAGATGCGCATCCAGCGCCTCCCGGGTGGCGCGCAACACCGGCTCGGGCGCCCGAGTCGACGGCTGACCAGCGGCGAGCGAGAGCACATCTCCATGAGTGCGCGCGCGCTCGGCCGCCGCGGCGAACACATCCATCACGTGAAACGGCTCGACCATCGATCGCTGCGATTCGCTATGCATTGTTTCGACCATACCGACGTCGGTTCGCATCGCGTCGGCCCATCAGGCCTGGAAGGTCCGTTCCGTAGCGACGACGACCTCGAGCACCAAAGGCGTCTTGCGGGTTTCGAGAGTCGGGACGACCTCATCGAGTACCGAACTCAGTTCCGAGAATTCGGATACGCGTTTCACCGGGCATCCGAGGCTCTCGGCGATCCCGCCGATGGATACGTCCTCGAACGACGGCCACGGCGCAGGACCCGATTTCTCCTGCTCCGCAAGGCGATCCATGATGGCGTAGCGGCCGTTGGAGAGCACGACGAACAACACACCCACGTTGTACCGTGCAGCGCTCCAGAGCGCCTGTATCGAGTACAACGACGAGCCGTCACCGATGACCGTGATCACTGGTCGCGACGGGGACGCCATCTTGATGCCGATCGATGCAGGCATCGCGAATCCGAGTCCGCCCATCGCCGCGCTGACGAATCCCAATGGTGCCCGCGCGGGGATCAGCCGATGCAGATCAGGCCGGCTGGACGGCGTTTCCTCCACCACAACAGAATCCGCCGATATGCGAGAAGCCAGCGACTGCAGTACGTGTACCGCTCGCAGTGGCGCACCGTCCACCGGGCGTGTCAGCGGTTCGGCCGCGTTGGACGGCGACTCGATGGCTTCCGCCTCGCGTGGTCGGACCAATCGAGCCAGAAGAGCCGTCGCGTGCGCTGGATCGGCAAGAACCGCGAGCGTAGCCGGACTTCGATGTGCCTCGGCTGGATCGTCGGTGATCACGACGATCGGAACGCTTTCCGGCGCGAGACGTCCCGACTCGAACGGGTACTGCCGGAACACCGGGGCACCGACGGTCAACACCAGGTCGTAGGCCGACAAGGTCTCACGTAGGCGCGATCTCCCAGCTGGTAGGTGGCCACGGAATTGCTGATGGTCCTGCGGAAATCCGGCTCTGGATCCGAAAGATTCCTGTTTGACGTCGCATCCGAGACGCTCCGCCAACGCGATGGCCCCGTCCCACCCCTCCCTCGTGTCGAGACCGGCACCGACGACGAGCAACGGTCGCCTGCTCGATTCGACGAACTCGACAACCGCGACCAAGTCCTGCTCGGCGACCGCCCTCGATCGAACGATGGCCGCAGGGTTCGCCTGTTCGACGGACGTGTCGATGTCCTCCAGCCAGTCGTCCATCGGAACGATGACGATGGACGGCCCGCGTGCGTGCTCCGCCTCGTAGTACGCGCGGGCGATGGCACCCGGAACGTCTTGCGGCCTGGCAGGCTGATTGACCCACACCGGATAATCGCCTGCCAACCCGTCGAGATGCCCCGCAAGAAATGGTTCCAGTGCCAGGTGCCGCCGGTCCTGCTGGCCGACGACGACCACCAACGGTGCCTTGTTGACGCGCGCCGTCGCGAGGGCACCGACCGCGTTGCCGAGCCCCGCAGTGGTGTGAAGAATGGCCAAAGCCGGAGCGCCGGAGGCCAATGCATGACCGGTTGCCATTCCGACGACGGATGCTTCGTGCAGACCCAGGACGAACTCGAGGTCGTCAGGAAGGTCGGTCAGCAGGGACACCTCGGTGGAACCCGGGTTGGAGAAGATGCGTGTCATCGAAAGCTGACGCAGGACGTCGAAGGTGGATTCGCGGACGTTCGTCATGTTTCCTCGTGTTTCGTTGTTTCGAACATCTGTGGTGATCAGGAATTGTCGACCGCGCTCGCGGTGTCGTCGACCGTCCGAGCAGCGTTGCTCGGAAACGCTTTCGACAGGATTTCGCCGTAGTCACGGCCGCGCGCATCTTCCCTCGAACGCCCGACGACGCTACCGCCGAACGCGAGCAGAAATGCGAGTGGCACCGTCACGACAGCGGGGATGCTCAGCGGGAAGAGCGCGCTCTCACCCATCACGTTCGGACCGATGATCACCAGAACGAGGCTGGACAGCAGGCCACCGGTAATCGCCGCCTGTGCTCCGATGCGATTGAATCCTCGCCAGTAGATGGTGAGCACCAGGACCGGCGTCAAAGTGCTTGCGGCCAAGGCGAACGCGACATTCGCAAGAAATCCGATGTTGAGATTCTGTGCACCCAGCGCGAGCAGGATGGCAAAGATCGAGATGGCCACGCCTGCAACACGTCCGACGAGGAGCTGACGCTCCGGAGTCACATCACCTCGTTTGATCACGTTGGTGTACAGATCGTGTGCCGCGGCTCCCGAGGCCGCAATCGCGATGCCGGCCAGGACGGCGAGGATCGTGGCTATGACCACGCCTGCAAACACCGACAGCAGCACGTTCCCGCCGACCGCTTCGGCCAATCTGGCGACGGCGAGGTTCCCGCCCTTGTTGTCGGCAACGATGGTGTCCCGCCCGACCGTGTTGAGTGCTGCGTAACCGAAGATGGGCAACAGCAGGAAGAAGAACGAGAAGATGATCATCGCGATGAAGGCCGACGTCCGTGCGGCTTTCGCATTCTTGGTGGTCAGAAACCGCAACATCACGTGCGGCAGCCCCATGACGCCGAGGGACAGCCCGATCATGAGCGATATGTTGTTCCACGCGGACACGCCGTCGAGACGATGCGAAGTGACGGTCTGGATTCCGAAGTTGTCCGCCGCCCGACTCAGCGGACCCAGCGGATTCCATCCTGTGCGCGATATGACGAACAGCAGCAGAACGAACACCAGAACCAAGAGCAACATGCTTTTGAAGACCTGGATGTAGGTCGCCGCTACCATCCCGCCCAGCAGCATGTAGATCGTCATCAGCACTGCGAGAACCACAACGGCAACCGAGAACGGAACGCCGAGAAGAAGTTCCGCCAGCACACCTGCTCCGACGAACTGGATCATCATGTAGATGGTGCTGATCAGCAGGGTCGTCACGGCAATCGAGCCTCTGAGCACACGCCCCTCGAATCTGAACGACACAACGTCCGCCAAGGTGTATTTCCCGAGGTTGCGCAACGGCTCGGCCACGACCAGCAACACCAACAGGAACGCCGTCGGAATTCCGATCGCAAGGTAGAAGCCGCTGAACCCTGTCAGCGCGACTGCTCCGGTGATACCGAGAAGCGATGCGGCCGAAAGTTGTTCACCTGCCAGTGCCAATCCGTTCTGAAATCCACTGACCCGTTGACCTGCCACGTAGTGATCTCCGGTGCCCGAGTTTCGTCGTGCCGCGTACGCCGCCAAGCCGAGCGTCGCGATGACGATGCCTGCGACCACCGCGAGTGACATTCCACTCCCGTTCATCGTGTCCCCTCTTCCGCCATCTTGTTGTTCTCGACGCAGTGCACCGCGGCAATCACGAGCACGACGACGAAGTCGAGGAAACCGACGATGTACGCGATGCCGACGCCACCGATGTGGCCGTCGAAGATCGGCGTGAACAGCGTGGTCAGAGTGACTACCATCAAGAGCAGGAACGCCGAAGCTGCTCGCATGAGGTTCTTGCGAACCAGGTGGGCAGTGTCGGCATCGACGACCGCGCGGTCGCCCAGGTGTGAAGTTCTGATCGGTCTGGTCATGATTCTCCCGAATCGGTCGGGGCCGCGAGCTGGAGCTCGTCACAGCAGGCCCTCGTGTGTGTCATGGACCACTGTGCAGTTCGGTGAGGCCCGAAAGAAGGGCACCTCTCGACATATGGAAAATTCGACGCTGTCGGCCCGGGCGAGAGGATGTGCGATGACGCTCCGGCCGGGCGATTCTGTTGTCGCTGTTGCATTCCGCGACGCTCGACGACTGGGGAAAGTACTACCCGGAGCCCAGCAACCGCGAGACCGTCCGAGCGGCGGTGCGCAGCGCAGGAACGAGTGGGCGGTGGTCGGTGTTCGCGGACAGGGCGATCGACATCGCGGCCACCACCGTGCCCTCCGCGCTTCGAAGCGGTGCCGCAATCGCGACCGTCACTTCGTCGAGAAATCTGTTGCAGACCACAAAATCGTTTCGTCTTATGTCGTCCAACAGCTTCCGCAGCCCGTTCTCCGACACCACAGTGTTCTCGGTCAGCCGTTGCGGGCCTGCGTCGAGAACGTCGGCGAGGAGAGTCGGTCCCCCGTGGGCGAGGAGAACGAGGCCACCGCTGGACGCATGAATCGGTAGCCTGCCACCCGCTCTCCCTTTGAGCCGGACGGCATCCCGGCCCGAGATTCGTTCGATGTACAGCGCTTCGAGCCCTTCGCGGACCACGAGCTGAACATTCTCGTGGGTGGACTCGTACAGATCTTCCATGACGGGCAGAGCTATCTCGCGCAGACCCTGCGACCGAGGCGCAAGTGATCCGACCTCCCACAGGCGCACACCGACCTGATATCTCCCACCGTCGATTCTTTCGAGGGCACCGAGACGAGCCAACTCGGCGCAGATTCTGTGTACGCTCGGCAGAGGCAGCCCGGTTCGTCTGCTGATGTCGGATTGCGTCAATGTGCGATTGTGGGCACCGAACGCCGACAACACGGCCGCGGCGCGCGCGAGCATGCCGCGGGGAGTGGACTCCATGTCAGCGACAGTATCCCCATACACCGTGCAGACGACAGAGGTGCCGATTTCTCAGGCGGGCAGGTTCGAGTTCGGCCAGTGCGGGAAGAAATTCCTGTGGAACCGAATCACCCGCGGTGACATCGACGATCGGTCGCCCGTTCAGAATGAAATTCACGTCCACAGCCGCGGTCGTACCCGCGCTGGGCGCACCGATCACCGCAACGGTGCCCAGTGGAGCACGCGATAAAATCGCAGTTGCGAGCACCTCCGAGTTACCCGTTGCGTCGATCGCGTAGTCGACCCTCCCGTCGGTCAGTGTTGCGACCTTCTGGGCTGTGTCCTGGTGTGCCGGATCGACGATGTGCGTCGCTCCCAGAGACTGTGCCAATTCCAAACGTGACGCCACGACGTCGACGGCGACGGCGACGGCGACGATCATCGTGGCACCCGAGAGAGCAGCAGCCATGATCGCCGCCATCCCCACTGCACCGGCCCCGAACACGACGATGCTGGCGCCCGGTGTCGGCTTCAACATGTTCAGGACCGCACCGGCACCGGTCTGAATTCCGCACCCTCGGGGTGCAAGCAAAATCCTTCGTATCGAGGCGGCTCAGAACGGGTAGATCGGCAGCGAACTCTGAGCCGTGACCCACTGGGTCTCGGTGAAGGCTTCGAGGTTTGCGCCGATGCCACCTACACGGCCACCGTTGCCGGAATTGCCGACTCCCCCGAACGGCACGATCGCTTCGTCGCCGACGGTCTGATCGTTGATGTGCACCAATCCCGACGGAATACGCTGCGACAGTTCGAGTCCGCGCATCCCGTCGGCGGTCAATATGCCCAGGGACAGGCCGTACTCGGTCTGGTTTGCGATGTCGACGGCTTCGTCCACGGTCGCGAACGACGTCACCGGGGCGACCGGGCCGAAAACCTCGTCGGCGAACGCGGGAGCCGTCAGCGGGGTGTGGCCCAGGACCGTCGGGCGGTAGAAGAGTTCGTCGAACGTCCCACCCGCCGAGAGAGTTGCCCCTGCCTCGACGCTCGCGCCGACCAGCTGATGGATACGGTCGCGCTGTCCGGCGTCGATGATCGGCCCGAGCGCTACCTGCGAAGTGAACGGGTCACCCACCGGAAGGCGATCCGCGTGCTCGGCCAGTGCCGCGATGTAGTCGTCGACGATCTTCTCGTGCACGATGTGCCGACCCGTCTGCATGCAGATCTGCCCCTGGTGCATGAAGGAGCCGAAAGCACCGACCGATACTGCCTTTTCGATGTCGACGTCATCGAGGACGATGAGTGCGTTGTTTCCGCCCAGCTCGAGGTGCGCCCGCTTGAGGTGTCGGCCTGCGAGTTCGCCCACCGCGCGACCGGCACGTGTGGATCCCGTGAACGCGATGACGCGGACAGTGGGGTGCACGACCAGCGCCTCGCCGGCGTCTGCACCGCCCGGGAGAACACTGAGCACACCGGCGGGAAGTCCGGCTTCCTCGAAAATTCGCGCAAGCACGACGCCACCGCAGATCGCGGTCCTGGGGTCGGGTTTGAGGATCACGGCGTTGCCCAGGGCAAGGGCAGGGGCCACGGCGCGAATCGACAGAATGAGGGGGAAGTTGAACGGTGCGATGACGCCTACCGTCCCGACCGGGACGCGCCGCGAGAAACTCAACCTGGGCTGCTCCGATCGGAGAACTTCACCGATCGGGTGAGCTGCCAACGCTGCGCCGTTGAAGCATTCCTCCGCCGCAGTGTGCGTCTCGATGGCGGCCTTGGGCCCGATGCCGCCCGCCTCGCGAATGATCCACTCGCCGATCTCCTGCGCGTGATCCTCGAACAGCTGGCCGGCCCGACGCAGCACGCGTGCACGCTCCGAGAACGGTAGTGCGGCCCAGTCCTTCTGTGCCGAAGCAGCTTTGGACGCAGCGACGGCGACATCCTCGGCCGTGGCCATACCGACAGTCGTCAGCTGCTTCCCGGTCGCGGGTTCGACGACGAGCCGATCCTCGGCTCCTCCGGCTACCCATTCACCGGTGAAGATTTTCGATTCCCAGACGGGCGTGGACAACAACGTGCTCATATGCGTTTCTTTCGTGAGGTGGCTGTGGATCGTGTGTTGCAGAGGCTGTGGCGGTCTCAGCCGAATGCGACGCCGACGTAGTTCTCTGCGATGAGTGTCCGTCCGGCAGCCGATCGGGTGACGGTGTCGAGTTCGGCGATCTGACGTTGCAGGTCGAAGCTCGTCGCGCCCGGTACGGTGTGGAGCATGCTGGTCAACCAGTACGAAAAGTGCTGTGCTCTCCAGATTCTCGGCAGCACGGTCTCCGAATACGAGGCCAGTCCGCGCTCGTCGCGCGTTTCGAAGTAGGTTGCCATCGCGTTCGACAACACGACCACGTCAGCGATCGCAAGGTTCATTCCCTTGGCACCGGTGGGCGGAACCGTGTGCGCCGAATCTCCCGCGAGAAAAAGGCGTCCGTGCTGGAGCGGTTCGCAGACGAAGCTTCGGAACTGGAGAACCGACTTCGAAAAGATCGTGCCCTCGCGCACTTCGGCACCTTCGCCGTCTACCCGTTTGTGTAGCTCGTCCCAAATTCGATCGTCGGACCACTGTTCGACCGTGTCCTCCGGGTCGACCTGGAGGTAGTGTCGCTGCACGTCCGCGGTGCGGGTACTGCACAGTGCGAATCCTCGCTCGTGGTGCGCGTAGATCAGTTCTTCCGATGTCTGCGGCGCCTCGGCCAGAATGCCGAACCACGCGAACGGGTACTGCCGGAAGTGATCGGTCCGAACCTGCGTCTCGGGGATGAGGAACCTTGTGCCGGTACGCGATCCGTCGCAGCCTGCAACAAGGTCGCACGAGATGAGCTGCTCGGAACCGTCCTTGTCCACGAAGGAGATCGTCGGGGTGTCGCTCAGGTGGTCGTGCACGGTCACATCGGACACCTCGAAGCGCACGTCGCCGTCGTCGCCCAGCCGGCGCGCGATCAGATCCTTGAGAACCTCGTGCTGTGGGTAGACCGTAACCGATCTGCCGGTCAGTTCCTCGAAATCGATCCGTCGGCCGCGACCGGCGAAACGGAGCTCGACACCGCTGTGCGTGAGTCCCTCCGCCTTGACCCGGTCGCCGAGTCCTGTCTCCACCATGAGATCGACCGTGTTCTGCTCCAGAACACCCGCCCGGATCGTTTCTTCGACGTCCGAACGCGAGCGTGACTCGAGCACTACCGAGTCGATACCGCGTAGGTGCAGCAGATGCGAAAGCATCAGCCCTGCTGGTCCAGCACCGACGATCCCGACACGGGTGCGGATGGTTGGTGTACTCACTGCTGTCTCCTCGAGAAGAATTCACCGCGGGCTGCGGCTGTGGTTTCTCTCACTGTGACCGGTCTGCTGCGATGAGACCAAGACCACTTTCAGTCAGTGAAATAATTTTGCGATTGGTGAAATTCGGTCTCATGGTCCCTTTTCCGAATCGCGAGAGGAATGCTGTGGGCCCACTCTTCGCTGGGACACACTCGGTATGTCACCCCACACACAGGCGTTTCACGACAACCAGCACAAGGGACCACTCATATGAACGCAACCAAAGTCACGATCTTCGGCGGAGCGGGCGGAATCGGTTCGTCCGTAGCCTTCAATCTGCTATTGCGTCCGTCGACGTACGACGTCGTCATCGTCGACACGAAGCCCAACATGGTGACCAGTCACGTCATGGACCTACAGGACGTGGCGGGTATCGATGGATCCTCGACGGTGCGCGGGGGATCGGCCGACGACGCAGCCGACTCCGACATCGTGATCCTCAGTGCCGCAGTTCCCCTGCGGCTGAATGCCTCTCGCTCGGTTTTTCTCGAGGACAATGCCAGAATTGTCGAGGCTCTTGCTGTTCCGCTCATCGAGTCCGGGTGGAACGGAATCTTCGTCATGCTCACCAACCCGGCCGATGCACTGAGCACGTGGCTGCATCAGCGAACCGGGTTCGACAGGCGAAAGTTGCTGGGATACACCATCAACGACAGCCTTCGGCTGCGGACCGGCGTCGGACGCGCGCTCGGCGTATCACCGCACCGAGTGGAGGGTTGGGTGCTCGGCGAACACGGCGCTGGGCAAGTTCCGCTCTACGACTCGCTACTGGTGGACGGCTCGCCCGTCCATCTCGACGACGAACAGCGGGCAGTCGCCCAGAACTACATCGACACCTGGTACGTCGAGCACGTGGCGCTCGACTCGGGCCGTACTTCGACGTGGAGCAGTGGACGCGGGACGGCGTTGCTCGTCGACGCGATCGTGACCGAATCGGACGAGCCGCTACCGGCATCCGTCGTGCTCGACGGCGAATACGGAGTCAAGGGTGCCAGTTTGGGCGTTCCGGTTCTGCTCGGGAAATCGGGTGTTCGTTCCGTCGTGGAATGGGACTTGTCCACCTCCGAACTGGCTGCGTTTCGCACCGGCGGCGACAGTGTGCGCGCTGCCGCCGAGGGCATTTCACTGCATTGAGTCGATCTCGACGCACTGCCGGCGTCCGGTGAGAGTGGTCGCGCGCGAGGTTTACCGTACGTCCAGCGAGATGCGTCCCTCGACCGCAGCCAATCCGATGTCGGTGCGGAAGTGACTGCCCGGCAAGCGGATTCCAGCGATACGGGAGTAGGCGTCGTCACGTGCGGCGGTGAGGTCGAATCCGGTGCCGACCACACTCAGGACGCGTCCACCCGCGGAGACGACCACGCCGTCCTCGACTGCGGTACCTGCGTGCAGGACGCCGGCACCGTCGGAGCCGAGAATCTCGTCACCGGTGCGCGGGCGACCGGGGTAGTTCTCGGCGGCGATGACAACGGTGACGGCGGCACCGTCTGCCCACTCCAGCGCGGGCAGCGACGCCAGGGTCCCGGTAGCGGTGGCGTTCAGCAGGGTGCCGATCGGCGTCTTCAGCAGCGCCAGCACCGCTTGGGTCTCGGGATCACCGAAGCGGCAGTTGAATTCGACCACGGCCGGTCCGTCGGCACCCATCGCCAGACCTGCGTACAGCAGGCCGGAGAAGCCCGAGCCGCGTTCGACCAGCTCGGCTGCAACAGGTTTCACCACGTCGCGGACGATCTCGTCGACGGCGTCCGCGGGCAGCCATGGCAACGGGGTGTAGGCACCCATGCCGCCGGTATTGGGCCCGGTGTCCCCGTCGCCGACGCGCTTGTGGTCCTGAGCGGGCAGCAACGGCACCACGGTCTCGCCGTCGACGAGGCAGAAGAGGGAGACCTCGGGTCCGTCCAGGAACGATTCGAGTAGAACCGGGTGACCGTTCTCGAGAAGTTCGGCAGCATGATCGCGGGCGACGAGGCGATCGGTGGTGACGACGACACCCTTGCCCGCGGCCAAGCCGTCGTCCTTGACGACCCAGTGCGGGCCGAAACGGTCGAGGGCTGCGTCGAGCAACGCGGGCGAGTCGACAATTTCACTGTGCGCGGTCCGCACGCCTGCTGCTGCCATCACGTCCTTGGCGAACGCCTTGGAGCCCTCGATTCGAGCGGCGTCTGCAGAGGGGCCGAACGTGGCGATGCCTGCCTCGCGGAGTGCGTCGGCCACACCGAGGACCAGGGGCACCTCAGGTCCGATGACGACGAGGTCCGCTTCGAGCTTCTTCGCCAGAGCGGTCACCGCCTCGCCGGACGCCACGTCGACCGCATGCTGCTCGGCGAGCTTCGCGGTGCCTGCGTTGCCCGGAGCAACGAACAGCGTGTCGACCGACGGATCGGCCTTCAACGCAAGGAGAAGGGCGTGCTCACGAGCACCGGAACCTATGACTAGTACGCGCACAGTGCATCAGACTATCTGCTCGACGCGACAGCGCCCCGCACCTGTCACGGTGCGGGGCACGTCGTGCCTTCCCGGGACTACGGCGACAGGTCGTAGAACGTCACGTCGTCGACCGTGGTCGGGGTGAAGTTCTCGATGACCCAGGCCGATATTGCGGCCGAGGTACCCGACGCCATCCCCGGCACGGCGCCGCCTCCGACGAAGTAGTGGATCTGACCTTCGGCGACGTACTGCTGAAACTCGGCGAGGGTCGGTGAGGGGTCGGTGCCGTTGAATCCGCCCACGGGCATGACGGGATACCCCGTGGCCAATTGATAGCCCGCTGCGGTGTTCGCTCCGATGGCCGCTGCCACCCAGGTGTACGAGCCGGCGTCTTCCTCGAGCATCTCGGTGATCGCTGCGGTCGGCGTACTGCCGTCCAACAGACCACCCATACCGCGGCCCATCTCCGACCCACCGTCGGCACCGGGCAACTGCCCGGGAGCCCCGCCTCGACCGGGGAACCCCGCAGGCGGTTGCATCCCGGCAGGCAACTGCATCCCGGCAGGCAACTGCATCCCGGCAGGAATCGCACCTTGGCCTCGGCGACCCTCGCCCGTGCCGCCGAATCCGCGCATGCCGGTGTTCGGGCCGGCCGAGACGATGCCTCCGCTGTGCGGGGTAGCGATCGTGTCGACGGCGTAGGCCGTCGGACCGGCGAGCCCCGCGAACATCACCGCCAGAATCGACGCCACCGCCACTTTTCCCCGAGTCAGTGCCGGAATCAGCATCGCCACCGTAGCGAGAATTCCGACGACGAGAATCGCCCATTTCAGCCACGGCACGAAACTCGCACTGCGGCCGAGCAACACCCAGGCCATCGCCACCGTCGCCGCGACCGCGACGGCCATCGCGATACGCACCCAGTAGGTGTCGCGTCGACGCCACAGCAGGACGCTGCCGATACCGACCAGCGCGGCCACGGCGGGTGAGAGCGCAACGGTGTAATACGCGTGGAAGATTCCGGCCATGAAGCTGAACGTCAGGCCGGTGACGAGCAACCACGAACCCCAGACGATCAGCGATGCGCGCCGGCCGTCGGTTCGAGGAGACCTGCCACGCAACACCAGTCCGACCACGAACAGGAGCAATGCAGCAGGCAGTAGCCAGGCGATCTGGCCGCCCTGGGAGGCGTCGAACATGCGGAAGATGCCGGTTTCTCCCCACATCGACCCGCCACCCGCGCCGCCCCCGACACCACCGGGCGTGACGCTGCCGGTTTCGTCACCACTGAGTCGACCGAACCCGTTGTAGCCGAGTGTGAGCTCGAGGATCGAATTGTTCTGCGATCCACCGACCCAGGGCCGCGAGGATGCCGGCCAGAACTCCACGATCAACAGCCACCATCCCGCCGAGACGATCATCGCGCCGAGGGCACCGAACAGCTGTAGCAGTCGGGTGACGAATTTCGGTGGACCGGCGATCAGATAGGTCAGCGCCAACGGCGGTACGACGAGCATCACCTGAAGCTGCTTGGTGAGGAAGCCGAATCCGACGAACATGCCGGTGATGAGCAGCCACTTGATCTTTCCGGACTCGACGCCTCGCAGCAGCGCCCAGACGGACGCGATCATCAGCAGCACGAGCAATGCGTCGGGGTTGTTGAACCGGAACATCAGTGCCGCAACCGGGGTGAGGGCCAGCACCAGTCCGGCGAGCAAGCCCGCGGCACCGCCGAATCTGCGCCGGACAGTGGCGCGCAGCAGTGCCACCGACGCGACCCCGAGGAGAGCCTGCGGCACCAGCATCGCCCAGGTGTCGAGCCCGAAGATGCGCACCGACAACGACATCAACCACAGCGACATCGGCGGCTTGTCGACGGTGATCGAATTGGCGGCGTCCGAGGATCCGAAGAAGAAGGCCTTCCAGGACACCGAACCTGCCTGTACGGCAGCAGAATAGAACGAGTTGGCCCAGCCCGACGCACCGAGTCCCCAGATGTAGGCGACCCCGGTACCGACGAGCAGCGCGACCAATCCGATCCATTCCCACCGGCGAGATGTCGTAGGAGCGGACGCGGCAGCCGCGGAGGGTCGATCGATCAACGTCGTCACAGGATCTCCGCCGCACCCTCGGCGTGCGCGAGTACCGACTGGGGGCTACGGAAGACCCACCTCAGCGCGACGAATCGGCACACGGTGGCAACGAGATTGGCGACGATGAGGACGGCGAGTTCGACGTGCCGGGACACGTCGGGAACCCAGGCATGCAGTAATGCAAGCGATCCGCTGGTGACGAGGAGCGCGAAGCCGAAGATCACCAGGCCCTGGACTTGATGCTTGCCTGCTCCCTCCGAGCCCCGGACGCCGAAGGTGAAGGCGCGGTTGGCCGCAGTGTTGAGCACTGCAGTGATCAGCAACCCGAAGAAGTTCGCGGCCTGTGCGCCGATCGACGAGTGCAACACGAGATACAGCAGCGCGTAGGCGACGGTGCTGGCGACACCGATGATGCCGAATCGCACCATCTGGCCGATCATTCCGTGCGGCACTCCGGGCACGAGCGGCTCCCGTCCCAGGCTTCGACGTAGTTCGGCGACGGGCAGCACGCCGGTGGCCAGTGCGCGTCCGACGCGCCAGCATCCCTGCAGGTCCTTGACGGCGGTGTCGACGATATCGACGCTGCTGTCCGGGTCGTCGACCCAGTCGACGGGTACCTCGTGAATGCGCAAGCCGACCTTCTCGGCAATCACGAGCAATTCGGTGTCGAAGAACCACCCGGTGTCCTCGACGAGTGGGAGCAAATGCCGGGCCACATCGGTGCGCATGGCTTTGAAGCCGCACTGGGCATCGGAGAATCGTGCACGAAGCGAGGTGCGCAGGATGAGGTTGTAACTGCGCGAGATGAATTCGCGCTTCGCCCCGCGGACCACGCGAGAGGACCGGCTCAGCCGCGATCCGATCGCGAGGTCCGAGTGGCCGGACATCAGGGGTGCGATCAGCGGCATCAGGGCGTTGAGGTCGGTGGAGAGGTCCACATCCATGTAGGCCACGACATCCGCGGCCGACGCCAACCACACTGCTTTGAGGGCCCGCCCACGTCCCTTCTCGTTCAGATGACGAACCTGGACTCCGTCGATCTCCTCGGCGAGTCGATGCGCGACGGCGAGCGTGCCGTCGGTGCTGGCATTGTCGGCGATCGTGATTCGGGACCGGAACGGGATTCGGTCCTCGAGATGCTCGTGTAGACGACGAATGCACTGTTCGAGATCGGCCTCTTCGTTGTAGACCGGGATGACCACCTCGAGCGTGCCCGTGGCATTCGAGCCGGGCCGTCGGCCTGCTGCTGGTGCGAGAGAATTCGTTGGCATGGGGACAACACTCGGGTTCGGAGCTGGACCCACCCTGCGACGCACCTGGCAATCGCCTGGGAGGCGAACGCATAGGGCATCCTGTTCCCATGGCTTCCATCTTCAGCAAGATCATCGCCGGCGAGATCCCCGGACGTTTCGTCTGGCAGGACGAGGACGTGGTTGCGTTCCTGACGATCGCGCCGGTCACCCAGGGCCACACGTTGGTGGTTCCGCGGGAGGAGATCGACCAGTGGCAGGACGTCGACGGTGCCGCGTTCGCCAAGATCACGGCGGTCGCGCAGATCATCGGCCAGGCCGTTCGGACTGCGTTCGACGCGCCCCGCGCCGGTCTGTTGATCGCCGGGCTCGAGGTTCCGCATCTGCACCTGCATGTGTTCCCGGCCTACGACATGGGCAACTTCGACATTTCCGGTGCCGACCCGAATCCCTCGCCGGAGTCCCAGGACGAGGCCGCGACCAAGCTGCGGGCGGCGTTGCGCGAGCTCGGCCACGAGGCGCACGTAGCGGACTGATCGGCCCTCCAGGGGGACGCACATGCTCAGCGGCGCGCAGGAATCGTCGACGCCTCGCTGCGGGTTTCGCGATCTGTTCCAGTAGCTCGACTACAGATCGCGGGCCTCGATCACCAGACCACAAGGATGACGATGACCGACTCAGCGCTCGGCCGTACCGGCACCACGAACAGCACCCGAGCACTGTCGATCGCAGCCCTCGGCACCCTGCTGACCCTGATGGCATTCACCGCACCGCTCGCGACCATCAACAGCACCGCCGTGGACCTGATGTCGGACGCAGCGGGCCGCACCTGGATTCTCAGCTCCATGAGCATCGGCCTCGCCGCAGCCTTACTCACCACCGGTACCGTCTCCGACGACTTCGGCCGGCGTCGCACGTTCGCGCTCGGTGCCGTAGTCCTGGCCGTCGGCGCCGTCGTCTGTGCCGTTTCCCCCAACACGCTGATCTTCGTCTCGGCCCGCATCCTGCAGGGCCTCGGCGGCGCCGCCGTCATCGCATCGAGCCTGGGCATCATCGCGCACACCCATCCCGCCGGTCCGCTACGCGCGAAGGCCAGCGGAGTATGGGGCGCGAGCGTGGGTGCCGGAATCGCACTCGGCCCACTGCTGGCAGCCGCCCTGGATCGCTGGGCGAGTTGGCGCGAGGCCTATGTGGTTCTCGCAGTCGCCACGGCCGCGCTCGCCGTCGCTGCGCATCTTCTGGTCGACGAATCCACGTCCGACGCCCCGCGTGGACTCGATCCGTTCGGTGCGCTGCTGTTGGCGACGGGCATCGGTGCGTTGCTGGCTGCGTTGGTCGAGGGCAGGCAGGGTTGGATCTCCGTCACCCCGATCGTGCTGTTCGTCCTCGCTGCGCTCCTCTTGGCATCTTTCCTCATCCTCGAATTACGCAGTGCAGCAGCGATGCTCGATCTCACACTCTTCAAGCATCCACCGTTCGTCGCCGCAACTGTTGCTGCGCTGGCCACCGGCGGCGGAATCATCGCGTTGATGTCGTACATGCCCGGATTCGTCGGAACCGTGCTGGGGATCGATGCGCTCGGTGCTGCGTTGCTGTTGTTCGGGTGGTCGGCCACATCGGTAGTCACCGCTCTGTTGGCCCGCAGGCTGCCCGCATCGGTGAGCGGACGGACGCAACTCGCCATCGGTCTCGTGGGGGTCGCGATCGGGATGGTGATGCTGACGGGGTTGTCCGAGAACGCATCCTGGTCGCGACTTCTCCCCGGCCTACTCGTGGCAGGCGTTTCCAGCGGGATACTCAACGCAGCTCTGGGACGCGAGGCCGTGGCCAGCGTCACGGCCGGACGGGGCGGAATGGGAAGCGGAGCGAACAACACCGCACGCTACGTCGGATCTGCCGTCGGTGTCACCGTCGTCGCGTCGTTGCTGTTCCCGCTGGGAACCGTACCGCCACTGCGCTGGTGGACGGCTGGAACACCGCAGCCCTGCTCACCGCTGCGATATCGGTGCTCGGAGCCGTGGTGGTGGCGCTATCAGGCGCCCGGCGCTGACGAGTATTCCTGCTCCGGCCTCCCGGTGGACCCGTAGCGTAGCTGCATACGCAACCGCCCCTTGGACACCAGAGTAGCCAGGTAGCGCTGCGCCGTCGCTCGGGAAATCCCTATGGCCGCAGCAACTTCACCCGCAGACATCGGATCGGCCGTACCGCGAACAGCGCCCAGGACCAGATCACGGGTGACCGATTGCGAGGTCGGCATCGGTGCCGCTGCGCGCGGGCGTAGCGCGTCGAAACCGCCGTCGATATCGGCCTGGCTCAGCTCTTCCGAACGGTCGAGGGCAGCGCGATACGTCAGGTAGCCGGTGAGTCGGTCGACCAGTGCCGAGCGCGGAAAAGGTTTGATCAGATACGTCCACGCGCCGGCGATCATCGCAGCGCGTACGGTCTGCCGATCGGCCGCGGCGGAGAGCACCACGGCGTCGCAGGGGAGTTCGCGGACCAGGTCGATGCCGGATCCGTCCGGTAGATAGACGTCGACCAGCGCCAAGTCGAACGACTGCGTCGCCACCAGCTCACGCGCCTGGCCGATGCTCGTCGCCACCGCTGCAACCTCGTAGTGGTCGAGCGAATTCACCAGCGCCGCATGCAGATCCGCAACCCGAAAGTCGTCGTCGACCACCAGTACTCTCATCCCGACACCTCGTCCGTTTCCAGTGCATCCGGTATCGACGCGATGAACACCGCGCCCCCTCGTCCATTGTCCGCGTTGATCTGCCCGCCGACATCGGCCAATGTCACATCGCCGCCCCGAGTGCGCGCGATCTGACGACTCAGCGCCAGGCCCACCCCTCGGCCGCCCGGCGATTCTGTCGTCGATTTGGTCGAGACGCCCTCGACGAACACCTGATCGGGTGCCAGGTCCACGCCGTCACCCGAATCCACGACGACGATGTGTAACGTCGAACCATCCTGCATCAGTTCCACTTCCACCTCCGCGGGCCTGCGGACACCCAGCCGGGCGGCATCGATCGCGTTGTCGACGAGGTTGCCCAGCACCGTGGTCACGTCGACCGGAACGGCCAGCTCGCCGCCGACCCAGGTGTTCTCGCCCAACACCAACCGGACGCCGCTCTCGCGCGCGTGCGCTGCCTTGGCCGTGAGGAACGACCGAAGGTAGGCATCGGACACGGCATCGATGCCCTCGACGGATTCCGATCTGGGCCCGACACCGAGGATCTCGTCGATGTAGTGCGACGCGCGATCGGAGTGGCCCTCGTGCAGCAATCCGCTGACCAGATGCATCCGATTCGCGAACTCGTGTCGCTGAGCGCGCAGTACGGCGGACATCGACTGCACCGCGTCGAGCTGCCGCGTCAGGGTCTCCACATCGGTTCGGTCGCGCACGGTCAGCACCGTACCCAGATCTCGATTGTCGCGCAGTACTTTTCGTGCTGCCGCAATGACCACCACTTCGTTCACGGCAGCGAGCACCGGCTCGGCCGTCGGAGATTCGATGACCTCGAGCAGCCTCGGGGTGAGGCCGATGTCCTCGACACGCATCCCCGGCCTGCCGTCGATCGAGAGCAACGCACGCGCCTCGTCGTTGACGACCGTGACCATGCCGTCCGGGTCGACGGCCACCACGCCCTCACCGATTCCGTGCAGCACCGCCTCCTGTTCCCGGACCAGTTCGGCGAGTTCCTCCGGTTCGAGCCCCAGAGTCAGCCGTTTCCACCTGCGCGCCAACAAAGTCGAGCCGAACAGCCCGAGCAACAGCACGGCGCCCGTCACCAACGCGCCGTTGACGAGGTCTTTCACCAACTCGGTACGCACCGCCGTCGTGGAAATTCCGACGCTCACTTCACCGATCACCACGTCCCTCGAACCAAGTTCCAGCACCGGAACTTTCGCACGAACGGAGTCACCGAGCGTGCCGCGATCCTGCTCGACCACCTCGTTGCCCGCCAACGCGCCCGAAGGATCTGTACTCACCCGCAGGCCGAGCACCGTCGGGTCGGGGTGCGCCAACCGCAGACCCCGATCGTCGGTGATGACGACGAACAGCGCATCGGTGCGAATTCGAGCACCCTCGGCCGCCCGCTGCAGAGCCCCGCTCGCCAACATTTCCGCAGGTGCCGCCTCGGTCCCCGCAGAGTCCGCCGCGGAGAACTGCTCGACGAGCGTGCGCACCTCCGGATCCGACGCCGCCGTCCGCGCGACAGCCAACGCACGTTCGCCGTACTCCTCGCTCGCCTGCCTGCCACTGCTGATCGCGAACACCCCGAACGCCACCGCAAGAGCCACCGCCACCAGCGCGGCCTGCAACAACAGCACCTGAGTCCTCAATCGCACCCGCCAAGGCTATGTCCACGACGTCCATGAGCACAATGCGCAAAAGACTCTTTACGTCGCTTGCGCGGGTAGTGCGCACAACAGCGAACATGTGATGCCGGTTACGTAACTTCGGTCACACACCAAGTCCGACCGGACCCACCTCACACTTTCGAGAAGGAGTGCACGATGTTGGTGATACTCGGCTTCCTCATGGTCGCCGCCTTCATGTTCTTGATCCTGACCAAGAGAGCCACGCCTGTCGTCGCACTCACCCTCGTACCCGTCATCTTCGGCCTGCTGGCCGGGGCCGGACTCGGCATCGGCGACATGATCACCGACGGCATCAAGTCCCTGGCCCCCACCGCGGCCCTGCTGTTCTTCGCCATCATCTTCTTCGGAATCATGATCGACGTCGGACTGTTCGACCCGCTGGTGCGCGGCATCCTGCGCGTGGTGCGCAACGACCCGATGAAACTGGTTGTCGGAACAGCCATTCTGGCCATGGTCGTCTCTCTCGACGGTGACGGCTCCACGACGTTCATCATCGTCACGTCCGCACTGCTGCCGCTGTATCTCAAACTCGGTGTCAGCCCGGTGATTCTGACGGTGATCGCCGGTCTCGCCAACGGCACGATGAACATCATCCCGTGGGGTGGCCCGACGGTTCGCGCCGCGTCCGCTCTCGGCATCTCCCCCTCCGACGTGTTCGTACCGATGGTTCCGTCGATGATCGTGGGCCTGATCATCGTGCTGCTGTTCGCTGTACACCTGGGCATCATGGAGCGTCGCCGCCTGGGCAAGCTGATCTACGAGCCCGAGCTGGTGGCCTCCGGTGGTGGCGGCAGTATCCGCAAGGGCAGCAGTGGAACCGGAAAACCGGGAACCGGCGGCAGCAAGGGAACAGGTGGCACCGGCGGAGCAGACGAATCGGGCCAGTTCTTCGACGGCCTCGATCCCGATCGCGACACTCTGCGCCCGAAGCTGCTGTGGTTCAACGCAGCTCTGACAGTCGTCCTGCTGGTCGTCCTCGTCATGGACATTCTGCCCATCCCGGTGCTGTTCATGATCGCTGCCTCGATCGCTCTGACGGTCAACTTCCCCAAGGTCAAGGAGCAGGGTGACGCGATCGCGCGGCACTCGTCCTCGATCGTCTCGGTGGTCGCCATGGTGCTCGCCGCGGCAATTCTGACCGGCGTCTTCCAGGGCACCGGAATGGTCGAGGCCATGGCCGAATGGCTGCTCAACGTCATTCCGTCCGGCATGGGACCGTACCTGGCCGTCATCACCGGAATCCTGAGCATCCCGCTGACCTTCTTCATGACCAACGACGCCTTCTACTTCGGCATCCTGCCGGTGCTGACCGAGACCGCAAGCAAGTACGGCATCGACCCGGTCGAGATGGCCCGTGCCTCGATCACCGGACAGCCCGTCCACCTGCAGAGCCCGCTGGTTCCGGCCATCCTGCTGCTCGTCACCCTCGCCGGAGTGTCGCTGGCCGATCACCACAAGAAGGTGCTGTGGCGAGCAGTGGTCGTTTCCCTCGCAATGCTGGCCGTCGGCATCGTCCTCGGCCAGATTCCCTTCGGCTGATCCCCCACCCCACTGTTTCGAGGAGAACCTGCCATGACTGTTGGCGTACTGCACAACAATTCACCCGAGGGCCGCGCAGCGTTGGCGGCCGCCGTTCGAGAAGCACGCATTCGAGAGACGGACCTCGTCGTCCTGCATGCACTCTCCGGATCGGCCGAGCCTTCCGCCGAGGCAGTCGAGACGCACGCAGTATCGACTGCGGTGGAGACTGCCATGAACGACATCGACCACGCCGACGCCGTCTCCTGGAGGGTGGCGGCAGGTAGGCCCGATCCCGATGCCGTCAATACCCTGCTGACACTGGTGGAAGAACAGAAGTGCGAGATCCTCGTGGTCGGCTCGCGCCACCGCTCGGCAGTCGGCAAGTTCCTGATGGGACAGACGATTCAGCGTCTACTGCTCGAGATCCCGGTCCCGGTTCTGCTGGTCAAATCCGGAGCGTGAGCGCTCCGAACCGCACGACCGAGTTGCTCGGACACAGCCTCCGATGGATCGGCCTCACGGTCGTATCCCTCGGGGGCTGGGCCCTTTTCGAGGCCCTGGGGCTGACGGCACCGTCGTTGTTCGCGGCACTGGTCGTCGCCGTGGTGTTCGCTCTGACCGGACTGGGACCTGCGGCGGTGCCGCGTCCGGCGTCGATGGCAGCGCAAGGCACACTGGCAGTGACCATCGGTCTGATGCTCGATACCGAGACACTCGGGGCGTTGGGCGAGAACTGGATTCCTGCTGTTCTCGTCGGCGCGGGGACGCTGGTCGTCAGCGCCGGCTGCGGCGCACTGCTCGCTCTGCATCGCGATGTCGACCCGGTCACCGGGGCGCTGTCGCTGATTGCCGGCGGCGCAACGGGTCTGGTGTCGATCGCCAGGGAACTCGGCGGCGACGAGCGAATCGTCGCGGTGGTCCAGTACCTTCGTGTTGCACTCGTAGTGGTGACGATGCCGCTCATCGTCACATTCGCGTTCCATACCGACACTGCTGGAGGGGCCGGCACCGACGAGCAATCGACGACGCCCTGGTACGTCGGCACGGCGTTTCTGCTCGGAGCCGTCGTCGTCGGAATCGTGCTCGCGCGTCTGATCCGCCTGCCCGCACCGGCGACGCTCGGACCGCTGATCGTGGCGGGCGCATGCGAATTACTCGGGTGGCCCGTCGACATCTCGGTACCCACGGTCCTGCTACCGGTGGCGTTCATCGTCATCGGATGGCAAGCGGGACTTGCTTTCACGACCGCCGGCCTGCGAGCCATCGGACGCATCTTCCCGTGGGCCGCACTGCTGGTTCTCTCGATCGGGTCGGTGTGCGCGCTGTTCGGCTGGGCACTGTCCGCGATCACCGGGGTCAGCATGTTGACCGGCTACCTCGCCACCACACCCGGAGGATTGGCCGCCGTGCTGGCGGTGTCTGCGACCACCGGATCGGACGTCACTTTCGTGGCCTGCGTTCAGGTGATTCGGCTGGTGACGATGCTTGCTGCCGCGCCACTCGCCGCAGCCGCGTACACGAAGCTGGCCGAACGTAGGAAAGCCGGCGCGGCACCCGAATCAACCGTCGGCGCGGGGTAATTCGACCCGGAAAGTCGCGCCCTGCCCCGGGATGCTCTGCACCTCGACGGTGCCGCCATGGGCTGCGACCAACGCCGCAACGATCGACAGACCGAGTCCGCTGCCACCACTTTCGCGCGTCCGCGAGGAGTCCGCTCGATAGAAGCGCTCGAAGACGTGCGCAGCCTCGTCTTCGCCCAGACCAGGTCCGGTGTCCTGGACCTCGAGCAGCACCGACGACTGGGTAGTGCCGACGCTGACGGTGATCGATGCGGGTTCGGGCGTGTGCCGAACTGCGTTTCCGACGAGGTTCGCGAGTACCTGCCGCAGCCGGGCATCGTCACCGTCGACCTCGGGAATCCCAGGTCCTGCTATCACTTTCAGTGAGATGTCTCGCTGGGGCGAGACCGCCTTCGCGTCGTGTACGGCATCGGCGGCGATGGTCAGCAGGTCGACGCGGCGCATCTCGAGGGGCCGTTGAGCGTCGAGGCGCGCGAGCATCAGCAGGTCTTCGACGAGCAGGCCCATGCGCGCCGACTCGCCTTCGATTCGCGTCATCAGCAAGGAGATGTCACTCATGGCGCCCTGCCGGTACAGCTCGGCGAACCCGCGGATCGTGGTGAGCGGAGTCCGTAGTTCATGACTGGCGTCGGCGACGAACCGGCGCATCCGATCCTCGGACGCACGCGCCGCCTCCTCCGAGGCCGCGGTCGCCGCGAACGCGCGTTGGATCTGCGAGAGCATCCCGTTCAGAGCCGCCGACAGCCGGCCCACCTCGGTCCTCTTGCTCCACTCGGGCACCCGGCGATGCAGGTCTCCGGCTGCGATGGCAGCGGCCGTCGTCTCCACCTCTCGTAGTGGCCGTAGGCTGCGCCGCACCACGAAGTAGGCAATCACGGCCAGGGCCAGCAACACCGCGGCTCCGATGTAGAACTGGAGTGCCGCAAGCCTGCTGACCGTCTGCTGATTGCCGCTCAGTGACATTCCCACGGTGGTGGAACCCTGATTGTTGCTCACCGTGATCACCCGCCACTGCGTGGCCGGGTCGCCCTCGGATCCCACGGTTTTCGGCGTGGCCGACGACGGGCCCGACAGATCCGGAACGCTCTCGGCCACATCGTTGATCGGGCCGCGGACGGTACCGTCGTCGGCCACGGAGCGAACGAAGAAGTTCGACGGAGGCCGACCAGGGTTCGGCTCGTCCACGGGCGGGAGCGGGCGAGCGTCCCTTTGCGCCCACCCGCGGGACGCTTCCACCAGTTGGCTGTCCAGCCGACGCATCAACGATGTCTCGAGGGACGTCGTCACCGCGACCCCCGACGCCAACAGACCCGCACCGACCAGAAGCAGGAGCGCCGCGACCAAAGTGAGTCGCAGCGGCAGACTTCGAAATCGACGGTCCCTCACCGCGGCCGGCGCATGACGTATCCGACTCCCCGCAGCGTGTGAATCAAGCGAGTGTCGCCGGTGTCGACCTTGCGACGCAGATACGACACATACGACTCGACGACACCCACCTCACCGCCGAAATCGTAGTGCCACACATGATCGAGGATCCGCGGCTTGCTGAGCACAGTTCCCGCGTTGACCATGAAGTATCGCAACAGCGTGAACTCGGTGGGCGAGAGGGAGATCGGCTCGCCTGCCTTCCACACCTCGTGTGTGTCGTCGTCGAGTTCGATGTCTGCGAACGCAACTCGCGACGGCTGCGCGTCCTCGTTCTTGCCCCACCGACGCAGAATCACCCGAAGGCGGGCCACCACCTCTTCGAGCGAGAACGGCTTGGTGACGTAGTCATCGGCACCGAGGGTCAGTCCGGTCACCTTGTCCTCCACCGAATCGCGCGCGGTCAGGAACAGCGCCGGCGCATCGACTCCGTCGGCGCGTAGCCGACGCAACAGACCGAAGCCGTCCATACCGGGCATCATCACGTCGAGGATCAATGCCTCGGGCCGGAAATTGCGCGCCTTGTCGAGAGCCTCGGGACCCGAGGATGCCGTCGCCACCTCGAATCCCTGGTACCTGAGGCTGACCGACAACAGTTCGACGATGGTCGGTTCGTCGTCGACGATCAGGACTCGGGCCTCGGGTGTCTCGCTCACGGCGTCCATCTTTGCGCGAGATGCTGCCCGTTCGCTGGACTCTCGCTGTGAGGTTGCTGTGAGCCACCCAGTAGGGGGCATGATGGCGGGGACATGCTCGATGCGAAGACGGACGGCCGACGCAGGACTCGGCTTGCGGTGTCATCCATGCACGTATTCGCAACTCTGCTCCTGTTGGGCATCGTCTTCGGTGCCGACATCTCCCGGTGGGTCGACTCGTCCCCCGCGCTGCAGACCGGAGCGACGGTGTTCACCGGCATCTTCGTGCAGGCGACGCCGTTCCTGGTACTCGGTGTGCTCGTCAGTGGAGGCATCGCCGCGTTCGTCTCGCCCGGGGTGCTGCAGAAGGTGGTGCCGAACAACGCCACCGTTGCTGTCGGAGTGAGCGGTCTCGCGGGAATGGCGTTGCCCGGTTGTGAGTGCGGTGCCGTTCCCGTCTCGCGGCGGCTGATGGATCAGGGTGTTCCGACGTCTGCAGCTCTGGCGTTTCTGCTGTCGGCACCGGCGATCAACCCCGTCGTGCTCGTGTCCACCGCCGTCGCCTTTCCCGGCGAGCCGACGATGGTGCTCGCGCGGTTCCTCGGCTCGCTCGCCACCGCCCTGGTGATGGGCTGGCTGTGGACCAGGTTCGGCAAGGCCGAGTGGATCACTGCCCGACTCGCCGATCGTGGACACGACCACCATTCGTCGCGGTGGGAGACGTTCCGCGAATCGGCCCGCGCGGATCTGCTTCAGGCCGGAGCCTTTCTGGTGTTCGGTGCAGCGGCGGCCGCGTTACTCCATCTTGTGATTCCGAACTGGGTGTTCACCCATCTCGCCGGGCAGTTGATGCTGTCGATACTGGTGATGGCCGTCCTCGCGGTGATCCTGGCTCTGTGCTCGGAGGCCGATGCATTCGTCGCCGCGAGCATGTCGATGCTGCCACTGCTGCCGCGTCTGGTCTTCCTGGTGGTGGGGCCGGCCGTGGACCTGAAATTGATGGCGATGCAGGCGGGCAGCTTCGGACGAGGTTTCGTCGCGCGCTTCGCTCCGTTGACGTTCGTCGTCGCGATCGTGTGCGCCTCGGTGTGCGGCTATTTCGTCGTGGGCCTGCGATGAAGCGCGAGGTGCAGAATCTGCTGCTGGTGCTCCTCGGCGGAGCGATGGTCAAGATCTCGCTGGACGGCAGCTTTGTGCGATACGTCAAACCGTCGCTGCATCCGTATCTCCTGACCGCCGGGGTGCTGATCGTCGCGCTGGCGATCGCGTCGATCGTTGCCGACATCCGCCGCGGCGGACCCGGTGACGACGGTCACGATCATGATTCGCGTCCGTACTGGCTGCTCTTGGTCCCGCTCGCGGTCATCTTGTTCGTCGCACCGCCCGCCTTGGGGGTCTCGGCTGTCGGCGAGCGATCCGTCACTGCCGTCGCCTCTGATCGGGAAGTGCCGTTTCCAGCGCTCCCGGACGAGGCGGTACCCGAGGTCCCGCTGCTCGATGTCGTACAACGCGCGGTCAGGGACTCCGAACGCAGCCTCGACGGGCGGGAGATTCGCGTCACCGGATTCGCCGTCGCCACCGCGAACGGAGGCTCGCCGCGCTCGAACGGAACGAGAGAAGGCGTCGACCTCGCGCGCATTCTCATCATCTGTTGCGCGGCCGACGCCAGATCCATCCGCATCCACCTGGACGCAGGTAGCGCGGCTCTCGACGACATTCCGGACGGCACCTGGCTGCAGATATCGGGAACCGTCGACGCTGCCACCGCGACCGAGGACACCGCATTCACACCCACGATGTCGGTCTCGACCATCGATCGAATCGACGCACCCGAGAATACGTACGAGTACTGAATCCGTGACCACCGTCGACCAAAATTGGTACGATCGTACAAGTCACTTCCGACAATCGGACGAGCACGCCGTACCCGACCATGACAAGACGGTGTCAGAGGAGTGAATTTTCATGGCTTGGCTCATTCTTGCCGTCTCCGGCGTTCTCGAGGCGATCTGGGCAACCGCACTCGGCAAATCGGAGGGCTTCAGCAAACTCGGGCCGTCGGTCGTGTTCGGGGTCGCGGTGGTGCTCAGCATGATCGGTCTCGCGATCGCGATGCGCTCGATTCCGACCGGCACCGCCTACGCCGTCTGGGTGGGGATCGGTGCCACCCTCACCGTCACGTACGCCATGATCACCGGGGCCGAGGCCGCGTCACTGCTCAAGGTTGCGCTTCTGGTCGGCATTGTCGGATGCGTGGTGGGACTGAAGGTTCTTCACTGATTTTCCGAGCTACAAGCAGTTACAGTAAAACGATGAACTGGGTGTCAGCGATCACACTGCCCGCGCGCGCCGGAATTGCCATTGCCGAACAGGCGATCGGAGTCGCCGAGGTCGCACTGGCGACCACGCGGATGGCACTGGCCTCCGGCGCATCCGGCACCGCCGGAATGGCCTCGCTCGCCAATCCGCGCGGCGGCACCATGCAACTGCTCACCCAGCTCGGCCAACTCACCTCCGACGACCGCGCCCTGGGCAATGCGCTCAAGGAAGGCGGGCCCCTCGACCGTCTGCTCGCTCAGGGGGGCGTCGTCGATCGCCTCACGTCCGAGGACGGCACCCTCGAGCGGCTGCTGTCCGCAGGCGGGCCCGTCGAGCGAATCCTCGCTCCCGGCGGACCACTCGATCGATTGCTCGCCGAGGACGGGCCACTCGAACGTCTCTTGGCCGAAGGTGGCTTGCTCGACCGCATCACCGCCACCAACGGTCCACTCGAACGACTGACGGCCACGGACGGGCCGCTCGAGGTACTCACGCGTCAGGACGGTCTGATCGAACGCGCCATCGCCGAGGACGGCATCCTCGAGACCCTGCTCGCCGAGGACGGCGCTGTCGAACGCCTGACGGCCAAGGACGGTCCGCTCGATCAATTGGTCAAACTGTCCGAGACACTGACCTCGGTGGCCCCGAACATCGAGCGGATGAGCATCTCGATCGACATTCTGCAGGATTCGGTGGAGATCCTCTCGGCTGCTGTTCATCCGCTGGGCGAGTTGGTCGGTCGACTTCCCAACCGCTGGCTCAAGGGCGGCAAGCAGTCGGTACACGAGCTGCGCTGACCTCTCCGACCCACGCGTTGGGCGTCAGCGATCGCGCATCGATGTTAGCGCTCACACTGGTCACGGGTCATGCCGAAAAAAATCTTTGACAACCGCGTTGTTATCGCTCACACTTTCGTCTTGATGTGATGTGAGGCACATATATCGCCTCGGCCCACCACTCCACGGTCCGATTTCACTACGCAGGGAGAAACGATGAAGTTTCGACGCCTAACCATTGCCGCGGCCGCGGTGGCACTCGCCATCACGGTCAGCGCATGCGGGTCGAGTACCAAGACAGCGGACGTCGCGCCGGCCGAGGGAGGCAGTACGGCGGGCGCACTGATCGGTGTCACGATGCCGACCAAGTCCTCGGCTCGATGGATCGCCGACGGCGACAACCTCAAGAGCGCACTCGAGGCGCAGGGATACAAGGTCGATCTGCAGTATGCCGAGAACGACATCCCCACCCAGGTCAACCAGATCGAGAACCAGATCACCCAGGGCGCAAAGCTTCTCATCGTGGCCTCGGTGGACGGCACCGCCATCACCACCCAGCTGCAGGAAGCCAAGGACAACGGCATCGGCGTCATCGCCTACGACCGCCTCATTCGTAACTCGCCCAATGTCGACTACTACGCGACCTTCGACAACTACAAGGTCGGCGTCGACCAGGCCACGTCACTTCTCGTCGGCCTCGGCCTGAAGAATCAGGACGGCTCCGACAAGGCCGACGCACCTGCGGGCCCGATGAACATCGAGGTGTTCGCCGGATCCCCCGACGACAACAACGCGACATTCTTCTTCGACGGTGCCATGGAAACGTTGAAGCCCTACCTGGACAAGGGAACTCTGAAGATCGGCAGCGGCGAATCCGATTT
Organism: Rhodococcus sp. AW25M09; assembly: GCF_000333955.1. Classification (GTDB taxonomy): domain Bacteria; phylum Actinomycetota; class Actinomycetes; order Mycobacteriales; family Mycobacteriaceae; genus Rhodococcoides. Next base: position 97,715 of record NZ_CAPS01000121.1, read on the forward strand.
CGAGACCGCCGCAACACTGCGTTGGGACCCGGCCACCGCGCAGAAGCGCATGGAGGATCTGCTCACCAAGACGTACTCCTCGGGCCAGAAGGTTCAGGGCGTGCTCTCGCCCTACGACGGCCTGTCCATCGGCATCCTCTCCGCACTCAAGAGCAACGGCTACGGCACCGCAGGTCAGCCCTACCCGGTCGTCACCGGGCAGGACGCCGAGGTGCCATCGGTGAAGTCCATCATCGCCGACGAGCAGTACTCGACGATCTACAAGGACACTCGTCAGCTGGCAGAGGTCACGATCGCAATGGCTGAGGCCATGCTCGAGGGTCAGACGCCCGAGACCAACAACACCACCGACTACGACAACGGCGACAAGGTCGTTCCCGCGTACCTGTTGCAGCCCGCGATCGTCTACAAGGACAACTACGAGCAGCTTCTCGTCGAGAGCGGCTACTACACCGAGGATCAGTTGAAGTGAGTTCGGCGATGACGAGCCCCATCTTGGAGATGCGCGGCATCACCAAGACGTTTCCCGGGGTCAAGGCCCTGCAGGACGTTACGCTGTCGGTCAGCCGCGGCGAGATTCATGCGATCTGCGGCGAGAACGGCGCAGGCAAGTCGACCCTGATGAAGGTGCTGTCGGGTGTCTATCCGCACGGAACCTTCGACGGCCAGATCGTGTTCGACGGTCGACCGTGCACGTTCTCCGACATCCGGAGCAGCGAAGCCGAGGGCATCGTCATCATCCACCAGGAACTGGCGCTGAGCCCGCATCTGTCCATTGCCGAGAACATCTTCCTCGGCAACGAGCGGTCGAGGCGCGGCTTCATCGACTGGAACCGCACCAACTCCGAGGCCGCAGCCCTACTGGATCGGGTAGGGCTGCGGGAGAACCCCAGCACCGTGATCAGCGATCTCGGTGTCGGCAAACAACAACTCGTCGAGATCGCCAAGGCACTGTCCAAGAACGTGACACTGCTCATTCTCGACGAACCGACTGCAGCACTCAATGATTCGGATTCGGCCCACCTGCTGGAGTTGTTGCGTGGTCTGCGAGACGCAGGAATTACGTCTGTGATCATCTCGCACAAGCTCAACGAGATCGCGGCCATTGCGGACCGGACCACAATCATCCGGGACGGAAAGACAATCCAGACGCTGGACATGCGAGACCCCGATGTCACCGAGGATCGGATCATCTCGCTCATGGTCGGCCGCGATCTCGAGCACCGGTTCCCACCCCACGAATCCACCGTGGGTGAGGAGGTTCTGAGAATCGAGGACTGGACCGTACACAGCCCCACCCAGCACGGACGAACCGTCGTCGACGGGGCGAACCTCACGCTGCGCCGCGGTGAGATCGTCGGTCTCGCCGGTTTGATGGGTGCCGGACGTACCGAGTTGGCGATGAGTGTCTTCGGCCGAAGTTACGGCATCGACATCTCGGGCCGGTTGTACAAGTACGGCAAAGAGATTCACGTGAAATCCGTGAGCGACGCCATCCATCATGGAATTGCATATGCCACCGAGGATCGAAAACGATACGGCCTCAACCTGATCGACGACATCAAACGCAATATCTCCACCGCGGCACTGGACAAACTGGTGACCGGCGGATTCGTCGACGACAACCAGGAATATCGCGTTGCCGAGGGCTTCCGCAAGAGCATGAACATCAAGGCACCGAACGTCTCGTCCGTGGTCGGCAAGCTCTCCGGCGGCAATCAACAGAAGGTCGTGCTGAGCAAATGGATCTTCAGCGATCCCGATGTGCTCATTCTCGACGAGCCGACACGTGGAATCGACGTCGGCGCGAAGTTCGAAATCTATTCCATCATCAACGATCTCGCCGACGCCGGGAAGGCAGTTCTGGTTATCTCGTCGGAACTCCCGGAGCTGCTCGGACTGTGCGACCGGATCTATGCGCTGTCCGCAGGCCGAATCACCGGCGAGGTGACCCGCAACAACGCGACGCAGGAATCTCTCATGCATCTCATGACCCGTGGAACAGGAGTACTTCGATGAATCAGCTGTCGAGCATCCGGGGGCTGCTCACTCGAAACCTGCGCCAGAGCGGGATTTTCATCGCCTTCGCGTTGATCATCGCGCTGTTCACCGTTCTCACCGGTGGCCAACTCCTGGTGCCGCAGAACATCAGCAACATGGTGGTCCAGAACTCCTACATTCTGATCCTGGCCATCGGCATGGTGGTGATCATCATCGCCGGCCACATCGACCTCTCCGTCGGATCGGTCGTCGCGGCAACGGGAGCGATCTCGGGTGTCCTGATGGTCCAGCAGAACGTGCCGTGGCCACTGGCTGTCCTGATCACGCTGATCGTCGGCGGTCTGATCGGGGCCTGGCAGGGCTATTGGGTTGCCTACTTCGGCATTCCGGCCTTCATCGTGACCCTGGCAGGCATGCTCATCTTCCGAGCAGTCACGCTCATCGTTCTCGGGAACCAGGGCATCGGGCCGTTTCCAGGACCGGTACGCACCCTCGCCAACGGCTTCCTCCCCGGGTTCTTGGGCAACGTGGGCCTCGGGCCGCTCGGCGGGGCGGATCTGTTCACCTTGCTCGTCGCCGTCCTCGCCGTTGCCGGAATCGTGTTCACCCAGTGGCGTTCGCGGACGGCACGGCAGAAGTACGGGCAGACGGTGGAAGCGATGCCACTGTTCCTGGCCAAGATGATCCTGGCCGGTGGGCTGGTGCTCGCGATCGCTGTTCAGCTGGCTCGCTTCAAGAACCTGCCGTACGTGCTGATCCTCCTCGCGGTGTTGGTGATGGGCTACTCCACGCTGGCCGGCAAGACCGTCTTCGGCCGGCACGTGTACGCCATCGGCGGCAACATCCACGCCGCGTCGCTGTCCGGAATCAAGGTCAAGCCGGTGACCTTCTGGATCTTCGTCAACATGGGCGTCCTGTCCGCTCTCGCCGGCATAATTTTCGCCGGCCGACTCAATCAGGCGGGCCCCACTGCAGGCAACGGCTTCGAACTCGACGCGATCGCGGCGGCCTTCATCGGCGGCGCAGCGGTCCAGGGCGGCGTCGGACGCATCGTCGGCGCGCTCACCGGCGGACTCATCATTGCGGTGATCAACAGCGGAATGTCACTCATCGGCTCGCCCAGTGAGCGCGTTCAGCTCGTCAAGGGCCTGGTCCTTCTCGCCGCGGTCGCATTCGACATCTGGACCAAACGCCGGGCGGCCAGCGGTCGAGGCAGCAAGGGCGAGAAGACTGCGCCGCCGGCCAACTATCTCGGCCTGCCCGTCCCGCCCGAGATGCTCACCGGAGCCGAACCTCACAAGCCTGCACCCACCACGACCGCGGCGGCGAACACACCCACATGACCCGCGCGGACGCGCATGCTGTGATTGGCTGACGACAACGGACAGGAGCTGCACACGATGACGCCGACCCGCGGACCGGCCATGACCGATGTCGCCCGGCTCGCCGGCGTATCCCACCAGACCGTCTCCCGCGTCATCAACGGTCATCCCAACGTGACCGAGACGACGAGAACGAAGGTGCATCAGGCGATCTCGGAGCTCGGATATCGGCCCAACACGGCCGCGCGCGCTCTGGTCACCGGCCGCAGTCGCACCATCGGAATCGTCGGCACCGGAAACGCGCTCTACGGCCCGGTGTCGACGCTCTACAGCGTCGAATACGCAGCGCGCCAAGCCGGTTACTCCGTCGTGGTCGGCGTTCCCACCTCCTTCGACGAGTCGGCCATCATCACCTGCGTCCGCAGGTTGCAGAAACAGGGTGTCGACGGAGTCGTCGTCATCGCCCCACTGCGAGCCGACGGCGGCGACATCGCCGATGTGGCGCGCGATCTTCCCCTGGTTGCCGTCGAGGGCTCACCGGTAGGCGATCTGGCCGTGGTCTCGGTCGACCAGATCGCCGGAGCACGAGCCGCCACCGCACACCTGCTCGAACTCGGGCACAGCGCGGTGTGGCACGTTGCCGGGCCCCTGGGTTGGTACGAGGCCGTCGACCGCGTGGCCGGTTGGCGCGCGGCCCACGAGGAGGCAGGCATCGAACCGCCACCCACCCTCAGCGGTGATTGGACCGCGAGATCGGGGTTCGCAGCCGGAAGCGAGCTGGCTCGGATCGCAGGCGTCACAGCGGTGTTCGCCGGCAACGACGCGATGGCGCTCGGGATGTTGCGGGCGCTGGAGGTACACGGGAAGCGAGTACCCCAGGACGTCAGCGTGGTCGGATTCGACGATGTGCCCGACGCCGAATTCTTTTCACCACCGCTGACCACGATCCGCCAGGAGTTCAGCGAGGTCGGTATCAGGAGTGTCGAAATACTGCTGAGCCAGATCGATTCCGGGAGCCGAAGCACCCGACGCTCGAGCATCGAGCCGAGTTTGGTGATCAGGTCGAGCACCGACGCGGCCCCACGTGGATGAGAATTCGTAGCACGGGTCGGGCGGGGAGTGAAGCCTGCGGAACGACCCGAGAACGCAGCCACTCACATGCGGAGCTGGATCTCGACCAGTAGCCGTGCGTCGGAATCGGTGAGATCGAGATCGAGGATCTGCTCGATTCGGCGAATGCGGTAGCGCAAAGTGTTCGGGTGAACGTGCAGCCTCGCGGCAGCGGACCGAACGTCGCCGAAGCACGCCAGATATGTCTCGAGGCTTTCCCGCATCCTGGAGTCGCCCGAGGCATCGTATCGGTCGAGGGCGGCGATGCGAGGGTCTCGCAGCTGTTCGTGATTCCCGATCAGTTCGAGGATTTCCCCCAGCAACACAGAGGTTCTCGACTCCTCGAGCGTGGTGACACGAACCTCCCCGGTGGTGCCGTCGAGTACTCGGTCCACCTCGAATCGGGCCACGGCAACTCCCTCGAGCTCGGCGATCGGGGCGGCCACCGCAGCGCGCAGCGCCAGCGAGGTCCGCGTCTCGATCCGACCGACGGCATCGGCGGTCCAGGCCGCAATCGGTGTGCCCGACGCCACCCCGGTGAACAGCGCGTAAATTCTCTCCCCGATGGTGGTGACCAAGGATTCGCGTCGAAATGCGCTGGCGTGCAGTCGGATCGCGGGTGCCATGGCACTGATGTCGAATTCTCCACAGGCAGCGAATCCGACGACGGCCGCCGATCCGGAGGTCGGTATCGACAGCGCCGACGCCAGCGACGGGACGTCCACTCCGCCGCCATGTGCCCCGAGGAGGCGTTGGATCTGCAGGGTCTCGTTGGTGGGGGCATTCGCGATGCGGGTGATCAATCGGGCTGCGACGGCCGAGGCACCGCTCAGCACCGCATCGGCGTCGACGGCGAGTGGGGTGGCACCCTCCTGCACCCAGATCGTCCCGAGAGTCGTGGGACTACGGGACAGTCGACGTATACCCACGGCCAGTCGTCGTCGAATCTCCAGCTCGGGATCGGCCGGTACGTCGATGACGTCGTCGGTGCGACGCAGGCGATCGAACACACCGCGCTCGTGCAGCCTGCGTAGATAGTCGGTCGGCCCTTCGCGACCGAGGATCGACAGCGTTCTCAATTCGTCGGCTGCGTCGTCCGATGCCGAGTAGGCCAGCACGTGTGAGCGCTCGTCTTCGATGCTCACCATGCCTTTCGTCAGTGACGCCACCGTCTGGGCCAGCTCGTACAGGTCGGTGTCGGCCCCGAAGGTGGCGTCGTCGGGACCGTTCGTTCGCACCTGGTCGAGAACTCCGCGCGTCATCGACAGCAGCAGCTCCCAGCGCGTCTGACGGTGTACGGCCACCAATGCGATGCCGGTCTCGCGCGCCCCATGGGCCAGTGCTGCGGAGTCGGCCACCTTGGTCAGCACCGCGAGCGGTCTGTCCGCCGCGGCGCGCAGCGCGAGGTCGTCGAACCACCGGACCACGTCGGCCTCGGTGACGCCCACCAGCAGCGTCAGATCGGCGGAGACCCCTGGTGGCAGGCGCAGATCGTCGGCGTCGAGCAACGCCACGGAGTCGACGGCCATGTCGATTCCTGCGGGGGCGAGCACGAGTTCGACGACTGCGCTGTGCAGAGATGTCAGCAAGGATCGCAGCGAGACTGCATTGGCCATGCGAACAAGTAGATCACGGATTCTTTGGCCGATGAGCTGATTGAACGGTCTTCGGATCGGACTTCAATGGGCTTCACACATCGAAGACGAGGAGCAGCCATGGACGCCGTCACATCGGTCCCCACCCCCACCAACGAGCCGGTCAACACCTACGCACCGGGGAGCGCGGAACGCGCCCGCCTGCGGACCCACCTGAACGAACTCCGGACCTCGCCCATCGAGATCAAACAGGTCATCGGCGGAGTCCACCGTCATGCCGACGGCCCCGTGGAGAACGTCGTCGAGCCGCACCGGCACTCGTCGATCATCGGCAGTTTCACCAATGCCGGCCCGCAGGATGTCCGCGATGCCATCGAAGCCGCGAGCGCAGCAGCCCCGATGTGGCGGGACCTCCCCTTCGACGAGCGCGCGGCCGTCTTCCTGCGCGCGGCCGATCTCCTGGCCGGACCGTGGCGCGAAAGAATCGCTGCTGCCACGATGCTCGGTCAGTCCAAGTCGGCATACCAGGCCGAGATCGATACCCCCTGCGAGCTGATCGACTTCTGGCGCTTCAACGTCGCGTTCGCTCGGCAGATCCTCGCCGATCAGCCGGTATCGGCACCGGGAGTGTGGAATCGCCTCGAATACCGTCCGCTCGAGGGTTTCGTCTACGCCATCACCCCGTTCAATTTCACCGCCATCGCGGGCAACCTCCCCACCGCACCTGCGCTGATGGGCAACACCGTGTTGTGGAAGCCTTCTCCGACGCAGGCCGTGGCCGCGTACCTGACGATGCAACTTCTCGAAGCTGCCGGACTGCCGGCCGGAGTGATCAACCTGGTGCTCGGCGACGGGCCGATGGTCTCCGAGGTGGCGCTGGCCGATCCGCGCATGGCCGGCATCCACTTCACCGGATCCACCGCGACGTTCCAGACCCTGTGGCGCGAGGTGGGCAACAACATCTCGAACTACAACTCCTACCCACGCCTCGTCGGCGAGACCGGAGGTAAGGACTTCATCGTGGCGCACAGCTCCGCCGATCCGGATGTGCTGACCACGGCCATGATTCGCGGTGCCTACGACTTCCAGGGCCAAAAGTGCTCGGCGGCGTCGCGGGCCTTCGTGCCGAAATCGCTGTGGGCAACGATGGGCGAATCGTTCATCGAGCAGGTATCGGCGCTGAAGTACGGCGACGTGGCCGACCTGTCGAACTACGGCGGGGCCGTCATCGACCGAAAGGCGTTCGACCGCAACGCGGCTGCTATCGATCGCGCGAAGTCCGTGCCCAGCTTGACGATCGCCGCCGGCGGCACGTACGACGACTCCGAGGGATACTTCGTCTCCCCCACCGTTCTCCTCGGCGACGACCCCACCGACGAGGCCTTCACCACCGAGTACTTCGGACCGATCCTCGCCGTGCACGTCTACGACGACAGCAAGCCCGACGCCTACGCCGAGATCCTGCGTACCGTCGACACCGGATCGAAGTACGCACTGACCGGAGCAGTCATCGCAACCGATCGCGCTGCCGTCGAACAGGCCCATGCGGCATTGCGATTCGCGGCCGGAAACTTCTACGTCAACGACAAACCGACCGGCGCAGTGGTGGGTCAGCAACCGTTCGGTGGCGCCCGCGCGTCGGGAACCAACGACAAGGCCGGGTCACTCCAGAACCTGCTGCGCTGGACCTCGGCGCGCACTGTCAAGGAAACCTTCGTCCCCCCGACCACCCATGGCTACCCACATCAGGAAGGCGAGGGCCTGCGATGACCACCGTGCTGAGCAATCCCCTCCGGCCTGCGCTGCTGGCGGCGGCGCGATCGTCGACACTGCAGACGACTCTCACGCGGCTGCGCGCCACCCGATCTCTCGTCGACCGCTTCGTGGCGGGAGAATCGGAACCTGCGGCCGTCGCCGCCGTGGACACTCTCCTGGCCTCGGGCCGGTTCGTCTCGGTGGACTATCTCGGTGAGGACACCACCGACAGCGCCCTGGCCACCGCCACCGTCGAGTCGTACCTGTCACTGATACAACGCTTTTCGAGCAGGGAGACCAGCGGACGGGCCCTGGAGGTCTCGCTCAAGTTGTCTGCGCTGGGCCAGGGAATCGACCGAAGCCTCGCCCTCGAGAATGCGCGCACGATCTGCACGGCCGCGGAAGCGGCCGGGGTGTGGGTGACGGTGGACGCCGAGGACCACACGACCACCGATTCGACCCTGTCGATCGTGCGTGAACTCCGCGTGGACTTTCCTGATCTGGGCACGGTGTTGCAGGCCTATCTGAGACGAACCGAGGCGGACTGCGTCGACCTGTCCGGACCGAGATCTCGGATCCGACTGTGCAAGGGGGCGTACAACGAACCGTCGTCGGTGGCATTTCAGGGCACGCGGGAGGTGTCCGACTCCTACCTCCGATGCCTGCAGGTTCTGATGAACGGACGTGGCTACCCGATGGTGGCCTCGCACGACCCGGAGATGATCGAGGCGGCGGAACGGTTCGCGTCGGCCGCAGGCAGGTCGTCCGAGGACTTCGAGTTCCAGATGCTCTACGGGATACGCGATCAGGAACAACGTCGACTCGTCGCTGCCGATCGGCACGTTCGCGTCTATGTGCCGTACGGAGAGCAGTGGTACGGCTACTTCATGCGCAGACTGGCCGAGCGACCCGCAAACCTGATGTTCTTCGCGCGATCGCTTCTCTCGCGCAAGTAGCCGGTTCACCCGAGACCTGGATGCCGCGAATGCGCGCGCGTTTGCCAGGTGCTCGCGAATTCTCATCGTTTCCGAGCAGATTTCGCGAGCGTTCGACGAATGCGCGCGCGTCTGCGAACCGAGGAAGCCGGCTGCCGTTCGTCCTCGGCGTTCCACCGTGGATTAGCTTCTGCGACATCGGGGCACCCTGACTGCATGGCAAACTACAGAGTTATCGATCCGCACGGAACCGTCGTCGACACCAAGGACATCTCCAGTTCAGAGGATGCGCACGCCTGGTTCAAGGACAGCCGCGCAGACAACGAGGACCTGGGGTGGCGACTCGAAGTCGAGCACGACGGCGAGTGGGCGTTCTTCAGCGATTCCGAGGGAACGAAAGACTAGTTCTACAGCGCTGACACACTTTCGGACGATCCTGCACCCCCGTTGAACCGTGGGGCAGGATCGTCCGATTGTGCGTAGTAGAGCAAGTCGAGATGCTGCTGAACCGACAGTGGGCAGCCCCGGATTCGGAACTGCCCACCTCTTGTCACGGCGTTGAACGCCGGGGTTTTACTGGTCGTTCGAGGGACGCGCCGTCGGGATCACGGACTCGAGGTCTGCGACCTGCAGCAGACGCGAGACCGAGCGCCCTGCGACGACCGACCAGGTTGCGCCGATGCCGGCCGTGTAGTCACGGACCGCATCGAAGACTGTGAGGCCTGCAATGCCGAAGAAGTCGACATCGGCCAAATTGAGGGTCACATGCCGCTTGCTGGACACACGACTGCACACGAAATCGGAGAACATGGGCGCACTGCGCATGTCGATATCCCCGTGCACTGCGACCACGAGTGACCCGTCGGGGCCGTCGTGCGCGGTGAAGATTGCTCCGGTTGCTGCGACGGACACGGACTTCTCCGCGACGGCCCCCGGGGTGGTTCGGACTTTGTTGCCTTGTGATTCAACACTCATGGCAGATCCCATCGATCGGTCGAACTGAAAGGGGAAACCGAGTGACGTAGCGGGAGCACATTGCTGCTCGACCCGAGACGCTGACTTCGCTGCGTTTCCCCGTGACCGGCTGTTAGCTCAACCGAGAGCAACCCTACGGCACCGGCGGCGTCAGCGTCCAGCAATGGCTCGAGTAGTTCGCCCACCAGCGGCGCGAGCATCACACCGGGCGGGTGCGCTCCGCGCGGCGGTTGCTACCGAGCTCGGAGTGGTGTTCTCGCATGGCACCGATGAGGGCTTCGAACACCCGGTGCGCGGCGGCGAGATCGGCATCGGGAATGTCGCTCAACGCGGCGCTGGTGCGCATGCCGAGGGGTCCGAAGAAGCCTCGGGCAACCTCCATCCCGTGCTCGTCGTAACGCAGGATGACCTTGCGCCGGTCCGAGGCGTCGGATTCTCGTCGGATGTGACCCGAGGCGATCATGCGCTCGACGAGGTAGGTCATGGCCGCCGAGGACAGCCCCAACATGGTGCCCAACTCCCCGGCGGTCAGGGGCGAACCCTCGACGTCGGCGACCATCACATGCAGCAGCGCGCGAAAGTCGTTGGGCCGCAGGCTGTGTAAGGCACCGAACACTTGGCCGATCTGCTCGGACACCGAAGACAGCGCTCGGAGATCCGCAGATATTGCGGATTCGAGGTGGTTTCGGTCGGCCATGTCGGTGGTAACTCCTTCGCTACGTTCATGGTCAGAGTACTGCCCGAAACCGATTCAGTTGCTGAATATCTAAGAAAATGAGATTGTTTGCAACGTGGACAGCATCCGAACCGAGAACAACGACGTCTGGGACCGCATCGCCGCAGCCGTGACGCACCGTAGATCGTGGGCGATCGCGCTCGCAATCCTCGTTCTTTCCGTCGCGGTGATGGGCCTCGTCGGCACGAACGATTCCGCCGACCAATCACCCAATTCACTGCCGACCTCCGCCGAGTCATACCAGGTGGACGAGCTGCTGGCTCAGTTCCCGGATTCCGACACCGCGCCGGTGATCCTGGTTTTGAGCCGCGCAGACGGTGGCGACCTGACACCCACCGATATCGACGAAGCCGCCGCCGCGCAAAGCAGGCTGCTCGCCGTCGACCGCTCGGTACCCGACGAGCCGGGACCTCCCCCGATCGTGGCGCCCGACGGAAAAGCTGCCATCGCGCTCGTTCAGGTCGATTCCGAGTTGTCGGGCTTCACGCTCAACGACCTGGTCACCGACTTGCGGACCGCTGCATCCGACGATCTCTCGCCCGATCTGCGCGCGCAGGTCACCGGCGGGCCCGCCTTCGGTGCCGACATCGCGAACTCGTTCGCCGGTGCCAACTTCACACTTCTCGCCGTCACCGCGCTCGTGGTGGCAGTGCTGCTCATCGTCACCTACCGATCCCCGATCCTGTGGTTGGTGCCGCTGGCCGTCATCGGTTTCGCCGACCGATTCGCCACCACCGTCGGCACCGTCCTGGCCCAAGCCACCGGTCTCGCGTTCGACGGCTCGACGTCGGGGATCACCAGCGTGCTGGTGTTCGGTGCCGGGACGAACTACGCGCTGCTGTTGATCTCTCGATACCGCGAGGAGCTGCGACGCGAATCCGACCACCGCCTCGCCCTGCGGCGCGCCGTTCGGCAGGCCGGTCCCGCCATTCTCGCCAGCAATGCCACCGTCGTACTGTCGCTACTGACCCTGCTGCTGGCAGTACTGCCGAGCACCCGCAGCCTCGGAGCTCTCGCCGCGGCCGGCCTCGTCGTCGCAGCGGTCTTCGTCCTGTTCGTGCTGCCCCCACTACTGGCACTGTTCGGCCCGAAGCTGTTCTGGCCCTTCGCTCCCAAGGCGACGGACCGAGACACCGCTACCGAGGGTGTCTGGCATTCGGTCGCGGCTGGCGTCTCGCGGCGACCGGTGCTGACGGCCTCGGTCACCATCGTCGTGCTGCTGGCCTGCTGCGCGGCGCTGTTCGGGACGCAGATCGGGCTCTCCCAAACCGAGCAGTTCCGCGTCACCGCCGAATCCGTCGAAGGATTCGACACTCTCTCGCAGCACTTCCCGGCCGGTTCGGCCGATCCGATGACGGTCCTCGCACCCACCGCGGACATCGACTCGGTGATCGACACCGTCGAGAGCACCGACGGCGTCGTCTCGGTCGACCGCGTCGCCGATTCCGGTACCGGACTCACCCGCCTGTCGGTCGTCACCGACGCGGCCCCCGCCTCCGACGCATCGTTCACCGTCGTCGAGGCCCTGCGTTCGGCACTCGCCGGCGTGGACGGCGCTCGAGTAGGAGGCAGCGACGCCAAGGCGCTCGACACCACCGACGCCGCAGCCCGCGATCGCCTGATAGTGATTCCCGCGATCCTAGCGGTGGTGTTGGCCGTCCTCCTGCTGCTTCTGCGTGCGGTTGTCGCACCCCT
>NZ_CAPS01000120.1 GCF_000333955.1 Rhodococcus sp. AW25M09
GGCGCACGAGGGGGTGAGGTCCTCCCGACGCCAATTCGCGCAACCATGGCCGAAATCCGCGCGCCAGGGTGATCTGTTGCGCGATAGCGTCGTGCTCATGACAGATCTCGACACCCGTCCTGCCGTCGACTGGCTCGCCGCCGGCGCAGTCGTCGTCACGGTGATCTCGTGGGCCTCGGCCTTCGTGGCGATTCGCGGCGTCGGCGAATCGTTCGGAGCCGGCCCGCTCGCGTTGGGCCGGTTGCTGATCGGATCGTGTGCGCTGGGGGCAATCGTCCTGGCCAGACAACACTGGGTGAAGCCGAACCGCACCCAATGGCTGCAGATCATCAGCATCGGCGTCTTCTGGTTCGGCATATACAACGTCTCCCTCAATGCCGCCGAGCAACGAGTCGACGCCGGAACGACGTCGATGATCATTCAGATCGGTCCGATCCTGGTCGCCCTGTTCGCAGGTCTGCTTCTCGGCGAGGGTTTCCCGAGGTGGCTGGTGATCGGCGCGGGCATCGCGTTCTCGGGAGCAGTCATGGTCGGCGTCGTCACCGCAGTGACCACCACCTCGACCACCAAGACCGACGCCGACGTCCTCGGCATCGCACTGTGCCTGGTATCAGCGGTGACCTACGCCGTCGGGGTTCTCAGCCAGAAGCCGGTGCTGCGCACGATCCCCGGACTGCAGGTCACGTGGATGGCATGCACCATCGGCGCGGTGTGCACGCTGCCCTTTGCACCGGCGTTGCTCGACGACCTCGAGGGTGCCTCGGCCGGTGCCACCGGCGGATTGATCTATCTGGGGCTGGTGCCGACCGCCCTTGCGTTCAGTACCTGGGCCTATGCACTGACGAGAATGAACGCCGGCAAACTCGGCATCACCACGTACGCCGTGCCGCCGATCACCATCACGCTGGCCTGGCTGCTGCTGGGCGAGATCCCACACTACCTCGCCGTGGTCGGCGGAGTGATCTGCCTGGTGGGAGTCGGATTGTCCCGAAAGCGTCGAGATCCTCGAGCACCTCGACGTGTTACAGCGCCTTGAATCGCGCTAAGGCCACTTCCCGCTCGTGCTTGTGGTCGACGATCGGCTCGACATACTCCTCGGGTCGCCCGAACTTCAACGTGTGCACGGCTTTTCCTTCTTCGCCGCGTAGCTCCGGCACCCAGCGGCGGACATAGTCGCCGGTGGGGTCGAACTTCTCGCCCTGGGTGATCGGGTTGAACACTCTGAAGTACGGCGAGGCGTCGGTGCCGGTGCCCGCCGTCCACTGCCAACCGTGCTGGTTGCTGGCCAGATCGCCGTCGACGAGATTCGCCATGAAGTACCGCGCGCCCCGCCACCACGGCAGGTGCAGGTCCTTGACGAGGAACGACGCGACGATCATGCGCACTCGATTGTGCATCCACTTCTCCGAGTTCAGCTGCCGCATACCGGCATCGACGATCGGAAAGCCGGTCTCTCCTTTGCACCACGCATCGAACAACTCGTCGGCGTGCTTGCCCGAGTCCAGTTCGATCTTGTCGAACTTCTCGACGTAGTTCTCTCGGGCACTGTCGGGGCGTTGAAAGAGGATGTCGCCGTAGAAATCTCGCCAGCAAATCTGCCTGCGGTACGACGCGGCACCCTCGCTACGCAACTTGCCCAGGTCGGCCAACATTGTCCGCGGGTGAATGGTGCCGTACTTCAGATGCACCGACATCCGGCTCGTCGAATCGAGATCGGGACGATTGCGCTCGTCGTCGTACGCCGATACCTGCTCGAGATAGTCCTTCCACTGCTTCGACGCAGCCTTCTCACCGGCCGCCGCGTCGGAAGCATCCTTCTCGGTGGGAATCTTCACCCGCCGAACGCCTTTGACCTCGTCCGGGTCGATCCACTCCGCCGTCTTCGCGGACGTATCGGCCGGCCCGCGCCAACCATGCTCCATCCACTGCCGTGAGTACGGGGTGAAGACCTTGTACGGCTCACCGTCGCTCTTGGTGATCCGGCCGGGAGCAACCGCATACGGGGACCCGGTCTCGACCAGAGTCACCTTCTCGCCCACACGCGCGTCACGCTCGCGCCCATAGGGGCCGTAGTCCGCACTGATGTGTACTTCCTCGGTTCCGATCGCCTTCGCCACCTTGGGGACCACCGTCTCCGGGTCACCGCGTACCACCATCAGCCGGCCGTCGAGCTGCTCGTCGAGCGCCTCGAGCGAACGGAACAGGAAGTCCCTGCGCGGCCCGCCGGAGGGCTTCAGCAAACGGTCGTCGAGCACGAAGAGCCCGAGCACCGGATCTCCGGACTCGGCCGCAGCGGTGAGCGTGGGCAGATCCCCCAGACGGAGATCACGGCGAAACCATACGAGCGACATACATCCAGTGTTACCCACGGCCGCGTCCGGCAATCACCCGCGCAGTTCGGCGATTCTCAGAGAACCGCCAACGATGGCTCACCAAGGCCGCAACAACAGCCTCTAGCTTGGTGAATACCGACGAGCAAAGGAGAACATCATGACCAGCACACGCCCCTTCCCCGGTGCCCTCTCCCTCATCGACAGCACCTGCACCTTCGAGAAGTACTACGAGCAGCTCTACGCCAAGGCCCCTGCGCTCGCCTGGTCACTCGATGCCGACACCGGTCGCCGCAGTGCCCTCGAGGAGTTCTTCGCCAAGACACCCGAGGAACGACGCACCACCGTCGACAGCTGGGTTGCCTGAACCGCCACAATGGACTGGCGACGGACCCAGCCGCCACAATGAACAAGTGACCGAATCGTCGAGTTCCCCCGCCACCGTCCTCGTTGTCGATGACGACGCCGACGTGCTGTCGTCGCTGCAACGCGGATTGCGGCTGTCCGGTTTCACCGTCATCACCGCATCCGACGGCGCGGAGGCACTCGGCGTGGTGTCCCGATCGACCCCCGACGCCATCGTGCTCGACATCAACATGCCGGTACTCGACGGTGCCAGCGTGGTGACCGCGTTGCGCGCCATGGGAAACGACATCCCGATCTGCGTGCTCAGTGCGCGCAGCTCGGTGGACGATCGCATCGCCGGACTCGAATCCGGAGCCGACGACTACCTCACCAAGCCGTTCGTGTTGGCCGAGCTGGTGGCCCGCATTCGTGCCATGCTCCGCCGACGCGGTACCAGTGCGGTTGCGCCGGTGTTGGATTCGGGAGCATCGAATTCGGGAGCAGCGAACTCGGCCGTGGCCGTCGGAACCCTCGTGGTCGACATTCCCGGCTATCGAGTGCATCGCGGCGGAGTCGACATCGACCTGACCAAGCGAGAATTCGAGTTGCTGGCAATTCTGGCGCGAAACAAAGGCGTCGTACTGACGCGTGAGCGATTGCTCGAACTGGTATGGGGGTACGACTTCGTCGCCGATACCAATGTCGTCGACGTCTTCGTCGGCTATCTACGCCGCAAACTCGAAAGCGACGGATCGCCGCGCATTCTGCACACCGTGCGCGGCGTCGGATTCGTCGTCAGGGAATCGGTATGAGGTTCTCGCTGCGTGCCCGCGTCGCCGCCGCCACTGCCCTCGGTGCCACCCTCGTCGTTGCCGCCCTTGCGGTGGTCACCTCGGTCGCGATCTCCCGCAACAACGTCAATCAGCTCGACGAACGTCTCACCGCTGCGTCTCAAGTACTGATACCGACGTCGACGACCCTCGAGGCCTTCCTCGACCAGCTCTCCGGCGCGTTCGCCGTCACGATTCGCAGCGGCGACATCGTTGTCGCGTCCACACCGACACGGCTGCCTGCGCTGGGCACCGGATCCGAGACCGTCGATGTCGACGGTCAGCGGTTCCGCGTGTACACCGCGGTATCGACCGCGGTCTCGTCCATCTCCATCTCGATCGGCGTGCCCGCCATCGAGGCGCAGCAGGTCACCGACGAGCAGCAGAGACAGGTGATGCTGCTGGGGCTGGCCGCGATCGCAGTCTCCACGGGCCTGGGCTGGCTGTTCGGCGGCCGGGCCGTCAAACCGTTGGTGACGTTGACTCGGCAGGTCAGCGCGCAGCCGCCGACCGCTCCCCAGACGCGTACGGGAGTCACCGAGGCCGACGAGCTGGCTGTCGCGATCGGAGGCATGCTCACCAGGTTGAACGAGGCCCAGGATCGCACCAATGCCGCGCTCGACACCGCACGCGACTTCGCGGCCGTATCCGCCCACGAGCTTCGGACCCCACTGACGGCGATGCGCACCGACATCGAGGTTCTCAGAACCCTCGACCTCGAGCCCGCACAGCAACAGGAGATTCTCGGTGACCTCGAACGGACGCAGGGACGCGTCGAGACGACACTGACCGCCCTGGAGCGGCTGGCCTCGGGAGAGCTGTCCAGCGAGGGCGACCGGGTCGAGACCGACATCATCGACATCTGCGACGTCGCGGCCCAGGATGCGCAACGACTGCATCCCGGGCTCGACATCCACGTCGGATCCGACTCCGACTTCGAGATCACGATGCGCGCGCTACCGACCGGTCTGCGGCTGGCCGTGGACAACGTGATCGGCAATGCCGTTCGGCACGGCAACGCAACCTCGATCGTCATCACCGCCGAACGTGTCGACGAGACGGTGCGCGTGCTGATCGACGACAACGGATCGGGAGTTCCCCTCGACGAACGCGAGACGGTGTTTGGCCGCTTCGAGCGCGGTACGAGGGCAGCCAAAGGCGGCTCCGGGCTCGGCCTCGCGCTGGTTGCCCAGCAGGCCGAATTACACGATGGGCGCGCCTACTTCACCGACAGTCCGCTGGGCGGCGCGCGATTGGTGTTGGAGTTACAGGACCGCTGAAGCCCTGAAGCCAGACATTCTTTACTCGGAAGAAACCTGCAGGCAGTGCCGACACGAGGAACATGGAACCATGCACTCGTCGTCGGATTTCACCGTCCCCACCATCGACATCGCGCCGTACGTTCTGGGTGACCGCGCCGCGCCTGTCGACGCAGCCGCTCGCCAGCGTGTTGCATCTGACGTCGATTATGCCTGCAGCACAGTTGGTTTCATGCAGATTGTCGGTCACGGCATCGCCGACGAGATCGTTGCCGGGCTCGCGTCGGCGATGGATTCGTTCTTCGGCCTCGACTCGGCGGAAAAGTCGACCTACATCCGCCCGCCAGAACTCAATCGCGGATACACCGCTCCGAAAAGCGAAACGTTGAGCCTGAGTCTCGGGGTGGAATCGGCGTCGGGCATGAACGACTACTTCGAGGCGTTCAACGTCGGCACCGGCGAGCCGAACACCTGGCCCGACGCGGCCGGGTTCCGGGACGCCGTCGAACTGTATTTCACCGAGGCCGCACGCGTGGCACGGACGCTGACCGGAGTGTTCGCCGATGCTCTCGGGGTGTCACCGGACTTGTTCTCCCGCATCACCGATCGATCCCTGGACACCCTGCGCATGAACAATTACGCGCTCGACCCAGGGACCGATGTACCCGAACTCGAGCTCACCGGAATGAGCGAGCACACCGACTACGGCTTGGTGACTGTGCTGTGGGCCGATCGAGTACCGGGCCTTCAGGTTCTCGGCACCGACCGGTCCTGGCACGACGTGCAGCCCGCCGAGGGAGCGATGCTGGTGAACCTGGGCGATCTGACGGCTCGACTGACCAACGACCGCTGGATGTCCACTCTGCACAGGGTGCGGCCGCCGGTATCGGGCGGAACGATCCGGCGTCGGCGATCTGCTGCGTTCTTTCACGACGGCAACCTCGACGCGGTGGTCGCGCCGATGCCGTCGTGCATCGAACCAGGATCAGTCGCCCGCTACCGGCCGGTCACCGTGGCAGAGCACATCCACGCGAAGCTCGCAGGTTCCCGAGGCGGAACGGCCAATGCCTCGGCAACCCACGAAGCCGAGCGAGTACGAGGTGCGGTTACTTCGCGTCCAGCAAGTCGATGACGAACACGAGGGTCTTACCGGAGAGGCGATGACCTGCACCGGCAGGGCCGTAGGCGAGCTCCGGCGGAATGGTGAGCTGACGACGGCCACCGACCTTCATTCCGGGGATGCCGTCCTGCCAACCCTGGATCAGTTGCTTCAGGGGGAACTGAATGGACTCGCCGCGGTTCCAGGACGAGTCGAACTCTTCGCCGGAGTCGAACTCGACGCCGACGTAGTGCACCTCGACGGTGGCACCTGGTACTGCTTCTGCGCCGTCACCCTCGACGAGGTCGACCGACACAAGATCCAAGGGTGCCGGTCCGGCCTGAAATTCGATTACTGGCTTCGTCATTGAAGTCTCCTGCGGTTGATGCCGGCCCGTCGACGCCGACTGCGATGCTCTGGGCATATTCCTTTCCGACTCTACGTCGTGACGGTCAGCCAATCGGAGCTGGCATCAACATCGTCTGGTATTCGCAGGTCAGAGTGCGGCCGGTCTCGCTCCCCCACAGCGGCTGCATACGATGCAGGTACCTGTCTTCCGACGACGAAACCAGGAGTCACACCGTGAGCTCGACGATCCGTATCAGCCTGGCCCAGATCACCAGCGGCGAGAACCCAGCCGACAACCTCGAACTCATCGACACCCACGCACGTGCCGCTGCACACGCCGGCTCGGACCTCGTCGTGTTTCCGGAGGCGACGATGCGATGCTTCGGCGGCCCCATCCGCAAGGTCGCCCAACCCCTCGACGGCGAATGGGCACACGCGGTGCGTGAGATCGCGGCCACCAACGGCATCACCGTCGTCGCCGGGATGTTCACACCGGCCGCCGACGACAGAGTGGCGAACACACTGCTCGTCACCGGTACCGGTATCGACGCGAGCTACGACAAGATTCACCTGTTCGACGCTTTCGGCTTTGCCGAATCCGACACCGTCGCACCGGGTTCGGACCCGCTCGTGGTAGGTATCGCCGGAGTCCAGGTGGGGTTTGCCACCTGCTACGACATTCGTTTCCCGGCACTGTTCCAGAAACTCGGTGATCTCGGTGCCGACGTCATCGTCGTCCCTGCTTCCTGGGGCGCGGGCGATGGCAAAGTGGAGCAGTGGACCCTGCTCGCGCGCGCACGCGCCCTGGATTCGACGACGTTCATCGCGGCGTGCGACCAGGCCGAACCCGTTGCCGCCGAGGGCAATGCCCCACGGGGCGTGGGACACAGTATCGTCAGCTCCCCCACCGGCGAGATCCTCGGCCAACTCGACTCGACGCCCGGCATGTTGACGATCGACATCGATACCGCACTGGTCGATGCGGTGCGCAAGAGTCTGCCAGTGCTGAAGAACCGCAAGCACTTCGACGCCTGACGGTGCCGCGAAGGGTCCGGTCAGCCCGGAACGACCATGCGGTCGCCCAGATCCCTATCGAGAACGAGTACGTAGGTGCCGAGCCGCGCGTCGACGTCGCCGTCGCAGATCGCGTACAGATCTTGCACCACCGTCGTTCTGACCCAAACAGAGACGATGTCGTCGTCCTCCACGTACGCCACCTCGAACGGCATGCACAAAGTCTGGAGGTGCAGTCCCAGGGATCGCGGGCCGTCCAGCTGGTCGTAGCTCGAAAAGGTGGACGGTTCCGAACTCGGTATGTTGCAGTCCGCGGTCAGCAACCGCTCGAATCCGGTTCTTTCGCTCTCGCCGGCGGCTCGACCCCACGTGCCTGTCGCATGTTCGCGATCCTTGGCAGCTGCACACGATACCGACGGACGCGGCTGGTCCGACGTCTCGTCGCCACTGTCCGTGCAACTCGCTGCCGACAGAACGACAGCGATCGTCAAGGCCACGACCCTGGTCACCGAGCACCAGCTTTTCCCTCGGTCAACCATGGTGGAATGGTATCGGACGCCGAAATCGCAGTTATACCTACAAAAGCTGCACTATCGCCCGCATAACTGCGAACTCGGGGCCGCAAAACGACGACGCCGCCGGCTCCGAATGGGAGCCGGCGGCGTCGGGTACAGCAGGATCTAGCGAGAGCTGACGTCCTGGTAGTCGCGCTCGGTGTATCCGGTGTAGATCTGGCGGGGACGGCCGATCTTGCCGGTCGTGTCCTCGTTCTGCTCACGCCAGTGCGCAATCCAGCCGGGGAGGCGGCCCATCGCGAACAACACGGTGAACATGCGCGGCGGGAAGCCCATCGCGCGGTAGATCAGACCGGTGTAGAAGTCCACGTTGGGGTAGAGCTTGCGCTCGACGAAGTAATCGTCGGTGAGCGCGGTCTCTTCGAGCTTGAGGGCGATCTCGAGCAGTTCGTCGCCGTTGCCCAGCTTGCCGAGGATCGTGTGCGCAGTTTCCTTGACCAGCGTCGCGCGCGGATCGAAGTTCTTGTACACCCGGTGCCCGAAGCCCATCAGCTTGACGCCGTCTTCTTTGTTCTTCACCCGACGCAGGAAGTCGGTGGCGTCGCCGCCATCGGCCTTGATCTTGTCGAGCATCTCGAGCACGGCCTGGTTGGCGCCGCCGTGCAGCGGGCCCCACAGCGCATTGATGCCGCCGGAGATCGAGGTGAACAGGTTCGCCTGCGAGGACCCGACGAGCCGGACCGTCGAGGTGGAGCAGTTCTGCTCGTGATCGGCATGCAGGACGAGCAGCATGTCGAGTGCCTTGACGATCTCGGGATCGACCTCGTATGGCTCGGCCGGAAAGCCGAACGTCAGGCGGAGGAAGTTCTCGACCAGGCTCTTCGAGTTGTCCGGGTACAGGAACGGCTGACCGACGGACTTCTTGTACGCGTACGCCGCGATGGTCGGCAATTTGGCCAGGAGGCGGATGGTCGAGAGTTCGACCTGCTCCGGGTCGTTGGGGTCCAGCGAATCCTGGTAGTACGCCGACAGAGCGTTCACCGCACTCGAGAGCACCGGCATCGGGTGCGCATTACGCGGGAACCCGTCGAAGAACCGCTTGAGGTCCTCGTGCAGCAGCGTGTGCCTACGGATCTTGTCGGTGAACGTCTCGAGCTGATCGGCGGACGGCAGCTCCCCGTAGATCAGCAGGTAGCTGACCTCGATGAACGACGACTTGCCCGCGAGCTGTTCGATCGGGTACCCGCGGTACCGCAGGATGCCTGCGTCACCGTCGATGTAGGTGATGGCCGACTTGGTCGATGCGGTGTTGACGAACCCGCCGTCCAGCGTCGTGTAGCCAGTGGTGGCCAGCAACTTTCCCAGCTCGATGCCGTTGTTGCCCTCGGAGGCCTCGGCAATCGACATGGAGTATTCGCCACCGGGATAGGTGAGGGTGGCTTTGGCGTCATTCTCAGCGGGCACGAATGGTCCCTCTCGAACTCGTGTAACGGACACGTACTTAAAACGGACAGTTCTTACGTCGATAGTGAAACTAGCCTCTCGACGCCTCGGACGCCCAGGGAGGGTCGGCACCGGGTCGAGAAACCGTGATTGCCGCTGCCTTCGCAGCGAACGCAAGCGCTTGTTGCCAATCTTGCTTGCTCATCTCTTTCACCGCGTTCGATGTGATAATGCTCTCCTTCTGCAAAAAGCTCAGCAGAGCACCGTGCACCGTGTCACCAGCGCCGATCGTATCGACGACGTCGACGGCGACACCCGGCACCGAGGTCTCGCCCTCTGCAATGAAGACCGAGAGACCGTCGCCGCCACGGGTCATGACCACAGCGGTGACCCCTGCCGCGAGCCAGTCGTCGACGGTGGTGCCCTGTGTTCCGAGCCCCAACCAGTGCGCGTCGTCCTCGGACACCTTGAGAATGTCGATGCTGGGCAACCACGAACGGAAGCGGTCGCGAAATCCGTCGGCGGTGATATCGCCGCTGGTGCTGTCGATGGCGGCCGGACGGATGTTCGGGTCGAGCATCGTGAGCTTGCCCGCCGCCCGCGCCCGGTGCAGCAGGCCCGCGTACATCGACGCGCCCGGCTCGTAGAGCAGCGACAACGTGCCGAACGACAGCACGCTGATCTCGTCGGGCAGGTCTCCGGGATCGGCAACGAGGCGATCGGCGGTGCCGTCGGCGTAGAACGAGTACTCGGCGCTACCGTCCTCGGCGAGCGTGGTCATCGCCAATGTCGTCGGTTCGTCGCCGCGCTGCACCCACGCGACATCCACGCCGGCATCCCGCAGACTCGCCAGGATCTGTTCGCCGAACGCATCGCGAGAGATGCGTGAGAGGTACGCCACGGGCGAACCCAATCGACCGATCGAGATGGCGACGTTGAACGGTCCGCCGCCGAGTTTGGGCGAGAGCAACGGCCCCTCGTGCACCGGGACCAGGTCGACCAATGCCTCACCGCACACCAGAATCGTCACTTCTCGTACCTCATTCCCCAGGTACCCGACCAGGTTTGCCCCGGCTCGAGCACGATCAGATCGATCTCCGAGTTCAGCGCATCGGGCGGGCACGTCATCGGCTCGATTGCCAAGGCCCGCCCCCGATCGGGGTAGGCCTGATCGTTCGCGGGATCGGCAGTGAACACCTGCACCCAACCGAAGTTGCTGTCGGTCCACAACACGGTCGCGGCACCGTCGGGGCCGCGCAGAACATGGTTCGCCCGGCCGTCGACGTCGGGCAGCGACGCGCTGAACGGAGTATCGAGCTGCACCCCCTGCAGCGATCGCGCCTGCCTGAAGTCGTACTCGGTGTCGGCAGTCGGAACCGAAGTGCCGACGGGCAGATTGCGTACCGGGTCGAGCGGCAGCCGTGTGCCGGCCGAGAACTCGAGCGTGCACTCGTCCAGCGGCACATCTCCGACCCGGGCATAGGTGTGAAAACCCATACCGAAGGGCGCAGAGGTATCGCCGGTGTTCGTCGCCGACGCGGTCACGGTGAGACCGTCCGCCGACAACTCGTGCACCACGGTCACCGTCAACGAGAACGGCCAGCCCGGATGCGTCCCGACGTCGGCGCTCTGTTCGACGCGACTGTCGGTGCGCTCGACCAGCGCCCATGCCACACGTCGGACGAATCCGTGGCTGGCGTTGTTCCGGGAGGGCTCGGTGATCTCCATCCGATGGTCGACGCCGCCGAAGGTGAACGTTCCGTCGGCCGTCCGGTTGGGCCACGGGGCCAATACCA
Organism: Rhodococcus sp. AW25M09; assembly: GCF_000333955.1. Lineage (GTDB taxonomy): Bacteria > Actinomycetota > Actinomycetes > Mycobacteriales > Mycobacteriaceae > Rhodococcoides. The sequence continues at coordinate 10,980 of NZ_CAPS01000120.1, forward strand.
GCCCCGCCGACAGCGGCGGCTTGGTGCCCGCCTCCCACGTCTCGGTGAGCGGAGCACCGTCGTATTCGAGGACCCGAAGGCCCGCTCCGACGGCCGAGATGTCGGCCCGATACTTGCCGCTGTTCAACGAGTAGGTCTGTGTGTCGGCCATGTCAGCCATTCTTCATCACGGCACCCACTCGGTACCGAATGAACGCCGGAAGTGCCAGGGCCGCGATCGAGACACCGATGACCACCAGCACTCCACCACCTGCTGCAGCGGCCGCTGTTCCGACCGACGCGGCCGCGGCGCCGTGCAACACGTCGCCGATTCGCGGACCACCGGCAACGACGACGATGAAGACGCCTTGCAGACGGCCGCGCATCTCGTCGGTCGCCACCTGCTGCAGCATCGTGCTGCGGAAGGCCGCCGAAATCATGTCGGCTCCGCCGCCGAGGGCCAGGAACGCCAGCGCGAACCACAGGGCAAGAGCGGTGGCTCCGTCGGTGGCGGTGCCGACGGCGACGCCGAATCCGATCATCGACGCACCCCACACCACGATGCAGATCAGGACCGCCAGGCCTTGCCTGCGCACTCGGGGCAGCCACCCGGAGAACACTCCACCCACCACCGCGCCCGCCGACATCGCCGCGAACAGCATGCCCAGCACCGGCCCGCCCGACGCAGGATCTCCGAAGCTCTCGTGTGCGATTTGAGGAAACAGCGCTCGGGGCATCCCGAACACCATGGCGATGATGTCGACCACGAACGATGCCAGCAGCACCTTCTGCGTCGCGAGATAGGCGAAACCCTCGAACACGGACCGTAATCCGGCTCGCTGACCCGACTTCGCCGGCGGAATCGCGGGTAACCGGATCACCGCCCACAGCGTCGCGAACAACGCGATGGTGTCGATCAGGTAGAGGGTCTCGAGCCCGATGTAGTAGATCAGAATTCCCGCGCTGAGCGGTCCGGCGATCGCGCCGAAGTTGAACACCGTCATGTTCAGCGAGTTCGCGGCGGGCAGCTGATCACCCGGCAGGATTCTGGGGAGGATCGCGCTGCGGGTCGGCTGATTCACCGCGAAGAACGCCTGCTGAACGGCCAACAACACCAGAACGACCCACACATTGTTCAGGCCCAGGAACGCCTGCAGCCAGAACAGCGCAGACGTTCCGATCAGGCCGCAGGTGGTGATCGTCAACAGGGTGCGTCGGTCCATCACATCGGCCAACGCGCCGCCCCACAGCCCGAACACGACGAGCGGCACCAGCGCGAACACACCGGTCAGGCCGACGTAGGCGGAGCTCAGGGTGATCTGGAAGACCTGTTGCGGCACAGCGACGATGGACAGCTGAGCGCCGATGACGGTGACGATGTTCGCCAGCCACAGCCGGCGATATGTCGGGGTCTTCAGCGGTGTCGTGTCGGCAAGAATGCCGCGCAACCCGCTCACGGCTGCAGACGCTCGATCACACCACTTGCCAACGTGATGCGGATTCGGTTGTGCATACGGCTCGTTCGACCCTGCCAGAACTCGACCGTCTCGGGTTCGACGCGCAAGCCACCCCAGTTCGGCGGGACCGGCACCTCGATGCCGTCGAACGTCGCCGTGACCTCGGCCAGTCGCGCGGCCATATCCTCGCGCGAACCGATGGGGCGCGACTGCTCGGACGCCCACGCCCCCAACTGAGAACCGCGCGGCCTGGTGCGCCAATAGGTTTCGGTGGTCTCGTCGTCGACCTCGACGACCGAGCCCCGAACGGTCAGCTGGCGGGCAAGTGCAATCCACGGGAAGGTGACCGACGCGTACGGCGTTGCAGCGAGCGCACGACCTTTGTCCGAGTCGTAATTGGTGTAGAACACCACACCGTCGACGTCGAGGCCCTTGCACAGCACAGTGCGGGTTGCCGGTTTTCCGGCCTGGTCGACGGTTCCCAACACGATGGCATTGGGCTCGGGCAGATCTGCCGCTATCGCGTCGGCCAACCACTGCTGCGCCAGCGGGAACCACCCGCCGGCCAGAGCATCGACATCGAGGTCCTCGGGCTCGCCGTAATCCACCCGCATGTTCGCCAGGCGCTGTTCGTGTTCGGACACAAGCCCAGACGCTACTCCCGCGTATATCCCGGCTATGGTTCTGGCACAGAACGCCCGGATGCGGCGCAGAACCGGGCGCAATCGCGACGAGGGAGTCCACAGGCCATGGCTGTTCAACAAGTTCCCGAGGATTTCGTCTCCGGTCTCGAAGGTGTCGTCGCATTCACCTCCGACATCGCCGAACCCGACAAGGACGGCGGAGCGCTGCGATACCGCGGTGTCGACATCGAAGAACTCGTCGCACAGAACGTCACCTTCGGTGATGTCTGGGCCCTGCTGGTCGACGGAGCGTTCGGGCGTGGGCTGCCACCGGCCGAACCCTTCCCCCTGCCCATCCACACCGGTGACGTCCGCGTCGACGTCCAAGCCGGCCTGGCGATGCTCGCTCCCATCTGGGGCTACCAACCGGTGCTGGACATCGACGACAGCACCGCACGCGACAACCTCGCCCGCGCCTCGGTGATGGCATTGTCCTACGTCGCCCAGTCCGCCCGCGGCATCTACCAGCCCGCAGTACCGCAGACCCGCATCGATCAGGCCGCCACCGTCACCGAGCGATTCATGGTGCGATGGAAGGGCGAACCCGACCCCGCGCACGTCGCCGCCATCGACGCATATTGGGTCTCGGCCGCCGAGCACGGCATGAACGCCTCGACGTTCACCGCACGCGTCATCGCCTCCACCGGGGCCGACGTCGCTGCCTGCCTGTCCGGCGCCATCGGTGCGATGTCGGGTCCCTTGCACGGCGGTGCGCCCGCCCGTGTGCTGCCGATGATCGAACAAGTGGAACAGACCGGAGACGCCCGCGCGCTCGTGAAGGGCATCCTCGATCGCAAGGAAAAGCTCATGGGCTTCGGGCACCGCGTCTACCGCGCCGAGGACCCTCGGGCCCGCGTGCTGCGCGCCACCGCCAAGAGGCTGAATGCACCGCGCTACGAGGTCGCCGCTGCACTCGAACAAGCTGCACTGACCGAACTGCGTGAACGCCGGCCCGATCGCGCCATCGAAACCAACGTCGAATTCTGGGCTGCGGTGATTCTCGACTTCGCCGAGGTGCCGGCGCACATGATGCCTGCGATGTTCACCTGTGGCCGCACTGCCGGTTGGTGCGCGCACATCCTGGAACAGAAGCGTCTCGGCAAGCTCGTTCGCCCCGCCGCCCTCTACACCGGCCCCGAACCCCGCACCCCCGAGTCCGTCGAAGGCTGGGAACTGATCCGGTAGTCGGAGGTGTCGTGGCACCCGACTACCCTGTGAGTGCCATATTCCATCGACGCTAGGACGCGCTACTCCATGGCCGATTTGCCGATCATTCCCGCCGATCTCCTGCCCGCCGACGGACGCTTCGGTTGCGGCCCGTCCAAGGTTCGCCCCGAGCAGCTGCAATCCCTGGTCGATGTCGGCGCCTCCGTGTTCGGCACCAGCCATCGCCAGAAGCCTGTCAAAGATGTCGTCGGCCGCGTACGCAGTGGCCTGAAGGATTTGTTCTCGCTCCCCGAGGGCTACGAGGTCGTGCTCGGCAACGGTGGCACCACTGCGTTCTGGGATGCGGCGGCATTCGGCCTCATTCGCGAGAAGTCCCTGCACCTGACCAACGGCGAGTTCAGCTCGAAGTTCGCCTCGGTGGCCAAGAACAACCCCTTCATCGGTGACCCGATCGTCGTCAAGGCCGAGCCGGGCAGTGCGCCCGAGCCCACCTCCGACCCGTCCGTCGACCTCATCGGTTGGGCGCACAACGAGACCTCCACGGGCGTGGCCATTCCGGTCAGCCGTCCGGCCGGCTCCGAGAACGCCCTCATCGCGATCGACGCCACGTCCGGCGCAGGCGGTCTGCCGGTGAACGTCGCCGACTCGGACGTCTACTACTTCGCTCCACAGAAGTGCTTCGCGGCCGACGGTGGGCTGTGGGTCGCTCTGATGAGCCCCGCCGCCCTCGCGCGCGTCGATGAGATCGCATCCGGCGGCCGCTGGGTTCCGGACTTCCTGTCGTTGCCGATCGCCATCGACAACAGCAGCAAGGACCAGACGTACAACACCCCCGCGGTGGCGACACTGCTGCTGTTCGCCGATCAGATCGAGTGGCTGAACTCGCAGGGCGGTCTGGATTGGGCCACCGCGCGCACTGCCGATTCGTCCTCGCGCCTGTACGACTGGGCCGAGAAGAGCGAGTTCGCGACGCCGTTCGTGACCAACCCGGATCACCGCAGCCAGGTCGTCGGAACGATCGACTTCGACGAGAGCGTCGACGCAGCCCAGGTCGCCAAGGTTCTGCGCGCCAACGGCGTCGTCGATACCGAGCCGTACCGCAAGCTAGGCCGTAACCAGTTGCGTGTCGGCATGTTCCCCGCGATCGAGCCGGACGACATCACCGCATTGACCAAGAGCATCGACTGGGTCGTGTCCACGCTGAGCTAGTCGGCCAGCGGCCTTCGCAGGCGGGAGTGGAGCCTGCGGAACGACCCTTCGCAGGCGGGAGTGGAGCCTGCGGAACGACCCTTCGCAGCAAGCTCCCAGCCACAGCGCTCCCTTCGAGGCCTACACTTGCATTCAAGTAAGCAGGCGTAACGACCTCGGAGGGAGCGCTCGCATGTTCAGGCTCCTGGCCCTCGCGCTACGGATTCGCGTGACGCTCGCGTATTGCTTTCTCGCGACAGCAGGCGCCATCGCACTCGGCCAGATCGGCGCGCACGATCGCTGGCACGTACTCCACGCAGCGAGCACCAACCTGCACAATTTGACCGACGGTCACCTTGCCACCCTTGTCACCAGTGTCTTCCTCACCGAGGGCCGCGTGAACTGGCTGTGGCTCGCCTCGGTCGCACTCTTGTTCGCCGTCGCCGAATGGATCTCCGGTTGGCGTCGCTTCCTACTCACTTTCAGTGCCGGACACATCGGCGCAAGCGCCCTGGTTGCCGTCGGACTGTTCATCGGCATCCACGCCGACTGGCTGGCCGACTCCCTGGCGATGGCCGTGGACGTCGGTGTCAGCTACGCAGCAGCGGCAGTGGCCGGGTCGATGATCCGATATCTGTCGATGCCGTGGCGGGCGGGCTGGGCCGCGTTGTGGATCGGAGCCGTTGCCTTCGGCGCGATATCGGACCCGTCGTTCACCGCCGTCGGGCACGCGATTGCCCTGAGCATCGGTTTGGGATTGGGCGCGACGTATCTTCGTAAAGATGCATCACCGTTGTCTCGCAAGGCAATCGACGCAACCTCCACCGATTCGATGCAACCGAGCCCAGAGCTGTCTACTCTCGTCTGAGAGAAACGATCGTCGGCGACGAGATGCGTGTCGAATGCCCACCGAATACATCGGGTGAACTAGTGTCGAATTCGACGGTATCGCGAGCCGGCGCGATGAGGAGGTCATAGTGCGAGACTTACGTGTGGTGGGTCTCGAGGCCGACGGAAAGTTCGTCGTGTGCGCAGATCCCAAGACCGGCGACAGATTCCGGCTTCCAGCCGACGACAAACTCCGTGCAGCCTCCCGCGGCGACATCGCTCGACTAGGACAGATTGAGATCGAAATGGACAGCTTGCTTCGGCCGAAGGAAATTCAGGCTCGAATTCGGAGCGGAGCGACCATCGAACAGGTCGCCGCCGACTCCGGAATGGCCGTCAGCCGTGTCGAGGTGTTCGCCCACCCCGTTCTGCTCGAACGCTCGCAGGCAGCGTCGATGGCTCAGGCCGGCCATCCACTCCGGCACGACGGACCCGCCGTGCAGACCCTGCTCGAGATCGTCACGCTCGCTTTCCGCGCTCGCGGTCACAGCCCCGACGACGCGGCGTGGGACGCCTGGCGCGACGAGGACAACAAGTGGGTCGCGCAGCTGAAGTGGCAAGCCGGGCGCACCACCAACAAGGCGCACTGGCAGTTCCTGCCCGACGGGCATGGTGGCACCATTTCGCCGCTCGACGACACGGCACACGAACTGATCGACCCCGACTTCGGACGCCAACTACGCGGCCTGGCACCGGTGCGCGCTCTCGCGTCCGCGGAGGACTCCACCGAAGACGAGACCTCGCAGCAGAGCTTCGACGAGTACTACGGAACTACCGCCGACAGCGACATCGTCGCCGAGACCACCGAGGTCGAGGTCGACGACGCACCGACGGCCGAAGAACCTCGCGAGCCGGTGGCCCGGGAACCCAAGCCCGCGCCCAAGGCTGCGCCCGGTCACACCGGGGGCAAGGACAAGCGCGGCAAGCCGGCCATGCCGTCGTGGGAAGACGTCCTGCTCGGCGTCCGTAGCAGCGGTCACAACTGAACGCTCCGGTGACCGATTTGCTGCTCGGTGACCAATGGCCGACGCTCACACCGTAGGCTTCCGACGGAGGTTACGGAGAGAGAGGTGCCGGTAGTGGGGGCCAAAGTATCGACGATCTGGTACGTGGACGCACCGGATCCCATTTCTGTACTCCGAGAGGCACGTAGCTCGGACTGGAATGCTGCGACTGCGCTCGTCGGTCGCCTTTACCCCCAGATGACGGCGGTGCCGCTCGGCCAGGGCCCGATCTCGACTTCGGCAGGCGTGGACGACGATCACGTCTTCATCGGTTGCTACCCCGGGGTCACCGTGGTGTGCGGATCCAATCTCTCGATGCCCACGCCGTCGACGCTTTCCGAATCCTTCACTCGCCCTCTGGCATCCGAACACACCTATCTCGTCGCCTCGGATCCAGAACACGCCTGGGGCGCTTTCGCCTACTGGGAGCGCGGCGAGTTCCGACGATCGTTCAGCGCCACACCGGTGTACATCTACGAAGACGCCGGCCTACCCCTGGTGTGGGAACGGTCCTTCTGGGCCGGTGACCATCCGCTGATCTATCCCCCCGGAGTCATGCCGGATCCGCAATCGCTTCCGTTCCACCCGCAGGAATTTGCCGAAGCTGCCAATGCCGAATGGCTCGGATTCCGCTACACCGGCGCTCCGCACGCGGACGAGTTCGACCCGAGCACGCTGCCGGTATGCGGCTTCACGATGTACGTACCCGGGCAGGAGCCTGCGCCGGAGAGCCAGCAGAGCTCGAACGGGCACGATTCGCAGCAGCTCGTGCCCGCGGCGGCCGAATCAGCACCGCGACCGAAGAAACGTTGGTTCTCGCGCAAGTAGAAAAGCCTCATCGCACCAGCCTTCATGAGAACGGGTGTTCGAAAGTGTGTCGGTGGGTCGCGATAGATTCTGTGCATGCTTTCGGGGGACGGCGGATCAGGGGTGGACGGCATCGATACGGTGCCGCCTGTTCTCGAGGTGTCCGATCCCGAATTATCTGAACTGGTGCGTGCCGTGGAATTCGCCGCCGCGGGGTTGGCCGAACAAGCGTCGGTGGCGTGGTCGAATGCCGACCGGCGTGCAGTCATTCAGCGGATGGAAAAGCTGACCCGGTCCCTGACTGCGCACTCGTACACCTGGCTCAATGAACTGATCGCCCAACACGGGCTCGATGTGTACCCCGGCTCGGTACCGTCCTCGGTGGCGTGGATGCTGCGGATCACCCCACGTGCAGCAGGGGCTCGGGTTCGTCTGGCTGCAGAGTTGGGCGATCGCACCGCGTTGTCGGGTGAGGTCCTCCCTGCCCTGCTGCCGAGAACAGCGGAGGCGCTGCGGGCAGGGTTGCTCGACGCCAAGCATGTGCAGATGATCCGCGAGTTCTTTCGGCATCTGCCTTCGAGTGTCGACCCGCAGACGAGGGATCTGGCCGAGGAGCAATTGGTGGAACAGGCAGTGAAATTGCGGCCGGACGATTTCGCGCCCGTGGTGGCATCTCTGGACGCGATGGTGAACCCCGACGGCGATTACGACGAAGATGAAGACGACGGGAAGCCGCCGAAGCCACGCAAGCGCCGGGATGCGTACTTCTACCTCGGTGAGCAGGGTGCCGACGGGATGTCGGAAGGCAAATTCTGCGTCGACCCCGAACTACGGGCCTACCTCGAGGCTCTGTTCTCCAAGGCAGCGAAACCTGGAGTCAACAACCCCGCAGACCCGACATCGATCGTCCACGACGAGACCGACAGCGACGGCAAAGACGGGGAAGGTGACGGGGACGACAGCGGGAGCGGCAGAACCACTGCGCCGAAGCCCGAGCCCACTGCCCGTGATGCCGGGTCCAGTGATGCGGGCCTGTGGGATGAAACGGACTGCAACGGTGAAGACGACTGCTGTCACTGCGGTGCCGACTGTGGTTGCCACACAGAGCCAGATGACTCCGGCAGGACCGTTGGCTCCGACGGTTCCGACGGAAGTGCCGAACCAGACGACGATGCCGCGGATACGGCAGCACCGGACTCTGCGGTGCGGGATGCCGCTGCTACTCGGGATCTGTGCACCCAGAACGAACGCCACCACGACGCCCTGAAACTGGCGTTGCGGCACACCCTGGCCTCCGGGACTCTCGGCACCCATCGCGGCCTGCCCGTCACCGCGATCGTCACCATGAGCCTGAAAGATCTGGAAGCCGGCTGCGGTTACGCCATGACCGCCACCGGATCACGCGTCTCCATCCGCGACGCCATCCGCATGGCTTCCCACGCCCATCACTACCTGACGATCTTCGACGACGACGGCAGAGCTCTGTACTTGGGCCGCTCGAAACGTATCGCCTCCGCCGATCAACGCATCGTGCTCATCGCCCGAGACCGCGGCTGCAGCTTCCCCTCCTGCACCCGCCCCGCCACCTGGTGCCAGGCCCACCACGTCACCGACTGGACCGACGGCGGCCTTACCGACATAGATTCCCTGACCTTCGGCTGCGACATGCACCACGCACTCGTCGGCGACGGACCCGGCAAGTGGGCGACCACCAAAACCACAGCCGGACATCGATATCCGGGCCGCACCCTCTGGCACCCACCCACCGCAATGGACCCCAAACGCCGCGGGCTGATCAACCACGCACACCACCCAGAAGAGGTCCTCTACCCGCCCGACCAGCACGAAGACCCCGGCGACGAGGAACCACGACAACCCGCATGACGGCCCACACCAGCATCAGGGCACAGCCCTGTCTGCGGTCGACCGTGCCTTAGGACTGGGCTGCGGCTCAGGACTGGACTGGGCTGCGGACTGGACTGGGCTGGGCTGCCGCTGGACTGCGGCTGAGGACTGGACTGGGCTTCGGCTGTAGCTGTCGCTGTAGCTGTAGCTGTAGCTGTAGCCGCGGACACTCACGTCTGAAGTCGGGCATGTTCGGAAGCCGCCCGAACTGAAATGGCCGGAGGGAGAGTTACAGTCAGAAAGCCGACGCCGCCAGCGCCACGAAGCTCAGCAGGGCACCGGCACCCGCTCCGTATACGGCCCACCGCCACACCGGAACGACGAGCCACCGCACGACCGTCGGTGCTGCACCCGCCACGACGATAATGTTCAGACCGATCGCGAGCAGCGGATGAATTCTGGCCAGCTCGAGCCCGAACGCAGTCAGTGCCACTGCCGCAAGTGCCGCCGAGATCAAGGCGATCGGGATTCCGGTCCAGCGGACGCCCACGTCGGGACCGGCCAGGTCTCGATCGGCCGTGCCACGATCGTTCATGTCAGGCGCACGCGTTCGTAGAAACCCATAGCGGCAGCCGTCGCCACGTTGAGGGAATCGGTACCCGGAGCCATCGGAATACGGGCGCGAATGTCGGTGGCGCGCATGGCGTGTTCGGTCAGCCCCGGGCCCTCCGCACCGAGCAGCAGCGCGACCTTCTCCCCCGTCATAGCCGATGCCAGCGACACGGCCGCCGGATTGGGAGTCAGTGAGATCAGCTGAAACCCATGCGCGCGAACGCGGTCGAGGCCACGCGGCCACTCGGGCACCTTCGCAAACGGCACGCGAAGCACATGCCCCATCGACACTCGAACCGAACGTCGGTAGAGCGGATCGGCGCAGGCGGCACCGAACAGCACTGCATCGACCCCGAGACCGGCCGCATTGCGAAACATCGACCCCAGATTCTCGTGATCGTTGACGCCCTCGAGAATCGCCACCGTCTTCGCGCCGGCCAGGACATCGTCCAGATCGAGGGCGGGCGGCCTGTTCGCCGCAGCCAACACTCCACGGTTGAGATGAAAGCCGACCACCTCTGCCATCACCTCCGCCGACGTCCGATAGAACGGAACATCCGATCCGGCGAGGTCGTCGCGCAACGCATCGAGCCGCCGATCCACGCCGAGCAGACTGATCATCGGAAACCGCGAGGTCAGTAGGCGCTGCGCAACCAACACCCCCTCGGCGATCACCAATCCTTTGCCCTCCGGCAGATCGGGTCGCTTGTCCGAGGAGTTGAGGTCGCGAAAATCGTCCAGTCGGGGGTCGAAAGGATCGTCGACGTCGATTACATGCACCACATGACCATCTTGTCACCCGACCGATTCGATCACCCCGTGGGCAAACCATACAGAGATGCGGCCGAAATCCCGGGTCGTTCCGCAGGCTCCACTCCTGTAAATCCCGGGTCGTTCCGCAGGCTCCACTCCTGTGTGTAAAAGTTATGAGTGATGACTACCGACGAATCGATCACCATCCGCACGGCCTCCGACGACGAATGGGACGCCGTCGCGCTGCTCGACGCCCACGCGTTCGGTGAACACCAGAACGCCGAGGACCTCGCCGAGACGCAGATCCTGACCCAGTCCGAACATGTCTACTTGGCCTGGGACGGCGAGACTCCCGTCGGTGTGGCCATGCACTTCCCGATGTCGGTCACCGTTCCCGGTGGTGCGCAGGTCGAGGCGTCCGGAGTCTCCTGGGTATCGGTCGCCCCGACGCATCGCCGACGCGGCATCCTGCGATCGATGTTCACCCAGCAGCACCGCGCGCTGAACGACGCGGGCGCGCCGCTGTCACTGCTGACAGCCAGCGAGGCGACCATCTACGGACGTTTCGGGTACGGTCCGATCACCGAGGAGATCAGCGTCTCGGTCGACCGTCGATTCGCGCAGTTCCGCACCGACGCTCCCCCGGCGACCGGTGTCCGGCTGATCGAATCGGCCGAGGCAACCGAACTGCTGCCCGACATCTACCACCGCTGGCAGCAGCAGACCGCAGGTGCACAGCCCAAGCCACCGATCCGCTGGGAGCGGTTCTTCGCCGATCGCGAGAACCGACGCGGCGGGCTGACGGCCCTGTTCTTCATCGTTCATCCCGACGGGTACGTCGCTTATCGACGCGGGCAGAACCCGAGCCGGGTGGTGGTGCAGGAATTCATCGCCGTCACCGACGACGCATACGCCGCACTGTGGCAGATACTCGTCGGCGTGGATCTGGTCGACACCATCGAGGTCCGCCAGTCACGGGACGAAGCACTGCCGTTCCTGCTGACGAACAATCGGCTTCCGAAGGAGACCGCTCACCACGACGCACTGTGGGCCCGCATCATGCATGTCGAAGCGGCGCTCGAAGCTCGCACCTACGCCCTCGACACCACACTGATCATCGCCGTGCGAGATCCCTTCCTCGACGCGGGTGGCACCTACTCGCTGACCGTCACCGACGGCAGAGCCACCTGCACCCGGGTGGAATCCGAACCGGATATCGAACTCGACATCGACGTGCTCGCCAGCATCTACTTCGGCACCCACCGCGCCAGATTGTTCGCCGCGGCCAACCGGCTCACCGCACGCAACGATGCGTCGCTGCATGCTTTCGACCTGACGTTCGGAACCCCGCGTCCGGCCGTCATGGGATGGGGTTTCTAGCGCATCGGTGTGGCCAGACCGTGGGTGAAGGCGAAATGCACGGCCTGAGCCCGGTCTCGTAATTGCGCCTTGGCGAACAGATGGTTGATGTGAGTCTTGACCGTCGCCTCGCTGACGAACATCTGCTGGGCGATCTCCCGGTTGGACAGTCCGGCGGCGATGGCGCGGAACACGTCCACCTCGCGTGGCGTCAGTCCCGCTGGGATCTGCTGCGTCCGAGGCGCTTCGACAACCTGGAGTAATCGTGCCTGCACCTGCGGGTTCAATACCGCCTGCCCGGCTGCGGCTGCTCGCAGCGCCGCCGCGATCTCGACCCGTCCTGCATCCTTGGTGAGATAGCCGCGCGCACCCGCACCGAGCGCGTCGAGGATGGAGCGCTCGTCGGAAAACGTCGTCAACACCACGACGGGTAGATCCGGGAAGAGTCCCTTCAAGATTCTTGTCGCCTCGATCCCGTCGGTGCCCGGCATCCGGAGATCCATCAGCACCACATCCAGACCCGCTGTCTGCATCGCCGTCTGCACTTCGGCCACGGCGGCAGCTCCGTCCGATGCAGTGGCGACAACGGTGATATCCGGGATCAGATCCAACATCGTGGCCAGCGCCTCGCGCACAGCCGTCTGGTCGTCGGCGATCACTATCCGAATGTTCATGCGCTCGCTTTCGTATCGGCTACGGCGGCGTTCGGTAGCGACATCGCGGCACGCACGATCCAACCTCGCCCGTCCGGACCGGCAGTGACCGACCCGCCGACGAGAGCGGCGCGTTCGCGCATTCCGACCAGGCCCATGCCGCTGCTGTCGATCGGGTCCGGTGGAGACGGGGCCGGGCCGTTCGCCACGCAGAGTTCCACGTCACACGCACCGAACCTCAGCACCACGGACACTGCAGCACCCGGCGCATGGTTGCGGGCATTGGTCAGCGCTTCCTGCGCGCACCGAACCAAGAACTGTGCCTGCGGGGTGTCGAGATCTCGGGCCGTGCCGTCGACCACGAAGCTCGCATCCTCGCCCACCAGAGCGCGCAACGTGGGCACGAGAGGCAATGCATCCTGACGCAAAGTCCGTACGGCTCGCCGGGTTTCGGTGAGTCCTTCCCGAACGAGGCTCTGCGCCTTGCCCACTGCCACTCTGGCATCCTCTGCACGGCCGGCGTCGAGCAACGCATCGGCCACTTCGAGTTGCATGTTGACCCCGGACAGTGAGTGCGCGAGGACGTCGTGGATATCTCGGGCGATGCGGGCTCGCTCGGCCAGGGCATGCTCGCGCAGTTCGGCGTCGGTGGCCCGGCGCGCGTTGCGCAGCGCTTCGAGCCGACTGCGCCGTGAGTACCCGATCAGCACCGGCCAACCGGCGAACAGTCCTGCAGCCCAGGGCCATCCATCGATGCCATTGCGCTCCGCGATCCAGAGTGCCGCTGCACACGCCACACTGAGCGAGATCGCGAAGGGAAACGACACTGCAGGTTTGAATCGCCACCCTGCATGTCCCGCAACGAGGAACGGAAACAGCGTCGCGGCAGTCGTCCCGTCCACGGACAGAATCGCTGCGGACGCGATCAGTGCGACACTCGCGCCTGCCAGGGATACGCGAGGACCGATCATCCGCCGTGGAAGCGACGAAGCCAGCAGCAGCACGCTGTTGACGACGAGCAGTGCGAGCACGAGCGGATCGTTCAGGTCCGAGGTGGCGAACGCTGCGACGGCCACCACGGCCGCGACATACGGCCGGCTCGACAGCCTGAGACCGTCGAGCGTGGGCAACCGTACGTCCGGAGGCGAGGACGTCACCGAATCTTCGTCCGTCCGCCGCGAACCCGATTGTGCATATCGGCCAGCGTAGGCGACGTCGTGTGGTTTCCGCCCTTGTCGGCGCGCCACACGATGGTGGCGTCCAGGTGCATGGCCCGGTAGAGGACGGCGACCGACTCGGCCAGGAAGCCGATGCCCACGGCGAGCATCGTGGCCTGACCGGCAACCGACGCGGCCGTCGGATCGATAGCGCTCTCGACGGGAATCAGCAGGACCCGGACAGCAACGGCGGCGACCCACAGGGCGACGGACGCGACGGAGTACCGCATCCAGGCCGTCCCGTCGCGCTCGGTGATTCTGACGGTGTGGGCGCGGATCACGCCGAAGGCGATGCCGACGACACAGCCGAGAAGCAGGAACTCGATGGCACCGGCCGACAGGTCCGTCGAGTTCAGCGATGCCAACCCGACGATGGCGAGAATCGTCGGCAGCAGCAGCATGCGCCGGGCTTCCATGAGCTGCCCGGTCATGCGCCGCACCAGCAGGTATCCGACCAGAAGGACTACGAGAGCAATCGTTGCGAGGTTCATGACGGCAACGCTACGAAGATCGTGGTGGTGGCGAATCGACCCACGGGTGGAGATCGGGTGGAGAGCGGAGCCTGCCGGAGTGGCCGTTCCATACCGGAGCACAACATGACTTTTGTCATGGGTGGACCATGACGCTGTCACTTCAGGTGATGATGCGCTGCACTGTTTTCGGTGGCCTGGCCGCAGCAGACTCGTATTCATGAAGCAACCAGACGAAGGAAACCTGTTCACCGACCTGATGGAGTTCGGGCCGGCTCCCACGATGGCGCGCGAGATCGTCGTCGCCGTCATCAGCCTCGGCATTGTCGCGGTGTTGTTCGCGATTGTCGGCCCGGAGCTGCCGGCATTCGTCGCACTCGGCGTCATCGTCGCCTTCATGGGCGGCCGATTCGTGATCGGCCTGCGGCAGTGGGAACAGCGCTCATGACCATCATCGATGTCAGCTCGATGACCCGACGCTACGGTTCGGGCAAGAACGCGTACGAGGCCGTCAAGGCTCTGGATCTGCAGATCGCCGAGGGTGAGCTGTTCGGACTGCTCGGCACCAACGGTGCGGGCAAGACCTCCACTCTCGAAGTGATACAGGGCCTTTCACGACCGAGCGAGGGCACGGTACGGATCATGGGAATGGATCCGGTGGCAGATCGTCGCAAGGTCCGACCGTCTCTGGGCATCATGCTGCAGAAGGGCGGACTGCCGCAGGACCTGACGGCGGCCGAGAGCCTGCGGATGTGGGCCGGAACGTGCAGCAATCCACTGCCGGTCGCCGAGGTGCTCGGCCGCGTCGATCTGGCCGATCGCGCCGATGTCCGGGTGAAGTTCCTCTCGGGCGGAGAGCAGCGCAGGCTGGATCTGGCGTGCGCCATCATCAGTCGTCCGCGGGTACTGTTCCTCGACGAGCCAACTACCGGACTCGACCCCGAAAGTCGCCGCAACACATGGCGATTGATTCAGGAACTGAAGAATTCCGGCGTGACCATCATGCTGACGACCCATTACTTGGACGAAGCCGAATCACTGTGCGATCGCCTGGCGATCATGCACCGCGGCGCAGTCGTTCGCAGTGGCACCGTGGACGAGGTCGTCGCCGACCATCCGGCGAAGATCGAATTGAAGACTCCCGGTACTGCTTTGCCGTCACTACCGGGTACATCGATCGACGTCACGGAAGACACCGTCTCGATCCAGACGGCCTCGGTACAGGAGACGTTGACCGCTCTGTTGCTGTGGGCTCGCGACAACAGGGTGACCCTGCACGGTCTCGACGCCCGAGCAGCGTCACTGGAGACCGTATTCCTCTCCATCGCAGACGAATTCGACAATACCGATATCGAGAACACCGCTATCGAGAACACCGAGGTGATGAGCGCATGAGGACGATGACCGCCCTGTCGCGAGCAGAATTCACGCTGCTCGGACGCAACCGAGTACTGCTGTTCAACGCGATCGTTCTTCCGCTCCTGCTACCGATCGCCCTACTGATCGTCGGCAAGTCCAACGAATTGACCGAGGTGGTCGTGGCGGGCGCGCTGGAACTCTTCGTACTGATTCTGCTGGTGTTCATGGTGTTCTACAACATGCTCTCGATCTACGCCACTCGCCGAGACGAGTTGGTGTTGAAACGACTTCGCACCGGAGAGAGCTCGGACGTCCAGATTCTGCTCGGCCCAGCGGTGCCCTCCCTGATACTGACCGTCATTCTCGGCCTGGTCGTCAGCGCAGTGGTACTGGCCTTCGGCGGGCCGGTTCCCATCAATGCCTTGCTCGTCGCCGTCGCACTTCTCGGTGGTGCTGCGTTGTTCGCAGCACTGGCGCTGATCACCTCCGCATTCACTCGCAACGCCGAGGCCGCCCAGATCACCAGCCTGCCTGTCATCCTCGTCGCCATGGCCGGCTCGGCCATGCTGCGCGAGGTCCTTCCCGAGTCGTTCAGCCGGGTCGTCGAACTGACCCCGATGGCCGCTGTGTCGGACCTGTTGAACCTCGGCTGGTTCGGCACCACGACCCCCGGCGAGGCGTCGCTCGGCTTCGCCGCCACCTTCGCCGAGGCCACGATGCCGCTGGTGGTGATGCTGGCCTGGATCGTCGGCAGCTTGCTGATCGGCCGAACGCACTTTCGCTGGGAACCGCGATCCTGAATCCACCAGGACACCACCGTCTGCAAGGCTGGAGATCATGAAGTTGTACGAGTACCTGAACCCGCTGCACGGCTGGAACGACAGCAGTGACGTGGAGAAGGTGCGCGTCTACACCCGACAATCGCTGCTGTTCATCATCGTCGCGCTCGCCTTGTGGGCGGCCGTGATTCTGCTGCAGGAAGGCGACTACCTCTCGACGGTGGCCGTTGCCGGGTGCGCTGCAGCCGCCTTCGTCGTCGTGCAACGCACCCCTGGAGTCGGTGGTGAGTCGAGGGGGGGCCTGAGGAATCCCTTGTCGGTCATGGCTGTTACCGCTGCAGTCCTGGCGTTCGGTGGCGACGCCATGGCTTTCGTCTGGGCCGCCGTTCTCGTCGCCACTGCGGTGGGGACGCTGATTCCTTTGCGGTGGTCGCTCGCCGCGGTCGCGAGCGGCGCGGCGGTCGCCGTCGCTCTCGGAACCCCGGCTCTCCAAGCTGTGGTGCTCGGTCTGTTCGTGGTCTTCATGGCCGCGACCGTGCGACTGTCGGCCTGGCTGTTGCGTATCGTCACCGAGCTCGACGCCACCCGCGACGCCGCCGCTGCGCTGTCGGTCGCCGAGGAGAGATTGCGGTTCTCCCGAGATCTGCACGACGTCGTCGGACGCGCTCTGTCTGCCATCGCGGTCAAGAGCGAACTCGCCGCCACGCTGGCTCGCCGGGGCGACGACCGGGCGGCGGCCCAGATGGATGAGGTTCGCATCCTGGCCCAGGAATCGATGACCGACGCTCGGCAGCTGGTGCGCGGCTACCGATCGGTCGACGTGGCGTCGGAACTCGACGGGGCGCAGTCCCTCCTGTCCGCAGCGGGTATCTCCACCGAACTGGTCGGAGAGTCTGCGAATCTCGACGAGCAGGCGGCCGAGGCCGCGGCCTGGGTGGTCCGCGAGGGAGTGACCAATATTCTCCGCCACTCCGCTGCCACCTACTGCCGGATCGAACTGACCGACAACAGCATTCGGTTGACCAACGACCATCCAGTCGCATCGACCGGCCGCGAGGACGGGACGGGATTGAGCGGTCTGCGCGAACGGTTGGTGGCGGTCGGAGGCAGCTTGGATACAGTGAAGACCACCGAGGACTTCACTCTCACGGCGACATTGCCCAACCGGAACCCTAGGACCGCATCATGATTCGAGTGCTCCTGGCCGACGACGAGAATCTGATTCGCACGGCGCTGGCGACCATGCTCGATCTCGAAGACGACATCGAGATCGTCGGCCAGGCCGATTCCGGCGAGGACGCAGTGACCGTGGCCGCCGCAGTCACACCCGACGTCGCCGTCCTGGACCTGCAGATGGGCGGAATCGACGGCATCGAGACGGCCCAGAAAATTGCCGAGACCCTGCCTACCTGCGCGTCGATCATCGTCACCAGTCACGGTCGACCGGGCTACCTGAAGAAGGCGCTCGAGGCCGGGGTAAGGGGATTTCTACCGAAGACCACCTCGGCTGCCACCCTGGCCGAGGTGGTGCGCACCGTGCACGGCGGCGGGCGCTACGTCGACCCGACGCTGGCCGCGGAAGCCATCGGTGCCGGAGACTCTCCACTCACACCGCGCGAGGCCGATGTGCTCGAGTTCGCCGCCGACGGTGCGTCGATCGCGGAAATTGCCCAGCGCGCACATCTGTCGCCCGGTACCACCCGCAACTACCTGTCTGCGGCAGCCGCGAAACTCGGCGCAGCGAACCGGCACGAGGCCTGCGCACTCGCCCGCCGCCACGGGTGGATCTGACGTCTCACACCTTGGCAGTGGCGGTCACGGTGTCGAGGGTCGGCAGCCGGCGGCCGGCGGTGCGCGGCACCAGGGTGATTCTCAAGTTGTTGTGCCGGAGCAGATACACGGCAGCGAAGAGTCCCGTCGACACGGAGATGACGCCACCGAAGACAAGCGGCGCACGCGGGTCGAGCACGTCGGCGAGCCAGCCCAGAACCGGGCTGCCCAGCGGAGTTCCGCCGAGGAAACACAGCATGTAAATGCCCATCACGCGCCCGCGCATGTCGGACGGCACCGACATCTGCAGAATGTTCATCGCCGACGTCGTGAATGTCAGGGTCAACGCTCCGGTGGGTATCAGCAGGAGTGCCACCAGGATGTAGTTGGGCATCAAGCCCACGAGCAGCTCGAAAAGCCCGAACGCAGTGACGGCAGCGACGAACAGTCGCAATCGCGGTGCCGTGGCCCGTCGGGCAGCCATAGTCGCTCCCGCCAAGGTGCCGACGGCCAAGGTCGTCGAGAGCAAACCGTAAGCATCGGCTCCACTGCCGAACGTGTTGCGCGCCAGTACCGACAGGCTCAGAGGAAAGTTGAGACCGAACGTCGAGACCATGAACACCGTCGCCAGCAGCACGCGCAGATCGCCCCGCCCCCAGACGTACCGAAAGCCCTCCTGCACCTGCCCTTTGGCTCGCGGTGCCGGTTCGACACGGAACAGCTGACCGACATTCATCGCCAGGAGTGCACCGAACACGGCGGCGAAAGACACCGCGTTGATGAGGAACACCCAGCCGGTGCCGACGAGAGTGATGAGCACCCCGGAGACCGCAGGCCCGACGATCCGCGCCATGTTGAACGTCATGGAGTTGAGCGCGATCGCATTCGCGAGAGTTTCTTTCCCCACCATTTCGATGGTGAACGATTGCCGCACCGGCGCGTCGATGGCAGACGAGCAGCCCAGGATGAAGGCGATGACATAGACGTGCCACAGCTCGACCATCCCCCCGACGTCGAGCACGCCGAGCACCAGACCGCAGACGGCGGCGAAAACCTGGGTGATCATCAGGAGTTTGCGCTTGTCGTACCGGTCTGCCAGCACTCCACCCCAGACCGAGAGGAACAGCGTCGGACCGAATTGCAGCGCCATGACGATGCCGACGGCGAAGCCGTTGCCGCCGGACAGCGTCAGGACGAGCCAGTCCTGGGCGACGCGCTGCATCCACGTTCCGACCAGCGAGACGATCTGCCCCGACGCCCACAATCGATAGTTGCGAGTCTTCAGCGCAGCGAACATCGTCGAACCGGACGTACGGGAAGCAGGGGCCACCGTTCAAATATTAAACCTAGGTAACTACTCGGAGTCGTTCACCAGAGCCCCGATGATGGTCACCGCGTCGCGCAGGGTGTCGAGCTGATCGGGTTCGAGCCCTGCCAGCTGCGCGGTCATCCATGCTTCACGGGCGCTGGCCTCGTCTGCGATCAGTTCCTCGCCTGCGGGCGAGAGGGAAACGATCACCTGACGTCCGTCGGTGGGATGCGGCGTTCTCCCCACGAGGCCGAGCTCTGCCAGCGACGCGATCACCCGCGTCATCGACGGTGGCTGCACCCTCTCGCGCGCAGCCAGCGCACCGGGTGTCATGGCTCCCTCCCGACTCAGCGTGGCCAGAGCCGACAGCTGAGTCAGCGACACCTGCGAGTCCACTCGTCTACCTCGAAGGTGCCGAGTCAGTCTCACCACCGCAAGCGAGAGATCACTTGCCAATTCACGATTGTCTTTAACATTATTTCCCGACGTCACAGCGCAGAGGATACGCCTTGGTACCTACCGCGCGTCATGTAACCGCCTCGGTGATGGGTCCGACGGCGAAGTATGCAACGAAGAGCAGTGCAACGATCCACAGCAGGGGGTGAACCGATTTTGCCCGTCCGGACCCGACTGCGAGTACGACCCAGGTGATGAAACCGACGCCGATCCCGTTGGCGATGGAGTACGTGAACGGCATCACCACGATGGTCAGAAAGGCCGGCAGCGCGTAGTCGAAGCGCCGGAAATCGATGTCGAGCACCTGTCCGATCATCAGCGCACCCACCACGACCAGCGCTGGAGCGGCCGCTTCGATCGGAACGACGGCCGTGAGCGGAGTGAAGAACATCGCAAGCAAGAACAGCAATCCGGTGACGACATTGGCGAGTCCAGTGCGGGCACCTTCGGCGATGCCTGACGCAGACTCGACGAACACGGTGTTCGACGACGCCGACGCACCGCCGCCGACGATCGCTCCGGCACCCTCGACAACCAGAGCCTTACCGATGTTCGGCAATTTTCCGTCCTTGTCCAGTTCCGCCTCCTTGCCGAGGCCCGTCATCGTGCCCATCGCGTCGAAGAAATTCGCGAGCACCAGCGTGAACACCAGCAAGCTTGCGGCCAGTACGCCGATGCGTGTGAACGCTCCGAACAGATCGACATTGCCCACCAGAGACAGATCGGGAGACTGGATCAGTTCGCTCGGCAGCTGCGGGACCGACAGGTTCCACCCCTTCGGGTCGACGCCGTTGGACGGGCCGATGTCGGTGACGGCTTCGACGATCGCCGCGAACACCGTCGTGACCACGATGCCGATCAGCAGACCGCCGCGCACCTTGCGCACCACCAGCACACCCATCAGCAACAACCCGAACACGAAGATCACCGTCGGCCACGACGCGATGGAACCGTCGATACCGAGCCCGACCGGAACCGTCGTGCCTGCGGCGTCGGGGATTCGGCGCACGAAGCCGGAGTCGACCAGTCCGATGAATGCGATGAACGCGCCGATGCCCGCGGCGATCGCTGCCTTGAGCTCCGATGGGATCGCGTTGAACACCGCCGTGCGGAATCCGGTGACGGCCAGCAGCACGATGATGATGCCGTCGATGACCACCAGACCCATTGCCTCGGGCCACGTCACCTGGGGTGCGATGGTCACGGCGAGCAGCGTGTTGATGCCCAGGCCCGCTGCGATACCGAACGGATAGTTGGCGACGATACCGAAGGCGATGCTCATGAACCCGGCCACCAGGGCCGTCACGGCGGCAACCTGGGCGACCGGGAGGATGTTGCCCAGCACATCGGTCTTGGCCGCTGCATCATCGGCGGAGAAGCTGCCCAGAATCAGGGGATTGAGAACCACGATGTAGGCCATCGCCACGAAGGTGACCACGCCGCCTCGAACCTCGGAGCCGACGGTCGAGCCACGCTCGGTGATCTTGAAGTAGTTGTCGAGTAGCCGCGACGACAATTGCATGAGCGAACGATAAAGCACGCTGCCACACTTCGGTAACCGCACGGCGCAGCCGCCGATCGGCACAGCAGCGCAGCCGCCGATCGATACAGCAGCGCAGCCGCCGATCGGCACAGCAGCGCAGTCTCTTGTCACTCCCGTGGCGTAGCTTGGGATTCGTGGCCGACCTCCCCCAGATTCCACGCAGCCTCACCGATCCGGTACCGGTGTTGGCGATCGGCATGCTCGGCTGGGTCGTCGCGCTGGTCGTGTTCACGGCCACCGGGGACCGGAGCGACGACGTCGTTGCCACGTGTTGGTCCGGGCTCGCAGTCGGTGCCGTGGGGTTCTCGATCTTCCTGGCGCAGAGAGCCGCGTCACGTCGCGGGAGCAAAACCGCCCAACGCGGTCTCGATTGAGATCAGCATCACGTTAGCTCGATCACCACAACGCCTCTGACGTGGGCAAACTAACCTCTCAGCCGCTTGAGTAACACAAAGTTAACGTGGACCATGGGTTATGTCAGTTAAGACAACCTTTTGATCCACGAAAGAACAGGCCATGAAGCTCGTCGCTCAGTACCGCAACCGTCGCAACCACGTCCGCTCGCTCCGCGCTCTCTACGCACGCGCCAACGCTGTCTCCAGCCCGGCCATGCGCGACGAGCTGCTCGTCATCGCCCAGCGCTCGGATTTCTCGCGCTGATCGCTGTGACGGCGTAGATCCATCCCAGCCCCCACAGGGCACCGAACACCCACCCGGCCAGTACGTCCGTGGTCCAATGCGCACCCAGGTAGATCCGAGAGAATCCGATCAGCAGGGACGCGACCACCGGTAGCGCAAGCAGTACCGGCCGATGCAGCCACGGATGCGGCGATCGCAGCAGTACCGCGATCGCCACCGTGGCAAGCACCATCGACATCATCGCGTGGCCGGACGGAAACGAATGGCTCGCAATATCGACCAACCGTTCCGGGATCGGTGGCCGCTCCCGCCCGAACGCGAATTTCAGCGCATTCATCAGACCCCACCCGGTCAGCATCGCGCCCGCGACGACGACGGCATCCGAACGCCGTCCCACTCGGAGCAGAGCCACCACGGCCACTGCCGACCACACGAACATCGACACCGTGTTCCCCACCGTGGTGATGACCCAGAACATCGTGGTCAGCCAGTCGATTCGATGCCCGACCATCCAGTCCAGCACCGCAGTGTCAAAGCCCACGAGGTCGCTCCCAATTCTGAGTGCAGTGGACGGTTCCGTCGGCGGTCACCCACCACGGCACTGCTCGATCGCCACTGATATCTCGCTCGCCGCCGACGTTCCCGGTCACGCGCACGATCAACTCACGATGGACCACCACCCCGCCCTGCGGCAGCGGTAATCCCAACACCGCACATGCCAGCACAGCTCCCGGTTCGCGATCCCAGGAACTGACGCGTCCCACTCCGAGGACTTCTCCGCTGATCGCCTCCGACGCCGGCCTGATGTCGAGGACGTCGGCGAGCGCGCCAGCGGTGGACATGTCCGAGAGCACGGCAATCTCCGGCGGAACAACACTCGCCAGCCACGGGGTGTCGAGCACGAGCGCATCCGACGCATCCACCACCGACCCGCCGAGGGTGCGGACGCGATCCGGTGGGTCGATGTCGGCAACCTCGACGCGACCCTCGGCAACTGCGGTGGCTATCGATGTGTGCGTGCGCGCGATCACCGCAGGTGTCGGATTCCGCCGCGGATCCGCGAGCGCCCGCAGCAGCACCCGTGCGGTATCGACGCTCTCACACTCCGATGCACTCAGCACAGCCGCCAGCTCGTCGGCCCGCGGATGATCCAGCGGATCGAGCAACCCGGCAAACGTATCGTCGGACGGCGACCTGAAGTCGATCGGACGCCGATCATGCAGTCGCGCATGATGCCTGAGCCACCACGCGGTGTAACCGTCCCTGTCGATCAGGGCGCCGCGGGTACTGGGATCGTCGAGCAGCACGGTCAATGCTACGGGCCACGCATCGGATCGGACCAGGTCCAGATCCCGAACCGCGAGAAGGGTGTCCGGCTCAGCGGAAAGACCTGTCCACCATGCCGATTCGTCGTCCAGATCGTGATCCGGCCCGGTCGGCAGCTCGTCGCGCACCACCGAGAACCCCCAGCCGACGCCCACCGCCCGCAGTGCCCGCTCACCGAACCTGGTCACCGAGGCCGCCGAGAGAACACCGAACGGCGAATCCCGAATCAGCAGATCCGCCAACGGCGCTCCGGGAAGCAACAATTCGTCGGCGCTGCGCAGTTCACCCTGGTCGTCTTCGAGAGGCAAGCCGCCGATCCAGCTCGGTAGATCACCCGCCTCGGCTGCCAGGGTGAGCACCGCGGAGACCAGGGGATCGACCTCCACGTCGTCGTCCCAGTCCAGATCGTCGAGCGCTGCTTCGAGGGCAGGATCGGTGAGCAATTCGGACGCGGTCGCCTCGCGAGCTCCCAGGCGCGTCAGCAGCGGACTCACAGCGTCCGGATGCACCAGCCGCACCCACGTCACCGCAGCCGAGGAGTCGGAGCCGATCACCGTAGTACGCGGACCAGTGACCGTGCGGCCATCCGCGAGCGGAACAGGCAGTGCAGCAAGCTCTTCGGCAGCCACCCCGTCCACGACGAGTGGGGCCAACGCGTCGAACAGTCGCCGCCACCAGCTCGGCTCGCGGCTCTGCCCACCGAGCATGTCCGTCAGCCCCGCCAACCCGATTCGGTGCACCCCCACCGCGGACAACGCCGATGCGTGCCGTGCACCCGCCAGCGCAGCGTCGACCAGATCGGGCACGACGTCGATCACCACCGAGGCGAGTGCCTCGCCGGCGTCCGCGACGACATTCGCCCGCTCCGGCACGAGGTCTCGTCCGTGGGCACCGGGAAGCCATGCCGCAGATGACAATCGCCGGAAGATCAGTTCTCGAAGTTCGCCGTCGACCTCACTCCGCGCGAAGCCGACCTGGGGCACGAACGACACCCGCGACGCCGCCGGAAGTGAGGCCACGAAGTCGGCATACCCGTGCGCCACCGCATCGAGCGAGACACCCGGCAGCACGCGCCGACGGTCCGGCTGCATCGGCACATCCGCAATCACCAACGCGGGCAACGACAACAATTCGTCCGAACGAGTGGGCGCCCGCAACACATCCGGTGGGGCGGGAACAGGCAGACCGTCGACAACGGGCGCGAGCCATCGTGCAGCGGGAGTGGCGAACTGACGCCATGTTCGCGACCCGATTGCGATCTCGGCGCACCCCTCGCCGAGTTCGGTTCTGATGCAGTCTATTACGATGCCATCGATCTCGATCGAGTCCAGCGCATCGAGTTCGAGAAGCAGATCGACGGCCTCGTCCGCGAAGCCCGACTCGAAGGACCTCGCGTCCACATCGGCTCGCAGTGTCAACACGATCTCGGTGTCGAACCCCGTGGCAGGCGGTGCAGCAACCGGCCACGCCAACCGCAGTACCGGCGTTCCTGCGTCGGGCGCGGTCATGCCTCGCTCGCCCAGCACGTCGAGAGTGCGCCGAGCACTGAACAACACGCCACCCTCGCGTGATCGCACCTCGATCTCGTCGGACACCGAACGCACCGCAGTGAATCCGACTCCGAATTGCCCGACGCCCGAATCAGCAGTCTTGGCCGAGGCTCGCAAGGCGGTCAACGCATGCACACCCGAAAGATCCAATGCAGCACCGGTATTGGCGATATGGACAGCACCTGCGTCATCGGTCCACACTGCCAGTCGGCCGGGAACCCCCGACCGCGCAGCAGCGTCGGCGGCGTTCTGCGCCAACTCGGTCAACAGTCGATCGCGATAACCCCCGCGCACCAGATCGATTTCGGACGCCGAGTCCTCACGCAGCCGGGTGGGCGACGAACTCCACGACGCGAGTATCGACTCACGCAGCGACCCGGTATCGAACGGATCGATCAGCTCGGAGATACCGAGCCCTCGGCCGGCACAGTGCCCTCGTCCGGAACAGTGCCCTCGTCCGGAACAGTGCCCTCGTCCGGAACAGTGCCCTCGTCCGGAACAGTGCCCTCGGCCGGCGCAGTGCCCTCGTCCGGAACAGTGCCCTCGGCCGGCGCAGTGCCCTCGGCCGGCGCAGTCTGTTCGTCCACAACGGTTGTTTCCGCCGACACGGTTGTTTCCGCCGATACCGTTGTTTCGGCCGATGCGGTCGGCTCGTTCTGCGGCGTTGCTGCCTCGGTCGACGCCTCGGATCCGTCGGCGCTGTCGGCGACCTCGACCGGGGAGGCCGTATCCATAGGGGAGGCCGTATCCACCGGGGAGGCCGCCTCTGCCTGACTGTCCGTCTCTACCGGGGACGGTGTCTCAGGCTGGGCCACCGGCGATGCGGTGACGTCGAGTGCCGCGTCGTCGTACGGTTCGAATTGCGGCGATCCAGCTCCGCTGGGGAGTTCGGTGTCGGAATGCGCTCCGCAGCCGTATTCCGCGTGCACCACCCGACCGTCGGCAGCGAACTCGTTGCCGCACACCCCGAATGCAGCGGACAGCGATCCGGCGATGGGTAAGTAGAAGCCGCAGCGCCCACAGGTCGACGGCGCGGCCTTGGCCATCTCGGCATCGGGGCCGAAATCGCCCTCGCGCCAGCGTTGGGCGGCGTCGAGGCGTCCTTCGAGGCTGGTGACCTGGGTTCGACCCAGACCGATCTCACCTGCAACGTCGTCGATGGCAGGATCTCCGGACGCGACATATCCCGGCACGAGACGAGGGTCGCCGCGACGTGGAGACAGCAGATCGCCCGGTCCCAGATCGCCGGGACGGATGCGTTCTTCCCAGGGCACCCAGGTCGGTGCCACCAGAGCATCGGGGCCCGGTAGCAACACCAACTCACTGACCGTGGCGTGGTCCGCGTCCTCCGGGGCGGCGACCACAACGGCCCACTGCCACCCTCGATAGCCTTCGAGATCACTGGCGAACCGGTGAGTGGCCGCGCTGGAGTCCTCGACGGTGACCCCGAGGTACTCGCCGATACCGCCCTCTCCCAGGTCGAGCAGAGCCTGCCGCGCGAGGTCCACGGCATCGGCCAAGACGGGGCGGATGGAATCGAGCTCTGGAGAAGATGTGAAACTCACACATTCAGTTTGCCGCATCGACTCGGTGACGCCCAGTTCGGGCTGCCATCATGGGTGCAATGACCGCCCGCGCTCGTACCTTCGCCGCCGTAATAACCGCACTGCTGGCGGTCACCGCCTGCTCGTCGACACCGGAATCGACGACCGCATCGACGACCGCGGATCCGATCGGCTCCGAGTCGGTTCCGACGCTGAAGGCCGACGTCGTGCGTGAATACGACCGTGGCAACGACGCATTCACCCAGGGTTTCGAGATCGACGATGGCGTGCTCTACGAGGGCACCGGCCTCGAGGGTTCGTCGTTCGTTCGACGCACCGCAGTCGAGAACATGACCGAACTCGATCGGGTGGATCTGCCGTCCGAGCTGTTCGGCGAAGGCATCACCGTCGTCGGCGACACGCTGTGGCAGATCACCTGGCAGGACGGCGTCGCTATCGCCCGCGACCGGGACACTCTCGCGGAAGAGCGTCGAGTGAGCTACGACGGCGAGGGCTGGGGGCTGTGCGCTGAGGGGCGGGGTACCCAGAACGAGCGCCTGGTCATGAGCGACGGCACCTCCACGCTGACCTTTCGCGATCCCACCTCGTTCGATGCCGAGAGCACGGTGGACGTCACGCTCGACGGTGATCCGGTGGAGCGGCTCAACGAGCTCGAATGCGCCGACGACGGGTCGGTGTACGCGAACGTGTGGCAGACCTTCGACATCATGCGCATCGACCCTGGCAGCGGAAAGGTCACGGCGGTCATCGACGGCAGGCCGTTGTGGGATTCGATGTCTGCCGCCGAACGCAAAGGAGCGGACGTCTTCAACGGCATCGCACAGATCCCGGACACCGACCGTTTCCTCGTGACCGGCAAGTTCTGGCCCAAGATCTTCGAGGTGCAGTTCACCGATTCCGCTCCGGTAGGACAGAATTGACACCGTGACCGATCCCCGTCTCCCCCACACCCCACCGGGTGCGGACGACTCAGAGCAGCACAGCCCTGAGCACCCGGGTTTGGCCAATTACCCACCCGAGGCCCCCCTGACCTCCACCCATGTTCCGAGCCGTCGTGAGCCTCTGCCGCCCCTGCATCCTCCGCGGACCGAGCAGCTCACTGCGGCACGCGGGCGGACCGGTGCCCGAAAGCCACCGCCGATGCCGAAGAAGCTGACTGTCACTCGGGTCGCCGCGATGCGCGGACGCGAGCTCACCGGCAAGGGCATCGCATCGTTCCAGCGAGCTGCGAAAGCCGACGGTGCCGACAAGTCCGGCCTGACTGCGCTCACCTACGCGACGATGGCGAACTTCGCATCGGACGCGGCGTTGGCGATCGCCTTGGCCAACACACTCTTCTTCTCCGCGGCCACCGGTGAGGACAAGACCAAGGTCGCGCTGTATCTCGTCATCACCATCGCCCCCTTCGCGCTGATCGCCCCGCTCATCGGACCGCTGCTCGACCGTCTGCAGCACGGCCGACGCATCGCGCTGGCCACGTCGTTCGGGTTGCGCACCGTGCTGGCGGTGGTGCTGGTGTTCAACTTCGACAGCTGGGTGCTGTATCCCGCGGCCCTGGGCATGCTCGTACTCAGCAAATCTTTCGCGGTACTCAAGAGCGCGGTGACGCCGAGAGTGCTGCCGCCGGAGATCGATCTCGTGCGCGTCAACTCCCGCCTCACCGTGTTCGGCCTGCTCGGCGGCACCATCGCGGCAGGTGCAGTCGCCGGCGGCATCGCCTTCGTGGCGGACTCGCCCGGCGCACTGTGGTTCGTGGCCGCGATCACCGTGCTCGGCGGGTACCTCAGCATGCGTATTCCGTCCTGGGTGGAGATCACCGAGGGCGAAGTTCCTGCCACCCTCAGCTACCACGCCGAGCAGCACAGCGGCGAAGACTTCGCCGGCAGCGGTGCCCCGACCGAGCACCTGCGCCGCACGCCACCAGCGACGAGTAGCAGCACCAAGAACCGCAGACAGCCTTTGGGCAGAGCCGTCATCGTCGGACTGTGGGGCAACGGCACCATCCGAATCCTCACCGGATTCCTCACGCTCTACATTGCGTTCGTCGCCAAATCCCGGACCGAACACGAGCCGCTCCAGCAGGCCGCGATGCTCGGACTCGTCGGAGCCGCGGCCGCTCTCGGCAACTTCTCCGGCAACGCGCTCGGTGCCAGGATCAAGCTCGGTCGACCATCCATGGTGGTCCTGCGCTGCACCATCGCGGTGACGACGGTAGCCGTCGTCGCCGCTGTCACCGACAGCCTGCTCACGGCAGCGGTGGCAGCTCTCGTCGCATCGAGCGCGAGCGCACTGGCCAAGGTCTCCCTCGACGCATCCTTGCAAGCCGATCTGCCGCCGGAATCCATCGCGTCGGGATTCGGCCGTTCGGAAACCGTCATGCAGCTGTGCTGGGTTCTCGGCGGCACTCTCGGCGTGCTGCTGCCCACCGAGTACTGGCTCGGTTTCACCGTCGTGTCCGTGTTGCTTACGATCGGCCTCGTGCAGACATTCCTCACCTACCGCGGCAGATCCCTTCTGCCCGGCTTCGGCGGCAACCGCCCCGACCACGTCGAGCAAGAAATGTCCGACGGCTCCTACGGCGAAAACGTGACCAAGTGAATCTCGCTCCCCGCACCAAGAAGATCGGCGCGATGATCGCCGCAGGTCTGCTCGTCGTCGCTGTTGCGTTCGTTGCGGTACTCGCGGTGCTGATCGGCAATGCGCCGGACAAGGAACCGGTCGTCACCGCGTACGCCGACGGCCGAACAGTGGAGGTGGAGCCGTATCTCTACTGCGCCGTCAGCGACCCGCTGTGCACGAATGTGGGCGAGACCAGCGAACTCGAGGTCGGAAAAGCACCGACGGTGCAACTTTCGCTTCCCGAACCCATCTACTCGGCACCGTGGGTGCTCGCTGTGGTGTACGGCGACGGCAGCGGCGACGCGGTGGAGAACACCGAGTTCAACGAGCCCGGAACCAGGCTCAGCGTCACGGTCCCCACCTCGGACGAGAGCAACCGAACTCTGCTCGGAATCGAAATTCGCCTGCCCACCGGCATCATCGACACCGATACCAATCAGGAGGGCTTCGTCAGCCACGCCATCTGGTCGATCGGCACGCGTCCATAGGACGCGTGCCGGCCCCGATCAGCTGTCGAGCTCGCGGGCGACGGCGCGCACCACCTCGGAGATGCGCTGCGCGATCTTGCGGTCCGGGTACTTGCCTTTGCGCAGCTCGGGCTGCACCGTCGCCTCGAGCAGGGTGATCATGTCCTCGACCATCCCGTGCAGCTCGTCGGGGGTGTGCTTGCGCTCGACGGGTTCACGGCGCGTACTGCCGGTGTTCTGACGCACCGACGGTGCCGGCTCGAGCACCTTCAAGCTCAACGCCTGCGGTCCGCGACGGCCGGCGGCCATGCCGAACTCGACCCGCTGTCCGGCTTTGAGGCCTTCGACGCCCTCGGGCAACGCCGACGAACGCACGTAGACGTCCTCGCCTTCCTCCTGAGAGAGGAATCCGAATCCCTTGTCGACGTCGTACCACTTCACCTTGCCGGTCGGCACTGAGCTCACCCGTTCATCTGTTGCTGTTGGCTGTTTATGCGTTGCCCACAGGACCGATGTTCGGGCCCATGGCTGCTCGAACCCCACAGCTGCTCGAAAGGCGGGGTCCGCACAAGTTTCGCGCCCCACGAGAACGTAGGACGCGAATACACCAGTCTAGCGCGGTGTGCCCGGATCGAGCATTCGAGTTCTTCGCCGGCACCGCGCGTCACAGCAGCGCACTTCGCACTACCGTGGTGCGCGTGAACACCTCGACCCGTAAGAGCAGCACCGTTCTGCTGCGTATCGCGATCGCACTGTTCGCGATCGGCCTCGTCGCCATTGTCGCGATCCTGCTGTTTCCGATCTTCTCCGACGCCAAGCCCCCACTGAGCCTGTACCTGACGGCGATGTTCTCCGCACCGACCGGATTCGTGCTGGCACTGGTGTACGCACTGGCGTCCGGACGGCGGGCTCGCTGACCGTGCGCTCGATACTGAACGTCATCTGGCTGATCTTCGGCGGGCTGTGGCTGGCGCTCGGCTATTTCTTCGCCGGACTGCTGCTGTGCATCTTCATCGTGACCATCCCGTTCGGCATCGCGTCTTTTCGCATCGGGGTGTACGCACTGTGGCCGTTCGGGTCGACGATCGTCGATAAGCCCGGGACCGGTTCGGGCGCGCTTCTCGGAAACGTGTTGTGGTTGATTCTCGCCGGTTGGTGGTTGGCGCTGGCGCACGTGGTCACCGCTATTGCAATGGCGATCACCATCATCGGCATCCCCTTGGCGATAGCGAACCTGAAGTTGATCCCCGTCTCGCTGATGCCCCTGGGCAAGGACATCGTTGCGGTTCCGTGACGCGCTGTAGCCGTTCGATCGACTGTGACTTCTGTCACATAACGCTCGGGTAACGGATGAGCAACGGACGGGGGTTCATTGCTCGTCAGGTCCGCTAGCTGGGCAGACTCGAGGGACCCGAAAGGGCCACTGAACGAGCTCCGGACGACGCCGCGAAATCGACAGTTACCAAATAGTGACGTAAGCCGGGAATTTCAGTACGGTCAGCAGCGGCCGGAAAGTTCGGCCGAATTCCGACCCGCAGCGCCAAACCTCGTCCCGCGGGAACCGGAACACCCTCGATGATCACCCAGGGGACGAGGACGGGGGACCCACGTCCTCCAGGGACAACCGGGAAGTTGTAGCGACTCACGAAGCCGCACCGACTTCCCTTGGGGTGAAGCCCAATTGGCCACTGACAGCAGTGACCGAAAAGGCCGGGCTACCTCTCAGCCCGAACCCGACAGCTGACCTCGCAGGCGCGTGTGGAGAGGATTTCAACTCGTATGAGCGGACGTCATCGCAAGCCGAGCACCACTGGCAAGACCGTCGCCAAGGTCGCCGTCACCGGAGCCATCATGGGCACCGCAGGCATCGCCTTCACCGGCACCGCCAACGCGGCACCGGATTCCGACTGGGACCGCCTCGCACAGTGTGAAGCCGGCGGCAACTGGGGCATCAACACCGGCAACGGCTTCCAGGGCGGGTTGCAGTTCTCCCCCAGCACCTGGAACTCGCACGGCGGTCAGCAGTACGCAGCCACCGCCAACCAGGCCAGCCGCGAAGAGCAGATTGCA
Organism: Rhodococcus sp. AW25M09; assembly: GCF_000333955.1. Taxonomy (GTDB): domain Bacteria; phylum Actinomycetota; class Actinomycetes; order Mycobacteriales; family Mycobacteriaceae; genus Rhodococcoides. The sequence goes on from NZ_CAPS01000120.1 coordinate 42,514, forward strand.
GTCGCAGAGAAGGTCCTCGACTCACAGGGCTGGGGCGCATGGCCGTCCTGCTCCTCGAGCCTCGGCCTGAGCAGCGCACCGACCGAGCGCAGCGTTCCGGTCACCCCCAAGGCACCGGAAGTTCCCGCACTCCCCGAATTGCCGTCCATCCCGGCAGTCGACAGCTCCGCCGAGGTCATCGACGGCATCGTCACCGCTGTGCAGAACATCACCAACGATCCGCAGATCGCCTCGTTCATCCAGAACGCAGCGCAGGGCATCCAGCTCGATCCGCAGGTTGTGAACTTCTACCAGGCCAACAAGGCATTCCTGCCCCAGTAAGAGCCCGAGACGGTTCACCGCTCGTACGAGAAAAGCCCCCGACATCCTCGAAGGTGTCGGGGGCTTTCTCGTGTTCGAGGGCCGCGGTCAGCGATTGACCACGGTCACCGGATGGGCGTAGGGCAGGTCTTCGACGGGCAGCGGGAACTCCGTGTCCTCGCCGAAGGGCGACAAGCCACCCGATCGAGCGGACGAGAGTTCGGTCACCGCGTGGTCACCGCGAGCGGTTTCCGGCCAGCCTGGATCGACATAGGGCTTCTTCGACTTGTTCACCATGCGCCTATTTTGACACCTGCCCTGCGGCGAGCACCAGCCCAGGTCTCTAATCTGATAGACGATGACCGACACGACTGCGCACCGACCCACCGACACGCCCCCTGATCTGCCTCAGTGGATCGCAGCTCGCTCCGACGCCGAGCTGATCAGGGCCATGTCTCTGCGTCCGGATCTGACCGCGCCGCCGCCCGCCTCCCTGGCCGTTCTCGCCGGACGGGCCGAGCAGCGCCGGTCGATCCTGCACACCGCGGACACGCTCGACACGCTCGCGCTGACCGTCCTCGAGATCCTCGCCGTCGAAGAGGCCCACGAGCGCCCTGTCACCCGCGCCGCGCTGCTGGCCGTCGTCGCCAAACGTGCTCCGGCCAAGAGCGTCGACAAGGCGCTCGCTCAGCTCCGTGAGCGGTTGCTGGTGTGGGGCGATGCGTCCGGGTTCCGAATCAGCGCGACCGCGGCGGACGGCGTTCCGTGGCGTATCGGGCGTGCACTCGATCCGGTGGACACTCTCACCGAGTCGCACATCACCGCAGCCCTCGCCGCACTCGGCGACGGCGAACGCAATCTGCTCGACACTCTGGCTCGATCGTCGCCGACCGGCCGCACACGAGACGCAGCACCGGGCACTGCGCCGGACCGACCCGTCCAGAAGCTGCTCGCCGCTGGCCTGCTGATCTGGTTGGACGAGCAAACCGTCGAGCTACCCGTCCAGGTGGGGCAGATTCTGCGCGGCGAGCCGATGTCCGATCCACGGTCGCTGGCCGAGCCCACACTCACCACCGGCACGCATTCTCTCGCCGACGTCGATGCCGCTGCCGCCGGCGAGGCACTCGAACTCGGTAGGCACTGTGTCCTGGTCATCGAGGCGCTGTCGAACTCACCTGCCCCGGCTCTCAAGGCCGGCGGTCTCGGCGTACGCGAGCTACGCAAGATCACCAAGGCCACCGGCCTCGACGACGACCGAGTCGGCATCCTCCTCGAACTACTGGCCGCGGCCCATCTCATCTCGAGCGGAACACCCGACCCGATACCCGCGTCCGACACCGGCGACGACTACTGGGCACCGACACCTGCGGTGGAGGCCTGGCTCACCGCAGCCCCGGCGGCTCGCTGGCACACGCTCGCGTCCGCCTGGCTCGAAGTGCCGAGGGCACCGTGGGTCATCGGGATGCGCGACCCCAACGGCAAACCCATCGCCGCCCTGTCCGAGGAAGTTCGCTCGCCGGCCGCACCCCGGGACCGACGCATGGTCCTCGAACTGCTCGCCGAACTCGGTAGCGGGCACTCGGCACCGCCGGCAGACCTCGCCCGCGCCCTGGCGTGGCGTCGACCCCGATGGTCCGGACGCTTCGGCGTCACACCCGTCGGACACGTCGTCGCCGAAGCCACCGCGCTCGGCATGGTCGGCCGCGGGGCGATGTCGACCCCGGGTCGATCCCTGTTGCACGACGGCAATGCCGAGGCCGACATGCGCGCGGCGCTGCCCGAGCCGATCGACTACGTCCTGGTTCAGGCCGACCTCACGCTGGTGGCACCCGGTCCACTCGAAACGGACCTGCACGATCGGATCGAACTCGTCGCCGACGTCGAATCCGCAGGCGCGGCAACGATGTACCGGATCAGCGACACGAGCCTGCGCCGCGCGCTCGATGTGGGATTGACGGCATCGGAGCTGCACTCCCTGTTCGCGACCCACTCGAGGACGCCGGTTCCGCAGGCCTTGACCTACCTGATCGACGACGTGGCACGTCGACACGGCCGGTTGCGGGCGGGTGTCGCCGCATCGTTCGTCCGCTGCGAGGATCCGGCCTTGCTGGCCGAGGTGATGGCGTCCCCTGCAGCCGAATCGTTGGCACTTCGAGCCCTGGCCCCGACCGTCGCGATCTCACAGGCCCCACTCGCCGAAGTGCTCACGGTTCTGGCCGGGGCGGGATTCGCGCCGGCAGGCGAGGACTCGTCCGGCACCATCGTCGATCTGCGCACGCGGGGGTCACGGGTAGCGGCTCGGCGGCCACGCCAGACCTTCCGCACGCCGGCCGTCCCCACCGAGGAACAGCTGGGTTCGTTGGTGCGTGGGATGCGCGCGGCCGAACGGGCAGCGGGAAGTGGCGGCGCAGTGGTGCGCACCGACGGCACTCGGGCCAGCAGCACCGCGACGATGACGTTGTTGCAGACCGCGGCCAAGGTCAAGCGCAGCGTCAGTATCGGCTACGTCGACGCCCAGGGCGTCGCGAGCCATCGCATCGTCGATCCGATCAGCATCGGCGGCGGCCAACTCGATGCGTTCGACCCCGCCACCGGAGGGGTTCGGCGGTTCACTCTGCATCGCATCACCTCGGTCGCTCTCGTCGAGTAGTCCGGGCTCACGTGCACGCACGCCCCTACCTGTGGACAATGGAGAAGTTGCGCTCTTTCGGGCGCAGCAGAAGTCTCTAGGAGGAACCGTGACCGACGGCCCGCTGATCGTCCAGTCCGACAAAACGCTGTTGCTCGAGATCGATCACGAACTTGCGGGCGCAGCGCGGGCGGCCATCGCACCGTTCGCGGAGCTCGAACGCGCTCCCGAGCACGTCCACACCTATCGCATCACCCCGCTGGCCCTGTGGAACGCGCGTGCGGCCGGCCACGACGCCGAGCAGGTGGTCGACGCACTGGTGAATTTCTCCCGATACGCAGTGCCACAGCCGCTGCTGGTCGACATCGTCGACACCATGGCTCGATACGGCCGACTGCAGTTGGTCAAGAGCCCGGTCCACGGCCTGGTGCTCATCAGCCTGGACCGCGCCGTGCTCACCGAGGTTATGCGGCACAAGAAGATCGCCCCGATGCTCGGCGCCATGGTCGACGAGGACACGGTCATCGTGCATCCGAGCGAACGCGGCCACGTCAAGCAGATGCTGCTCAAGATCGGCTGGCCCGCCGAAGACCTCGCCGGATACGTCGACGGCGAAGCGCACCCCATCGAACTCGATACCGAGGGCGGCAACTGGACACTGCGCGACTACCAGGAGATGGCGGCGGATTCGTTCTGGGCGGGCGGCTCGGGCGTCGTCGTACTGCCCTGCGGCGCAGGCAAGACGATGGTCGGCGCAGCCGCAATGGCCAGAGCCAAGGCGACCACGCTGATTCTGGTCACCAATACGGTCGCAGGCAGACAGTGGAAGCGCGAGCTGATCGCACGTACCTCGCTCACCGAGGAAGAAATCGGCGAGTATTCGGGAGAGCGCAAAGAGATTCGCCCTGTGACAATCGCCACGTATCAGGTGATCACGCGTCGGACCAAGGGTGAATACAAGCACCTGGAACTGTTCGATTCCCGCGACTGGGGTCTGGTGATCTACGACGAGGTACACCTGCTCCCGGCTCCGGTGTTCCGCATGACGGCCGATCTGCAGTCGCGTCGTCGCCTCGGCTTGACGGCAACGCTCGTCCGCGAGGACGGCCGCGAGGGCGACGTGTTCTCGTTGATCGGCCCCAAGCGGTACGACGCCCCGTGGAAGGACATCGAAGCGCAGGGCTGGATCGCGCCGGCGGAGTGCATCGAGGTTCGCGTCACTCTCACCGACGCCGAGCGCATGTCGTACGCCGTCGCCGAACCCGAGGAGCGCTACAAACTGTGCTCGACGGCGCACACGAAGATCGCCGTCGTGAAATCGATCCTGGCGAAGCATCAGGGTGCTCCGACTCTGGTGATCGGTGCGTATCTCGACCAGTTGAACGAACTCGGCGAGGCGCTGAACGCTCCGGTCATTCAGGGCTCGACCAAGAACAAGGAACGTGAAGTTCTTTTCGACGCGTTCCGTAAGGGCGAGATCCAGACGCTCGTGGTGAGCAAGGTCGCGAACTTCTCGATCGACCTTCCGGAAGCGTCTGTGGCAGTGCAGGTGTCGGGAACCTTCGGCTCCAGGCAGGAAGAGGCGCAGCGTCTGGGCCGACTGCTGCGACCGAAGCACGACGGCGGTCAGGCGCACTTCTACTCGGTGGTCTCGCGCGACACCCTCGACGCCGAGTACGCCGCGCACCGCCAACGTTTCCTCGCCGAACAGGGTTACGCGTACCGCATCACCGACGCGGACGACTTGCTCGGCCCGGCGATCTGAGGCTTCGCGTCCGTATGCCGTCGTGCTAGGAATAGCGGTGTGCGCAAGTTCCAGTTCCCCGTAGACGTAGCCCATGCGAAGTCGGTCAACGAGACGTACACCGAGCTTCGCCGGTTGCGTGTCTCTGCGGCCTTCACCGCGGTCTTCCTGATCGCGCTGGGGGCGTGGTTCATGTGGATCGCCACTGCGTGGTCGTACATCCTCGGTGCGGTGTTCTTCATCGGGGCAGCGACCTCGCTGTGGGTGATGCTGTGGACGCCGCGGAAGATGGGATCTATCGAATCACGATATGCCGCAGGTGATCTGGTGCCGACGGTGGTGGCCGAGAAGCTACCGGACGGAGCGCTGCTCCTGGCACTGGTCGACATCGCCAAGCCCGGGGTCGAGGAACCGTACTACGTGCTGATCACCCGCCCCGTACGGGCGCTTCCCGGCCACGCCATGGAGCGGGGCGCTCAGGTGCCCGCGGTGTCGATTCTCGCCGATCGTGGCAGAAATACGGGCGGGCGAACATGGCAGCTGGTCTCGGCGATGCCCATTGCCTGGGGCACCACCGACCCTGCGGTCCTCGCCCGCGCCACCGACGAGATCACCGATGCCGAGTGGGCGCTGCTGCATGCCAACATCGGACTGTCGGAGAAAGTCCGCACGGCCAAGAACCAGCAGCTGCTCATCGATCCAGCAGATCTTCCCGACGATCTGCGCTGACTCGAGATCTGCACTGACTCGAGATCTGCACTGACTCACGATCTGCACGGACTCACGCAAGTGCCGGGATGACCTCGCGCTCGAAGAGTTCGATGCCGGAGCGGTCGTAGGCGGCGTCGGGGAAGTAGAAGATTCCGTACGTCATTCCCTGCTCCTGCAGCGACGTCAGATTCTCGGCGATCTGTTCCGGGGTGCCGACTGCAGGCATACCGCGGTATGCCTGCAGGGCACCGGCGGCTTTGTCGGCACCCACGAGGTCGGTGAGCCGACTCTCGAGAGCGTGCAGCTTGTCCTCCACCTCGGCCTCGGTCGCGGCGACGACGACGTTGTAGTTCGCCGAGCGGACGATGGCATGGAAGTCGGTACCCACGGTCGAGCAATGTTCGCGTAGCAGAGCCGACTTCGCGGCGAAGCCGGCGTGGGTTCCATCGAAATTGGTGTAGTTCGCGTATTTCGCCGCGATCTTCAGCGTCACCTTCTCGCCGCCGCCTGCGATCCACAGCGGGATACCGCCCTCCTGCAGCGGCAGTGGCCGCACCACGGCACCGTCGATCCGGTAGTACTTGCCGTCCAGAAAGACTTCCCCGGCCGTCCAGGCCTGCTTGAAGATCTGCACACCCTCGTCGAGCCGGCCCAATCGTTCTCCGGCGGAGGGGAACCCGTAGCCGTAGGCCCGGAACTCGTGCTCGTGCCAGCCGCCGCCCACGCCCATCTCGACGCGACCGCCGGAAATGATGTCCACTGTGGCAGCAACTTTGGCGAGGTAGGCCGGGTTGCGGTACGCCATCGCCGTGCACATCTGCCCGAGCCTGATGCGCGAGGTGGTAGCGGCCAGTGCCGACATCAGCGACCACGCCTCGTGCGTCGCTTCGTCGGTCGCGGTGGGAACGGTGTGAAAGTGGTCGTAGACCCACAGTGATTCCCATGGACCCGACTCGGCGGCGAGCGCGTGATCGCGCAGCACATTCCACTGCCGTGCGGGATCGATACCGACCAGATCCAGGCGCCAACCCTGTGGAACGAACAATCCGAATCGCATGACAGGCACAGTACCGATGCAGCGCGAACGACCGGTGGGCTCGGTGAACTACGCTGCAGGGATGTCCGAGATGCTGCCCTCGCGCACGGTGGCGCGATTGCGCCCGTTCGCATCGACGATCTTCGCCGAGATGACCGCACTGGCCGTCGCCAAGAATGCCGTCAACCTCGGGCAGGGCTTTCCCGATACCGACGGGCCGCCCGCCATGCTCGAGGCCGCGCGCGAGGCCATCGCGAGCGGACTCAACCAATACTCCCCCGGTCCTGGCATGCCGGTACTGCGCAACGCCATCGCCGCCGACCGTGAGCGGCGATTCGGGCTGAGCTACGACCCCGACTGTCAGGTACTCGTCACCGTCGGTGCCACCGAGGCCATCTCGGCGACACTGCTGGGGTTGATCGAGTCGGGTGACGATGTGCTGCTGATCGAACCGTTCTACGACTCCTATGCGGCCGCTATCGCTCTCGCCGGTGCCACGCGAACCGCGGTGCCCCTGGTTGCCGACGGCACTGGGTGGACCGTCGACACCGACGCACTCGAACGTGCCATCGGGCCGCGAACCCGCATGCTGATCGTCAACTCCCCGCACAATCCCACCGGTACGGTCTTCGACCGCGCCACCATGGCCCGGATCGCCGACATCGCCGTAACCCACGATCTGCTCGTGCTCACCGACGAGGTGTACGAGCATCTGACGTTCGACGGCGGGGTACACACTCCGATCGCGACACTGCCGGGCATGTTCGAGCGCACCGTCACCGTGTCGAGCGCCGCGAAGACCTTCAACGCCACCGGATGGAAGACGGGCTGGGCACTGGGCCCTGCCGAACTGATCGATGCCGTTCGTGCCGCCAAGCAGTTCATGACTTTTGTCGGCGGCACGCCCTTTCAACCGGCCGTTGCCTACGCACTCGAGCACGAACAGGCCTGGATCACCGCGATGCGGGACGGCCTGCAACGCAAGCGGGACACGCTCTCGGCTGCACTGTCCGCCGCCGGAGCGGACGTGAAGTACAGCGCGGGAACCTATTTCGTGTGTGCCGACATCGCCCCGATCGGGCGCGGTGACGCCTACGAATTCTGCCGTTCTCTCCCGGATCTGGTGGGTGTCGCGGCAGTTCCGGTCACGGCGTTCGTCGACGAGCCGGCACCGTGGAAATCGCTGGTGCGCTTCGCTTTCTGCAAGCAGGACGAGGTCCTGGCCGATGCCGCCGAGAGGCTGCGGAAATTGTGACTCCGCAGCCGACCATTCCGGCGTATTTCATCAGACAGGCCGCCGACCTCGCGGCCAGCGGCGGGGTGGACCTGACCTACCCGTTGTCGATGGCCGGAATCGGAACCTCCATCCTCGACGACCCCACGAAGCGTCTGACCACCAGGCAGGTCACCGCGTTCACCCAGGCGGTCTGGGCGATGACCGGCGACGAGCTGTTCGGTCTCGCCGCAGTACCGGTGCGGCGCGGCAGCTTTCGGGTGGTGTGCCAAACACTCATTCACACCGAGAACCTCTGGGCGGCTCTGATCCGGATGTCCGAGACCATGCGGGTGTTGATTCCGGTCCGGCCCATGACGCTGGACCGAACCGAGGAGTCCACGGTGTTGACGGTGCACGTCACTCCCACGACTCATCTGAGCGACGAAGCAAACGAACTCGCCGAGCGGTTACTGACCGACTTCCTGTTGATTCTGCTGCACCGATTCGCGGCGTGGCTGATCGGGAACCGGGTCAAACTGCTGTCGGTGCAGCTGCCGTACGCGTTTCCCGGAGCCGAAGCAGGCAAGATGTACGACTCGATCTTCGGCACCCACGTCGAGTTCGGAACCGACCGCGCGACACTGGAATTCGACAACGCCGTGATGCGGGCACCGATCGTGCAGACCGAGGAGACTCTGGCCGACTATCTCGCGGAGTCACCCAACCTGTTGTTCTCCTCCAGGGACTACGACAGCACCGCATCGAGCCAGGTTCGACGGGCACTCGAAACCGGATTCAAAGGTGGCGCACCAGGAACCGATGACATCGCCGCGATGCTCAACATCAGCCCGCCGCACCTACGACGCGTCCTCCGTCAGGAGGGCACCTCGATCAACCAGCTGCGAGAAGAAGTGCTGCGCGATGCAGCGATATCCGGGCTCAGCCGCGGCGACAGCGTCGACGACATTTCGACCCGCCTCGGCTTTTCCGAGCCCAGTGCGTTCCGCCGCGCTTTCAAACGCTGGACCGGCCAGACCCCCAGCGCTTACCGGTAGCAGACCCTTCCTCAGCTGACGCAGAACTCGTTGCCCTCGGGATCAATCATGGTGATCCAGATGCTGCGGCCCTGGTCCCCCCTGTGCAGCACCGACGCACCTCGTCCTTCCAGCTCCGCGACCACGGTCTCGCGCTCGTCGCCGACCCGGATGTCGAGATGCAACCGGTTCTTCACCGACTTGGGTTCGGCCACCGATTGGAACAGCATTCTGGGGGAACCGGGCGATTCGGGATCGACGATGGCCGCACCGGCCCGCCACACGAGAACGCCCTCGAAGGTGGTGGTGTCCTCCTCACGGGCATGCCCGGCGGCGACCATCTCACGAATGAAATCCTCGTTGGAGGGTTCGGGCTGCCAGCCCAGAGTTTGTGCCCACCACGCGGCCAGCGCATGCGGGTCGGCGCTGTCGATCACGACCTGAAATCGGTACCCCATGGGAAGACGATACCCCCGCGCACTGGAAATGGGAACACCTGTTCGATACAGTCGATTCATGTCGCTCGCACTGCAAGGCTCGCTGTTCGGTGACGAGGACGGTGGCGTCGGGTCGTTGGAGTCCGTCACCCGCCGCGAACTGACCCGCGGCGCCTGGGTGGACGTGCGCCCCGGCTGGTTGTCCGATACCCACCTGTTCGATTCTCTGATCGACGCCGTCGACTGGCGCGCCGAGCGTAGGCAGATGTACGACCGCGTGGTCGACGTTCCACGCCTGGTTCGGTTCTACGCCGAGCGCGAGCGGTGGCCCGACGCGGCACTGTACGAGGCACGTGACGCGCTCGACGATCACTACCGCGCGGAACTCGGTGAGTCCTTCGCCACCGCCGGGCTCTGCTACTACCGCAACGGATCCGACAGCGTCGCCTGGCACGGCGACAACATCGGGCGCAGCGCAATCGAGGACACCATGGTGGCGATCGTGTCGCTCGGTGCCACGCGACAACTCATGCTTCGGCCTCGCGGCGGGGGCACATCGCTGAAGTTCACGCTCGGGCACGGCGACCTGGTGGTGATGGGTGGTTCATGCCAACGGACGTGGGAGCACGCCATTCCCAAGTCCACCCGCGCGACCGGCCCACGCATCAGCGTGCAGTTCCGACCGCGCGGCGTTCGCTGACTCCCGGCTCGTTGATACCCGGCTCGCTGACTCCCGGCTCGCTCGCCGACCTACTGCCCGCTAACGCGCATCGCTGCTGCTGCGACGCTCCTCGACGGCGGCAGCCAGCACGGCCAATTGTGTTGCCGTAGTGTCCCAGTCGAGGCAGGCGTCGGTGATGGACTGCCCGTACACCAGATCGTCGCGGTGGCCGAGTTCGAGATCCTGACGGCCCGCCACCAGGAAACTCTCGAGCATCAGCCCGACGATGCCGTGTTCACCGGCTGCGACCCGGGCGGCCACGTCGGTGACGACGTCGACCTGCTTGTTGTGGTCCTTGCGACTGTTGCCGTGGCTGGCGTCGATGATCACTCGCTCCGGGAGACCCGACTTACGCAGTCGCGCAACGGTGTCGGCAACCGATTCGGCATCGTAGTTCGGTCCGTCGACGCCGCCGCGAAGGATGACGTGGCAGTCCGGGTTTCCGACGGTGCGGATGAGCGCCGCCTGACCGTCGAGATCGGTTCCGGGGAACACGTGGCTCGCCGCGGCGGCGCGGGTGCCGTCGACCGCCACCTGGATGTCGCCCTCGGTGGAATTCTTGATTCCCACCGGCATCGACAGCGCGCTGCACAGCTGGCGATGGACCTGGCTCGCCGCGGTCCGGGCACCGATCGCGCCGTAGCTGACCAGGTCCGCGATGTACTGCGGGGTGATCGGGTCGAGGAACTCGCACCCGACCGGCAGACCGAGCGCAGAGATGTCGAGCAACAGTTGACGTCCCACCCGCAGGCCGGCGTTGATGTCGAAGCTGCCGTCGAGGTGCGGGTCGTTGATCAAGCCCTTCCAGCCGAGGGTCGTACGGGGCTTCTCGAAGTAGACGCGCATGACGATGTGCAGTCGATCGCCCAGTTCGGACGCCGTGGCCGCCAGGCGTCGGGCGTAGTCGAGGGCAGCGTCGGTGTCGTGCACCGAACACGGGCCGACGACGACGATCAGTCGATCGTCACGGCCGTCGAGAACGTCGACGACACCGGCGCGGCCCGTGCGGACGGTGGCCGAGATCGCGTCGTCCACCGCATGTTCGCGGCGCAGCACCGACGGCGACGCCAGCGGACTGATACTGATCGTTCGCTGATCGTCGAGAGATGGGGTGTCGAGAGAGACTGTCATGAGAGGGCGTTCCTGTTCTCAGGCCGGCTCCTCATGCTCCACGCGCACTTCGAGCCGGTCTGTATCCGGCTCGTGGGGTGGGGGTCAGCGCATGGCGTCGCTGGCTGACCCACCCGGGGCCGGCCTGCTAAACCAGAAATACGTGCGCTGCATGAAAAGGACGCTAGCAGATGCACGGGTCGCGATTGCAATCCCTGTGCGCCATCCGGGTTCAGGCTAGGGTTGCCTACCTATGCCCGCCCCGGCGAAAGAGAACGAAGTGAAACGTCTGCTCCTGGCCGCAACGATCGCCACGGTCACCGCCCTGACCATCGCCGCATGTGGCGGGCCCGCCGAGCAGACGGCCACTCCCTCCACCGGCACGGCATCGGCCACCGACGATGCAGCCGTCGACGCACCGGGGCCGACCGGCATCCCCGACGGTATGGGCTCGGGAGCCGCCGACGGGGTGTTTCCCCGCACCGTCGGACATTTCGGCGGTTCGACCGATATCGCTGCCGAACCGACAAGGATCGTTGTCATCGCCACCGGTCAGCTCGACGCGGCCCTGACACTGGGCGTCGTACCCACCGGTGTCGCCTACGGCAGCGGTGCCGAACTGGTTCCGGACTACATCACCTTCTCGTTTCCCCAGTACGCGGATCGGATGACGCAATTCGTCGACGTCGGCAACCGGCTCGATGTCGACATCGAAGCCATCGCCGCGACAGAACCCGACCTGATCCTGGCGAACGAGACCGGCTCGGAGGACATCTACTCGACGCTCTCGACCATCGCGCCGACCGTGCTCACCGAGGGCACCGGAGTGAACTGGAAGCAGGACTTCCTCCTTCTCGCCGACGCGCTCGGTCGGACCGAGCAAGCCCAGAGCTTCCTCGACACCTTCACCACCGATGCTGCGGCACTGGGTAATTCGGTCGCAGGCAGTGGTGGCGCACCCACGGTCTCGTTCGTGCGTTTCACCGCAGATCGTGCGCGCGTGTTCGGCATCGAGTCGTTCGCCGGATACGTCGCGTGGGACGCCGAGCTGGCTCGACCGGAAAGTCAGCAGTTCGACGCAACCTCACAGGACTTCAGCGAGGAAGAGATCCAGCTGGCCAACGCCGATTGGGTGTTCGTATCGAGCCAGGACGCCGGAGCCGATTCGAGCGCGGCGTCGTACACCACCAACCCACTGTGGACCGGAATGAGCGCGGCGACCGAGAATCACATCGTGCGAGTGGACGACGACCCGTGGTATCTCAATGCGGGTCCGACGGCAGCAACCATCGTGCTCGGCGGCCTGAAGAACGCCCTGCAGGGCTGACCCCATGTGAGCGGGATTTCGTAGCAGGCTACGAAGTTCCACGCACATGGCCGAGGTAGGTTGCGCACAACTTAACCGTGCACTACTGTTCATCGGGTGAACAACGAACTCGCACTCGACCGTCAGGTGTGCTTCGCGCTGTACTCCGCTTCGCGGGCTACCACCGCGGTGTATCGCCCGATGCTCGACAAGCTCGGTGTCACCTACCCGCAATACCTCGTGTTGCTGGTGCTGTGGGAGCAGGACGGGCGCGGCGTCAAGGACATCTGCGCCGAGCTCGATCTCGATACCGGCACTCTCTCGCCGATGCTCAAGCGACTCGAAGGCCTCGGATTCATCGAGCGTCGACGCCTGAGCACCGACGAACGCCGCGTCGAAATCCACCTCACCGAGACCGGAAGCGCTCTGCGCTCGAGCGCACTGGACATCCCGCGCAAGCTGGCCGAAAAGACCGGCATGGGAGTCGACGAGCTGGTCGAACTCAAAAAGGCGCTCGACGCATTGACGAGCGCTTTGCATCACACCGATTCGAGCAGGACCGAAGGAGCATCATGAAGACCCTCTACACCGCCGAAGCTCTCGCCACCGGCGAGGGCCGCAACGGCCACACCCGCACTTCCGATGGACGTGTCGATCTGGACCTCGCCATCCCGGAGGCCATGGGCGGCAGCGGCAACGGCTCCAACCCCGAGCAGCTCTTCGCCGCCGGGTACGCCGCATGCTTCCATTCCGCACTGCAGATGGTGGCGCGTCAGGACAAGGCCGACGTCACCGATTCGGCCGTCGGTGCTCGCGTCGCCATCGGCCCCAACGACGCAGGCGGATTCGAGCTCGCGGTCACCCTCGAGGTGACGTTGCCCCATCTCGACCGCGCGGACGCCCAGGCCCTGGCCGACAAGGCCCACCAGGTCTGCCCTTACTCCAACGCCACCCGCGGCAACATCGACGTCACTGTCACAGTCACCGAAGACGAGTAAGAGCGATGACATCGAAGGGAAAGACCATGAAGGCACACGAAATTCACCTCGCGTCACGCCCAGAAGGCTGGCCGACCGAAGACAACTTCCGCGCGGAGGTCGTCGAACTCCCCGAACTCGCGGACGGGCAGATCCTCGTCCGCAACATCGTGATGTCGGTCGACCCGTACATGCGCGGTCGTATGAACGACGTGAAGTCCTATGTCCCGCCGTTCCAGATCGACGCTCCGCTCGACGGCGGCGCGGTCGGCGAGGTCGTCGAGTCGAAAGCCGAGGGTTTCTCGGTCGGCGATGCGGTTCTGCACGGCAAGGGTTGGCGCGATGTCGCTATCGTCCCGGCGAAGGGTGCAAGCAAGGTCGATCTCGACGCAGCCAAGGCATCGGCATACCTCGGCGCGCTGGGGATGACCGGCACGACGGCGTACGCCGGACTGACCGAGGTCGCCTCGTTCAAGGAGGGTGACGTCGTGTTCGTCTCCGGCGCTGCCGGTGCCGTCGGATCACTCGTCGGCCAGATCGCCAAGGCGCTCGGCGCATCTCGCGTCATCGGCAGTGCCGGATCTCCTGCGAAGGTGGCCCGCCTGCTCGAACTCGGCTTCGACGCCGCGTTCGACTACCACGACGGCCTGGTCGCCGAGCAGCTCCGCACGGCAGCACCGGACGGCATCGACGTGTACTTCGACAACGTCGGCGGCGAACATCTCGAAGCCGCCATCGGGTCGATGAACAAGTACGGCCGAATTGCCATGTGCGGAGCCATCGCTCAGTACAACTCGACCGAAGCGACTCCGGCTCCGCGCAACCTCGCCCTGGTGATCGGCAAGGAACTGACGCTCAGGGGATTCATCGTCGGCTCCTACGCGCACCTCACCGAGGAGTTCCGTACCAAGATGACCGAGTGGCTCGGCAGCGGCGCAATCGAATTCGACGAGACCGTCGTCGATGGGCTCAGCAATGCTCCGAGTGCCTTCATCGGACTGATGAAGGGCGAGAACACCGGCAAGATGGTCGTCACCATCTGAATCGGACCCGAACGGTTCCACCGCAGTCCACACCCCGGTCGGGCATTCCGACCGGGGTGTTTCCATGCCCGAACGATTAGAGTCGGACGATGCCCGCCGCTCCCCTGCCGTTGCGCGACGGCCTCGACCCCACTCGGGTGCGGATGCCCGACGTCGCAACCGGGACCACGGTACTCAAGTACCTGTGCACCCGCTTCCCGGCGGACGCGGCCAGGCTGAGGGAGAAGGTGGCCGGCGGCGAGATCGTCGACGCGGCAGGGGCACCCATCGATTCGGCGACGATCGCACGTCCGCGAGCGGACATCTATCTCTACCGCGATCCACCGGTGGAGCCGACGGTGCCGTTCTCCCTCGACGTCCTCCATCGCGACGAAGACCTACTCGTCGTCGACAAGCCACACTTTCTGGCGACCACTCCACGCGGCGCATACGTCGCACGATCAGCGCTGGTTCTGCTCCGGCGACGGTTCGACCTGCCCGAGCTGAGTCCGGCGCACCGGCTCGACCGGCTCACCGCAGGCGTGCTCGTGTTCACAGTCAGGCGGCAGGCGCGCCGGCCGTACCAGGAACTGTTCGCCCAACGCGCGATCGTCAAGCAGTACGAGGCGATCGCACCGCTGGCGCAGGATCTCGACTTTCCGTTGACGGTACGCAGTCGAATCATCAAGGAGCGAGGCGTTCTTCAGGCCCGTGAGGTACCAGGTGAGCCCAACGCCGAGACGCTCGTCGAACTGGTCGACACCCTCGGCGCGTACGGCCGATATCGGTTGCGTCCGCGCACCGGCAAGACGCATCAGCTTCGGGTGCACCTGTGCTCGTTGGGGGTTCCGATCGTCGGGGACAACCTGTATCCGTCGTTCCGCGAGGTCGCCGACGACGACTACTCCGACCCGCTCCTCCTGCTGGCACGCTCGATCGAATTCGTCGATCCCCTCAGCGGCCTGCTTCGACGGTTCCAGAGCAACCGAAGTCTCGATGCACCGCTGCCGAACAGCGGGGCAGACACTTCCCTATCTTGACAAATCCGATTGCTGAAACTGCAATAGAAACATGATGGAATCGACACCGAGCCTGGACGAGGTGATCGCCGGCCTCGGCCCTCGCCTCCGGCTTATCAGGATGCAGAAGAACACCACCCTGGCCTCGCTGTCCGAGACCACGGGAATCTCGATCAGCACACTGTCGCGGCTCGAATCGGGTGACCGCAAACCGAGCCTCGAGCTCCTGTGGCCGATCGCGCGCGCTCACCAGATGGCGCTCGACGATCTGGTCACCGCCCCACCTGTTGCCGACCCTCGGGTGCGGACGACGGCCACTGTTCGCGAGAACGTGACGATACTTCCTCTGACCCTGCGTCCGGGCGGCCTCCAGGCCTACAAGCTTCTGGTCCGCCCCGAGGACTCGGAGCCTCGCCCCAGAGTGCACGAAGGTTACGAGTGGCTCTACGTCCTCGACGGCACCCTGCGACTGATCCTGGGTGAGCACGACCTGACCATGAAGCCCGGTGAGGCGGCCGAATTCGATACACGGGTGCCCCATTGGTTCGGTGCCGTCGGACAGCGTCCGGTCGAGGTTCTGAGCCTGTTCGGGCCTCAAGGCGAGCGGATGCACGTACGGGCGAAACCGACGATATGAAATGTCAGGTCCGTATGAGACAGTGAAGCCCGCGCGACGCCGGAATTCGCTCCGGCCGATCCGTACCAACCACACCCTCCCGAGGAACAAGATGCCCGACAGACTGCCCGATTCACCTGCATCTCGCACCGACGTGGACATCGCGACCGGAGTGCTCATCGGCATCCGCGGCGGATCCGTCGCGGACGCCATCGAAGAGCTCTTCACCACCGCCAGGAATCACCGCGTCAGCCTGTTCGAGCTCTCCCGCACCCTCATCACCGTGGCGGAGGGCCGCGACATCGAGCGGTCTTCGACCTCCGATGCGGTCTACGCAGTGTGGGGCTCGGCGCTCGGCCGACGCGGCGCCGCGGCACCGTTGGGCTCGATCACCGATATCGCGACGGTCTGATCGAGAAAGATCTAGTCGCGTACGGCCGGGTCGGTGCGTAGCTCGGGAAACCGGGCTGTCATCGCATCGATGTGTCGGTACATCTCGTAGAGCTCGGTCCGGAGAGTCGACGCCTCGGACTCGAGTGCTCGGGCACGGGATTCGGCGCGGTCGGCGCGCGCTCGAAATGCCTTGGACTGCGCAATCTCGATGGCCGTCGAGCACGTCTCGATATGCTCGGCCAGCCCTCTGGCGAACACTCTCGCCTGTTCGAGGTTGACGGCATAGTTGTCGTCCCTCGGCGCCGGTGACGGCCTGCCGTTCGCTGTGCCCATGAAGAGAAGCCGTCCTCGGTCGTCGGCCAGAATTTCTTCAGCGACTCTACGCCCGGTGCCGAGCTGTTCGTTCCCGAACCGGCATCAGCCGAAGACGAGGGCCAGGACGACCGACGCCGATGTCGCAGCGATGGCGAGGACGATCGTCGCCGCGATCGCGCGCTGCCGTACCGAGCGATAGCTCGAACCGCCGCGGGAACCGTCGAGGTCGTCGTCGTCCCAATCGACACCGGAGTCGTAGAAGTCGTCGGAATTCAGTCCGTCCTCGTCGAAGTACACGACGTCACGCGGGGGCATCCAGTGCTGCCCATTGGCCTCGACAGCGGCTTCGAGACGCTCGAGCCGGTTCCGAGCACGGGCGGGATACCAGTCGGAGGGGGCATGGATCGGCAGTGCTCGCGCCAGTGCCAACGGTGACCGGCACTGCTTTTCCAAGGCAGCGAACGCAGCGGAGGCCGTCGGATCGTCGTCGGACTTGTCGGTGAGGAACCACGCTGCACCGGCCGCCGGCCGATCGCCGAGCACCAGATAGGTGTACGCGAGCAATTCGAGGATGCCGGGCGAGGCCGGATTGCGAACGAGGGCGGAGATGAGCCGATCTCGAGCAGCGATGCTGTCCCCACGCGCCAGATCCTCTTGCGCTCGATCGATCACGTCCACGCGTCGACCATAGCGCTCGGCGAGCGCTTCGTCACCGGACCCGACATGGGCTGACAACGACGAAGGCCCCTGCCGAACAATCGGCAGGGGCCTTCGTCGTGCATTTCGATCCAAAATCCGTACTCGAGCAAAGCAATGGTGGCCAGAGTCGGGATCGAACCGACGACCTTCCGCTTTTCAGGCGGACGCTCGTACCAACTGAGCTACCTGGCCGGGCGGCACCGGTACTACAATGCCATCGCAATGTCGGTGATTTCTCACCGATGTTGCGACCCTGACGGGACTCGAACCCGCGACCTCCGCCGTGACAGGGCGGCGCGCTAACCAACTGCGCCACAGGGCCTTGCTGTTGTTGCCGCGCTATTTCTAGCGCAGTAACTCTCCGAACTGCAAATCCGTATCTCACGAGAAGCGAGACGCGGACTGCTCTACTGCCGATCGGGTTGTCAAACCGATCTTTTCCTACGTACCCCCTACGGGATTCGAACCCGCGCTACCGCCTTGAAAGGGCGGCGTCCTAGGCCGCTAGACGAAGGGGGCCCGCCGAACTGCTTCGACGTTACCCTCAACGGCGTTCCGTTGGGAGCTGGGATAGCTTAGGACACTTTCGCAGCAAATCTCAAACCGGCAGGTCAGAGACGGTTTTCGCGTAGTTCTCACCGAACTGGTCCCACCCGTGCGCCTTGAACTCGGCGAGCCAACGGTCCGACGCCATGGCCAACAGAACCACCTCTACGGACTCCTCGAACCGCTCGCGCAGGTCTGCGTTGTCGGCGACCAGATCCGACATGTAGCGCTGACCCGCCATCGACGCCGCGAGCACTCGTACGAACTTGGCTGCGTCGAACTCCGACTTGAGGTCCCCCATTGCCAGGGCGCGCTCGGCCTGTTGGTGACCTTGGGCCCCCCATACGCGACCGCCGCCCGAGTGAACCTCCGCATAGAACTCGGGCTCGACTATCAGCCGGAATTCGGCGCGCACGATCACGTCGTTCTGAAAGTTCTGCGCAATGTCGTCCACGATCCCTCGGATGACATAGAAAGGATGCGCAGTGGTGTCGGCCCATTTCTCCATGATGGCGACATACCGGTCCAAACCAGCACTGAGAACCGCTCGGGCCAGATCTTCCTTCGATTGGAAATGGAAATACATCGCACCTTTGGTGGCGTTCGAGCCCTCCAAGATGGTGTTGACGGACGCCGCCGCGTATCCACGCTTGGCGAACTCCGCCGCCGCCGCCTCGACGATGGCCGCCCGGGTCCGCCGTGCTCGCTCTTGTTGTGCCATTTACTCCGTGCCTCCGAGCCCAAGCGCCCTGCATATCCACAGGTAGTACAGATAGAGAGTACTTCACCCGAACGACAAGCGAGTCGACTCACCTGCGGTTCGCTTCGATCCACTCTGCCGACCTTAAATTTGCTTAGGCAACAGAAACAAGCCGGATGGTATGATTTTCGCGGCTCGAGTGCGCTGCAGGGGGGTGCGCACTCGAGCCACTTTTCACTCGGCAACTCCTCACCGAAGATTTGCCACGCGTCGAACCACTGCTCACAGTTCCCCAATTCAAAGCTGGAACCACACACAAAGCCCGATTCACACTCCCCGATCGAGCGACCGACGCCTCACCCCTACCGTCTCGGGCCTACGACTCGGTTTCAGTTGAAAGTCGAATTACATTTGGCCGTAACACATCTCGAGCCATGGGTGCCCACGAGCGCACGTTAGCGCACGAAAGCTAGTGCAGATCAGCGGTTTACATCGCCTCGAGCGCAGATTCCACCGAAATACATTGTTGGATAATAGATATCGAACAAGACCGGTTGGTAACATTTTCGATACTTTCCTCACGTCGCGACACACGCACCGACACACCCACCTACTGTGAGCTGCATCACACAATCGGTTCTGCCTATCGGAGACGAGTGAGCGCCATGAAGGTACCGGTTCGCGTATTCCGTTCCATGACAGCATTGTTCGCAGTGTCGATCATCACGCTGTCGAGCGCAGCCACCGCACCGGCGGACCCCATCGGGAATTTCGTGGCACCCGTCGCCGATCCCGCCTTGTATATGCCCACCCCACTGGGCGAACCCTGGTTCGACCCACCCGCAGGCTACGAGCAGCAACCCCCCGGGTCGGTGCTGGCAACCCGAAAGGTGAACGTCGGTCCACTGTTCACACCGGTCACCTCGACCCAGATCCTGTTTCGCACCAACGATTCCAAGGATCGGCCGGTCGCGGGCGTCACCACCGCCATCGTGCCCACGGCCCCCTGGACGGGCCCCGGAAGCCGGCCGGTGGTCGCGTACAACATGGCCATCGATTCACTCGGAAACACCTGCGCTCCGTCGTGGACCCTCCCACGCGGTATAGCTCCGGAGATCGTCCCGGTGCAGTCGTTCCTGGCGAAGAACTATGCCGTCGTAGTCACCGATCATCAGGGGCCGCGGCAGGGATATGCAGCAGGACCGATGGCAGGGCACGCCATCCTGGACGCACTGCGCGCCATGGTTCGCCTGCCCGAGTTGGGCCTGCCGGCGCAGTCTCCGATCGCTGCGACCGGATATTCCGGGGGTGCGATTGCATCCGGATGGGCTGCGCAGCTGGCTCCCACCTACGCACCGGAGGTCAACCTCGTCGGCGTGGCGTTCGGCGGAGCCCCCACCGACTACCGGATTCTCCTGAGTTCGCTCAACGGAACGGTGGGCTCCACCCTGTTCCTGTCCGCCACGCTCGGAGTCGCCAGGGAGTACCCCGAGATGTTCTCGCTGATGAATGCCAACGGCCTGCGCCTGGCCACCATCGCCAAGGACATGTGCATCTACCTCACCGCGCCGGGTGGCCTCGTCGCTCCCATTCCCGCACAGGCACTGTCGGACATTCCGAACGTCGATCGGACGCCGATCGCCGAACAGATCATCGCCTCGACCCGGATGGGAGGAGACCGGACACCGACAGCGCCCGTATTCATCTACCACGGACAACAGGAATTCTGGATCCCCAAGGAAGGGCCCGAGAACCTGTACGACGAGTGGTGCGCCAACGGTGCGAGCGTCCGATTGGAGGAATACGTGGGCGAACACCTCGTCGTCGCATTCACCGGCATGCCCGGTGCGTACTCCTGGATCGACGACCGACTGGCCGGCATCCCCGCACCGAGCGGATGCAGCAGCTTCGGACGCTGACCCGTCGGAACTGACGCTGACCCGTCCGAACTACTGCCGGGGGTACTTGCCCGTCAGTGCCGCGCGGCCCGTTACACTTTCGAGCCGCGCCCCTATAGCTCAGTTGGTAGAGCTACGGACTTTTAATCCGCAGGTCGTAGGTTCGAGTCCTACTGGGGGCACCACACACACTCGGGTAACGGTGATCACACCTGCTCGGAACGTACTACTCGGGCGTAACGATGGGCAGGTACGAAGCGACGTACAAGGGGCTGCCGCGATCACGGACGCCGACCGACGAATCGACGCACTGGCGCTTCCCGTCGATCGACATCGAACATCACGATCGCCGGAACAGCAAGTGAACAGGCACGACACGGTTCACACCGAACTTACGGTGCCGTAAGCTGGACCGGTCGTACGCAATCTATGGAGGCGATCTAATGGCGAGGGATCTGACACAGCTCGAGCTTCTGCAGGAGCTGGTGCCCACTGCCGAGGACAACGTGAACCGTCACATCACCATGGCGCGGGAGTGGCATCCACACGATTACGTGCCGTGGGACGAAGGCCGCAACTTCGCCGCTCTCGGTGGCCAGGACTACGACCCCGAGCAGTCCAAGCTCTCCGACGTCGCCCAGGCCGCGATGATCACCAACCTGCTCACCGAGGACAACCTGCCCTCCTACCACCGTGAGATCGCCGAGAACTTCTCCCGCGACGGCGCGTGGGGAACCTGGGTCGGCCGCTGGACCGCCGAGGAAAACCGGCACGGCATCGTCATGCGCGACTACCTCGTCGTCACCCGCGGCGTCGATCCCGTGGCTCTCGAAGAAGCCCGCATGATCCACATGACCAACGGGTTCGCCTCGCCCGCCGGTTCGCAGACAGGCCTGCTCCACTCGGTCGCGTACGTGACGTTCCAGGAGCTCGCCACCCGCGTCTCGCACCGCAACACCGGCAAGGTCTGCGACGATCCCATCGCCGACCGCATGCTCCAACGCATCGCCGCCGACGAGAACCTGCACATGATCTTCTACCGCAACATCACCGGCGCAGCGATGGACATCGCTCCCGACCAGACCCTCGATGCGGTCTCCGACATCGTGACGAACTTCGTCATGCCCGGTGCCGGGATGCCGAACTTCCGCCGCAACGGTGTGCTGATGGCCAAGCACGGCATCTACGACCTGCGTCAGCACCTCGAAGACGTCGTCTGGCCGGTGCTGCGCAAGTGGAGCGTGTTCGAGCGCAACGACTTCACCGCCCGCGGTGAGAACAAGCGTGAAGAACTCGCCGTGTTCCTCGAAGACCTCGAGCGTCAGGCCACCAAATTCGAGGAGATGAGGGATCGCTCCCTCGCCCGCGAACGTGCGAAGGCCGAAGCACGCGCGTCGTAAGTTCTCGATCGGCTGGTGTGCCCGGTACCGACTTCGGTGCCGGGCACCCTTGTTTTCACCCGATCACTGTTTCCACCCGATCACTGTTTTCACTCGATCACTGCTTTCCTTCCCTTCGTTCCAAAGGCATTTCTCATGACACTGCAGATCGGCTCACTCGAGTTGCGCAGCCCTGTCGTTCTCGCCCCCATGGCAGGCGTCACCAATGTGGCGTTCCGCACCCTGTGCCGGGAGCAGGAACTGGAGCGAGCAGGCAGCACGTCGGGCCTGTACGTCTGCGAGATGGTCACTGCGCGGGCGTTGGTGGAGCGGCAGCCCGCCACGATGCACATGACGACGTTCGGCCCCACCGAAACACCGCGGTCGCTTCAGCTGTACACCGTCGATCCGGACACCACGTACGCCGCCGCCAAAATGATCGTCGACGACAATCTTGCCGACCACATCGACATGAACTTCGGCTGCCCCGTTCCCAAAGTCACGCGCAAGGGCGGCGGTGCCGCCCTCCCCTACAAGCGAAACCTGTTCGGTCGCATCGTCGCCGCTGCCGTCAAGGCGACCGAGGGCACCGACATTCCGGTCACCGTCAAGTTCCGCGTCGGCATCGACGAGAACCATCACACGCACCTCGATGCGGGCGCAATCGCTGCCGACGAGGGCGCAGCCGCGGTGGCGTTGCACGCCAGAACTGCCTCGCAGCGCTACTCCGGCACCGCGGACTGGAACGAGATCGCGCGGCTCAAGGAACACGTCACCGGCATCCCGGTACTGGGCAACGGAGACATCTTCTCTGCCTCCGACGCCGTCCGCATGATGGCCGAGACCGGCTGCGACGGAGTCGTCGTCGGGCGGGGTTGTCTCGGCCGACCATGGCTGTTCGCCGAACTCAGTGCCCGACTGAACGGCAGACCCGAGCCGACGCCACCCACCCTCGGCGAGGTGACCACGATCATCGCTCGCCACGCCGAATTGCTCGCCCATCATCACGGCGAGAAGAAGGGCCTGCGTGAGCTGCGCAAGCATGTGTCCTGGTACCTGCGCGGGTTTCCCGCAGGATCGGATCTTCGTGTCTCGATGGCATTGGTCTCCACCCTCGCCGAATTGGACGACCTGCTGGCGCAACTCGATCCGACCGTTCCGTTTCCCAAGGACGCCGAGGGACCCCGAGGACGACAGGGCTCTCCGGGTGCAGTCGCGCTACCCGAGGGTTGGCTCGACGATCCGGAAGACCTGTGTGTACCCGCCGGCGCCGACCTGATGCATTCGGGCGGCTGATCACCAGCGGACCGGGTCTCACCTCGCACGGAGTGGACCATGCCGCTGGAGTCAGTACTATGGCTGGGATTGCCGAGTAGGCAGCGCGTGCGTGTAATGGAAGGCCAGGTTCGAATTCGTGGGAGACGATCGAGTGTCGGGCCCGTCCATGCCCGAGCGTCGCGCCCCATGGGAGCGCCCGCTGTCTTCGATCGGACAAACCGACGCAGTCGGGCGTTCGGGGCAGCGCCGACCGCGCTCCGACACCCCCGCCGCGCCAGATCAGGAACCACCCGAGCCCGGCGACAGCGGCAGGCTCGGGAAACGATCGCCGCGTAATGCCGACACCGTCTCGGTCGCCGAGTTGGTGGACAAGATGTCGAAGTCCGGATCGATTCGACGGGTACCTGCCGAACGCCCGCCGGTCGAGGAACCCACCGAGGTCATCGCGCCGATCACCGACTCCACTCCCCCGCCCGCGCCGGCCGTACCGCCGACGCCGCCGCATGCGGTACCGGAACCGGTGGGTGCGCCCGCCCAGGACCGCCCGGCGCTGACGAGGTTGGCCTTGAGCCGGGTACGACGACGCCGTCGATTACGGGTGATAGGCCGCAGCCTGGTCTCGGTGATCGCGATCCTGGCGGTAGCACTGACCGGAGTGGTCTGGGGTTACCTGCGGAACACCGACCAGGGATTTCTACAGGTCGCTGCGCTCGATCCGGACTCGGCAGACGTCGTCGACGCCGCCGGTCAGTACGGCGACGAGACCTATCTGATCGTGGGCACCGACACCCGCGCCGGCGCCAGCGGACAGGTGGGAGCGGGCACCGTCGCCGATGCCGAAGGATCCCGCTCGGACACCGTCATGCTGGTCAACATTCCGGCCGATCGCAGTCGCGTGGTGGCCGTCTCGTTCCCTCGTGACCTGGACGTGACGCGGCCGGTGTGCGAGCAGTTCGACAACGAAACCAACACCTACACCGGTGAGATGTTTCCCGAGGCGTACGGCGACAAACTCAACGCAACCTATGCGCTCGGCGGACCCAAGTGCCTGGTCAAGACCATCCAGAAGATTTCGGGTCTGCGCATCGGACACTTCGTCGGAATGGACTTCGCCGGATTCGAGTCGATGGTCAACGAGGTCGGCGGCGTCGAGGTCTGTACCGCGCAACCGTTGATCGACTACGAACTCGGTGACGTCCTTCCCAACCCCGGTACCCAACGCATCGACGGTCACACCGCACTCGACTACGTTCGGGCACGCAATGTCGAGTCCGAGGGCAACGGCGATTACGGACGCATCAAACGCCAGCAGCGGTTCCTCTCGTCCCTACTGCGGTCGGCTCTGTCGAACAAGGTTCTACTCGATCCGGGCAAATTGAACGGCTTCGTCAACGCCTTCACTTCGGACACGTTCGTCGAGAACGTCAAGACTTCGGACCTGGTCACGCTGGGACGCTCGCTGCAGAATGTGGACGCGGGCGCCGTCACGTTCCTCACCATCCCCACCACCGGAACCAACGACTACGGCAACGAGATTCCCAACGACGACGCAATCGGTGCCATCTTCCAGGCGATCATCGACGACGACCCACTACCGGGAGAAGAACGCGCGGAGCCGGTGACCCCCGAACCCTCGGCCGCCGCCCCTGCGCCCGACGCACCGCTGTTGGCCGTCGAACCAGGGACTGTGTCCCTTCAGGTGTCCAATGCGTCCGACATCGCCGGTATGGCCCAAACTGCGGCCGACGAGCTTGCAACCTACGGTTTCCAGATCCTGACGGTAGGAAACTTCTCCGGCTCCGCCGCCCAAACCGTCGTCCGCTACTCGCCGGATCAGGAAGCGGCCGCGGCGACTGTCGCGTCGGCGATACCCGGTGCAGCGATCGAACTGGCTCCGAGCCTGAACAACGTCGTCGAGGTGGTACTCGGCTCCAACTATGCGGGATACACCCAGTACCCGACGGCGTTCGGGACACAGATCGATCCCACTCAGGTGGAAGGTACGACCGAGAGCGCGCCCCTGCCGGAGAATCTTTCCTTCACCAATGCCGCCGACGACACGTGCGCCTGAGTGCATTCATGCTCCGTTAACCTTCGGGACAGGAAACGCGTCAGTGTGACCGACTAAACTGCGCTCATGCGCGTCGCCTACAACGAACAGATGAACGAGCTTGCCGATCTCCTCGGAGAAATGGCGAGCCTGGCTGGAGCGGCTATGGAAAAGGCCACTCAGTCACTCCTCCAAGCAGACCTGGTTCTCGCCGAGCAGGTCATTTCCGAGCACGACAAGATCACCGAGCTGAGCGCGGTGTGCGAGGAGAAGGCCTTCACGCTTCTCGCCCTGCAGGCTCCGGTCGCAGGCGATCTCCGTTCGGTGGTGGCCGGCATCCAGATCGTTGCCGACATCGACCGGATGGGCGCTCTCGCACTGCACGTCGCCAAGATCACCCGCCGCAGGCACCCGAACCACGCCCTTCCCGAGGTCGTCAACGGCTACTTCGCCGAGATGGGTCGCCTCGCCGTTCAGATCGGCGCTTCGGCCCGCGAGGTACTCGAGACCCGCGATCCCGAGCGCGCTGCGAAGCTGCAGGAGGAGGACGAGGCGATGGACGATCTGCACCGTCACCTCTTCACGGTGCTGATGGACCGCGAGTGGAGCCACGGCGTCGCCGCCGCGGTGGACGTGACCCTGCTGGGTCGCTTCTACGAGCGATTCGCCGACCACGCCGTCGAGGTAGGCCGCCGCGTGATCTTCCTGGTGACCGGAGAGCTACCGGTCGACCTCGGTCACAACAACATTCCGACCTCGTAAGACCACCCTCGTCGGGTAGCGCTGCGCAGCAGCAGCGCTACCCGACGTCCGCTTCGGGACAGCAGTGGCAGACACGCACAGCGAAGAACCCCCGTCGAGCACTCGCTCGGCGGGGGTTCTTTTTCTCTCGGAGAGGTGCGACTTATCCGAAGCGGCCGGAGATGTAGTCCTCGGTGGCCTTCTGCGTCGGATTGGAGAATATCTTCTCGGTGTCGTCGATCTCGATGAGCTTGCCGGGCCTGCCGGTCGCCTCGAGGTTGAAGAAGCCGGTCTGATCACTCACACGTGCGGCCTGCTGCATGTTGTGCGTGACGATGACGATCGTGAAGTCCTGCTTGAGTTCCTGGATCAGGTCCTCGATGGCGAGGGTGGAGATGGGGTCCAGAGCCGAGCACGGCTCGTCCATCAACAGCACGTCGGGCGAGACCGCGATCGCGCGCGCGATGCACAGACGCTGCTGCTGACCGCCGGAGAGTCCGCCGCCGGGCTTGTCGAGGCGATCCTTCACCTCTTTCCAGAGGTTGGCGCCCTTGAGTGAGCGTTCGGCGATCTCGTCGAGCTCCTTCTTGCCGCGGCCACCCTGCAACTTCAGGCCTGCGACGACGTTGTCCTTGATCGACATCGTGGGGAACGGGTTGGGGCGCTGGAAGACCATGCCGATGGTGCGACGCACGCCGACCGGGTCGACATCGCTGCCGTAGATGTCTTCGCCGTCGAGCAGCACCGAGCCCTCGACGCGGGCACCGGGGGTGACCTCGTGCATGCGGTTGAGCGAACGCAGGACGGTGGACTTACCGCATCCGGACGGTCCGATGAACGCGGTGACGCTGCGCGGAGGCACGGCCAGAGTGACGTCGGAGACGGCATGGAACTTGCCGTAGTAGATGTTGACGTCTTTGAGATCGAGACGCTTTGCCATGTTCTTCGTTCCTTAGAATTCGCTGGAGTCGGGTGGTCAGAAGCTCTTGGGCGAGAAGAACTTCGAGACCAACTTCGCGCCGATGTTGAGTATTGCGACGATCAGGATCAGCGTCAGGGCTGCTCCCCACATGCGCTCAGCGGTGAGCACGCCGGTTCCTGCTTTCTGCAGGTCGACCATCATGAGCGGCAGTGACGTCTGCGGCCCCTCGAAGATGTTGAAGTTGATGGCGGTGGCGGATCCCACCAGGATGAGCACCGGTGCCGTCTCACCCATCACTCGGGCCAGAGCGAGCATGATGCCGGTGACGATGCCGGACAGCGCCGTCGGGATGACGATCTTGGCGATGGTCTTCCATTTGGGCACACCCAGCGCGTAGGACGCTTCGCGCAGGTCCTGCGGGACGATTCGCAGCATTTCCTCGGCCGAGCGCACGATCACGGGGATCATCAACAGCACCAGGGCGAAGGCGACAGCAAGGCCGGAACGCTGGAATCCGAACGTGGCGATCCACAGCGCGTAGATGAACAGGGCCGCGACGATGGACGGGACTCCGGTGAGAATGTCGACCATGAAGGTCGTCACCTTGGCCAGTCTTGTGCCCGGGCCGTACTCGACGAGGTAGATGGCGACGAAGATGCCGATCGGGATGGAGATGACGGCGCAGAACAGTCCTTGTAGGAGGGTACCGACGATCGCGTGGTAGGCACCGCCGCCGGCGATGAACTGGGTGATGCCGGCCTGCGAGTTCTGCCACCATTCCGGCGCGACGACGGCCGACAGTCCGCGCGAGACCACGGTGTAGAGAACCCAGATCAGCGGTACCAGTGCGACCAGCACCGAGAGGGCGACGAGGATCGTCGCCGACAGGTTGGCGGCCTTGCGGCGAGCGCTGACGCCCTGGAACGTGGGTTCCTTGACGGGCTTGTCCATGGTTGCGGTCATGGGTCAGTCCTTCTTTCCGGCGATGGCGGCGCGGGCACCGGCGTTGACGACGAAGGTCAGGATGAACAGCACCAGACCCGCGGCGATGTAGGCACCGGCCTGCAGCGGGTTGTTGAACTCGCCTGCGGCCAGCGCGATCTTCGTGGCGAAGGTCGATCCGCCGTCGAACAGGGACCCACCGAACGTCACCTGGGTGCTGCGAATGATGATGTAGAGCGCGATGGTCTCACCGAGCGCGCGGCCGAGACCGAGCATCGAACCCGAGACGAAGCCGGACTTACCGAACGGGATGACCGTGGTGCGCACGACCTCCCAGCGGGTGGCACCGAGAGCCAGCGCCGCTTCGACCTGACCCTTCGGGGTCTGAATGAACACCTCGCGGGTGACGGCAGCGATGATCGGCAGGATCATCACCGCGAGCACGATGCCGCCGGTGAAGATGGTGCCGCCACCGGCAATGGAGACCGAGCCGGTACTGAACAGCGGGAACCAACTCAACGAGGAGTTGAGCCATTCCGCGAACGGGCTGATGGCAGGGGCGAGGACGTACAGGCCCCAGAGGCCGAAGACGATCGACGGGACTGCCGCGAGCAGGTCGATGACGTAGCCGAGCGGTCCTGCGACTCGCTTGGGTGCGTAGTTGGTCAGGTAGATCGCGATACCGAGCGCAACAGGCATCGCCAGGATCAGCGCGAACAGAGACACGGTGACGGTGACCAGGAACAGGTCGAGTACACCGAACACCATGGCGGAGGTGTTCGAGGTGTCCCACTGACCGTTGTAGGTCAAGAAGTTGACCGTGTTGTTCGACAGTGAGGGAATCGCACGCCAGAGAAGGAAGATTCCGACAGCGGCAATCAAGGCGATGATGAAGATGCCCGAGCCCGTGGCCAGGCCGGAAAAGATCCGGTCACCGGGACGAGTGACGTTTCCCGACGTTTTCTTGTCTGACAATTGTGGTTCTTCCGGGTCGTGGGCGGCACCTGTGGTGGGCACGCTAGCCGCTGAGGGGATACCGGTGATCGAGTGGGTGTCGCTCATACCGCTCACTGTCTCGTTGTGGTGGTCGAGGACGGTCTTGCTTCGGCCCGCGTGGTCACGCGAGCCGAAGCAAGATTACGTCTCATCGAATCAGGCGATTGCTTCGACAGCGGTGAGCAGGCGTTCCTTGAAGGAATCGGGGAGCGGCACGTAGCCGGCTTCCTCGAGGCCCTGCTGACCTTCGTTGGCTGCACTGTTCAGGAACGACTTGACTGCGGCCGAGGTCTCGGCGTCGTAGCCTGCGGAGCAGACGATCTCGTAGGTGCCGAGAACGAGCGGGTACGTGTCGGCATCGTTGCTGGCGTACAGCGCGTCGATGTCGATGACCAGGTCGTTGCCCTCGCCGGAGAACGTGGCTTCGTCGATGGCCTTGCCTGCGGTTTCGCTGGTCAGCTCCACCGGTCCGTTGCCGAAGTCGATGTCGGCGGTGCCGAGGCTCTCCTGATCGGCGAAGCCCTTCTCGACGTAGGTGATCGAGCCGGGGGTGGCAGAAACAGCCTGGGCGACACCCGAGGATCCGTTGGCACCCTCACCGACGCCGCCGGCCCAGTCGGAGCTGTGATCGAGGGTCCAGGCCCCCGGCGCGGACGCCGCGAGGAAGCGCTGGAAGTTGTCGCTGGTACCCGAGGAATCGGACCGGTAGACCGGAGTGACGGCCGTGGACGGCAGCGATACGCCCTCGTTGAGCGCGGCGATCGCCGGATCGTTCCAGGTGGTGATCTTGCCGGTGAACATCTGCGCGATGACGTCCGGGTTGAGCACTACCTTGTCGACACCGTCGAGGTTGTAGGCCACGGCGACCGGCCCGAAGACCAGGGGCAGGTTCCATGCCGGGTTGTTGTCGCAACGGACGGCTGCCTGAGCAGCCTGATCGTCCTTGATCGCCGAGTCGGATCCGGCGAAGTCGACGAGGCCGGCGACGAACTGCGTGCGGCCGTTACCCGAACCACTGGTGGTGTACTCCACTGCCTTACCGGCACACACGCCGGAGTAGATCGAGGTGAAGTTGGACATTGCGTTCTGCTGAGCAGAGGAGCCTTCGCCGGTGAGCGGGGATTTGCCTTCGCAGGTCGCCGAGGAGTCGGATGCGCCGTCCGTGGTTGCGACGTTCGCGTCACTACCGCATGCGGTCAGCAACATGGCACTGATGGCCACTGCACTCATGAGAGCACCGTTGCGCTTGAGGTTCACCTGTTTCCTCCGAGGAATCTTGGGCCGTGTCCACTGCTCGACCCGGTACGGGTGAGCTGTGGCTGTGTGGGTGCCGGCTCGACAAGAACCTCGCACCAGGCGGCGTAGGTTGCCGCCCATGGAGAAAGGTAGGGGTAGGCGGTGGACGTTTACCCCCGAGAAGGTGAACGGAAGATGAACACCGCCGTCGAAATGTCCGTTCAGACGCCGCGCGCGTACGCCGCATCCACGTGGTAGTTCCCGAACCCGAGCTTGGTGTAGGTATGGACCGCCGCAGTGTTGTCCGCCTCGACGTACAGCATGACCTGGCTCAATTCGCGACTGTGGAGGTAGTGCAGGCCGGCCAGCGTCAATATTCGACCGAGACCGCGGCCCTGTGACTGCGGATCGATTCCGACGACGTAGACCTCACCGATGGCCGGTTCCGATCCTTGGGCAGGGTGGACCTTGGTCCAGTGGAACCCGAGCAACCGGTCGCTGTCCGCCTCGAACGCCAGGAACAAGCCCGCCGGATCGAACCACGATTCGTCTCGTCGCGCGGCGATGTCGCGATCGGTCCAACCGCCCTGTTCGGGGTGCCAGGAGAACGCCGCGTTGTTGACGCGCAACAGCTCGGCATCGTCCTGATGGCCGCGATACGTTCGCAGCGAGATACTGTCCGGTACAACGACATCCGGCAGCTCCGGCCCGGCCGCTGCCCGACGCATCTGCAGTAGCTCCCGAACCACGTGCAGCTCCAGACGCGCCGCGACGGACTGCGCCGCGGGCAAGTTACCGTGTGCCCAGATTCGCGTGTCGGAGCCGACATCGAGTGCGCGAGAAACCAATTCGCGACCGACACCGCGGCCACGGGACTCGGGATCGACGACTGCCTCGGCCATGCCGTCGGCGATTGCGACGTATCCGAGAACGCGATCACTCTCGGTGGCGACCAGGCGAACGACCTCCTCGCCTGCGTCGACTGCTTTCACTGCCTGTTCCGAGAGGGGAGCAGTTCCATCGACTTCTGTTGCACGAGCGAGGATCTGGTGAATCTCGCGAGAAACGCTGGAAGACGGTGCGTTGCCGTCGATCGGATGGACGTGGAACGCAATATCCGAATTCATCTACGAGAGCGTACTCTGCTGCTCGAACTCGAAATCCGAATCGTCGGAGTCCTCCCCCACGGCGTCTGCGGAGGTGAGACCGCCCTTGGCGTTGCGTGCGGGCCGGACCGCCTTGTATCCCACGTTGCGCACGGTGCCGATCAGCGACTCGTACTCGGTGCCCAGTTTGGCGCGAAGGCGTCGAACATGGACGTCGACGGTGCGCGTGCCACCGAAGAAGTCGTAACCCCATACTTCCTGCAGCAGCTGCGCACGGGTGAACACCCGGCCCGCGTGCTGAGCCAGATACTTGAGCAGCTCGAATTCCTTGTAGGTCAGATCGAGCGGACGCCCTCGCAGTCGTGCGGTGTACGTGCCCTCGTCGATGACCAGTTCGCCGAGCGTGATCTTGCCCGAGGCCTCCGGGCTCGCAACACCGCCGCTGCGACCGACCAGCAGTCGCAATCGCGCGTCCAGCTCCGCCGGTCCGGTACCGGGAAGCAGGATGTCGTCCAGACCCCAGTCCGAGTTCACCGCGACCAGCCCACCTTCGGTGAGCACTGCGACGACGGGGATGGCAGATCCGGTACTGCCCAGCAGGCGACACAGACCGCGCGCCGCAGCCAGATCCGTGCGGGCGTCGACCAGCGCGACGTCGGCCGAACCCGCCTCGAGAAGCGAGGACACCTCGGTGGGCACCGGGCGGACGTGATGCGCCAGGAGAGCGAGCGAAGGCAGAACACCCTCCGGATTGGGATCGGAGGTCAGTAGTAGGAGCTCCACTGCGTCTCCGTTCTTACTGCTGGCCGGTCCAGCCCAGGCTGGATTGGAGAGATCATCAAGCACACAGACTAGCTTGCTCATTCATCCGGCCGAAGCGGGCAGTACGCAATGTGTCGGTCACAATGGACTCGTGCGCACACTTCTCATCGGACTCGTCAGCCTGCTGGCCCTCGCGCTCGTGGTGGATTTCGGCGCTGCGGCCTACTCGGAATACCGAGTCTCACGCGCGATCCGCGCAGGCGGGGAGCTCAACTCGGACCCCCAGGTGATCGTGCACGGCTTTCCGTTCCTGACCCAGGCAGCGAACGGGCGCTACCAGAACATCGAAATTCGAGCCCAGGACGTACCGACCGAGTACGTCGGTTCGACGACGATCGAGGCCAATCTTCGCGGCGTGCACATCGCCCTGCCCGACTTGATGAACAACAACGTCCGGGAGATCCCCGTCGACGAGCTCGACGGCCGCGTCCGCATCGAGGCGACCGACCTCGGCCAGTTCCTCGGCATCGTCGACCTGCAGGTTTCTGCGCCGCCGGCCGACAAGTCCGACGGGACGGGCGGCTCCGGCGGTTCGGGCAAGACCACAACCGGGGGCGTCGTGCTGACCGGAACGGTTCCGGTCGGCCCCCTGCAAACCACAGTGAGCGTGCAGGCCGATCTGTTGCTCGAAGGAGACAGCGTGGCGATCGTGGCGACGGACTTCTACTTCGGCCCCGAAGGGAAGGCGGATTTCACGATTCCGGACTTCGCCAAACCCACGGTGCTCGGACTGTTCACCAAGACCATCGAGAGCCAGAGTCTGCCGTTCGGACTTCGTCCGACGGACGTGTACGCGGAGGGTTCGCAAATCGTCGTCGAGGGCTCGGGCGAGAACGTGACCATCGACCTCAACGAAATCGAGAAGCCGTGACAGGTATCACAGTCCTGGCGGTCGTGGCGATCCTTGCTGTCGCTACCGGATTCTTCCTACGCAGCCGATCGGGCAGCGTGCGGGACGTGCGAAACACCGATTCCGAGACCGACGCTCTCCGCCCGCTACTGCTCGAGGCGGGCGTCACGACGGACGGCGCAACAGTGCTGCACTTCTCGGCGGACTGGTGTGGTCCGTGCGCCGCCGTGCGACGCGTCGTCGGACAGGTACTCGACGGCCGCAGTGGAGCCCGCGAAGTGGAACTCGACATCGACGCCCATCCGGTTCTCGCTCGCGAACTCGGCGTGCTGTCGTTGCCCACCACGTTCGTGCTCGACAGCGAACTGCGGCGGCGCTCCAGAATCGCGGGGGTGCCGTCGGCTGCGGCCCTGCGGTCTGCGCTCGACGCCCTCTGATCGAACCTGCCCGGACCGGCGGTCCGACGCGTCGCTGGTAGAGGGTACGATGCTCTTCGTGTTCTCACGCCGCGAGCTGATGCTCACCAGTCGACGCACGGTTGATCTGTGCCGACTGGGCGGTTGTTGCTGTCGCTGCTGCTGATTTCCTCGCGCCGCCACGCCCATGCGTGATGCCGGTCCCCAGCTAGGAATCCACGTCCGAGCACTGCCGATGCGGCGTGCTCCGGTCCCGCACAGGAGTACTTCTCGATGTCGACATCCGACACCCGCACCATCACCGAATCCACCACGATCGACCAGGTCGACGTTCGCGGTCCCCGCTTCGCAGCATGGATCACCACCGCCGTTCTGGTCGCCGTCCTCCTCCTGACCACGTTCTCGGTCCCCGCGGCGGCGATCCTGCTCGGGCTTCAGGCAACAGTGTTCGCAATCGGAGCCGTCCGCGGACCCAAGCACAGTCCGTACGGCACGATCTACGCGACATTCGTCGCTCCGCGACTCTCCCCGACGAGCGAGCGCGAGCCGGTGGCTCCGTTGAAGTTCGCTCAGGTGGTGGGTTTCGCGTTCGCCGCCGCGGGAGTTCTCGGCTTCGCGCTGGGCGCTCCCACTGTCGGCACCGTCGCGGCAGGCTTCGCCTTGTTCGCGGCTTTCCTCAACGCCGCATTCGCGGTCTGCCTCGGCTGCATGCTCTACCCCCTCGCGGCGCGGCTGCGCGGCACCCAGCGCACCGCATCCTGACCTCCTTACCGATCCGAACACCGAAAGGAACACCATGGCTCGCTCCGACGTCCTGGTCTCTGCCGACTGGGCCGAGCAGAACCTGAACACACCGAAGACCGTCTTCGTCGAGGTCGACGAAGACGCCAGCGCCTACGACGGCGGACATATCGAAGGTGCGGTCAAGCTCGACTGGCGCAAGGATCTGCAGGACCCGGTTCGCCGCGACTTCCTGGGCCAGGAGCAGTTCTCGGATCTGCTGTCGGCCAAGGGAATCAGCAACGACGACACCATCGTGCTGTACGGCGGAAACAACAACTGGTTCGCTGCCTACGCATACTGGTACTTCAAGCTGTACGGCCACCAGGACGTCAAGCTGATCGACGGTGGCCGCAAGAAGTGGGAACTCGACGGACGCCCGCTGTCGAACGGCGTCGTCAGCCGTGAGACCACGCAGTACCGTGCCGCCACTCCCGACCTGTCGATCCGCGCATTCCGCGACGAGGTCATCGACGCCATCGGCAACAAGAACCTGATCGACGTGCGTTCGCCCGACGAGTTCTCCGGCAAGATTCTCGCTCCCGCTCATCTGCCGCAGGAACAGGCTCAGCAGCGCGGCCATGTGCCGTCGGCGATCAACATCCCGTGGAGCACCACCGCCAACGAGGACGGCACGTTCAAGTCCGACGACGCACTCGAAGAGCTGTACAAGGCCAAGGGCTACGACGACGACAAGGCGACCATCGCCTACTGCCGCATCGGTGAGCGTTCGAGCCACACCTGGTTCGTCCTCAAGGAGCTGCTCGGCAAGGAAGACGTCAAGAACTACGACGGCAGCTGGGTCGAATACGGCTCCCTCGTCGGAGCGCCGATCGAGTTGGAGGTTCACTGATATGTGTGGAGCACCCGTACAGGGCCAGACCATCCCCGCAGGCGTCGACGTCGAGAAGGAAACGGTCATCACCGGCCGCGTCCTGGCCGGCGACGGTGAGCCGGTAGCCGGTGCCTTCGTGCGCTTACTGGACGGCACCGGCGAATTCACCGCCGAGGTCGTCGCATCGGGCACCGGAGACTTCCGGTTCTTCGCAGCTCCCGGACAGTGGACGCTGCGCGCTCTGTCCGCCTCTGGCAACGGCGACACCGTCATCACTCCCGAGGGCGCAGGCGTGCACTCGGCGGACGTCACCGTCGGAGTCTGATTTCACAGTCCGTCTCGGATAGAGAAGAACCCCGCACCTGTTGGCAGGTGCGGGGTTCTTCTGTTCTGCTCGACGGACTCAGTTGGGCACGGGCGCTTCGGTGGTGCGCTCGGGAACGGTGGAGTACTGCGGCGGGAACATCCCGGGTGGCAGCGGAATGCCTTGTGATTCGAGGAACGCACCGAGATCGCTCACTCGGGTGACCGTTCCCGGCTCCGGCAGCAGTCGAGGCTCGGGTGCGAGCTCCGGTGCGAGCTCCGGTGCGGGCTCGGGTGCGAGCTCCGGTGCGAGCTCCGGTGCGGGCTCGGGGGCAGGAGTCGCCGGTGCGCTCGTCTCGGGAGCGGGCGCGGGCGCCTCGTTCTTCTCACGTTCGGTGCGCGCAAGATCGGTCACCCAGGCGACCATCTTCTCGCTCTCCCACTCGAAGCCGTCGTTCGGATCGTTGTACCAGTACGACAGATGCTGCAGGAAGCCGAGCGCAAGGTAGGGCCCGAGCACGACGTCGACGATGCCCTTGTTGTTCTCCTCCAGGCCCACGCTCTCGGCCCGCAACTTGGCTTTCACGGTCTCGGCACCTGGCCCGATCGCCCAGTTCAGATCGGCCAGCAACTGATCCGGTGTGAGAGCTGCCGCCGCCTGCTGATCGGCAACCGTGTAGTCCACGTCCGCCACCTTCACCAGAACCTGAAGCAGCGTCTCGTCGGATTCGAGCCAGGACTTGTCGGTTGCAATATCGACGATCGCGCGCGTGGCAATCGTCGTCACGACACGGGCGAAGTCGGCCACCGACTGCACCGGATTCAGCAGCGTCAGCCGCATCTGAGAGATGATCTCCAGAGCCAGTTGCAGAAACTCGATCTTGTCCGGAGCGTCGCACGCGAGGTCGTAGGGTCGGCACGACCAGGTGACCTTGTCGTTCAGCGCACCGTAATCCCGGGGCGACTGGTCCATGAACCCGCCGAGCGACTCACCGGGCTCGTCGCCGAAATTCGGCACACCGGCCGGACGGTAAGGCGATCCGACCATGATCACGCCCGCGATGTCGTCGGCAGTGACCAGTGCATTCGAGTCGCGATGGCCCAACTCGAGGGCGAGCCGATCGAGCACCTCGCCGCCGACGCTGTACCCGAGAAGCGCGAATTTCGTCTTGTCTCCGCACTTGGTCTTGTACTCGTCCATCAAGCGATTGGTCGTGGCAACGCCTTCTGCGATCGATTGCTGATACGTGGATACGTCGTCCAGAAAACCGACTCCGTACGTCGACGCGTACGGGACGTAGAGCCAGCCCACCGTGCCGGGACTGTCCGCGTTCGCCTCACCGACCGGAACCGTGACGTTGCCGACCCAGTTCGAGGCAACCGTGGACGAAATTTCGTTCAGCGGGTTGCGACCGGAGTCCGAGTCGGTGGCACCCGAGACTGCGAGAAGCAGTACGTCAGGGCAGTCCTGCGCATAGTTGTTGGGGTCGATGTTCGGCCCCTGGGAAGACCCGGTGTCCGCAGACCCCGAATCGGCAGACCCGGAATCGGCCGACCCGGATTCGGCAGATCCCGAATCCGGAGCGGCGAGCGCGGCTGCAGGAGCGGCGAGCGCAAACGTCAGCGCGACGAGCGCCGACCTGAACAGAACGGATCCGAACGACGATGTCAGAGCCCGTTTACGACGCAGCATTTTTGCGGAGACCTCCCCAGCCTTCGAGACAGTGCACAGTGAAAACGTCGGCTGTGTCGCTGTCGAGCGCCCGACGCCCCCCGAAGAAGGTACCTGCTCGCGACAATATCGCTGTCAGTTACGGGTGATCCGGCGCACTCGGACCCCGAACTCGGTGAGATGTCACCAATGACACAGTCCGGATTCGGGCCGCTGTTCTCGGTGGGAAACGAGGCGGGTTAAACTCGCACTCGTGGTCATCTTCTTCGAGGTATTGCTGGTACTTGCGGCAATTGCCATCATCGCGTTCTCGCTGTACGTCGTCTACCGACTGGTCAACGACGAGTCGTGACAGATTCCGGCAATGCTGACGACGGACGCGACGCTGACGAGGGACGCAACGCCCCCATCACCAGTGGTGACGAAGCGATAGCGGCTGCCGAGCAGAAGTTCGCCGAGGCGTCGTCTCGGAATGTTCCGGTGCTGCCGGACATCCCGCACCCCGACGACACGGCCAACCTCCGCCTGGGCCCCGATCTTCACCCGTCGATGCTGGCGCTGCTCCCTCTTGTCGGTGTGTGGCGCGGGCAGGGAGAGGGCCACGACCCCGAGTCGGGCACCGACTACCCCTTCGGTCAGCAAATCGTCATCACCCACGATGGCGGCAGCTACCTGAGCTGGGAATCGCGCTCGTGGCGTCTGGACTCCGACGGTAACTACGCTCACCCAGACCTGCGCGAAACCGGATTCTGGCGCGTCAGCGGTGGCCACGGTGTCAAGGGTTCCGAGGACGAAGAGGTAGTCGAACTCCTACTGACTCACAGCACCGGCGTCGTCGAGCTGTATTACGGACACGCACTCACCAAGTCCTCGTGGGAACTCGCCACCGACGTCGTCATCCGCAGCACGTCCGGTGCACTCGTGGGCGGTGCACGGCGGCTCTACGGAATCGTCGAAGGCGGAGACCTCGCGTACGTCGAGGAACGCGTCGTCGCCGACGGCCCACTCGCCCCGCGCTTGTCCGCGCGCCTGGCTCGCTACATCGGCTGAGCAACTCACTTCTCGTACTGCATGCGGATGGTTAATTGCATCCGGATCGTTCTTGCATGCGAACGGCCCCCGAGCCATACCTGCTTTCAGGTCCCGACCGGACAGGTCGGGGGCTCGGGGGCCGGGTAGCTGCCTGGGATTCGCCTGCCGCTCGCGCGGTCTTCGCAGTGAATCCGTCAGCGATTGCGGCTAGCTGACAGCCA
The DNA here is from genome assembly GCF_000333955.1 of Rhodococcus sp. AW25M09. Classification (GTDB taxonomy): domain Bacteria; phylum Actinomycetota; class Actinomycetes; order Mycobacteriales; family Mycobacteriaceae; genus Rhodococcoides. Next base: position 80,524 of record NZ_CAPS01000120.1, read on the forward strand.
CCTCACGCGTCCTAGAGTTCAACAACTTCAGACCACCTCCTCTCTCGTGTACTTCACAACGTACGCCCGAGATCACGAGTCGGCAAAGAGTTTTTTGGCGGCGCCGCGGCCGAGATCGATCACCTGGTCAGCGTCCGTGTTCTCCGGCAGTTGATGGGTGACGACCACCACGATCCGGTCGGCACCGAACAGACCGCCGTCGGTGGTGAGCAGCTCTCGCAGAATCGATTCACCGGAGACTTGGTCGAGATGTTCGGTCGGCTCGTCCAGCAGCACGATCGGTGCGCTACTGAGCAGGGCACGGGCCAGCAACAGCCTGCGCCGCTCTCCCCCGGACACCGCCTTCGCGCCGCCGACCAGGGTGGTGTGAACACCGAGCGGTAACGCGTCGAGCCACCGGCCGAGGCCCACTCGTCGCAGTGCCTGCGTCGCTTGCTGTTCGTCGACGTCGCCGCGCACCACTCGCAGGTTCTCCAGAATCGAGGTGTCGAACAGGTGCGCGTCCTCGGCGAACAGCGCTGCATCCGAACCGTATTCCTCGGCGAGTGCGCGCAGCATCGTCGTCTTTCCCGATCCGCTGGGCCCGATCAGTGCGCTCCGCGCAGTGGTGCGGTCGAGTGCCCCAGAGGGCACATAATCGCACCACTGGGGCGGAGCCGCATCGAGCATCGTCATGATTCGACCCGCTGCGATGCGTCCGCGCATCAATGCGATGGCAGCACCGGGCAACGCCGCAGTGGCCTCGAAGGCGGCCAACGGAACCAACACGATGATCGCCAATGCCATCGGCGTCATGCCGCTCGCGGTACCTCCGGCCGGTCCGTACAGCCCGATACCGACGAGCAGAGAACCGATCACCGAGGCCCCGATCGACAGCGGCAGTGCGGCATCGGCCAGAGCCGACGGCCGAGCGGCACGATCCCGGGCGATCACCGACTCGTCTGCTGCGCGTGCGGCTTCGGCGAGTACGGCGTCGAGTCGCCCGGCAACCCGCAGTTCCGGGGCATGGTCGAGTGCTTGGACGGTTGTCTCCGCGAACCGCGCATCGGCGTCGGCACCGGCTTCCTCGGCGATTTTCGCCGAGCGCGTCGCCAGCATCGGTGCGCCGACTCCGGCGATCAGCAACGCCACCGCCAGAATCGACGCGGCAGCCGGCGCGATTCCCGCCAGCAGCCCGACGGCTGCCAGCATCATCACCACGCTCACACAGATCGGTACGACGGCCCTAACGACTACGTCGCCGAGCACGTCCACATCTGCTCCGGTGCGGGCCAGAACGTCGCCGCGCCGCAGAGCCACCCCTCCGTTTCCGTTCGCCAACTGCTCGTAGATCCTCGTGCGCGCTGCCGTCGTACCGCGCAGCGCCGCATCGTGCGTTGTCAAACGTTCCAGATAGCGGAATACACCGCGCGAAATGCCCAGTGCCCGAACGGCTACCACTGCGACGGACAGGTCGAGCACCGGCGGCATCTGCCAGGCGCGAGTGATCAACCACGCCGACAGTGCCGCAAGTGCCAATGCGCTACCGAGCGTCGCGACCCCGGCGGCCACGGCCGACGCGACCCTCCGCGGGGAGAGCTCCAACAGCGCCAACGCCCGCCGCAGGTCAGACATGATCCAGCTCCGCGGGCGCACTTCCGGATACCTCGACGATGCGGTCGCCTGCGTGCAGCACCGAACGTCGGTGACCGACCATGATCACGGTGACACCTCGGTCTGCTGCGCCGCGAACGGCCTGCAGCACGGTCTTCTCGTTCGCCGAATCGAGGTGTGCGGTCGGTTCGTCGAGCAGCATCACGGCGGCATCCGAAACGAATGTTCGGGTCAGTGCCAGACGCTGCAGCTCGCCCAGGGAGAGCCCGACCCCACCCTGTCCGACGCGGGTGTCCCAGCCCTCCGGATGGTCTCGGAGAACCTCTTCGAATCCGGCAGCGCGGCTCGCTGCGTGCAACGCGTCGGCGTCGGGAACGCCATGCAGAGTCACGTTCTCGTAGATCGTGCCTGGGATCAGCACCGGTCGCTGCGGTAGCCACGCGACCTGCGCCCACCACTGTTCGAGGTCGAGACCGGCCACGGGCACTCCCCCGATTCGAACCACACCTCCGGAGGGTGTCGCCACACCGAGAATCGCATGCAGTGCAGTCGATTTACCCGCGCCGTTCGCTCCGGTCAGTACCGTGATGGTGCCCGCTCGGCAGAGCGCGGTCAGCCCCGCCGGAGCTGCACCGTCCCGACTCGCGACGGTGAGCCCGTCGAGCTCGATATCAGCGGACTCCGCGTCCACGGTTCGGCCACCGCTCCGCTGGGCCGTTCGCCGATCCAGCACCCGAAAAGCGCGGTCCGCGGCCTCGACACCGTCTTCGGCCGCATGAAACTGAGTGCCGACGGCGCGCAGCGGGAAGTACACCTCGGGGGCGAGGATCAACGCGATGATTCCGGCTTCGAGCGTCATCTCCCCGAACACCAGACGCAGCCCGATGCCGACGGCCACCAACGCGACACACAGGGTCGCGAGCAATTCGAGAACCATCGACGAGAGAAAAGCAACCTTCAACGCGCGCATGGTCGTTCGTCGATGGGCGTCGCCCAGTGCGCGGATACGAGCGGCGGGTCCGTGTTCGCGCCTCAGCGCGCGCAGAGTCGGCAGACCGGCCAGCAGATCGAGCAGCTGGGTGGACAGCCGGGTCATCGTGGTGAGCGTCGCGGCCGCTCGTCCCTTGGTGAGCAAGCCGATCAAGATCATGAAGATCGGGATGAGCGGCAAGGTCACCGCGATGATGACCGCCGACGTCACGTCCTGGATGAGGATGACGAGCAGCACCAGCGGAGTGACGATGACGGTCAGCACCAGTGCCGGCAAGTAGCCGGTCAGGTACGCCCGCAGGCCGCCGATGGCGCGGGTCACGACGACAGCGAGCTCCTCACGTTCGGCGTCGAGCTCTCGGGGCTCGAAACGAGTTGCTGCCGTCAGTACTTCGATCTCCAACTCGGCCACCACACGCGAGGCCGACCGGTGTGCGTACCGCGACTGGGCCCCGGTCGCGAGGACGCGAACTACCATCGCACCCGCCAACACGGCCAGTTCCGCCGTCCAGGCGGATACCGTCCTGGCTGCGGGGTCGGTGATGACTCCGGCCAGGATGCGTCCGATCGTCAGCGCGCCCACGATGATGCACAGGGTGACGACGGTCGACAGCCCGACCGTCGCGAGCAGGTAACCGCGGGCGGAACGAGAGTACTTCCACAGCCGCGGATCGACCGGCCCCTTCGCCGGTGTACGCGCAAGAGCGGGTGCGGTCACGACTTGACCGTCAGTCCGATCGAGTCCGGTATGTGGGCACTCGAGATGCGTTGCCGGAATACCCAGTACGTCCAGGCCTGGTAGCCGATGACAACGGGAGCAGCGAACGCTGCAGCCCACGTCATCACCTTCAACGTGTACGCACTGGACGACGCGTTGGCGATGGTGAGATCGAAGGCGGCGTCCGTCGTGGATGGCATGACGTTGGGGAAGAGGGACGCGAACAGCAGCGCCACGACGGCCACGATCGCGACGGTGGTGAACACGAAGGCCCAGCCCTCGCGCACCTTCACTGTCAGTGCGACGACGGCAAGCAGGGCCACCGCTGCCACGGCGACGAGTGCCCACGTCCACGTCTTTCCGTGTGCGAGTTGTGTCCACAGCGCAAAGGCTCCGCCGACGAGTACTGCCGGAACCGACAGTCGCGCGGCAATTTTCACCGAGTCCTCGTGCACGTCCCCCGAGGTCTTGAGCGCGATGAACACCGCACCGTGCAGCGCGAACACCAACGCCATGGTGGCTCCGCCGAGCAGTGCGTACGGGTTAAGCAGGTCGAAGAATCCCGCGGTGACCTTCTTGTTCCCGTCTATCGCGACTCCGCGCACGATATTGGCGAAGGCGACGCCCCACAGCACCGCCGGAACCCACGATCCGATACCGATGCCGATATCGCAGCGCTTACGCCACACCGGATCGTCGATCTTTCCGCGCCACTCGATGGCGCAGATGCGCAGGATCAGCGCGACCAGGATCAGCAGCAGCGGAATGTAGAAGCCCGAGAACAACGTCGCGTACCACTCGGGGAAGGCGGCGAACAGAGCACCGCCCGCAGTGATGAGCCAGACTTCGTTGCCGTCCCAGACGGGGCCGATCGTGTTCAGGACGGCACGCCTGCGCCTCTCCCCCGTTGCTGCATCGGGGTGCCTGCCCGGGAGTGGAGCCTGCGAAACGACCTTTGAATCTCGACCCAGTATGGGCATGAGCATCCCGACGCCGAAGTCGAAGCCTTCCAGCACGAAATAGCCGACGAAGAAGAACGCGATGATGAAGAACCAGAATTCGGGCAATGACATTGACTATCCCCTAGTACGCGAACGAGAGTTGTTTGGGCTCATCGTCTTCCGAATCCGGTGGGTCGACGTGCGGATGCGCGTCGTGGTCGAGAGGTCCTTCGATGACATAGCGCCTCAGCAGGTAGAACCAGACACCGCCGAGAGCGGCGTAGAGCAGCGTGAACGTCACCAGCGAGGCGACGACGAGGGCGACAGGATGGTCCGATACGCCCTGATCGACGGTGAGCCGGATCTGATCGACTCCCGACAGGTTCGGCGCGACAACCCAAGGCTGACGACCCATTTCGGTGAAGATCCAGCCGGCACTGTTGGCCAGGAACGGCGTCGGAATTGCCAGAAGCGACAACCACGAGAACCACTTCTGATCCGGAATCCGGCCGCCTCGGGTGACCCACAGACCCGCAAGGGCGAGCAGCGCGGAGCCTGCGGCCAGTCCGATCATCATCCGGAAGGCCCAATAGGTGACGAACAGATTCGGCTTGTAGTTGCCCGGACCGAATCGCTGCTCGTATTGGTCCTGCAGCTGATTGACGCCTTGCACGGTGGAATCGAAGTCGTTCTCCGCCAGGAAGGAGGTCAGGCCGGGAATCGAAACGAGGTGCACCACGGATTCGCAGTTGTTGTGAGTACCCACGGTCAACAGCGAGAAACTGGCTCCGGTCTCGGTGTCGCACAACGATTCCGCGGATGCCATCTTCATCGGCTGCTGCTCGAACATGAGCTTGCCCTGAATGTCCCCGGTGAGTGCGAGCGCGCCACCCGCGGCGATCATGACGACGAAGGACATGCGCGCTGCCGACCTGAACATCAGGCGTGAACTCGTCCTGTTCTTCTTACGAGCCTCGCGAACCATCCACCAACCGGAGATTCCGGCGACGAAGGTCGCGGCTGTGAGAAATGCGCCTGCAACGGCGTGCGGAAAAGCAGCCAGCGCAGTGTTGTTGGTGAGCAATGCCCAGATATCGGTCAGCTCGGCGCGGCCGGTTTCCTCGTTGTAGATCGCGCCGACGGGATGCTGCATCCAGGAATTGGCGGCGATGATGAAGAAGGCCGAGGCGTTGACGCCGATGGCGACGAGCCAAATCGTGGCCAGGTGAACGAGTTTGGGGAGTCTGCTCCAGCCGAAGATCCACAGACCGAGGAACGTGGACTCGAGGAAGAACGCCAGTAGCCCTTCGAGTGCAAGCGGCGCGCCGAAGACGTCACCGACGAACCGTGAGTACTCACTCCAGTTCATCCCGAACTGGAACTCCTGCACGATTCCGGTCGCGACGCCGAGCGCGAAGTTGATGAGGAACAGCTTGCCGAAGAACTTGGTCAGCCGGTACCAGGAGTCCTTGCCGGTGATCACCCACATGGTCTGCATGGCGGCCACCATCGGCGCAAGGCCGATCGTGAGGGGTACGAGAATGAAGTGGTAGACGGTGGTGATACCGAACTGCCACCTCGAGACATCCAACGCGTCCATCAGTACTCCGAACTCTTCGACCCGAGCTGTGACGGGCAACACCGCTGGTCAGGGCATTGACCCGCGACGAATTCGAATGTACTACTACGGCTGGTAGTAGGGAAGAGTCTTTCGGCAGGGTCGTTCGGCCCTTATTGCTTCTCGGCCGCCTTCACCGCTCGATCGACCATCGCGCGCACCGGTTCGCCCAGGCCCGCACGACCGAGAGTCACGCCGTTCATCGTCGTCACCCGCGCCGCGAGCGTGACACTCGAAACCAGCCAAACACCATCCGCTGCAATGAGATCCGCTGGATAGACGTGCCCGTGTTCGCACGTCCAACCATCGGCCTCGGCAACCCGAAACAACCCGGCGACCGTGGTTCCGGCCAGGATGCCCTGCTCGACCGACGGTGTGACGAGAGTCTTACCGCGCTCGAGCACCACCGTCGAGCGCGGGCCTTCCAGTACTCGGCCCTCACTGCTGAGGTAGATGACGTCGTCCGCGCCCAGCGTGGCCGCATGTCGCAGTGCAGCCATGTTCGTCGCGTAGGACAGCGTCTTGGCTCCTGCGAGTTGCCACGGCGCACCGGACGAGAAATCCACCGAATACCCTCTATCGAGGGTGATCACCGACACCCCGTCCTCGCGCGCGGACCGCACCCGCTCCGGGAGGGGGCCCACCGTCACGTATCCCGTCGGATCCCCGCCGCCCTCGCGGCCGCGGCTCAGTACCAACCGAAGCACTCCCTCGTCCTGCAACCCCGTCGCCCACAGACCGACGGCCTGCTCGACGACAGCGCGCCACTGTTCCGCATCTGGAACCGGCAGGTCGAGCGCCTTCGCCGACGCCACCAGACGCGCGAGATGCAACTCCACGGCGCAGGCCGCGCCGTCGCGGACGAGCAGCGTCTCGAACACGCCGTCCCCGCGCACAGCAGCCAGGTCGTCGGCGAACAGCAACGGCCGATCCGGGTCGTGCACTCGGCCGTCCAACGTCACGACTATCGAATCGAGCATGGCGTCACTGTAGAGCAGCGGTCAGTCGGCCTGATCCGCTCGAGCCATCACCTCGCGGTACTCGTCGAGGTCGATGTCCTCGGCGACCACGGTCTTGGTGCCGTTGTAGACGTCACGGTCGATCTCGTCGTCGGCGTTGGCCACCAACATCGCGACGAACGTGTCTCCGTTGACGTTGAGGAAGGTGCGGAAGATTCCGGCGAACCAGTCGACGGCTATCAACAGGCCCACCGCTGCGAACGGAAGGTCGAGCGAGGTCGCGAGGAACATTGCGACCACGGGGAACCCGCCCGGCACGGTGATCGTGCCCATGTTCAGCAGGATGGCGAGACCCATCCCGAGGGCGATCTGGCCGACACCGAGATCGATGTCGCCCGCCTGCGCGAGAAACATGACGACGATCATGTAGTTGAGCACCGCGCCGTACGAGCCCATGGTCAGCCCGATCGACAGCGTGAAATTCGCGACTTTCTGACTGACACCGACCTTCTCCACGGTGTTCTTCAGGACCGTCGGGAACGTGACAGCAGAACTCGTGGTCGTCACCGCGATGACCGTCTGCTCGGTGAGTTTGTTCGGCAAGCTCCTGGGATCGAGCCGCGTCCGCACGGTGACGACCACCACGAACAGGGCGAAGAGGATGACGACGCCGAGCAGCGTGGTGCCCAGGTAGCTCAGAGCGGTCGAGACGACGGAGAAGCCGACATCCCCGGCAAGAGCAGCGAGGAGACAGAACACACCGACCGGTGCGATGTACATCACCAGGCGAATCATGGTCAGGACGATCTGCTGGATCTGATCCATGAACGTCAGCACGCCGGTGTCGCCCGTCTTGGTGATATGGCTGCGCAACGCGATACCGAACAGCAACGAGAAGACGATGATCGGCACCATGGTCGCCGTCGACATCGCACTGAAGACGTTGGTCGAGACGAAGTTGAGCAGTGTGTCCTGCCAGCCCAACGCCTCGCTCGCGGATTCTTCGAGGCTCGGGTCGAGTTCCTGGGTGAACTCCATGCCCGCACCCGGCTGGATGAGGGTGCTGAGCAACCACGCCAGAACCGCTGCCACGAACGAGAAGCCGATCATCCACTCGAACGTCCGTACCGCGATCTTGCCGGTTCCCGTTCCGGACATCGATCCGGTTGCGACGATCACCGAGGTCATGACCAGCGGGACGATCGACATCTGAATCAGGCGGATGAACAGATCGCCGATGAACTTCAGGTTTGCCGCCCAGTCCCCGACGATCAGACCGAACGCGATTCCGCCGATCGCCGCCAGGCCGATCTGCGCTGCGGGGTGTCTCAGTGCTTTCACGGCTCGAAACCTAGACAGGGGAATTCGCCCCTCGATATCGGCCGCGTTGCGACTGGGTAAAACGTCCGGCTTCCCAGGCTCCTACTATGGGGTGGTGTCCGATTCCGTGACGATCAGTCCCAGTCCTCTTCTCACTCTTCCCGGTGCAGTGCCTTCCCCGGACGACAGCGTCGACGCCGGGGTGGCCTGGCACTACGGCAATCCGTTCGGCGAGCAACGGGACGCCGTCAACAGCGCCGCCGTCATCGATCGGTCTCACCGGTTCGTGCTCGCCATCAGCGGAGACGAACGATTGAGATGGTTGAACACGATTTCGAGCCAACTCGTCTCCGATCTGCCCGACGGTAGCTCGGCCGAGAACCTGAGCCTGGACGTCAACGGCCGCATCGAGCATCACTTCGTACAGACCGACCTCGACGGTGTCACGTACATCGACACCGAACGTGCTGCCGGGCCGGATCTGCTGTCGTTCCTGAAGAAGATGGTGTTCTGGGCCAAGGCCGAACCCCGCGAAGCCGACGAACTCGCCGTTCTCACCGTCCTGGGGTCCGACGCGGCGTCGGTTCTCGACAAGGCCGGTGTGCCGGCTCCGAGCGAGCTCTACGGTGCGTCGGCGATCGACGGCGGCGGATTCGTTCGGCGGATGCCGTGGCCCGGAAAGAACTCGTACGACGTGGTGGTTCCTCGCGCCAACCTGAGCGACTGGTTCATCCGACTGCGCGACGCAGGCGCCGCTCCGGCCGGAACCTGGGCGTTCGACGCGTTGCGGGTGGAATCGCTGCGTCCGCGCGTGGGCGTCGACACCGACGAGAAGACCATTCCGCACGAGGTTCGATGGATCGGCAGTGCCGCCGAGTTCGGTGCCGTGCATCTGGAGAAGGGCTGCTACCGCGGCCAGGAGACGGTCTCGCGCGTCCACAACCTGGGTCGCCCGCCGCGACACCTGGTGCTGCTGCATCTCGACGGTTCTGCAGACGGTCGGCCCAGCACGGGTGATTCGGTCACGGCCGGCGGGCGCTCGGTGGGCCGGCTGGGAACCGTCGTCGATCACTTCGAGCTCGGTCCGATCGCGCTGGCTCTGCTCAAGAGGAACGTTCCGGTCGACGCCGCACTGGAGGCAGGCCCCTGCGCGGCGTCGATCGATCCCGATTCCATCCCGTCCTACGACGATGTGCAGGCCGGTCGCGCTGCCGTCGATCGCCTGCGCGGCCGGTGAACGGAGCCGTTCTGGCAGTGTGCGTCGTACACGCCGACGTCCCGTTCGGACGCCGCGCGGTGATCGACAGCGGTATCGACAAGCGCCCTGTCGAGGGGGCGGCCGGGAGTGGAGCCTGCGGAACGACCCCGACAAGGGTTCGTGGAGCCTGCGGAACGACCCCGACAAGGGTTCGTGGAGCCTGCGGAACGACCCCGATAAGGGTTCGTGTGCACGAGCTCGGTATCGGCGGTGATCATTGCCGGGACACGAAATTCCACGGCGGGCTCGATCAGGCCGTCTACGCGTACGACGAGCGCGAGGCGCAGTACTGGGCCGATCAGCTGGGAACGCCGGTACCGGCGGGGCGATTCGGTGAGAACCTGCGCACCGCCGGGGTGCCGGTGACGGACGCGGTCATCGGCTCGCGGTGGAGGGTCGGCACCGTGACACTCGAGGTGACGATCGCCCGCAAGCCGTGCGCCACGTTCGCGCGCTGGATGGGCGAACCGGGGTGGATCCGTCGATTCACGGCGCGGGGCGATGTCGGCGCGTATCTGCGAGTGATCGAGCCGGGTGTTCTCGGCAGTGGCGACGCGGTGACCGTGGAGTCGGTTCCCGAGCACGGCGTGACCGTCCGGATGCTCTTCGAAGGCAGGGATGCGACCGCGATGCAGACTCTGCTCGACGAGCCGGGATTGGCACCGAAGGTGTACCGCGACGCGGCGGCAGCGCTGAAATCCTCGCGGAGACCGTGACGCGCGGTACGTCGATTTTCGTGTCGTCCGGCAAATATAGTTCGCCAGTGCACGGATATGTGCAGGTACAGGCGCCGCCGACCCCAACCCCGGGCGTGTCGCGTCGGCCTGCGCACCTCCGACACATGGCACCGTCTGCGCATCGCGGCGATTCGCGCGCTAGAGTGTGTGCCAGGAAGAAATACCAACTCTAACGGGGCCGCCAAATTTCCCCAGGCCGCCCCGCAAGTCCGCGAGGGGGCACCGCCATGGGCCGAGGCAGGGCTAAGGCAAAGCAGACAAAGGTCGCTCGTGAGCTCAAGTACAGCTCGCCGACAACGGACTTGGAGAGTCTGCAGAAAGAACTCTCCGGTGGTTCGTCCAACTCCCATCGTGGCATCCACTCTGACTCGGATGTGCATTCCCGAGTCGAGGAAGACGAGTACGAGGACTGGCGACGCTAGTACTGTGCACTGAACGACTGAGGGGGAGCCGCACTGCGGCTCCCCCTCACTTGTTCGTCCGGTGCTCGGGCGATCAGAACCTAGCCGATCAGAACCTCGGGTGGTTGCCCAGCATCAGCGCACGCTCGGCGGCGATGTCCTTACCGGCGGCCTTCTTCACTGTGCCCAGAGTCCAGCAGTCGATGTGCCGGGCCGTCAGCACGGCAAGTGCGCGGTCGACGTCCTCGGGTGCCACGATCGCGACCATGCCGACACCCATGTTGAACGTCTGCTCCATCTCGGCCCGCTCGACGCGTCCGCGCTGAGCGATCAGCGAGAAGATCGGGGCAGGGCTCCACGTGGTGCGGTCCAGTTCGGCGACCAGCCCCTCGGGCATCACCCGGGAGAGGTTGTTGGCCAGTCCGCCGCCGGTGACGTGGCAGAACGTGCGCACATCGGTCTCGGCCGCGAGCGCGAGGCAGTCCTTGGCGTAGATCTTGGTGGGCTCGAGCAGTTCCTCGCCGAGGGTGCGGCCGAACTCCTCGACGTGGCCGCCGAGATCCATGTGGTTGATCTCGAGCAGCACCTTGCGGGCCAATGAGTAACCGTTGGAGTGCAGGCCGGACGATCCCATACCGATGACGACGTCACCGGGCCGCACCCGCTCGGGGCCGAGGATCGAATCCGCCTCGACGACGCCGATTCCGGTGGCCGAAAGGTCGTAGTCGCCGTCGGCCATCAGTCCCGGGTGTTCGGCCGTCTCGCCGCCGAGCAACGCGCAGCCGGCGATGATGCAACCCTCGGCGATGCCCTTGACCAGTTCGGCGACCTGCTCGGGAACGACGCGGCCCACGGCGATGTAGTCCTGCAGAAACAGTGGCTCGGCTCCGCAGACCACAAGATCGTCGACGACCATCGCCACCAGGTCGAGTCCGAGGGTGTCGTGCTTGCCGAGGGCTTGCGCCACCGCGACCTTGGTGCCGACACCGTCGGTCGATGCGGCCAGGACCGGCTCACGGTAGTCGCCCTTGAGCGCGAAGAGACCGGCGAAACCGCCGAGACCGCCCATGACCTCGGGCCTGCTGGCCTTCTTGGCGAGCGGCGCGAACAGCTGCACTGCTCGATCTCCTGCGGCGATATCGACCCCGGCCGCCGCGTAGGAGGCACCGCCCGAGTCAGGTGCGCTCGTGGGTTGGGATTCCTCGGTCATTCGGCTCCAGCCTGTGTACTAGTTCATGTCAGCGCCCGGTGCGGCGCGGCCCCAACGGTACCGGAGTGCCCGGTGGCGAGAAGAATTTACGTGTGCAGGCGCTTGCCCGGAATCGCCGCGAGCAGCTTCTTGGTGTAGTCCGCCTCCGGGGATCGCAGAATCTTCCACGGGGTTCCCACTTCGACGACTGCCCCGTCGCGGAGCACGACCACGCGATGCGATACACGGTCGACGACCGCGAGGTCGTGGCTGATGAACAGGCAGGCGAAGCCGAATTCCTGCTGCAACGCCTCGAACAGGTCCAGTACTGCTGCCTGCACCGATACGTCGAGCGCACTGGTCGGCTCGTCCGCAACCACCAGATCCGGTCCCAACACCAGTGCCCGCGCCAGGCTGACGCGTTGGCGTTGCCCACCGGACAGCTCGTGTGGGTAACGCTTGTCCGTTCCCGACGGCAGTTGTACGGCGTCGAGCAGCTCGGTCGTCCTGGTCGCGATCGCGTCCTTGGAGCCGTATTTGTGCACGATCATCGGCTCGGCAATACATTGTCCGACGGTCAGTCGGGGGTTCAGTGACGCCGACGGGTCCTGGAAGACGAAGCCGAACCGCTTGCGCAGTGGCTTGAGCTTGCGTTCGCTCACGCCGGCAATGTTCTGGCCCATCACCGTCACACTTCCGCTGGTGGGTTTCTGCAGTGCCGCCACACATCTGCCGATGGTCGATTTTCCCGAGCCGGATTCACCCACCAGGCCGAGGGTTTCACCCCGGTGAATGGTCAGCGAGACGTCGTCGACCGCCCGGAACGCAGGTGAGCCGACACCGCCGGAGAACTGCACCACCAGATGGGAGACGTCGAGTACCGGCTCGCCGGAGGTCTCGACGGTCTTGTCGGACTCCACCGCGGCGAGAGTGGGCACCGCAGCCAGCAGCTTCTTGGTGTAGTCGTCCGCGGGTGCCTCGAACAGCTGCGCGACCGGCGCTTCTTCGACGACGCGGCCGTTCTGCATCACCACGACGCGGTCGGCCAGGTCGGACACCACACCCATGCTGTGGGTGATGAGCACGATGGCGCAGCCCAGCCGATCCTTGAGATCGCGCAGCAGTTCGAGGATTTCGGCTTGCACCGTGACGTCGAGGGCGGTGGTCGGCTCGTCGGCGATGATGACCTTCGCCTCGCACGAGATCGCGATCGCGATCATCACGCGTTGCTTCTGGCCACCCGAGAGCTCGTGCGGGTAGTACGAGAAGCGCTGCTCGGGGTCGGGCAGCCCCACCATCGTCAACAACTCGACGGCACGCGCCTTGGCGTCCTTGGCCGGCATCCGCTTACCGTCACTACCCGGATGGGCGCGGAGCGCTTCGACGATCTGATATCCGATGGTGAACAGCGGATCGAGAGCGCTGCCGGGCTCTTGGAACACCATCGAAATCTTGTTGCCCCGCAACTGCGCCCATGCTTTGTTGCTCAGCGTCGTCACGTCCTCGCCGCCGAGCACCACGTGTCCCTCGACGCGCGCGGTGTCGGGCAACAGGCCGATGGCGGATCGGACGCTGACGGATTTTCCCGATCCGGATTCACCCACCACGGCGAGTACTTCACCGGGATACACCTCGAACGAGACCTCGGTGACGGCATCGACCTCACCGGCGTCGGTGAGAAAGGTGACCGACAACGATTCCACCGACAGCGCAGCGTCTTTCGGCGTGTTCTCTCTCGATGTCGTCAGACTCGATGTCATACCTTCGCCGCCTTCTTGAATTTCTTGCGGGTTCGCAGCAGCGGATTGAGTGTCTCGCTGGCACTTTCACCCACCATGGTCAGACCGAGCACCACCAGAACGATGCCCAGGCCGGGGAAAACCGACGTCCACCAGATGCCGTTGGAGATATCGGGCAAGGCCTTGTTGATGTCGTAACCCCATTCCGACGCGGAGGTGGGTTCGATGCCGAATCCGAGGAAGCCCAGTCCCGCCAACGTCAGGATCGCCTCGGCACCGTTGAGGGTGATGATGACCGGGAGTGTCTGCACCACGTTGGCGAGGATGTGGCGGAACAGGATTCGCGGAGTGCCCGCTCCGGTCACGCGGGCGGCGTCGACGTACGGTTCGGTCTTGACCGAGACGGTGGCGTTACGCACCACGCGAAAGTACTGGGGTACGAAGATCGCCGTGATGGCGATGGCTGCGGACGCGATACCGCCGAAGCTGGACGACTGGCCGCCCGCGACGGTGATCGAGATGACCACGGCGAGAAGCAACGACGGAAACGCGTACATCGCGTCCATGAACAGCACCAACACTCGGTCGAACCACCGGCCGATGTAACCCGAGGCCAACCCGAGCGGAACACCGATGATCAGTGACAGCACCAACGACGACGCGATCACCATCAATGCTGTTCTGGCACCGTAGATCACACGCGACAACACGTCCTCGCCGCGAACCGAGGTACCGAACCAGTGCTCGGCGGACGGAGCCGCCTGCCGAGCGAAAGCCTCCCCGGCGTCGCTGGTCTGCGAGAACCCGTAGGGCGCAAGCAGAGGCGCGAATACCGCGGCGAAGACGAACGCCACCATCAGGGCCAGGCCGACGAGCAGCGTGACGCGTTGCAACCCCGAGGTGGACTTGACGAACGCTATACCTGGAACTCGGCGTGGACGGGCGGAGGGTTCTTCGGACAGCACTACTTCGGTGGTCATCAGAACCTCACTCTCGGATCGATGAGGGCGACGATGGCGTCGGTGAAGAAGCTGACGACAGCGACCACCACGGCCAGGAACGTCACGATGCCCTGCACCGCAACGAAATCGCGGGCCTGCAGGTACCGGGCCAGTTCGTATCCCAGCCCCTGCCACTCGAAGGTCGTCTCGGTGAGTACCGCGCCGCCGAGCAGCACGGCGATCTGCAGGCCGATGACGGTGACGATGGGAATCATCGCGTTGCGGAACGCATGCCGCCGCGTCACCGTGCCCTCGCTCAGTCCGCGAGCTCGCGCAGCATCGACGAACGGTGCCTGCAAGGTCTGAATCAGGTTGACTCGCACCAGCCTCAGGAAGACACCGGCTGTCAGCAGACCGAGGGCGAGTGCGGGCAGTACGGCATGTTCGAGTACGTCGACGGTGTAGCTCGAGTCCCCATAGAGGAACGAATCGATTATCAGGATGTTGGTCTTGGGTGCGACATTCTGCAGTGCCAGTTCCACATTGGTGCTGGCACGCCCGGCCACCGGCAGCCACCCCAGCTTCACCGCGAACAGCAGCTTGAGCAACATGCCCACGAAGAACACCGGAGCGGCGTACGCCAGGATCGCGAAGATCCGCAGCGAGGCGTCGCCGAACCGATCGCGGTGGGTCGCGGCGAAGAATCCGAGCGGGATGCCGACGGCGAAGGCGACCAGCAGTGACCAGAAGGCCAATTCCAGTGTGGCGGCACCGTTGACGAGCAGCACATCGCTGATCGCGCGGTTGTCGGTGGAAGACCGGCCGAAATCGCCGCGCAGCAAACCGGTCAGGTACTCCCAGTACTGCGTGAGAATGGGCCGGTCGTAGCCGGCCTCGGCCTTGCGCTGGGCAATCTGTTCGGCCGGCAAGCGGCCACCCAGGGCGGCAGTGATCGGATCACCGATCACCCGCATCAGGAAGAAGACGACGGTGACGAGAATCCAGGCAGTGGGGATGATCAGCAGGAATCTGATCCCGAGATAGCGGGCGAGCGCGCCGTACCGTGACGGCGCGCTCGCCTGCTCTGCTTGTTTCTCGCCCTCTACCGTGGTGCTGTCGGTAGCGGGCACCGGTTCAGCTCTTGGCGAGCGTGACGAACCGGAACTTGAACGAGGCGTCGAGTGTCTCGTCCACACCGCTGATCGAGTCGGTGGCGACGGCGATCTGCTTGCCTTCCAACAGCGGAAGCGTCGGCAGGTAGTTCGTCGCGAGTTCGGTCTGAATCTGTCCGATGATCTGCATCCGAGCGTTCTCGTCGGCGGTGGTGCGTTCGAGATCGAGCAGCGAGGTGATGGCCGGGCTCTCGAAGTGCGACTGCAGGAAGTTGTCCGGCGCGAAGAACGGCGTCAGGTAGTTGTCTGCATCCGGGAAGTCCGGGAACCAACCGAGCTGGTACACGGGGTAGGCGTCGGCGACGCGTTCCTTGTTGTATGTGTTCCACTCGGTGGACTGCAGGTTCACGTCGAACAGGCCCGTCGAGTCGAGCTGGTTCTTGATCGCGGCGTATTCCTCGCTCGAGCTCGAACCGTAGTGGTCCGGGTTGTACTGCAGGTTGAGCTGGACAGGGGTGGCAACGCCTGCCGCAGAGAGGAATCCGGCTGCCTCGTCGCGGTTCGGCGTCTTGCCGTAGACATCGCCGTACGCGGTGTTGGATCCGGCCAGGCCGGTCGGGACGACGGAATAGAGCGGAGTGTAGGTGCCCTTGTAGACGCCGTCGGACAACGCCTGGCGATCCACCGAGGACGCAATCGCCTTGCGCACGGCCAACTTCTGCTCGGGAGTGCCGCCGGGCATCGTGTTCATGTTGAACACCATGTAGCGCGATTCGCCGCCGGGTCCCTCGTGCACCGTCAGACCGTCCACGGCCCCGAGCGATTCGACGTCCGTCGGGGTCAGTGAGCGCCACGCGACGTCGATGGCCTTGTTCTGCACGTCGAGCTTGAGGTTGTCCGAGCTGGTGTAGTACTTCACGTTGACCGACGAGGTCTTCGGCGTTCCGAGAATGCCCTTGTAGTCACCGTTCGAGGTGAAGCTGATCAGAGAGTTCTTGGCGTAACTGGAGATGGAGTAGGGACCGGCGAACGGCGTACCCGCCACGATCGCGTCGTCGTCGAGAATCTTGTCGGCCGGGAACACCGTCTGGTCCACGATGGGGCCCGCCGGTGTCGCCAGAATCTGCGGGAACGTCTGGTCGTTCGCTGCCTTCAGCGTGAACTCGACGGTCTTCTCGTCCGGTGTCGCGATGCTGTCGAGGTTCGTCAGCAGCGACGCGGGACCGTTGGGATCGTTGATGGACACCACGCGGTCGAAGGAGAACTTCACGCTCTCGCTCGTCAACGGATTACCGTTCGCGAACGTCAGGTCGTCCTTGAGCGTGCACTTGTACACGGTCGGCTCGGCGAACTCGCAGCTCTCTGCCGCGTCGGGCTCGAGCTCGGAGCTGCCAGGAGCGAAGTTCATCAGGAAGGGGTACGTCTGGTTCATCACCATGAACGAACCGTTGTCGTACGAGCCGGCCGGGTCGAGCGATGTCACCTGGTCGGTGGTGCCGACCGTGATGGTCTCGCCGCCACCGTCTCCGGATCCTGCGGCGTCGGTGCGTCCCGAGCCGCAAGCTGCGGCTGTCAACGCCAGGACCGACAGTGCTGCCACTGCTGCGGTCTTCTTACCGTGCTTGCGTACAGCTGTTCTGGATGCGGCGCTGTAGCGCAGCATGCGTCCGTCGTCGGGCGACAGGGTCATCTGGTGCCTCTATCCAATTCGGTGTGTCCTATGTAACTCGGGACAGTACCGATGGACTGTTTCCAATATGTGGCATTGAGAAAACCCTGCTGTTCCTTCACGGAAACAGCCAGGTCAGGGGCGACTGAGAGCGCTCACATTCGCATCGTTGTCCACCGTGTGGCCGGCGGCCGACGCGAGCAGACCCTCGAGAACATGCTTGCCGAGTGCGTTGTCGGCAGGCAGATCGATCGGGTAATTACCCGTGAAACATGCTGCACACAAACGTGACTCGGGCTGCTCGGAGGCACCGATCATGCCGTCGATGGAGATGTAGCCCAGCGAGTCCGCACCGATGGCCTGCCGGACGCCTTCGAGGATTCCGTCCTCGGAGTCGACGCCGTTGGCGATCAGCTCTGCGGGAGAAGCGAAGTCGATGCCGTAGAAGCAGGGCCAGCGGACCGGCGGGGAGGCGATGCGCACGTGGATCTCGAGCGCACCGGCTTCGCGCAGCATCCTGATCAAGGCCCGCTGAGTGTTGCCGCGGACGATCGAATCGTCCACCACCACCAGCCTTTTGCCGCGAATGACCTCTTTGAGAGGATTCAATTTGAGCCGGATGCCGAGCTGCCGAATGGTCTGCGAGGGCTGAATGAACGTACGTCCCACGTAGGCGTTCTTCATCAAGCCTTGGCCGTAGGGAATTCCGGACCCTTGCGCGAAGCCGATCGCCGCCGGCGTACCGGACTCGGGAACTGGAATGACGAGGTCACCCTCGGCCGGGTGTTCCTTGGCGAGCCGACGACCGATTTCGACCCGGGTGGAGTTGACCGACCGACCGCCGATCACGCTGTCGGGGCGAGCGAGGTACACGTACTCGAACACGCACCCCTTGGGCTCGGGGGCGGCGAACCGCGAGGACCGAACGCCGTCGGCATCGATCGCGAGCAGCTCGCCCGGCTCGATGTCTCGGACGAACGCAGCGCCGACGATGTCGAGAGCCGCCGTTTCGCTGGCGACCACCCAACCGCGGTCGAGTCGGCCGAGGCACAGTGGCCGAACGCCGTGCGGATCCCGAGCGGCGTAGAGAGTGTGCTCGTCCATGAACGTCAAACAGAACGCGCCTTTGAGCTGCGGAAGCAGCTCCATCGCCGCCTGTTCGACGGTGCAGTCGGCGGCCTTGTGCGCCATCAGCGCGGTCACCACATCCGAATCCGAGGTGCCGTTGCCCTGCAGTCGATCGCTGATCAGTCCTGCTTCGCGCGCCTTGGTGGCCAACTCGGCGAAGTTGACGAGATTTCCGTTGTGGCCCAGCGCAATCCCAGAGCCCGCCGGGGTGGTGCGGAAGATCGGCTGCGCGTTCTCCCACGTCACCGAGCCGCTGGTGGAGTAACGGCAGTGCCCGATAGCGACGTGACCTGGCATCGCTCCGAGCGTCTGCTCGTCGAACACCTGGCTGACGAGGCCGAGATCCTTGAACACCAACACCTGGGAACCGTCGGATACCGCGATCCCGGCGGCTTCCTGGCCGCGGTGCTGCAGCGCATAGAGGCCGTAATACGAGAGCTTGGCCACATCCTCGCCCGGGGCCCACACTCCGAACACTCCGCACTCTTCGCGTGGCTCGTTTTCCGGTTCGTCGATGGGCGGTCCTGCTAAAGAACTCGGACTTACCAAAAGATTCGGACTGTCGACCGACAAATCGGCGTTGGTCACGGGCATTGCTCCCTTGGGGGTACGGGCGGGGGCCGTACCCGAGTCTACGGGCACACGGCCTCTGTCAACGCATCGTGTGGACGGGAGATTCCCAACAGGTGAACGAGTGTCCGATTCGCGCGGATCAGGCAGGTTCACCGGATCGACAGCAGCGGCAACCAGCGGCCCACCTCGGCCGCCCGGCTCCCGGACGCATCGATCGAACCGTCGGCAAGAGCCTGCGCGAAATCACGGGTCCCGGTGACCACCTGCAGCCAGGTCAGAGCGTCGGTCTCGACCACGTTCGGCGGAGTCCCCCGCGTATGCCGCGGACCCACGATGCACTGCACCGCGACGAACGGTGGTACTCGTACCTCCACCGAGGACCCCGGCGCATTCTGACCGAGAGTCCTGGCGGTGGTGCGCACCGCCGCAGCGATCTGGGCGCGAGTCGGCTTGTCTGCCTCGCCCTTGATCCAATCCCCCACCGCCAGCACCGCATCGCGAACCTCGGCGGGACTGACCTCCTTGTGCGGTGGCATCGTTGTTCTACTCCTTATCGCGCGGCAGGGCTGGTTGCAGCGAGACTCGCCAGAACGGCACCGCTCGCGTTGAGGAAGTAGTGCAGCAGCGCTGGGGCCAGCACACTGCCGCTGCGAGCCCGCAGCCACGAGAACACCAGACCTGCCGCAGTCGTCGCGAACACCGTTCCGATCACCGAGTCTCCGGCAGCGCGGGCCGGGTGAACGTGCCACAACCCGAAGAAGATCGGCGACAGGGCCGGCGCGGCGGCGTCGAGCACTCCACGGAAGAGCAGCTCCTCGGTCAGCACCGTCCCCACCGGAATCCGAAACAACACCCACTCGGCCAGATCGTCCTCGGCCGGGCGGACCCTGCGTCGCAACGCCGGAATTGCGGCGACGACGGCAGCTCCGAGCACCGGAATCGCCGACGCCGCAGCGCCCCACTTCAGCCCGGGAACAGCGTTGCGCAGGCCGAGCTGCTCTGCATTCGTTCCCGACACCGCAGCGATACCGACCGCGAACGACGCATCGGCCACCGCTCGGCCTCGGGCATCGAGGCCCGAGGACGGCAGAACGAACGTGCTCCATGCCGTGCTCGAAAGCCCGATGACGATCGCTGAGATTCTCACTTCTCGGGACCGTCCCGGCCGGCGAATTCCTCCATGACCCCGCGGACTCGTTCGGTGTCACGATCGGTCCAGCCCTCGGGGGCCGCGACGGCGACCCAGCCGTCGAGCACGAGGGTTCCGTAGTTGTGGCCGTGCCCGTCGGGAACACCCGCGGCGTTCGTCAGGTCGGCGGCCACCTGCCAGAACGTGACGACCGGGAACCATCTCATACTCGGCAGCCGGTCCGGCCCGGGTGGCTCGGACAGCCAGTCGGGACGCTCGAAGAGCAGGTCGGGTGACCACCAGACCACCGGATCCGACGCGTGCTGAACGTAGAGGATCCGCGGTTCGTACCACGGTTGATCCTCCGGTGGGATGCCCGAGGAGTTGTCGGCGAACCGGACCGTCAGGCCCTCGGAATAGACCGGCCTGACCTCGGGAGTCCCCGGGTCGCGGCGGCTGACGAACTGACTCCAGATGCGGTTGTTGTTGGGCGGTCCCACCCAGAGGACACCGTCGGTGGTGGCCCTGATGTCTGCCAAACCATCGAACGCCCCCTCCCCTGCCTGAGTACCGAGGCTCTCTCCGTAGACGTAGAACTTGGGGCGAGTGGCCTCCGGCTCCTGCAGCCATCGGTCGTGAACCCTGTCGATCAGCGCTTTGCCTGCCTGCGCGGCCTTGTCGCCCTCGGCGATGAACGAAATCCAGCTGGGCAGATACGAGTACTGCGACGCGACGGTAGCCACATCGCCGTCGAACATGAGCTCCTCGGCTTCGATGGCGGTGGGGTTGACCCACCCGGTGCCCGTGGTCGGAACGACGACGAGAGCGGCACGCTGGAACGCCCCGGTGCGTTCGAGTTCGGCGACCACGATGTCGAGTCGCTCGGCCTGCGTCTGCGCCGTTTCCAGCCCTGCGTAGGCCCGAATCGGCTCTCGGCTCGGACGGCCCGTGGCCCGTTCCATCTCGTCGGCACGCAGACCGCTGGAGACGAAGTTTCGGCCCTCGAATCCCAGAGTGTCCCAGGGTGCCAACGAGTTCGGGCTGCCGGATCGCTCATCGGCAACGGGTTGCTCTGCGCCGTCCCGGGTTTCGTCGTTCTGCAGGCTGAACGCAGAGTTGGTCACCTCGGAGACCGCACGCAGCAGCACACCCTGAACCAGTGCGATGGAGAGCACGACGAGCAGCACGACCCCGAGCGCATTGGCCACTTCCCGTGGCATCTTCACGACACGGTTGAGCTGGCGGGCCAGCAATCGAACGAGGTCGCGCAACACCCGCGACATCGAAACGAGCAGAGCCGCAACAGCGATGCTGAGCGCCCCGGTTCGAAGGTATCCCGTGGTGGTGGTGCCCTCCGCGTCCATCAGGGCGGCCAGCTCACGCTGCCATTCCGCCGAAACAGCCAGCATGATCATCGACGCGGCGATCGCTGCGACAGGTACGGCAACCTTGACGACCCGTTCGACCGTGCGGGGCAACGGCCACCACGACCGCGACGACAACCACCATCGAGTCACCGTCCACCCCAACGCGACGCCGAACGCGTAGCCGATACCCGCGTTGATGCCGCCGATGATGCCCTGGAACAGCCAACCGCGAGGAAGCAGCGACGGCGTCAACGACCAGCAGAAGAACAGCGCGCTGAACGCGATCCCAGTGAAGTCCAGGCGTAGTAGCCCCCACGCCCACATGACGAACGGATGCTTCTCCGGGGAAGGCACCGAGAATTCGAGGGCCGGGAAGTGGTATCGGTGATGCTGGTCCTGCTTGAGATCGGCGTCGGGTTCGACGCCGGGCCGCTCCGATGCCTGTTCCCCGACCGACGTCCGTCCCCCCACCTCGGTCAGCCGAAAAGTCTGGGAAGTGTGCTCTCGAACGTCTCTCGCAGCTCCGCCATCGAGATGGAGAACTGTCCCTGGACCTCGATCGAGTCCGAGCCTTCGTCGACGACGCCGATGCGAACCCACGGCAGGCCGCGAGCGGTGCACATGCCGGTGAACCGGATCTCCTCCGTGCGCGGCACTGCGACCAGTACACGACCCGAGGACTCGGAGAACAGCGTCACGAACGGATCGGCATCGTCGGGAACGATGATGCGGCACCCTGTTTCGCCTGCGAGAGCCGCCTCGACGACGGCCTGCGCGAGGCCACCCTCGGACAGATCGTGTGCCGCCGAGACCAGTCCGTCGCGTGAGGATGCAAGCAGAATCTCGGCCAGCAGCTGTTCTCGGGACAGATCGACCTTGGGCGGCACGCCGCCGAGGTGATCGTGCTCCACCTGGGCCCAGATGGATCCGTCGAACTCGTCGTAGGTGTCGCCGAGCAGAATCAGCGTCTCACCGGGCTCGAGGCCGAGACCGGTGGGGATGCGGCGGTGCACGTCGTCGATGACGCCGAGGACACCGACCACCGGCGTCGGCAGGATCGGCTCGGCACCGGTCTGGTTGTAGAAGCTGACGTTGCCTCCGGTCACGGGGATACCGAGGGTGACGCAGCCGTCCGCCAGGCCGCGCACGGCCTGCTGGAACTGCCACATGACACCCGGGTCCTCGGGCGAGCCGAAGTTCAGGCAGTTGGTGACGGCCTTGGGCGTCGAACCGGTGACCGCGACGTTGCGGAACGCCTCGGCGAGGGCGAGCTGGGCACCCTGGTAGGGATCGAGTGCGGTGTAGCGACCCGATGCGTCGGTGGCCAAAGCGATGCCGCGACCGGTCTTCTCGTCGATACGGATCACTCCGGCATCGGCGTGCTCGGCGAGGACGGTGTTGCCGCGCACGTAGCGGTCGTACTGCTCGGTGATGAATCGACGGCTGCACAGCTGCGGCGAGCCGATCATCTTCAGCAGCGTCGCCTTCAACTCGTCCGCGGTTTCCGGGCGCTTCAACGACGCTGTGGTGTTCGCGACCAGGGCGTCCTGAGTGGCGGGCCGCTGCACCGGGCGGTTGTACACCGGCCCCTCGTGCGCGACGGTCTTCGGCGGAACATCGACGACGGTATCGCCGTGCCAGGTGATCTGCAGATGCTCACCGTCGGTGACCTCACCGATCACGGTGGCCAGGACGTCCCATTTCTTGCAGACGGCCATGAACGCGTCGACGTTCTCGGGCGTCACCACCGCGCACATGCGCTCCTGGGATTCGCTCGAGAGCACCTCGGCGGGCGTCATACCGGTGGCGCGCATCGGCACCTTGTCGAGCTCGATGTGCATGCCGCCACTGCCCGCGGATGCGAGTTCCGAAGTGGCGCAAGACAACCCGGCACCGCCGAGGTCCTGGATACCGACGACCAGCTTGTTGGAGTACAGCTCGAGGCAGGCTTCGATGAGCACCTTCTCGGTGAACGGATCGCCGACCTGGACGGCCGGCAATTTTTTGCGGCCACCCCCGGTTTCGTCACCGTCGAAGGTCTCCGAGGCCAGCACCGACACGCCGCCGATGCCGTCGAGCCCGGTACGCGCTCCGAACAGAATAATCTTGTTGCCCAGGCCCGAGGCGAACGCGAGATGCATGTCCTCGACGCGCATGAGGCCGGCGCACAGCGCGTTGAGCAGGGGGTTTCCGGCGTAGGAGGCGTCGAACACTGTCTCGCCGCCGATGTTGGGCAGGCCCAGAGAGTTGCCGTAACCGCCGACGCCGGCGACGATGCCGCTCAGCACACGGCGGGTGTCGGGTGCATCGGCTGCTCCGAATCGAAGCTGGTCCATGACCGCGATCGGGCGAGCGCCCATGGCCATGATGTCGCGCACGATGCCGCCGACGCCGGTCGCTGCACCCTGATAGGGCTCGACGTACGACGGGTGATTGTGGCTCTCGACCTTGAACGTGACGGCCCAGCCGTCGCCGACGTCGACGACGCCCGCGTTCTCACCGATACCGGCGAGCATGGGCTTGCGCATCTCGTCGGTGGTGGTCTCACCGAAGTACTTCAGGTGCACCTTCGAGGACTTGTAGGAGCAGTGCTCGCTCCACATGACGGAGTACATCGCCAATTCGGCGTCGGTGGGACGACGGCCGAGGATTTCCTTGATGCGGACGTATTCGTCGTCCTTGAGTCCGAGTTCCTTGTACGGCTGCGCAACGTCGGGGGTGGCGACGGCGTTGGAGACAGTGTCTGTGGGTACAGAGCTAGCGGACACGAGGAATAGGTCCCTTCGATGGAGCGAAATGCCAGGGAGAGTCTATAAGGCGCATCCGACATGTACGGCATCGGACGTGCGGTGGTCGTCCAGGGCTCGTGCGAACATCACCAGATGGACATCGCGCTGACCGAGGACGATCTGGACGAAACGGGCGTCATCGACCCGTCGATGGTGGCCGTGGGAGTCGACGTACCGCGCAAAGCAGTCGTGTGTTTCTTCGCCGAGGTGATCGAGAGCATCCGTGCGAAGGGCGACGCCAGGATCGTGTCGGTCATGCGCTCCGAGCACGGCGAACACCCCGTCTACGAGATCGAACGGGGCGGGCACAAGCTGGCGGTCTTCCATCCTGGAGTCGGCGCTCCGCTGGCCGCACTGTTCCTCGAAGAAGCCATCGCGATGGGCTGCACCCAGTTCGTGGCCGTCGGCGGCGCGGGAGCACTGTCCGACGACCTGGGCATGGGACACGTGATGATCGTCGACAGCGCCCTCCGCGACGAGGGCACCTCGTTCCACTACCTACCGCCGGGCCGAGTGGTCGACGCCGATCCGGAAGGCGTGGCCGTGCTGCAGTCGGTGCTGACCGAGGCCGGCGTCGACTTCGTCACGGGCCGATCCTGGACCACAGACGCGCTCTACCGCGAAACCCGTGGGCGAGTCTCGCGTCGCATCGAAGAAGGCTGCCGAACGGTGGACATGGAGGCATCGGCATTCTGCGCGGTTGCCCGATTCCGCGGAGTGCGCTTCGCCCAACTGCTCTACGCAGGCGACTCACTGGCCGCCGACTGGGATCACCGCGGCTGGACGAAAGCAACGACGGTCCGCGAGCACTTGTTCTGGCTCGCGGCGGATGCGTGCGTGCAACTGACCCCTGTGTAGCTGGGTCTCGGGCTCGGGATCGGGGGTTCGGGATTCGCGGTTCACCCCCCGATTCCGCAAACGCGCGCGCGTTTGCCAGACGCGAGCGAAGTAGCCCCGAATCGGGCACCATTCCCCGTGCACCTGACGAATGCGCGCGCGTGTGCCACTGCCGCACGACCACCA
>NZ_CAPS01000119.1 GCF_000333955.1 Rhodococcus sp. AW25M09
TCTCCACCCCGCCGTTCGGTGCGCCAGATACTACTTCAGGCGTAAATCTTCACGAATGTCTTCAGCGAGTTCTCGATGTCACCCTTGAGGGCACGCGCGACACCGGATCCGATCGGACCGAACAGCGGAGCACCGCCGAGATTGACGTCGATGGTGATCTCGGAGCCGTCGCCCTTGGACTTCACCGTCAGGTTCAGGCCGATCTTGACCCCACCCTTGCCGTTGCCCTTGAGCTCGAGTTTCTTGGGCGGATCGTACGACTCGATCTTCCACGACACCCGGTTGCGCATGCCCTTCACGCTGGCGATCGAGTCCAGGGTGGTGCCGACGGCCAGCTGCTCGGGCAGCTCACCGCGCCACGCTTCGTGGATGGAGAGCCACTTCTCGTATCCGGACAGATCGGAGGCGTGCGCCCACGTCTGCTCGGGGGTCAGTGGGACGTCGAGGGAAACCTTCAGCTTGGCCACAGCAGGGATGGTAACCGCTGAACCGAAACTGCCCGTGTGAGGCCTTGCTCACACGGGCAGTTCGGGTAGTGCTGCGACAGATCAGTGAGAGCTCGCCTTTTCTGCACCGATGCCGGTGAGGGAGCGAACCTCCATTTCGGCCTGCTTGTCGGTGTTCTCGGTGTCCTTCGAGATCAGCGTTCCGACGATGCCGAGAACGAACGCCAGCGGGATCGAGACGATGCCGGGGTTGGACAGCGGGAACCATGCAAAGTCCGAGCCGGGGATCATCGCCGTCGGGGATCCGGACACGGCCGGCGAGAAGATGATCAACACGATCGTCGAGATCAGGCCGCCGTACATGCTGAACAGAGCACCGGTGGTGGTGAAACGACGCCAGAACAGCGAGTACAGGATGGTCGGCAGGTTGGCCGCAGCGGCGACCGCGAACGCCAGTGCCACCAGGAACGCGATGTTCTGACCGTTGGCGAGGATACCGAGGCCGATGGCGAGGACGCCGATGACCACAGCGGTGATCCTCGAGACCTGGACCTGCTTGGCGTCGTCGAAATTGCCCTTCTTGATGACGCTGCCGTAGATGTCGTGGGCGAACGAGGCCGAGGCCGTGATCGTCAGACCGGCGACCACGGCGAGGATGGTCGCGAAAGCCACCGCCGAGATCACCCCGAGCAGGATGACGCCACCGAGCTCGAAGGCGAGCAGCGGCGCTGCCGAGTTCTCTCCGCCTGCAGAGGCGAGGATGCGGTCCGGTCCGACGATGGCGGCTGCGCCGTAGCCGAGCACCAGGGTGAACAGGTAGAAGGCACCGATGAGGGCGATGGCCCACACGACGCTGCGGCGAGCTTCCTTGGCGGTGGGCACCGTGTAGAAGCGCATCAGCACGTGCGGCAGGCCTGCAGTTCCGAGGACCAGAGCGATACCGAGCGAGAGGAAGTTGAGCTTGGACAGTCCACTGCCGCCGTACCGTGCGCCGGGGTCGATGATGTCGCGCGCCGCAACCGCCTCGCTGGCGGAGCCGGAGACCATCTCCTGCGCGCTACCGAGAAGCTCGGAGAAGTTGAGGCCGAACTTGGCCAGCACCAGCACGGTCATGATCGCGGCACCGGTGATGAGCAGGACGGCCTTGATGATCTGGACCCAGGTGGTGCCCTTCATGCCGCCGACCAACACGTAGATGATCATCAGCACGCCGACCACGGCGATGACGATGGACTGACCGGTGCGATCGGTGATGTCGAGCAACAGCGCGACGAGTCCGCCGGCACCCGCCATCTGAGCGAGGAGGTAGAACAGCGAGACCGTCAGCGTGGACAGCGCAGCCGCGGTGCGGACCGGGCCTTGCTTGAGCCGGAAGCTCAGTACGTCGGCCATGGTGAATTTGCCGGTGTTCCTGAGCAATTCGGCGACCAGGAGAAGTGCGACGAGCCAGGCGACGAGGAAGCCGATGGAGTACAGGAAACCGTCGTAACCGTAGACGGCGATGGCGCCGGAGATACCGAGGAAGCTCGCTGCGGAAAGGTAGTCGCCTGCGATGGCGACGCCGTTCTGCGGGCCGGTGAATCCGCCTCCGGCGGTGAAGAACTCAGATGCCGTCGCGTTCTTCTTCGAGGCACGGATGACCACGAACATCGTGATGGCGACGAAGGCGACGAAGATCGACATGTTGACGATGGGTTCGCCGACGGTGGTGCTTGCTTCTTGCGCAAGGTTGACTGGAGTGGAGCTCATCGTCGCTTCGCCTCCTGGGATGTTTCCATCTCGGCGCGCAGGGCTGCGGCGCGAGGATCGAGTTCACGATTGGCGAACCGGACGTAGATCCCGGTGATGGCGAACGTGGTGACGAACTGTCCGAGCCCGAGGAGCAGCCCCACGTTGATGTTGCCCCATACGCGAGTGGACATGAAGTCGACGGCGTACGTACTGAGCAACACATAGAGCAAGTACCAGACCAGGAAGAATCCGGCCATCGGGAACACGAAGCTACGCAGGCGATGCCGCAGTTCCTGGAACTCGGGACTGGCTTGCATGTCGACGAACGCTTGCGCGTCCGGTGGCGAATTGGTTTCCGAAGCGGTCACCTTGGACTCCTGAAGTAGATGTGAGCTGTAGCTGACTCGGAACAGTAGTGAGAGTCAGGTCACAAAATGTGGAGCTTGCGTCGATCACACGATGGGCTGCGGGTGTGTGCGACGAGCGGTCGAGAATGGCCGCTGAGCGGGGGGCGGCAGGAGTGGAGCCTGCGGAATGACCGGGGTGGCAGGAGTGGAGCCTGCGGAATGACCGAGGTCGACAGCAGTGGAGCCTGCGGAATGACCGAGGTCGACAGTTGTGGAGCCTGCGTAGTGACCCGCGTGTCTCAGAGTTCGCGCTCTCGGTCGTTGCCCATCTCGAGGCCTTCGGGCAGGTGCAGTCTTGCGAAGATGCGGGAGATGTCCGACGGCACGGTTTTTCGGGTGGCGAGGCTGACCGCGATCATCGAGACGAAGGCGACGGGGACACTGACGGCGGCCGGGTAGCCGAGTATCGCTTCTGCCCAACCACCGAGGATGCCGTCTGAGATAGGGGTGACGACGGAGATCGACGCGGCCGCGAGTGAGATTCCGCCGCCGAGCAGCAGTCCGGTCGCTGCGCCCGCTGCGGTGAGGCCGCGCCACCAGATGCCCAGTACGAGCAAAGGACACAGGGTGGATGCCGCGACCGCGAAGACGAGTCCGACGGTGCGCGAGAGGTCCAGTGAGACAACGCCGATCGACAGTGCGAGCGGCACCGCGCCGGCGAGTATCGCGGCGATGCGGAAGTCTCGGATCCGGCCCGCCAGGACGTCGGTGCTGAGCACACCGGCGATGCTCACCAGCAGACCGGACGAGGTGGACAGGAAGGCGGCGATGGCACCGGCGGCGACCAACGCGGCGAGCAATTGACCGGGGATCCCGGACAGTACGGAGCCGGGCAGCAGCAGTACCGCCGCGTCCGAGGCCCCGGTGATCAGTAGTTGCGGTACGTACAGCCGGGCGAAGACGCCGAGCACCGTGGGGAACAGGTAGAACAGTCCCAGCAGAGCGAGGACGGTCAGCGAGGTCAGTCGTGCGGTTCGCCCGTCCGGGTTGGTGTAGAAGCGCACCAACACGTGGGGCAGCCCCAGCGTCCCGAGAAACGTGGCCAGGATCAGCGAATACACCTGGTACAGCGGATGTGCGCCGCCCAGTCCCCCGCCGGGCGTCGCCCAGGCCCGATCGGTTGTCGGCGCTCCCGCGACGACGGGCACGGGTGATCCGGCGTCGAGCGTGAGCGCGGTCCCCGAGCCCAGCAGGTGTTGGCCGGCGTCCAGCCGAACCCGTCCGTCGACGCTCTCGTCGTCGAGGGTGCCCGCCACGGACACGACGATCGGGGAATCCACCTGCACGAGAACATCGGTGGTGATGTCGACGACGGTCTGTTCGGTGACGGTCGGTGGAGCCGGGCTGCCGATGCTGCGGTCGTCGGCATAGAAGTGCACGGCCAGGACCAGCGCGGGGATGGCGATCGCGGTGAGCTTGAGCCAGTACTGGAACGCCTGCACGAAGGTGATCGAGCGCATCCCGCCGCCGACGACGTTCGCGATGACGATCAGCCCTACGGCCAGTGCCCCCACCCATCCCGGCACCCCCAACAGAATGTTCAACGTCAGGCCCGCACCCTGGAATTGGGGCACCAGGTACAGCGCACAGATGACCACGACCACGAGCATCGCCAGGGTCCGCAACCAGGGTGCACCGAGCCGGAATTCGACGAAATCCGGGACCGTGTACGCGCCGCTCCTCCGTAGTGGGGCAGCAACGAACAGCAACAGCCCCAGGTAGCCGGCGGTGAAACCGACCGGATACCACAGTGCATCGGCACCGTACTTGGCGATGAGCCCGGCGACACCGAGAAATGATGCAGCCGAAAGGTATTCACCGCTGATGGCTGCAGCGTTCCAGCGCGGACCGACGCTCCGCGAGGCGACGAGAAAGTCCGAGGTGGTGCGGGCCAACCGAACTCCGTAGATGCCGATACCCACGGTGGCCGCGGCTGCCGCGAGCAGCGCGATCACCGTCGCTATGGGAATGGAACCGTTCACCCGATACCTAGTCCTCGACCAGCCCGACGAACTCGGCTTCGTTGCGCTCGGACCGGCGCACGTAGGCCCACCCGACCCCGAACAGCAACGGATAGATCGCCACGCCCAACACCAACCACGGCAACCCGATTCCGAACAGCGCCACATCGGTGACACGCTCGACCAGCATGCCCAACAGCGGAATCGCGAACAGGATCGACAACGTCATCATCGCCAGGCGCACCGACAACAGCAGTTGCGCGCGCACCAGACTGCGGACCAGGGCGTCACCGACCTCGGTTTGCTCCTGCACTTCGATGCGGGTGCGCACCATCCGGGCACCGCGACGTTGCGACAGCACCACCCGCTGCCGCTGCGGTTGACTCATAGCGCAGCCCTGGTCACTGCACAGCCCTGATCATCGCGACGACCACGACTGCAGTGGCCCGCGGACGAGTTTGTCCTTGAGCTCCCTGGCATGCCGTCTGCTCACCGGCAATTCGCAGGCGGCGAGATCTCCGCTGCCTCGCAGGCAGACCACCAGACCCGAACCGACGCTGCGGATCCCCGTCACCAGCCGTAGTGACACCAGGTAGGAGCGGTGCACCCGCAGGAATCCTGCTTCGGCCCAGCGAGTTTCGAGAGCCGAGATCGGTATGCGCACCAGATGAGAACCGGTGGCAGTGTGCAGTCTGGCGTAGTCACCGTCCGCCTCCACCCACGCGACCGACGACCGGTGCACCAATGTGGTGGTTCCGCCCAGTTCGACGGGAATGACCTCGTCGGCGGAGCTGTCCCCGGACTCGGCGGGTCGACGGCGAGCGAGCAGGACGCGGCGAACGGCCTCGGTCAGCCGATCCTCGCGCAGTGGTTTGAGCAGATAGTCGACGGCACCGAGATCGAATGCAGCGAGTGCCCGATCGTCGTGCGCGGTGACGAACACGACGGACGGTGGCCGCGCGAACGCCGACAGGATGCCGGCCAGTTCCAAGCCGTCCAGGCCGGGCATGTTGATGTCGAGGAACACCGCGTCGACCACCGGTTGACCGGGTGCGGCCGTCTGCTGGATCTGCCGCAGCGCGGTGGTTGCGTCGGGCGCGGTATAGACCTCGGCGACGGTCTCCTGCCTGCGTAACAAGAAGGCCAGCTCGTCCAGGGCAGGGCGCTCGTCGTCGACAGCGAGCACCACCAATCCACGTCCGGATGCGGGCTTGGCAGACTGCGTCATGCCCGCACACCCGGCCTGAATTTGGGCACACGCATGCTCACCTTGGTGCCTGCGCCGGGTGCGGTGTCCACCACGAGACCGTAGTCGTTTCCGAAGGCCGCCCGCAGCCGATCGTCCACGTTCGCCAATCCGACGTGGGCCGCGTCCTCGGTGTGCAGACTGCCCGAACGCAGTACCTCCGGATCCATCCCCACCCCGTCGTCCTCGATGCTGATGACGGCGTCGGTGCCCTCGTCGGCTGCGATGATCGTGACCCGGCCACCGTCTGCCTTGCCGGACAGGCCGTGCCGGACGGCGTTCTCGACGAGCGGCTGCAACGCGAGGAACGGCAGTGCGACCCCCAGTACCTCCGGCGCCACCTGCAGGGTGACCTGCAGAGAATCGCCGAAACGGGCCCGCTCGAGTGTCAGGTACCGATCGATGTTGCGAAGTTCGTCCGCGAGCACCGTGAATTCGCCTGCGTTGCGAAACGAGTATCGGGTGAAGTCGGCGAACTCGAGCACCAGCTCGCGCGCCTGATCGGGATCGGTTCGGACGAACGACGCGATGGTGCCGAGTGCGTTGTAGATGAAGTGCGGACTGATCTGGGCCCGCAGCGCCCGCACCTCGGCGCGATCGAGCCGAGCTCTGGAGGCATCGAGCTCGGCCAATTCGATCTGCCCACACGCGTAGCGCGCGACCTCGGCGATGGCACCGAGCATGCCCGGTCCCGGGTCTGCGACCAGGGCCGCACCCAACACCCCGACCACCGGCGAATCGTCCACCACCATCGGCTGTACCACCAGCGCCTTGACCGGGTGAATCGAACCGAGTGGCAGGCGCACCAGGACGCGTCGCTGCCCGCCGACGGCCCGCTTGGCCGCCTCGACGAAGGCCGGTGTCAGTTCGTCCCACGGACCGTCCCACGCCAGCAGGGAACCGTCGGGATCGCCGATGCCCAACGCGTCGGCTCCGGTCAGTACCCGTAGATGCGGCGCAGCAGCGGCGGCCGAACGCGCGTCGAGACCGTCGCGCAGCGGCTTGGCCGCCAGCGAGGCGGTGTGCAGGGTGGAGTGGACGGCCCGCTCGGCCGGTGTGGTCAGATCCCGTCGGCCGCGCAGGCTGATGACGGCGATCACCGTGACGATCACCGCCACGATCACCGCCAGCCAGGCCAGTGCCCCGGTCACAGCCCGCCGCACGTGTTCGACGTCGGCATGTTCAGGAAGCGTTCGACGAGCCAGTCGACTGCGGTGCCGTTGGCGGCCAGCTCGGCGTGACCCTGCTGCGGTTCGGACACGAACTCGACGTCCTGGCCCAGGCCACATGCTGTCGCGACTGCATCGCGCGTCCACTGGGGATCGACCAGATCGTCGCGCTCCCCGACCAGCACCAGCACCGGTACGTCGGTACGTGAGGTCGGCAGCGCCACCGACTCGAGCCAGTCCGTCATCCGATTCCGTGCCTGCTCAGTGGCCGGGAGAGCATCGGCCGGATCGATGAGCGCTCCCGCGTCGGCCTTGGAGAAGCCGAGCAGATCACTGCACGCCGTCAGTGCGTCCTCGTTGTCGGCGAACGTGCCGCGGATGTAGTCCGAGCGTTCGGCGCTCGAATCGGCGGCGTGCAGACCCTCGAAGAGAAACGGCACCAGCAGCTGACGCGCCAAGGTCTGTTCGGTTTCGGGCGCGAAGAATCGAGTCAGATCGGCTGTGGGCGAGAGCGCTGCGGCACCCACCAATTGCAGGCCGTCGCCGTACTCTGCGCTTCGCTCAGCGGCCGCCCAGACTGCCTGTCCGCCTTGGGAGGTACCCACAGCGCCCCACCTGGTGCCGACATCGGGAACCACATTGCGGGCCGCCCGAACCGCATCGATGACGTCGTAGGCCGCCGCATCCCGATCGAGGTAGGCCGGATCGCCCGGCGTCCCGAGACCCTGGTAATCCGTCACCACCACCACCGTGCCGCGCTCGAGGAACGGCGTCACCAATCCGATGCTGCCCAACAGGTTCGGGTAGAGCGAGGGCGCGCATTCGTCGGTGACACCGGTGGTGCCGTGCCCGACCGAGACGATCGGCCATCCGCCCGGGGGCGCAGATCCCTTGGGCACGAACACCGTTCCCGAGGTGACAGCCGAGCCACCGGTCAGCCCATCGGTGGTGCGATACACGATGTTCGTGGCCGTACCGCCGAGGTACGCGACACCGATGTCGACCTGACCGAGCAACATCGACGAGACGATCTCGCCGCGTTCGGAGCCCTCGGGAGCCGGTGGCGTCGCCGAGGTAGTCGGGGCGGGAGCTGCGACGGGCGCGCTGCACGCGGCAAGGGCGAGCACCAGTGCCGCGGCGGCCACCAGTCCGGTCGACCTCACAGTCTCTGCGCTCCTACATTCTTAATCGTCTATATCGTTCGCCGTCTGTATCGTTCGCCGTCTATATCGTTCGCCGTTCGATGCGGGCCTCCGCCGCAATTTCTTCCACGTCCAAGCCATTCAACACTGCCCGCAACGATTCGTCGTCCAACTCCCCGGAGTCACGAGCGGCAATGAGCGCAGCCCGCTGCGCGACCAGGACGTTGTGGCGCAAGGAATCGAACAACGCTCCCGCCGCGGCAATTCGCTTCTCCCGGTCCTCGGTCTCGTCGGCATCGAGTCGAGCGCGCACCGACCGGCGCACCCGCTCGATCACTTCGGCGACCCGCTCCCGGTCCGCACCGGCAATTCCCTCCGTCGCCGCTCGCTCGAGGTAGTGCTCGGCTGCCGTGCGGGCGATGGCCTGCGAGAGCAGACGCTGATTGTCGTTGCGCTGCTGCTCGAGTGGATCGGCGACGTCGAGGCGACGAATGAGCAGTGGAAGCGTCAGACCTTGCAGCAGCAGGGTACCGACGGCGACGACGAACGCCACCGCCTGAATCACCGCCCGGCCAGGAAAATCGTCACCCACCACCGTCGTCAACGGCACACCGGCCGCCGCGGCGAGCGTCACCACCCCGCGCATACCTGCCCAGGAGAGCACCAGGTTCTGCTGCCACGTCAGCCCGGGCTCAGAGCGCTCCTTGCGCCGAAACAGCCTGTGAAACAACTTGTTCCGTCCGGCGTTGGCGAATATCCAGGCCGGGCGGACAGCCATGACCACCAGGAGTACCAGCACCGCATACGCGAAGACATGGTGAACCGGCAACCCCTCACGATGCACTTCCTGGACGACGAATTTCAGCTGTAAACCCATGTAGGCGAACACGAATGCTTCGAGCAGAAGATCCAGTGTCGGCCACACCTGCCGCTCCTGGACCCGGGTGGACACCGAGACATCCGCGGTGACGCGGCCCAGAACGAAGCCTGCAGTGACCACAGCGAGGACGCCGGATGCGTGGATCTCCTCCGCCGCCAGATATGCGGTGAACGGCAACACCAGACCGAGGAGGGTTTCGAGCGCAGAATCGGTGATGCGACTGCGGACGAAGCGCACGATCCGAGACAGGGCCAACCCGACCAGAACGCCTCCGACGATCTCGTAGGCGAAGAACAACACCGGCGAACCCAATTCGATCCGACTGCCCGTCACCGACGCCACAGCCAGGGTGAACAGGGTCAGCGCCGCCGCGTCGTTCACCAGGCTCTCGCCGGTGAGAATGGCCATCATCCTCGCTGGTAAGCCGAGCTTGCGGCCGACAGAGATCGCGGACACCGCGTCGGGAGGGGCCACGACAGCGCCGAGAACCAGGGCCGCGCCGAGCGTCAATTCCGGGATCAGCAGATTCGCGAACCAGCCGACGACGAACGTCGTCACGATCACCATGACCAGTCCGAGCCGGAGAATCTGGCCGAGATTCCGCCGAAAGGTGACGAACGAGAAATCCAGCGCGGCGGAGTACAGCAGCGGCGGAAGGACCACGCCGAGGATCAGCTGGGGCGAGAGGCTGACATGTGGAACCCCGGGAACGAACGACGCGATGGATCCGACGGTGACCAGAACGAGCGGGACCTGCAGGTCCAGACGCTTGGCGAATCCGGCGACCGCGATCGCGAAGATGACTACGAGAAGAAGAATCGGTCCGTCCACACCGACAATTGTGCCGTCAGCCGCACCCTACGGCGCGACCGACGGCACTGGAAATCGTGTCGGACGACCGGTTGATCCTACTTGTCCGGAATTGCCTTCTTGGCTGCTTCCTGAACCTTGTCCACCTTGTCGGCGTACTTACCGTCCGTCTTGTGGTCGATGAAGTCCCCCGCCTTGTCCACGACGTCGTCGATCTTGTCGGAGTTCTCGGCCGCAAGGTCCTTGCCCTTGTCGACGATGCCCTTCAAGTTGTCTGCGAAGCCCATGACTCACTCCTCTTTCCTCGGGTCGTTCGGAACACCTGACAGCTTACGGTTCGCTCTGCCGACTGCGCAGCGCTGTTCCGATCCGGTTGGCGACTTCGACGAGCGCGATACCGATCGCGCCGATGACCAACGCACTGGTGGTGGCACCGACATTCGATGGATCGAGCTTGAAGAAGGTGCGGCAGAACGGAATTGCGAACAGCAGCAGGTAGCCGCCCACCGATCCGGCCAGCAGCAGTACCTTCCACCAGGTGTAGGGCCGCGCGACGACGGCCAACACCCACAGCGCGATCATGATCAGGGTGATCAACGCGGTCGTGCTGGCCTGTGTCACCTGAGTCTCGGTGGCGTTCGGCCCGGCGTACACCAGCAGATAGGACACGAACGTGCACGATCCGACGATCGCTCCGGACGGGACGGCCAGCCGCATCACCCGCGAGACGAATCCGCTGCGGGCTCGCTCGTTGTTGGGCGCGAGCGAGAGCACGAACGCCGGGATGCCGATGGTGAACCACGCTGCGATCGTCACGTGCCGGGGCAGGAACGGGTACGGAATCGGCTCGAAGTGAAAGATCTGCGACAACACGCCGGAGAGCCCGATGAGGAACGCCAGTAGCACCGAATACACGGTCTTGGTGAGGAACAGATTGGAGACGCGCTCGATGTTGCCGATGACGCGTCGCCCCTCCCCCACGACGTAGGGTAGCGTCGCGAACTTGTTGTCCAACAACACGATCTGCGCGACGGCTCGTGTTGCCGCACTTCCCGAGCCCATCGAGACACCGATATCGGCGTCCTTGAGAGCCAGCACATCGTTGACACCGTCGCCCGTCATCGCGACCGTGTGACCGCGAGATTGCAACGCGCCCACCATCGCTCGCTTCTGATCCGGACGAACACGGCCGAACGTGCTGGAGTTCGCAACAGCGTCGGCCAGCTCCTCGGAGTCCTCGGGCAGGTCTCGTGCATCGACCGGGGCGTCGCCGCCGGGCAGGCCGAGCGACCCGGCGACCGCGCCGACCGAGACGGCGTTGTCACCGGAGATGACCTTCACCTCGACCTGCTGACTCGCGAAGTACTCCAGCGTCTCTCGCGCGTCCTCGCGCACCTTCTGCTCGAGAATCACCAGTGCCCGTGGAGTGACGACACCGGGTGCCGCCACGTCGTCGACGGGGATGTCGCTGCTGGCGAGCAGCAGGACCCGAAGGCCCTTCGAACCGATGGATTCAGCCCGGCGAGCTGTTTCGGAGCCCGGGTCGAGCAGAACGTCCGGGGCGCCGAGCAACCAGTTGCCGCGCTCGCCGTAGGACAGTCCGCTCCACTTCTTGGCCGACGAGAACGGGGCCACGGCGCTCTGTGCCCACCCCGGCGCGGCGGGATAGGCCTCGGCGACGGCCTGCACGCTGGCGTTGGGCCGCGGATCGTCGTACGCCAGAGACGCGAGAGCGGCTGTGACGGAATCGGAATCGGCGTTGTCGATCAACGCCAACTCGTGCAGCCGCATCCCGTTCTCGGTGAGGGTTCCGGTCTTGTCGGCGCACACCACGTCGACGCGCGCGAGGCCCTCGATCGCGGGCAGCTCCTGCACCAGGCATTGCCGTTGACCGAGCCTGATCACGCCCACCGCGAACGCGATGGAGGTCATCAGCACCAGGCCCTCGGGGACCATCGGCACCAGTGCCGCAACCATGCCGTTGAGGGCCGGTCGCAACGCCTGTCCGCTGGAGAACAATTGGTTGTAGATGATGAGTGCACCGGCCGGGATCATCAGGTACGTGATGAATTTCAGTATCTTGTCGATGCCGCTGCGCAGCTCGGACTTGACCAGGGTGAACTTGCTGGCCTCTTCCGCGAGCTTGGCCGCGTAGGCGTCTCGGCCCACCTTCGTCGCGCGGTACGCCCCGCTTCCGGCGACGACGAAGCTGCCCGAAAGTATCTGCGCTGCTTCTGTTTTGTGCACCGCGTCGGCCTCACCGGTGAGCAGCGACTCGTCGATCTCGAGGCTCTCGGTCTCGATCACCTCACCGTCGACGACGATCTGGTCACCCGGACCGAGTTCGACGATGTCGCCGAGCACCACCTCGTGCGGAGCAACCTGCTTGGCGACGCCGTCGCGTCGCACCTGCGGGGTGTTCTGGCCGACGATGGCCAGTCGATCCAGCGTGCGCTTGGCCCGAATTTCCTGAATTATTCCGATGCCGCTGTTCGCGACGATCAACAGCCCGAACATCCCGTCGATCACCGAGCCCGTCGAGAGCACGATGATCAACAGCACACCGAGGATTGCGTTGATGCGCGTGAACACGTTGCCTCGGACGATGTCGCGAACCGACCGACTCGCTCGCGCCGGAACGTCGTTGGATTTTCCCTCGGCCGTGAGCCTGGCGACGTCCGCCTCGGTCAGCCCGTGATCACGCTGCGCATCGGCGTCGATTGACATGCGTGCAGCTTAAACCCGCTTCGGTCAGCCCAGCCGAGCCCACCAACGATCGTCGTGCAGGGTTCGTGTGCCGTCTATGCGCTGCCCCGGCATCGGCACGGCCACCTGGACGCCGACGTCCTGAGCGGCGGCGTGCAGCCGCACTATCGGCTCGGACCACGGGTGAAAAGCCAGGTTGAACGTGGCCCAATGGATCGGAACGAAAATGCCCGACGCCGTGAGATCGACGTGCGCGGTGACCGCTTCCTCGGGGTTCATGTGGATGTCCGGCCACCGGACGTCGTAGGCACCGACGGGGAGCAGCGTCATGTCGAACGGTCCGTAGTTGCCGCCGATCTCGGCGAACTTCGGTGTGTAGCCGGTATCGCCGCCGAAGAAGACGCGTCGGTTCGGGCCGGCGAACGCCCAGGACGCCCACTGCGTCGAGTCGCGGGTCAGACCGCGCCCGGAGAAGTGCCGAGCCTCGGTGCAGGTGATGGTGAGGCCGTCGATATCTGTTTGCTCGTCCCAGTCGAGTTCGATGATGCGCTCGCTCGGTACCCGCCATTTGCGCAGGTGCGCGCCGATCCCCAGCGGCACCACGAACGAGGCCGACTGCGTGCTCGCCAGCTTCTGCACCGTCGCCTTGTCGAGGTGGTCGTAATGGTCGTGCGAGATGACAATGGCGTCGACCTGCGGCAGATCGGTCAGCTCGACCGGCGTCGGATGCAGGCGCGCCGGGCCGACCACCGAGGAGGGCGAGACGCGATTGCTCCACACGGGATCGGCGAGCACGCGATAGCCGTCGACCTCGACGAGCACACTCGAATGCCCGTACCAGGTGACCGCCAGCTCGCCTGCATCCACCGGCGCGATCGGCGGTGCCAGCGGAATCGGATGCTGCGGCCGGCCTTTGCGTCCATCGGTCAAGAGCGAGACGACGATGTTCTTCTGCCCCCTGTTGCCCCGACCGGGCACGAAGGCGGAACTGGGATCGGAGTTGTGGAACCGGCGGTCGCGGTACCGAGGAGAACCGGCCGCATACGGGGTGATCTGTGCGCGTCGGGCACCGATCGCCGAGGGCAGACCCCACAGCGCACGCGCCAACCAGGCACCGCTCAGCGCAGCGGTGGCACCTATTACCAACTTCGTCTTCGTCACGGCCACCAGAGTAGGCGGCGCCGACGTCTTCGCAGCTCACCCGTAGCCTTGCCGTAGAATATCCGCGTCGGTTTTGCTGCTAGAAGGGGAGACATTGAGTACCGAACAGCTCGAATTCCAGGCGGAGACGCGTCAGCTCCTGGATCTGATGGTGCACTCCATCTACTCCAACAAGGACAGCTTTCTCCGTGAACTGATCTCGAATTCCTCGGACGCGCTGGACAAGCTGCGCCTGGAGTCGTACCGCAACAAGGACCTGGACGTCGACGTCTCGGATCTGCACATCGAGATCGACATCGACGCCGCGGCCCGCACCCTCACCATCCGCGACAACGGCATCGGTATGTCGCGCGAGGAGGTCATCGACCTGATCGGCACGCTGGCCAAGTCCGGCACCGCCGAGGTTCGCAAGAAGCTCAAGGAAGCCAAGGACGCAGCCGCCTCCGAGGAACTGATCGGCCAGTTCGGCATCGGCTTCTACTCCACGTTCATGGTCGCAGAGAAGGTCACGCTGCTCACCCGCAAGGCCGGAGAGAGCACCGCCACCAAGTGGGAGTCCACCGGCGAGGGCACCTACGAGATCACCGACGTCGACGACGCCCCGCAGGGCTCCTCGGTGACGTTGGCACTCAAGCCCGCCGACGAGGAAGACCACCTTCACGATTACGCGTCCGAGCGCAAGATCAAGGAACTGGTCAAGAAGTACTCCGACTTCATCGCCTGGCCCATTCGCACCGACGTCGAGAAGCGCGTCAAGAGCGAAGAGGAGGGCGGCGAGGACACCGTCACGATCGAGACGGAAACGATCAACTCCCAGAAGGCACTGTGGACCCGCTCCAAGGACGAGGTGTCCGAGGAGGAGTACAAGGAGTTCTACAAGCACGTCAGCCACGCCTGGGACGAGCCGCTCGAGGTCATCCCGTTCAAGGCCGAGGGAACGTTCGAATACCAAGCGCTGCTGTTCATTCCCTCGCAGGCACCGTTCGACCT
The DNA here is from genome assembly GCF_000333955.1 of Rhodococcus sp. AW25M09. GTDB lineage: Bacteria > Actinomycetota > Actinomycetes > Mycobacteriales > Mycobacteriaceae > Rhodococcoides. The sequence goes on from NZ_CAPS01000119.1 coordinate 14,650, forward strand.
GTTCATGCGAGAGAGCAAGGCGGGCGTGCACCTGTACGTCAAGCGCGTGTTCATCATGGACGACTCGCAGGAACTGCTGCCCGAGTACCTGCGTTTCGTCAAGGGCGTCGTGGACGCAGCAGACCTCTCGCTCAACGTCTCTCGCGAAATCCTGCAGCAGGATCGGCAGATCCGCGCGATCCGGCGACGCCTCACCAAGAAGGTGCTCTCCACGGTCAGGGAACTGCAGAGCGAGCAGCCCGAGAAGTACACGACGTTGTGGTCGCAGTTCGGCACGGTCCTCAAGGAAGGCCTGATCTCCGACTCCGACAACCGCGAAACCCTCTTGGGCATTGCGTCGTTCGCCTCGACCAACTCCGAGGAGGGTGTGACCACCCTCGCCGAGTACGTCGACCGGATGAAGGACGGCCAGCAGCAGATCTACTACATGACGGGCGAATCCCGTCAGCAGATCGAGAGCTCGCCGCACATGGAGGCCTTCAAGGCTCGTGGTCTCGAAGTACTGCTACTGACCGATTCGGTCGACGAGGTGTGGGTCGGCAACGTCACCGACTTCGACGGAAAGTCGTTCCAGTCCATCGCCAAGGGCGAAGTCGATCTCGACACCGAGGAGGAGAAGAAGGAGTCCGAGGCCAAGCGCGAGGAGCAGGACAAGGACTTCGCCGAACTGCTCACCTGGCTCACCGAGACCCTCGGTGAGGACGTCAAGGAGGTCCGGCTGTCGACGCGCCTGACGACGTCACCGGCCTGCGTCGTCGGCGACGAGTTCAGCTTCTCCCCGCAGCTCGAGAAGATGTACAAGGCGTCGGGTCAGTTCGTGCCGACCTCGAAGCGGATCCTCGAACTCAACCCCACCCACGACCTGGTGACGGGACTGAAGAAGGCCCGCGAGGATCGCAGCGATGATCCCCACCTCGCCGAAACCGCCGAATTGCTCTACGCAACGGCGCTGTTGGCCGAGGGAACCGACCTGAAGGATCCGGCGAAGTTCTCCAAGCTCCTCGCCGACCGCCTCACCCGCACGGTGTAGGGCTCCGCCCTCGTGCGCCTTTTGCACCCTTGCAGGGGTGCAAAAGGCGCACGACCGGCGCAGCCGCAGAACAACGAAAGGCCCGCCCGTGAGAGAACCCGTACTCATCGAACGACAAGGCGACGTGGTCGTCTGGACGCTGAACAACCCGGACGCACGCAATCCGATTTCCGAGAACGAGACGATCGAGGCTCTCGAAGACGCCGTGGTCGCCATCAATCGGGACGAGAGCGTGCGGGTTGCGATCCTCACCGGAGCCGGGTCGGCGTTCTCCTCGGGCGGAAACGTCAAGCACATGCGTGACCGAGAGGGCATGTTCGGTGGTAGCCCTGCTCAGCTACGTCAGAGCTACCGTCACGGCATCCAACGAATCCCCAAGGCGTTGTATCACTGCGAGGTTCCTACCATTGCCGCGGTCAACGGCCCGGCGATCGGAGCCGGTTGCGATCTGGCATTGATGTGCGACCTGCGCATCGCCTCGACCACAGCGAAGTTCGCCGAAAGTTTCGTCAAGGTCGGCATCATTCCCGGTGACGGCGGAGCGTGGCTGCTCCCCCGCGCCATCGGCATGGCACGCGCGAGCGAAATGGCGTTCACCGGCGAGGCCATCGACGCGGCAACGGCTTTGGAATGGGGCATGGTCTCTCGGGTCGTCGAGCCTGCCGACCTGCTCGACGCGGCCCACGAACTCGCTCGACGCGTGGCCGTCAACCCGCCGCAGGCACTCCGGATGACGAAGAAGCTGCTGCGCGAAGGCCAACAGCAGAGCTTGGAATCCTTGCTCGAACTCTCTGCGGCGTATCAGGCCATCGCACACCACACCGAGGATCATCCCGAGGCAGTGAACGCGATGCTCGAGCGTCGGGATCCGAATTTCCGCGGCCGCTGACGCATGAGGTGCGTGGAAGTTCGTGTCCCACTACGAACTTCCACGCACCTGCGGCGCAGCCGCCTACTGCGGCGGCAGAATGTGCTCCCCCGTTTTGTCGGTACTGAGCGACAACGAACTGATGTACTGCTTCTCTCCGTTGGGTCCCGGCACGTTGGACGCGATCATGTCGGGTCGCTCGAACTCCATTCCGCTGACGTGGCAGAGCAGGGTGACTTCGGTCGGATTCCCGTACTCGTCGAACATCGGAATATCGATCCCGTCGTCGGTGCGTCGCAGGTAGTACTTGCCCTTGGTGGCCACCGCCAGAATGGGCGGAAGGGCCAGTGCGAGAACGAGAGCGACGATCGGCGAGAACGGTTTGATCGTCGAACCGAATGCTCCGAAGAACACCAGAATCGACAGGATGGCCGAGGCCGCCATCGCACCGAAGCCGACCGGATTGATGTTGTAGAGCATGCCGCGTCGAAACTCGGGCACCTTGGGTGAGAGCTTCAAAATGTACTTGTTGAACACGATGTCCGAGGCCACCACCGCGATCCACGCGATACCGCAGTTGGCGTAGAAGCCGAGGATGCTGTTGAGGAAGCTGAACATGTTGGCTTCCATCAGGATCAGTGCGATCGCGAGGTTGAACAGCACGAACACCATGCGACCCGGATACGTCTTGGTGAGGCGGGTGTAGGAGTTGGTCCACGCGAGCGAGCCGGAGTAGGCGTTGGTGACGTTGATCTTGATCTGGCTGATGACCACCAGGATCACCGCGAGCGTCATGGCCAGCCAGCCCGGCATGAAGTTCTCGTAGATCTCCAGGAACTGGTGCACCGGCTCGTTGGCGATGGTGGAGCCGTCGACGACGTTGGCAATCAGGTACACGGCGAGGAACAGCCCGACGACCTGCTTGAGTGCACCGAAGATGACCCAGCCAGGTCCGGCGAGAAGCACTGCCGTCCACCAGCGTCGGGAATTCTCGGGTGTCTTGGGAGGCATGAAACGTAGGTAGTCGATTTGCTCGGCGATCTGCGCTATGAGCGAGAGACACACGCCGGCAGCGAGCAGCGCCGAACCGACGTTGACGCCCTTGCCGTCGGCTCCGTCCTGACCGCCGTAGGCGAAGAACGCCCCGACCGAGTCCGGATTGCTCACGACGAGATAGACGAACGGCAGCACCATCAGCACCAACCACAGGGGCGTCGTCCACACCTGCAGCTTGGCAAGAGCTTTCATGCCGTAGATGACCAACGGAATCACCATGATCGTCGATACCGCATACCCGATCGGCAGCGGAATGCTCAACCCCAGTTCCAGCCCCTGCGCCATGATCGAGCCCTCGAGCGCGAAGAAGATGAACGTGAACGTCGCGAAGATGACGTTGGTGACCACCGAACCGTAGTAGCCGAATCCGCTACCGCGCGTGATGAGGTCGAGGTCGATGTTGTAGCGGGCAGCGTAGTAGGCGAGTGGGAGCCCCGTCAGGAAGATCACGACGGCGAACACCAGGATGCCCCAGAGTGCGTTGCCGGTTCCGTAGGAGATTCCGATGTTGGCACCGATGGCGAAGTCCGCGAGGTACGCGATGCCGCCGAGCGCGGACGTCGCGACAACACCGGTTCCCCATTTACGGTAGCTACGCGGCGCAAAGCGCAGCGTGTAGTCCTCGAGCGTCTCTTTGAGCGCGGTGTCTGTCGGCGCTGGCTGTACGGCGGTCATGGATCAACAACCTAGAACCGCCAGGTTGCCGGAGTGTCTTGCGCGTGTGTAGCTAATGTTAATCGATCCGGCGATTCGGACATTCAGACTGCATGTCCATCGCTACAGCAACGTCACGCGGCGGCGCGCGCCGCCAGCAGCGAGAAGTTCGCCAGTTCGGCGCGCAGCATGTTCATTGCCCGATGCTGGGCCACGCGCACGGCTCCGGCCGTCATTCCCAGCCTTTCGCCGGTTTGCGGTGCCGTCAGCCCCCACACCACTCGCATCAAAATGATCTCCCGATGCTTCTCGGGCAGGGTCTCCATCAGGGCTTGGGTGTGGCGACGCAGTTCACCGCCGAGTGCGAGCTGCTCCGGTCCGGCGTCCGGGGATTGTTCCTCCGGCATCTCGTCCATCGAGAACGTCTGTCGCAGAGCTGATCTACGGCCGGCGTCGGCCAGCTTGTGGGCCGCGATTCCGTACACGAAGGCCATGAAGGGTTTCCCCATGTCGCGGTACTTGGGAACTGCGGTCACCAAGGCGAGGCACACGTCCTGCACCACGTCGTCGGCCACGACATCGAGGTTGCCGATCCGAGCGGCGCAATAGCGGCGTACCGGTGGCTGAATCAGCACCAACACTTCTTCGAGTGCGGTTCGATCTCCCGCAACGGCCCGCGGCACGATCTCTTCGAGCCTGTCCATGATCTTGCTCACGGCTGATCTCCTCACTGGCAACGCGCGCCCTCACCTGAACGCTCATCGGTGATTCGGTGCCGGCTACCGTTCGGCTTGGTCTGGGAGATATCACAATCTGCAGCGATGTGATTCACGTAACACGGCGTGTCGCAGAAGCGACGTATCGGACAACAGCATGTGAACCTGACACCCGCGGAGCGCCATGTACACCAACGAGCAGGCCTGCGAGCAGACTCATCAGGTCGGTCGCCGCAGCACCGTGGCAGCCGGCGACGGTACCGCGCTGGCGGTTCGCGAATTCGGTCACCCGAATGCACCTCTGACCGCGGTGTTCGTCCACGGACACTGCCTGCGCATGCAGTCGTGGACCGACCTGCGCCGACACGTGGAGCAGACCTGGGGCGACGACGTTCGGATCGTGATGTACGACCACCGTGGTCACGGGGAATCGAGCGCGGCCGTGCCCGAGAGTTACACCATCGACCGGCTCGGCGAGGATTTGGCCGACGTCATCCGCGCAGTAGTCCCCTCGGGACCGTTCGTCGTGGTCGGACATTCGATGGGCGGTATGACGGCGCTGTCCTATGCGCGTCAGTACCCGGACGCCATCGGCTCCCGCCTGGTCGGGGTCGGGTTGATCGCGACGTCGGCGGGCGGGATCGCCGACGACGGCCTCGGCAGGTGCCTCGCGCATCCGGCCGTGTCGGCGTTTAGAGCTGCTGTTCGACGCGCCCCGCGACTGATGTCGGGCGCGAAGAAGCTCAGTCGCGGCGTGTGCGCACCCATCGTCAAGACGGCGGGATGCGGATCCCACAAGGTCAGCCCGCGCGTGGTCACGCTGGCGACGGCGATGCTCGGTGACACATCGATCGTGACGATGGCCGCGTTCCTCGAAGCATTTCGAGGCCTGGACGAGGTGGCCGGCCTGGCCGCACTGGCCTCGATTCCCACCCTGGTGCTGTGTGGCTCGGACGACCTGATGACGCCGATGCGGCACTCGGAAACTCTCGCCGCCCACCTACCCGACGCTCGCCTGGTACGGGTGGCGCAGGCCGGACACATGGTCATCCTCGAACGCGCACACGAGGTGGCGGATGCCGTGGTCGAGCTGATGGCGGCAGCGCGGCGGGCACACGTGCGAGATCTGGCCCTGGCCCGCTAGACCCGTCGACGACTGTGGCCCGCATCGGGATCCGATGCGGGCCACAGCTCTGCGGTCGAGAGATCTACTTCTTGACTGCGGGAGGAGCGTTGAGGAGCTGGATGAACTGTCCCGCGTTGCCTGCGAGGGCACCCAGGCCGCCGATGGTGCTACCGGCGAGCGATGCACCCGAACCGAGAAGCAGTGCGCCGCCGATGCATCCAGCGATCGGTGCCGCACCGAAGAGCAGCAGAGCGGGGGCGGAGACGGTGCCCATGGCGATGGCACCCAGGAAGCAGCCGGTCACCAGACCGGTTGCAGCACCGAGGAATCCACCGACGGTAGCGGAGAGGCTGAGGTTGTCCTTGACGCCGGAGACTGCGGCGGGCAGATCGACCTGCTGCAGACCGGGGAGAGTGGCAGAGACCGGGGTGGCCGCGGCGGGCGAGGCATCGGCGGTCAGGGTGGCGTGGTTGCCGTCGATCACTGCGGCGACGGGGTGCGAAAATCCGTCTGCGGCAATGGCCAGGGGTACCGAATCGACCATGACGCCGTTGGCGTCCCGGACGACGAGGTGGTTGTCCTCGTTGCTCAGCGATCCTGCCGTCGTGTCGACCAGGACCTGGTTGCCGGCCTGGGTGACGTTCCAACCGACCGGAGCGCCGACGGCCGGGGCCGGATCGGCATAGGCGGTGCCCATGGCGGTCGTCATCGCTGCAATGACCAATGCGGACGTTGCCGCGAATCGAGTCAGCTTCATGTTCCTCAGTCTTTCGTCGTGTCCATCACTCGATGCCGAGCAGCGAAAAACTATGGGCACAACAAGCGGGCAAGGCGAACCGAAGATGAACGAACGGGGCTGAACCGAACAACGATCCGACGCATCGACTCAAAAGGGACAGAACGACTTTCGAAGATCCAACGGTTCGTAAACCGCAGGTATGGGTGGTCTCTATCTACCGAACAGACCGGGTTTGTTGCTGCCGCCGTGACCCACACCGAAGTCGTATGCGGACTCGGCATGCTCGTGTTCGTCGAGACCGTCCGCTTCGTGTTGAGCGTCGGCCCGGACACGCATGACTGCTCTGAGCGCGAACGCGATGCCTGCAGTGACGACGGCACAGTAGGCGAACACCGCCACTACTGCGATCGCCTGTACCCACAGTTGATGCAGGCCGCCGCCGTAGAACAGGCCGTCCACACCGGCCGGCATCTGCGCACTGGCGACGAGTCCGATCATCAGCGTGCCCACGACACCGCCGACGAGGTGCACGCCCACGACGTCGAGTGAATCGTCGTAGCCGAAGCGGTATTTGAGGCCGATGGCCAGTGCACACAACGCCCCCGAGACGATGCCGATCGCGGCGGCACCGATCGGGGTGACGGCGGTGCACGAGGGAGTGATGGCCACCAAGCCGGCAACCACTCCCGAAGCCGCGCCGAACGATGTCGCGTGACCGTCACGGATCTTCTCGACGAAGAGCCAGGCCGCCATCGACATCGCACCGGCGCCCATCGTGTTCACCAGAGCCACCGCGGCGACGCCGTCGGCAGCCAAGGACGAGCCCGCGTTGAAACCGAACCAGCCGAACCAGAGCAAGCCGGCTCCGAGCATGACGGCCGGGAGGTTGTGCGGGCGCATGGGATCTCGCGGCCATCCACTGCGCTTGCCGACCACGAGCGCCAGCACCAGCCCGGCAGTGCCGGCATTGATCTCCACCGCGGTACCGCCGGCGAAGTCGATCGCACCGAGCCGGTTGGCGATCCAGCCGCCGAATTCACTGGTGAGACCGTCGAGCGAGAACACCCAGTGCGCCACTGGGAAGTACACCAGGGTGGACCACAAGGCTGCGAACAACACCCAGGGAACGAACCGCATTCGGTCTGCGACGGCACCGGAAATCAACGCCACCGTCACCATGGCGAACCCCGCCTGGAACGCCGCGAACACCAACGCCGGGACGGTTCCCACCAACGGAATCGACACCGCTCCCCCGGCCGAGGTGTACACCCCGCCCAACAGACCCTCGAACCCGGCGTACTGCAACGGGTTTCCGATCCACCCACCGATCACGTTGTCGCCGAACACCATCGAGAATCCGAAGGCCAACCACAGCAGCCACACCACGGCTATCGCCGACAGGCTCATCATCATCATGTTCAGCACACTCTTCGAGCGCACCATGCCGCCGTAGAAGAACGCCAGCCCCGGCGTCATCAACAGGACCAGAGCGACACTGGCCAGCAACCACGCGGTATCGCCCGCGTCGGGCGCTCCGTTGATCACTTGCCCACGAACTTCGGCTTGCGCTTCTCGGCTCGCGCGCGGCGCGCTTCTCTCATGTCCTCGCTTCTCCACGCCGCCTCGAACGCTGCGGCCTGCTTCGGCGTCGGATCCTCGTGTATCCCGTCGTTGTTGAACACGAGTTTGAGGTGACGCAACGCGAGCGGAGCGAGCTCGGTGATCGACTGCGCCCACTGTGTCGCGACGGCACGATCGCCCAGCTTGTTGGCCAGTCCGCAGGTGAATGCCTGCTCGGGCTGCACCCGTTCGCCGCCCAGCAGGATGGTGCGCGCAACTCCCCCGCCCGCGAGCGCGGCCAACCGCGTGATGGTCCAGTTGCTCACAGCAATACCGAGCCGCGTCGAGGGAATCTCGAAGAAGCCGTCCGGCGCGACGACTCGAAGATCGCACGCGATGGCCAACTGCGTCCCGGCCCCCACAGCCGGGCCGTTGACGGCCGCGATCACCGGAATCGAGGCGTGCTCGATCGCGACCAACATCTCTTCGAGGATCTGCCCGAAAGACTCGGGAAAGGCATCACCGGTCAGGTCCGCGCCTGCACAGAAGCTGGTTCCCTGACCGGTGATGACGACGACCCGAGCCCCGTCACGCTCGGCTCGTTCGACACCGTGGCGCACCGCGAGGCACAGCTCTGTGTTCAGCGCATTCCGTCGATCCGGTCGCTGCAGTTCGAGGATGACGACGTCGCCGTCACGAGAGAATCCGATCACGAGAGCAGAGGTTACCCACCGGTACGCGCGTTCACAGTGTTGGGCCTGATCTACTGATACCTGTGATCGACACTCGGGTTGCTGTCATCGGTGCAGGCCAGGCCGGGCTCTCGGCGGGGTACCACCTGCACCGAGCCGGACTCAGCGCAGAAGCAGGCTTCGTGATGCTGGACCGCTCACCCGGGCCGGGTGGCGCCTGGCAGTTTCGGTGGCCCTCACTGACCCTGAGCACCGTGAACGGCGTGCACGATCTGCCCGGGATGCCGTTCACCGACACTCTCGGGAACGAACCACCGGAGTCCATCGCGGCCGCCGACGCCGTCCCCCGCTACTACCGCCAGTACGAGGAACGCTTCGAACTGCATGTCCGACGCCCCGTCACGGTGACCGTCGTGTGCGATCGCGAACCTCGATTCCGGGTCGAAGCCGGTGAGACCGTGATCATGGCCGAGGGGCTGATCAATGCGACCGGGACGTGGGAGAAGCCGTTCGTTCCGCACTACGACGGGGCCGAGACGTTCACCGGTAGGCAACTGCACACCAAGGACTTTTCGACGGCCGAGGAATTCGCCGGCAAGCACGTCGTCGTGGTGGGCGGGGGAATCTCCGCAGTCCAGCTGCTCGACGAGATCTCCCGGGTGACGACGACCACCTGGGTGACCCGTCGAGAGCCGGTGTTCCGGGACACCGAGTTCGATCGCGATGCCGGACGCACGGCCGTCGCCATGGTCGAAGAGCGGGTGCGGGCGGGCCTGCCACCGGGCTCGGTCGTATCGGTGACCGGGTTGTTGCTGACCCCGTCGTTGGCTGCTGCACGAGAGCGCGGCGCACTCGAGCGCAGACCGATGTTCTCGGCCATCACCGCCGATTCGGTGGTCTGGGCCGACGGGTCGAGTCAGCACGCCGATGTCATCCTGTGGGCCACCGGCTTTCGCAGCGCACTCGACCACCTCGCGCCGCTGCGCCTACGAGGGCACGGCGGCGGAATCGTCATGGACGGCCGCCTCGCCACCCGAGTGGCCGCGAACCATCGGGTCCACCTACTCGGCTACGGACCGTCCGCCAGCACGATCGGGGCGAATCGAGCGGGACGAGCCGCGGTGACCGAACTGCTCGAGACGCTGAGCTGAGTCTTTACGGCGAGGCGAGCTGCTCGGTCACGAACTTCGCCAGCGCACCCAAGCGTGCCCGGCTCGGCATCGAGGTCGGCACGCCCAACGCGTCCAACGGAGCCGAGGTCACCGGCCCGACGCAGATCGCGGCGACGGGTCCGGCCAGCGCGGCCAGGAACGCGTCGAGCAGACCATTGTCCTTCGCGGTCGAGAGCAGCGATGCCACGGCGGGTGCACTGGTGAACGTCACCGCGTCGACGCGATGGTCGATGATCTTTTCCACCACATCGATCAGCGGGGCCTGATCGAGTGGACGAATCCATCGGTACACCGGAACCGGTCGGACGTGCGCACCGAGTTCGGCCAGCGCATCACCGAGATGAAGCGTCGGTTCCCACTCGGTGATGACGCCGTGCAGCTGAACCGCGATGTCCACACCTGCAATACCCTCGGCGGCAAGATGATCGGATACTTCCTGCGAGGCTTCGGTGACCGGCGACCACTCGTCGCGTAGACCTGCTCCACGAATTGCGCCGCGCGCCTTGGGGCCACGGGCAATGATCCGCGAATGTTCCAGTGCAGCAACGAGACCCTCACGCAGGCCCCAGCCGGCCGCCGCGTCGAGCCAACCACGAAAGCCGATGCCCGTACTGATCACCACGATCTGCGGCGGACGCCCGATGATGCCCTCGGTGGTCGACTTCAACTCCGAGTCGTCGATCAGGGGTAGAACGTGAATCGCCGCGGCGTGAACGATGTTCGCGCCGCGGCGTTCGAGCATGGTGGCCAGTTCGTCTGCGCGCCGCTCGGCGGTGACGGCAACGATCTTGCCTTCGAGCGGTTCCGACATGGGTACAGACTAGGCCCCCGAGGTTCAGCTGCTGAATTTGTCCGGGTCGGGGCCGGTGCGGCCGTCGGCGGAGTCCAGCGCACTGATCTGCTGAATTTCGTAGTTGCTCAGCTCGAAGCCGAAGACGTCGAAGTTGGCGGCGATGCGCTTCGGGGTCACCGACTTGGGGATCACCACATTGCCGAGCTGAATGTGCCAGCGCAGGATGACCTGGGCCGGGGTGACACCGTGTGCATCACCGATCTTCGCGAACACCGGCTCGTCGAGAATGGTGCCGGATCCCAGGGGGCTCCAGGCCTCGGTGGCGATGCCCTTCGAGGTGTGGAAGGCACGCAACTCCTCCTGGATGAACCGCGGATGCAGCTCGACCTGGTTGATCGACGGTGCCTCGCCGACGGTGTCGATCAGCTTCTCGAGGGTCGGGATGGTGAAGTTGGAGACGCCGATGGACCCGACGCGGCCGTCGGCCTTCAGCTTCTGAAATGCCTTGAACGTGTCGATGTACTTGTCGCGATCGAGCTGCTGCCAGTGGATCAGGTACAGGTCGAGGTACTCGAGTCCGAGGCGGTCCATGCTCGCATCGAACGCCGCCAGAGTGGAGTCGTAGCCCTGATCGTCGTTCCACAGCTTGGTGGTGACGAACAGCTCGTCGCGGGCGATGCCGGACTCCGCGATCGCCTTGCCGGTGCCGGCCTCGTTTTCGTACACCTTCGCGGTGTCGATGCTGCGGTATCCGACCTTCAGAGCCTCGCTCACCGCGGCCTGCGCACCGTCGTCGGGAACCTGCCACACACCGAACCCGAGCTGCGGAACGGCCGTGCCGTCGTTGAGCACGATGGTCGGGACAGTACTGGTCTCGGCTGAAAACGTCATACGAATGCCAACGGGCGGCAGTGTGAATCTGTTCCCGACCCGCCAGAGATACTGATGGTGTGACTGCCACCCTGCGCATCGACGATCTTGCCGCCTTCCACGGCGACCGCACCCTGTTCTCCGGCTTGGACCTGACGGTCACCGAGGGTGATGTGATCGGACTCGTCGGCGCGAACGGAGCCGGCAAGTCGACGTTGTTGACGCTGCTGGCCGGCGTAGGGACGGCCGACCACGAGGGTGAGGTCTACACCAGTCCACCGGACGCGACCGTCGGCTATCTGGCGCAGGAACCCGAACGGATCGCCGGGGAGTCGGTACTCGATTTCCTGGGTCGCCGAACCGGCGTTACCGCGGCCGAATCCTCGATGAACGCCGCGGCCGAAGCCTTGGGTAGTAGTGATGATGACCTCTACACCCCCGCGCTGGAGAAGTGGCTCGCCCTCGGCGGCGCGGACCTGGCGGAGCGAACCGCCAAGGTGCTCGCGGATCTGGGGCTCGATGTCGACGGCAGTGCACTCATGACCGATCTGTCGGGTGGGCAGGCGGCCCGCGCCGGGCTCGCTGCGATCCTGCTCGCCCGCTACGACATTCTGCTGCTCGACGAGCCCACCAACGACCTCGATCTGGCGGGCCTCGAGCAACTCGAGCAGTTCGTCGTCGCGACGCGGGCGGCGATCGTCGTCGTCAGTCACGATCGCGAATTTCTGGCCCGAACGGTGACGGGCATCGTCGAACTCGATCGAGCGCAGCGCCGCATCGATGTGTACGACGGCACCTATCAGTCGTATCTGGCGGAACGGGAGATTGCGCGCCAGCATGCGCGGGAGAAATACGACGAGTTCGCAGACACCAAGTCCGCGTTGGAATCTCGGGCGCAGATGCAGCGCAACTGGATGGAATCAGGGGTGCGCAATGCGCGCCGCAAGGCACCCGACAACGACAAGATCGCCCGCAAGACCCGCGCCGAATCGACCGAGAAGCAGGCCGCGAAAGCCCGTCAGACGCAACGCCGCATCGAGCGGCTCGAGGTGGTGGAGGAGCCGCGCAAGGAGTGGGAACTGCGGATGGAGATCGCGGCCGCGCCCCGCAGCGGGACCGTCGTCTCGGTACTGGGCGGAGCCGTCGTGCGCCGATCGGAGTTCACGTTCGGACCGGTCACGACGCAGATCGAGTGGGGCGATCGGATCCTCATCACCGGGCCGAACGGCTCCGGCAAGACGACGTTGCTCTCGGTGCTGCTGGGCCGACTGAGCCCGGACGAGGGCACATCGTCATTGGGATCCGGTGTGGCAATCGGTGAAATCGACCAGGCACGAGCATATTTCGTCGGCGAGGGCACCGTGTCCGACGCCTTGAGCGCAGCGGTTCCCGAGTGGCCCGACGCCGAGGTGCGGACCCTGCTGGCCAAGTTCGGGCTACGCGGCGACGACGCACTTCGGCCCGCATCCTCGCTCTCGCCCGGTGAGCGAACCCGTGCAGCGCTGGCGTTGCTGCAGGCCCGCGGAGTGAATCTGCTGGTACTCGACGAACCGACCAATCACCTGGACCTGCCTGCCATCGAGCAACTCGAACGCGCCATGGAGAACTTCGAGGGAACACTGCTGCTGGTGACCCACGACCGCAGAATGCTCGATACCGTCCGCAGCACCAGGCACTGGACGATGACCGACGGGCAGTTGTCGGAGAAGTGACACGCTTGCCTGCGGATTACTCAGTTCCCCATCTGTACAGGTAGGCAACTGAATATTTCGTGGGCATCAGCTCAGCAGGATCTCGTTGAGCTCGGCGGCGGGGTGCATCGGCAATCCGTGGTGCGTGGCACTGCCGAGGATCACCGTCCTCGCCTGGGGTAGAACGGCCCGGACTGCCGATTCGATAGTGGCAGCATTGTGCACCTTGCTCTCGCCGGCCAACACGACTGTGGTGGCGACGCCGAAATTTGTGAACGCGCCAGGCTTCGGCCGTTTCGGGACGATAGTCTTCGCCTTCGGGAAGTCAGCCGCCCCGAGCGCGAGGACATCGAGCCAGTCCGGATCCAACCGAAGGCCTCCGGTCTCCCATTCGACGAAACGACGCTGGCGCGTCTCGTTGGTAGACAGCAGAATCGGTATCGCGTGCAGCAGGTATCGCGGACTCATCGAGCCGAAGCAGGAATTGGGGTCGAGCAGCGTCAGTGCATCGACGCGGCGTTCATTGCGCAATGCATAAGCCAGGGCAATCATCGCACCGTAGGAATGACCGCAGAGCGCCGCCGTCGGCAGATTCAACTCGTCCAATACCGCCGTCACCCAGTTCAGCAATTCCTCGACCGACCCGATGGATCGTTCTCCCGGGACACTCCGGCCGACGTCTCCCATCAGGTCCACCGCGTACACCCGATACTTCCGGGCGAGTGCCTCGACGTTGGCGAACCAGACGGTGGACGTCGCTCCCGCGCCCGGTAGCAATACCAACGGCGGGCCACCCACGGGGCCGCAGGCGTTGACCCGCGTGGTCCCGTATGCGGTCTCGACGTCGAGGACCTCGACCTCGACCGGCCACTTCTGCAGCACTCTGTCGTATGCGGTGTAGAACTCGTCCAGCGTCGACATCTTTGACCCCTTTATCTCTCGATCATCGAGATAATAGACAATAGAGAGACTTCACGTCCAGCGCCTCCCGAAGGGTCTGCACATGACCGAACCCGCCTCCGCCGTACATCAGCTGCGCGCGCTGACCGTCGACCTCGACCTCCTCGGCGCAGAATTCGCACAGCGACACAACCTGCACCCGACGGACATCCGCGCACTGATCTGCCTCCTCGACGCCGACCGAGCCGGCACACGTGCGACACCCGGCTGGCTCGGCACGCAGCTCGGCCTCGAATCCGCCTCCGTCACAGCTCTCGTCGATCGAATGACGAAGAGGAGCTTGGTTTTCCGTGAACCCGATCCATCGGACCGTAGACGCGTACTACTCCGCGTCACCGCGCACGCATCGGAACTCGGTACGGCGTTCTTCGGCCCCGTCATCGGCCGAGCCCTGGAGGAACTCGCGCGTTTCACACCCGAGCAGCGGGCGACGATCGACGAGTTCCTGACGACGATGCGCGCCGTCGTCACCTCCGCCCGAGAGCAACAAGTCATGTAGACAGATCCGCACATCTGTTATTTCCTGTTGACACATCGTTGGGTTTATACAACACTTCATTGTCATGAGCCCCATCAAGCGCGGTACCGCGCTCCCGATCTACAACAGGGTGGGTGTTCTGCGGGCGGAACGAAAGATGAGCCGCGCGCAACTCGCCGAACTCGTCGAAGTCAATCCCCAGACGGTGGGCGCCCTCGAACGAGGCGACCACTACCCGAGCCTCGACCTCGCCATGCGCATCTGCGATGTCTTCGATCTGCCGATCGAAGCAGTGTTCTCGCGTACCGAACTCGGACCACTTTCGGCCGAACTCTTCCGAAGGGAGAAGGATCGATGAACACGCACAGTCCCAGCATCTTCAGCAGATATCAGGAAGCCCGGACGAGAGTGTTCCTGGAGAACGAAAAGACCTATGCGAACTGGCTGCCGGGACTGCGAGCCCAGAAACGACGCCGAGCCTTCGTTGTGTTCCTTCTGGTGCTGCTTGCCGCATCTGCGGGATTCGCACTCTCGGAACCGGTGTTCGACTGGGCGATCGGATCCTGGGGAATCTGCTACATCGCGTTCACGTTCGCGGCGATCGTCCTCGGCATCGTGTCCAATCGGCGCGCCGAAGCCCCGGTGGATGCGCTCGACGAGCTCGAAGTCCAGCTCCGCAACGAGGCCCGATCCATCGGCCTGACGGTCACTCAGGTACTGGGCACCGTGACCGGAGGGTACTTGCTCATCGGATCCGCCTTCGGGGCAACGAATCTCGGCATCTCCGGTGGAGCACTGGTCCTGACTGCATTGATCACCGGAGGGACGACCCCCGCAATGCTTCTCGCGTGGACCACTCCCGACCCCGACCCCGAGGATGGCTGACACCATGAGCGAGCGACCCGACATTCTCACCCGCTATCAGGCCTATCGCACAAGGCGATTCCTCGAAAACGATGCCAAGACACGTCATTGGCTCCCGAACTGGCGCACGCAACATCGACGCCGAATTCTCGTTGTGGCTGTGCTTGCCGCAGACCTCACATTCGTCGTCGTCAGCATCTCGACCCTGTTCTTCTCGTGGGCCGCGATCGTCTGGATTCCTGCCGCAGTCATCTTCATTCCGATCTGGACAGCGCTGCAGACGGTCTCCGGCCGCCACAGCGATGCTCCCACTGGCGCACTCGACGAGTGGGAAGTGCAGCAGCGCAACGAAGCTCGATCCATCGGTCTCACTGTTACGCAAGGGCTGGTCTTGGTCGCGGCTTTCGCTCTGATCTTCCTGTCCACAACCTTTCCCGACCTCCCCCGCCTCGCCTACGCCGGCGGCGGTTGGACGCTTGCAGCACTGATGATCGGAATTTCTACTCCCGCAATCATTCTCGCGTGGATCACCCCCGACCCAGAACCCGAAGACATCGAATATTTCGACCAGCAGTAACGACCGAAAGGGCACCATGAGCACCCTCACGATCGACTCCGTCTCCAAGAGATACGGCGACAAAATCGCCCTCGACAACCTCAGCTTCGACGTCCGGCCGGGCGAGCTGTTCGGCTTCGTCGGCAGCAACGGCGCCGGCAAGACCACCACGATGCGCATCGCACTGGGCGTGTTGTCCGCAGATTCCGGCCAGGTCATGTTGGGCGGCAAGCCCGTCGACCTCGACGTCCGCCGCACCATCGGATACATGCCGGAGGAACGCGGCCTGTATCCCAAGATGAAAGTCGGCCCCCAGCTCGCCTACATGGCCGAGTTGCACGGACTGTCCTCGAAGGACGCCAAGGACGCCGTGATCCGCTGGACCGAACGCCTCGGCATCGACGAGCGGGTCAACGACACGGTCGATGCACTGAGCCTGGGCAACCAGCAGCGCGTTCAGCTCGCTGCCGCGCTGGTGCACGATCCGGCGGTGCTCGTACTGGACGAGCCGTTCTCCGGACTCGACCCCATTGCTGTCGACGTCATGAGCGAGGTCCTGCGCGAAAAGGCTGCTGCCGGAGTACCGGTCGTGTTCTCGAGCCACCAACTCGATCTGGTGCAACGCCTGTGCGACCGCGTCGGCATCATCGCCGCCGGTTCGATGAAGGCCGTCGGCACCGTCGACGAACTACGCGGATCGGGAGATTCGCACCTGCACGTCCACGCACCCGACGCGGCACCGGGATGGGCGTCGGGCATCGCGGGAGTGAGCACGCTCGACCACAGCGACGGCGTCACCGTGCTCGGCCTGGCACCCGGGGCCGACGATCAAGAAGTCCTGCGCACTGCACTCGCGACCGGTCCGGTGCACGAATTCTCCATCCAGAAACCTTCCCTGAGCGACCTGTTCCGAGAGGCGGTAGTGGCATGAGCTCCCAGTTGGGTTCGATGCGTGCTGTATCACTGATAGCCAAGCGCGAGTTCACCGTTCAGGTGATGAAGAAGAGCTTCGTCATCAGCAACGTCATCATCCTGGCCGTCATCGTCGGCGGCATCATCGCGTTCTCGATCTTCTCCGGCGGCGGTGACGAGGAGCGAGACGTGGTCGGCGTCGCGGGAGATCAGTCCATCGCGGCGGTAGTGGAAGCAACGGGCGATGCCGTCGGTAGCCCCGTCGAGGTCCGCGAGATCGCCGACGCGGCAGCCGCACGCAGCGGCGTCGAATCCGGAGATCTCGATGTGGCGCTGGTTCCGGACGGAACCGCGGGCGCATACACGGCCGTCACCGACTCGGACCTGACCGGTACGCTGCGCGCCGTCGTCGAAGGCAGTGTCGCGACGCAGGCAACGAATACTGCACTGGCGCAACAGGGTGTCGACCAGACCGAACTCGCAGCGACCACGAGCGCCGCAACGGTCACCGTCGAGGCAATCGACCCACCGGATCCCGAAGCAGGCCAGCGGACGGCTCTCGCGCTGTCGGCAGTGTTCCTGCTGTACGCACAGATCATCGGCTTCGGCATGTACGTGGCGATGGGCGTCGTCGAAGAGAAGTCCTCTCGAGTCGTCGAACTGCTGCTGTCCACCGTTCGCCCACTTCAGTTGCTGTGGGGAAAGATCCTCGGCATCGGTGCGGTCGGCATTGTCCAGCTCGCACTCTATGGAATCGCGGGTGTCGGAGCCGGATTGGGCACGGGCGTGCTCACCGTCACCGGTGCCGCAGTGAGCGTCTTCGCCGCCACCTTGGCCTGGTTCATCCTGGGCTTCGCCTTCTTCGCCGTGCTCTACGCAGCGGGCGGGTCGATGGTCTCGCGGCAGGAGGACGTCAACTCGACCACGATGCCGCTGCTGATCCTGATCATGGCGATGTTCTTCGCTGCCTTCTACTCCGTCAGCGATCCGGAGAGCACGCTCGCCAACACGCTGAGCTGGATTCCCCCGTTCTCTGCGATCATGATGCCGCTGCGCATCGCTGCCGGAGTGACCTCACCGGTGCAGATCGTCGGCTCCGCGGTGCTGATGATCATCACCACCGCGATCCTGGCCATGGGCGCGGCGAAGATCTACCAGCGCTCCATTCTGCGCATCGGCAAGACCGTGTCATGGAAGGAAGCGTTTGCTCGCTAGGGTTCACGCATGAGCCCACGGACGTCCGCCGCCGAGATTCTCGATTCCGTTCTCGACGGCGGATCGTTCGTCTCCTGGGACTCCGAACCGGTCGGCGTTCACCCCAATGCCTCCTACGAGCGGGATCTGGCGAAGGCACGGGAGAAGAGCGGCGTCGACGAGTCGGTGCTGACCGGCGAAGGCACCATCGATGGTCGACGGGTGGTGATCATCGCCTGCGAGTTCGCCTTCCTCGCAGGTTCCATCGGTGTCGCAGCCGCCGAGCGCATCACCTCCGCCATAGAACGCGCTACCGCCGAGACGCTTCCGCTGATCGCTTCCCCCACCTCCGGCGGCACTCGGATGCAGGAGGGCACAGTGGCCTTCGTGCAGATGGTCAAGATCGCCGCCGCCGTCACCGCGCACAAAGCGGCTCATCTGCCGTACCTTGTGTACCTCCGCAATCCGACGACCGGTGGGGTGTTCGCGTCCTGGGGGTCGCTGGCGCACGTCACCGTCGCCGAGCCCGGTGCTTTGATTGGATTTCTCGGGCCGCGCGTGTATCAGGCGTTGTACGACAAGCCTTTTCCCGAGGGCGTGCAGACCGCCGAAAACCTGTACCAGCACGGGGTGATCGATGGTGTGGTGCCTGTCGAACACCTTCGGCATCTGCTGGTCCGCGCACTTCGGGTGATACTCGACGCCACCGTCTGGCCCGAATCCTTCGACGAAATACCCGTAGAGATTCCGGAGCAGTCGGCCTGGCATTCGGTACAGTCCTCCCGACGCGCCGACCGACCCGGTATTCGTCAACTCATCGAACACGCAGCCAGCGAACAGGTTCCACTGAGCGGCACCGGCCAGGGCGAGGCCGATACCTCGATCCTGTTGTCGCTGTGCCGCATCCGCGGCGTCTCCTGCGTGCTGTTCGGCAACGACCGAAGCAGCAGCACGGCCACCGCGACGATGGGTCCGGCGGCCCTCCGCGAGGCTCGACGCGGGATGCGGCTGGCCGAGGAACTGCAATTGCCACTGGTGCTGGTCATCGACACCTTCGGCGCGGCGCTGTCCAAGGAGGCCGAGGAGGGCGGCTTGGCTCCCGAAATCGCCCGCTCCATTTCCGATCTGGTGACCGTCGACACCCCGACGGTGTCGGTACTGCTCGGTCAGGGCACCGGCGGCGGAGCACTCGCACTTCTGCCCGCCGACTGCGTGCTGTGCGCTCAGAACGCCTGGCTTGCACCGCTTCCGCCCGAGGGTGCCAGCGCCATCGTGCACCGCGACACCGCACATGCACCGGAGATGGCCGAGGCGCAGGGCATCCGGTCGGTCGACCTACTGCGCGACGGCATCGTCGACGCCATCGTTCCCGAAAACCTCGACGCCGCAGACGAACCGGCTGCATTCTCTATGCGCGTCGCAGATGCTGTGGCCCGAGAGCTGCGTCGACTGTCCACGATCGATGCGGCAGATCGAAGTCGATCGAGACTCGGCCGCTACCGCGCACTGGGCAACTGAGCTACTCGCTGCAGATCAGCGCAAGAACATCACCCGCACGCAGGTCGGCGGGCAACTCGACCGGGCTGACGCAGCGGCGTCCGGGGCCGTGCAGGTCTACTTTGACCACATTGTCGATCGAATGGCGATTGACCACCACGGCCTGCACCAGATCCCCGAACTCGGCGTCGACTCCCACTTCACCGGCGATCACCGAACGCACCCGAGTCACCAGAATCCGCCCCCACTGCACCGGAGTGCCCTGCGCGTCGGCCAGATCCTCCAGCGCAACGCCGTCGACGGTGATACGGCCGCACACACAGTGCGTATCGGCAGGCCACAGCGCTGGATCGCACCGGGCAACATAGGCGGCACCGAGGGACGGAAGCATGTCGAGAAGAGTCATGAGAAGAAGTCTTGCGCCGCGCGGTGGCGTCGAACAGTGGTGTTGACGCAATCTTGACGCCTGGGCCGCGAATATTGACGTGAACCGGGCACCATCGCACGCTATGACCGCCGGTCGACGGGTTCTCGCCGGTCGTCGCCGGTAGTGCGCAACCCGACCCGCACCGAGTGCCCGGCGAACTACGCTCGCCCCATGAGTGGTGAGTATCGGCAGGCATTCGACGACAGCATCGACAAGCGCGAACAATTCTGGCTCGACGCCGCGGCGGGGGTCGACTGGGACACCCCGCCCACCACCGCCTTCGACGGCTCGCACTGGTTTCCCGGAGCGCGGCTGAACACGTGCTTCAATGCCTTGGACCGACACGTCGACGCCGGGCACGGTGACCGGACCGCCTTGATCTACGACTCGGCGATGCTCGGACTCACCCGCAGCTACAGCTACGCCGAACTACTCGGCCAGGTCGCTCGATTCGCGGGAGTGCTACGCGAGCAGGGCGTCTGCGCCGGCGACCGCGTGGTGATCTATCTACCGATGATTCCCGAGGCCGTCGTCGCCATGCTCGCCTGCGCTCGGCTCGGCGCGGTGCATTCGGTGGTGTTCGGCGGTTTCGCGGCCAAGGAGCTGGCGGCGAGAATCGACGACGCCGAGCCGGTACTGCTGATCACCGCGAGCGGCGGCTTCGAGCCCGGTCGCGTCATCGAATATCTCCCACTGGTGCAGCGCGCTCTGACGCTGACGACCGCGACCACACCGGCGGTGATCGTGAAGTCGCGCGAGGGAATTCCCAGTGATCACGAATGGCTGGACTGGGACACCCTTATCGCCGACGCCACTGCCGCAGAGCCGGTTTCGGTGCTGGCCACCGATCCGCTGTATATCCTCTACACCTCGGGCACGACCGGCAAGCCCAAAGGTGTCGTGCGTGACAACGGTGGCCATGCCGTCGCGCTGACGTGGTCGATGCGCAACATCTACGACGTGGGTTCCGGTCAGGTCATGTGGACGGCGTCCGATGTCGGCTGGGTCGTCGGACATTCGTACATCGTCTACGCACCGCTGCTCGCCGGTGCCACCACGGTTCTGTACGAGGGCAAACCCGTCGGGACACCCGATGCCGGTGCGTTCTGGCGGGTGATCCAGGATCACGGTGTTCGGGCCCTGTTCACTGCCCCGACCGCGCTGCGGGCCATCCGCAAGGTGGATCCGCAGGCGGCCGAGCTCGAGAAGTACGACATCTCGTCACTGGAGACCCTGTTCGTCGCCGGTGAACGCCTCGATCCCGATACGTACGAGTGGATTTCGCGCACACTGGATCGGCCCGTCGTCGACCATTGGTGGCAGACCGAAACCGGATGGGCGATCTGCGCCAATCTTCGGGGACTCGAACATCTTCCGATCAAGTCCGGTTCACCGACGGTACCTGTACCGGGATTCCAGGTCGGCATCCTCGACGCGGTAGGCAACCCTGTGGACGCCGGCATCGAGGGCAACATCGTCGTGAAGCTGCCACTGCCGCCGGGCGCGTTGGTGGGGCTGTGGAACGACGAATCACGTTTCCAGCGTTCCTATCTGGACACGTTCCCGGGGTACTACCTCACCGGAGATTCCGGGTACATCGACGCCGAGGGCTACGTGTACGTGCTGGGCCGCAGCGACGACGTCATCAACGTCGCCGGACACCGCCTGTCGACCGGATCGATGGAAGCCGTGCTCGCCGGTCACCCTGCCGTCGCCGAATGCGCCGTCATCGGTATCCACGACGACCTCAAGGGCCAGCGCCCCAGCGGCTACGTGGTGCTCAAGGCCGGAGAGACCATCACGGAGGAACAACTACGTACCGAACTGGTCGCCATGGTCCGCGATCAGATCGGTGCCCTGGCCACGTTCCGCGACGTAACGATCGTCGGAGCGCTGCCGAAGACCCGCTCGGGCAAGATCCTGCGCAAAACGATGCGCCAGATCGTCGCCGGTGAGGATTACGGCGTGCCGTCGACCATCGAGGATCCGTCCGTGCTCGACGCGCTGGAGAAGCTGCTGGGGCGCTAGACCCCCCTCGTGCGCCTTT
>NZ_CAPS01000118.1 GCF_000333955.1 Rhodococcus sp. AW25M09
GGGTGCGATGCCTTCCATCCGGCCGCCCGTCCGTTCGCGTTCGACGCCGTAGGCAAGGTAGTCCGGGATCAGCGATTCCATCATCGACAGAATCGACTCGTTCAGGGCCACATCGATGGAACGCTGCGCGAGCGGCAACGGCGACTGCTGATCCGGTGCCTGCGCCGCCCGCAGGGCCTGCCGTTGGAACAGGGCCATGACGCAACCGAATGCCGCATACAGGCCTGCGATCGAATCCCCGATCGATACTCCCACCCGCACCGGGGGCCGGTCCGGATCGCCCACGAGATTGCGAAACCCACCGTATGCCTCTGCGACAGCGGCAAATCCGGGGCGCTGCGACATGGGGCCGGTCTGTCCGAAGGCCGAGATGCGCGTGATGATCAATTCGGGGTTCGCCGCGCTGAGCACCTCGGGCGAGATACCCCACTTCTCGAGGGTGCCGGGACGGAAGTTCTCGAGCACGATGTCGCACTTCGCCGCCAAGTCGACGACGTCCTTGCGTCCCTGCTCGGTGCGCAGGTCCAGCACGATGGACTTCTTGTTCCGGTTGATCGTGCGGTAGAGCATCGACGTCGTGCCGGAGTACAACCGCCAGTTACGCAGTTCGTCGCCGGTTCCGGGCCGCTCCACCTTGATCACCTCGGCACCGAAATCGGCGAGCATGCGTGCCGCAGTGGGGGCGGCGATGTAGTTTCCGAGTTCCAGCACTCGGACCCCGCTGAGCGGCAGTGCCATCGTGTTCCTTTCGGTACTCAACAGGAAAAAGCTCACCGTCGAGTGTGCCCCTGATCGACCGATCCGATCAAGGACCGCAGCAGCCGGGTCAGATCGGCTGCGCCCGCCTGACCGACAGCGCTGCGCGCGACGCATCGAGTTCGACGGGCGAGCGCACCGCCAGCTCCCCGACTCGCAGGATTCCGTCGGACAGCGGTTCGGCCCGTAGTCCGCCTCGACCGATCAGTGCCTTGCGCGCGCCGTCGGCCACCATGCGGTCCATCCACGCGCACGGGTGCGCCGGCCGTCCGCCGCGGAACCGGATCCACCCGTCGCCGGAGTTCAGCTCGAACTCCAGGCCGCGCAGCGGGTCCAGTTCGAGTCCGCGCACAACCACATTTCTCCTGGCCATGGATGGATCGGGGACTTCGACCCCGAGCACGTCCCCCACCGCGTCCCAGGCCTCGACGGCCAAGAAACTCACCGCCGCCTCGGTGTGCGCTTTCACGCCGAAGAATCGATCGCCGCGGATGCCCTTGTTCGCCACGATCTCCACGCTCGACGGCAAGTCGGTCGGCACCTCGGCCGGGCCGTCCTTGGATCGACCGAAGTAGGCGTGTCGGGGCGCACGCAGAAGCTGCACTGTCTCGGCTCGATACTCGAAGGGCACACCACCAAGTCTGCCTGCCACCGCTCTCGGCCCGTTCTTACCCCAGGGTAAGTACGGATCAGTACACTCGCGACATGGCTGTGACGACACGTGTGACCACCTCCGACGGCGTCATCGACGGTAAGCCGGTCGGTGACCTCATCACCTGGCGAGGGATTCCCTACGCCGCCCCGCCCGTCGGTCCACTTCGATTTCGAGCGCCGCAACCCACCGAGCCGTGGTCGGGAGTACGCGACGCCACCGAGTGGGGTAACGCCTCGGTTCAGCACAAACGCGGCACGATGCTCGCCATCGGCAAGTACCAGCCGTCCAGTGAGGACTGCCTGACGCTCAACGTGCTGGCACCGAGCGCTCCGAGCGCCACACCGCGCCCGGTCATGGTGTTCATCCACGGCGGCGCGTACACCCTCGGCACGTCGGCCACTCCCCTGTACGGCGGCGGCTCCCTGGTGCGCCGCTCGCTGAAGGACGGCGACGGAGTCATTTACGTCTCGGTCAACTACCGACTCGGCGCGCTCGGCTACCTGGACATGTCCCAGTTCTCCACTCCCGAGCGGCCGTTCGATTCCAACCTGGGTCTGCGTGATCAGGTTGCGGCTCTGGAATGGGTGCAGCGCAACATCGCGAACTTCGGCGGCGACCCCGCAAACGTCACCATCTTCGGCGAGTCGGCCGGCGGCAACGCAGTCACCACACTGCTGACGGTACCCGCAGCGAAAGGGCTTTTCGCTCAGGCGATTTCCGAGAGTTCTGCTCCCGGTATGACCGCTACCAAGGAGCGCGCCGACCAGTGGGCGCGCGAGTACGTCGGCTACCTCGGCGGCACCGCGGAGAACGCTGCCGAAACCCTCGAGAACGCCGAGGTCATCCGGCTCGGGCGGGCCGGCACCAAGCTGGGCCTCACCACGTTGCACCGCACTCCGGGTCTGCTCCCGTTCGGCCCGGTGATCGACGGCGACTTCCTACCGGTCAGCCCGGTCGAGGCCTACGCCAAGGGCACCGCGCACCGCGTCCCGCTGATCATCGGTACCAATGCCCGTGAGGGAACCCTGTTTCCGAAGTTCCTCGACGCGCTACCCACCAACCCCGAACGCATCACCAAGCTGTTCTCACTCACCGACCCCGACGCCGAAGCCGTCGTCACTTCAGGCTACCGGGGCTACCCGAACGAGCGAGCAGCCATCGACTTCGGCGGCGACTTCACGTTCTGGAAGCCGTCTCTGGAAGTGGCCGAGGGACATTCGCGGCACGCACCGACCTACTTCTACCGTTTCGACTTCGCGCCACGGTCGATGAAGCTACTCGGTCTCGATGCCACCCACGGTTTCGAGTTGTTCGCCGTCTTCGGCATCAACGCGACACGGTTCGGCAAGGCGATGACGTTGACGGGCGGACGCGCGGCGTTCGCCGAGGTCACCGAGCAGGTGCAGTCGCACTGGATCGCGTTCGCCACCAACGGAAAGCCGCTGGACTCGTGGCCGGCGTACGACGAAGCCGACCGCAAGACACTGATCTTCGACACCCGCACCCGGGTGCAGAAGGATCCGCACAGCGACCGTCGCAAATCGTGGGAAGGCTACCGCGGCTACGACAGCCAGAAGCTCGAACCCGTCACTTGAGCAGACGGGACATGCGGCGGTCGGCGAGAATCTTGCCGGCCGTCTGGCACGTCGAGCAGTACTGAAAAGATCTGTCGACGTAGGCGACCTCGCGTACCGGGTCGCCGCACACCGGGCAGGGCAGCCCGGTCCGGGCGTGCACCCGCATGCCAGATCTCTTCTCCCCCTTCAGACGCGCCGCATCCTGCCCCGCCGAGCGCGCCACCGCGTCGGACAGCACCGAGCGCATCGCCGCGTAGAGGGTCGCGACGGATTCGGGGTCGAGCTTGCTCGACGACGCGAACGGCGAGAGCTTGGCGACGTGCAATATTTCGTCCGAGTAGGCGTTACCGATGCCCGCCAGCAGCGACTGGTCCACCAACGAGGTCTTCAGTCGCGCGGTGGTACCGCCGAGGATCTCGGCGAATTCGAGCTCGGTGACAGTCAGCGCGTCGGGTCCGAGCCGGGCGATGCTCGCCACCTGCTGAGGATCTCGCACCACCCATACCGCCAGCCGCTTCTTCGTTCCTGCCTCGGTCAGGTCGATAGCAGGCGTCGCGCCCTCGGGGGTGAAGAAGTGGATGCGCAGCGCCAACGGCCCCTTGCCTGGTTTCGGCGGCGCGGCGCTGGGATTGTCGACCCAGCGAAGCCATCCTCCGCGGGAGAGATGGGTGATCAGCCACAGGTCACCGGCTCGAAGCGCCAGGTGTTTACCGAAGCGGGCGGCATCGGTGACGTCCTTGCCCTGCAGCTCGGTGATCGGCGGATCGAACGTCTTGAGAACACTGAGGGCAGCGATATCGATGCGCCCGATCACGGCACCGACGGCATGCTCGCGCAGAAAGCCGGCAAGGGCTTCCACCTCGGGTAATTCCGGCATGTGTCCAGTATGCAGCTACGATGACCGTCGTGATGGTTCCGACTCCGTACGAAGATCTGCTGCGCCTCGTCCTCGACACCGGGACGGCGAAATCCGACCGAACCGGGACCGGCACCACCAGCGTGTTCGGGCATCAGATGCGCTTCGACCTGGCAGCGGGCTTTCCGTTGATCACCACCAAGAAGGTCCATCTGAAGTCGATCGTGTACGAGTTGCTGTGGTTTCTGCGGGGCGAATCAAACGCCACTTGGCTGCAGGAACACGGCGTCAGCATCTGGGACGAGTGGGCAGCTCCGGACGGCGAACTCGGACCCGTCTACGGCGTGCAGTGGCGATCCTGGCCCACCCCGTCCGGCGAGCACATCGACCAGATCAGCCAGGTCATCGATACGTTGAAGACCGATCCGGATTCGCGTCGGATGATCGTCTCGGCCTGGAACGTCGGCGAGATACCGCGCATGGCGCTACCGCCCTGCCACGCGTTCTTCCAGTTCTACGTGGCCGACGGCACGCTCTCGTGCCAGCTGTACCAGCGCAGCGCAGACATGTTCCTCGGTGTGCCGTTCAACATCGCCAGCTACGCACTGCTCACCCACATGGTGGCCGCACAGACCGGGCTCGAGGTGGGCGAGTTCGTCTGGACCGGCGGCGACTGCCACATCTACGACAACCACCGCGAGCAGGTCACCGAGCAACTCTCGCGGGAGGCGTATCCGTACCCCACTCTGAAGCTGGCGCAACGTGATTCGATCTTCGACTACACCTACGAGGACATCGAGATCGTGGACTATCGACATCACCCGGCGATCAAGGCCCCGGTAGCGGTGTGAGTGCGGCGTTCGTCGGCTCGATCTGGGCGCAGAGCACAACCGGGACGATCGGCGACGGGGGCGGAATCCCCTGGCACATTCCCGAGGACATGGCCCACTTTCGCGCTGTGACGGGTGGCCATACCGTCGTCATGGGTCGCAAGACCTGGGATTCTCTGCCGCCGAAATTTCGTCCGCTGCCGGGCCGTCGGAACATCGTCGTCACCCGCAATCCCTCGTGGTCCGCCGACGGTGCGGAGGTGGCACACAGCGTCGCCGACGCGATCACGCTGGCCGACGTCGACACGGTCTGGATCATCGGCGGCGGCGAAATCTATCGCAGTGCAATGGATATCGCGACCCACCTCGAGGTCACCGAGGTGGACCTCGACGTCGATGGCGATACCGCTGCTCCCGAGATCCCGGACGGCTGGACCGCAAAGGCGGGCGAATGGCAGAACAGTCGGGTCGACGAGACGCGGTTTCGCTGGGTGGAGTACGGAAAGCCTAACCAACCTTCCTGAGCGCGTTCAGGATTCCCCCGTCGTCACCGCGGGCAGTGCGTCATACTGACGATCATGGACAAGAAGTCACTCACCGCCCTTGCCCGCCAACAACTCAAGCTTGCGGTCAGCGCGTCGAGTGGCCGCAGTTCGCAGACGGTATACGGCGGTCATCGACGCCACCTGAGGCAGACAGTCGTGGCTCTGGCCGCCGGAAACAAGCTGGCCGAACACGATCTGTCCGGCGAGTCGACGGTGCTGGTGCTCAGCGGAAAGCTCGAGCTCATCAGCGGTGAGCGCTCGTGGAAGGGCTCGACCGGAGACCTTCTCGTCATTCCCGACGCTCGCCACAGCGTCGAGGCAATCGAAGACGTGAGCTTTTTGCTGACCGTCGCTATGTGAGCGATTTCCGCACTACCAGCACCGGGCAGTCCGCGGTATTGACGAGGGCGAAACTCGTCGATCCCAGCAGCATTCCACCGAATCCACCGCGCCCCCGGTTGCCCACCACGACCAGTGCGGCAGTTTCGGACTGACCGCTCAGTACCCGAACCGGTCGGTCCTGAGCAACGATGCGCTGTACGACGACATCGGGGAACCGCTCCTGCCAGCCGGCGAGGCTCTCTGCCAACAGAGCCTCCTCGCCCTCGGCGATGGCCTGCCAATCCTTGGGCGCTCGGCCGAACGACTGTGTCAGATCGACATCGGACCACACGTGCACCGCGATCAACACGGCACCGCGCGCCGATGCTTCGGCGAACGCCCACTCGACCGCGGCCTGGTTGACATCCGACCCGTCGATGCCGACGACGACCGGTCCCTCGGCGACCGGACGGCCGTCGATGTCACGGCCCCGCACCACTGCCACCGGGGAGACGGTGTGCGCGGCCAACGACAATGTGACAGCACCTGTTTCGCTGGCACCGATCACCAGGATCTCGGCCTGTGCCGAGACGCCGATCAGAACGTCCATCACACCGCCCTCGATGGCGCTCGACGTCACCTCGAAAGCGGGATCGTCGACGACCAGCGCGGCCAGCGTTTCGGCGGCAACCAGCCTCGACTTGGCCGTGGCCACGAATTCGGTTGCTTCTCCTGCGAATTCGCTCAGATCGACCACCCCCGGCATGTCGACGGCGGTGACTACATGCAATCGGCGATCGCGTCTGTGCGCGCAGAGCGCCGCCCAGATCACTGCCTTGTCCGCTGCAGCGGATCCATCGATGCCGACGATGATCGGTCGAGAGCCTGTCACGTTTCGGGCCTCCAGTCGTGACCCCGAGAACAAGGTCCGGGGCGTATGACGAATAGGGGTTCAGGCTAGTCGATGGAACCCGGGCCAGGTGGCGTCAGCTGGCCCGCAATGCGTTTCCGTACTCCCGGATTCGAGGGTTGTTGCGCTCTGCGGCGGCAGCTTGGGCGTCGAGGTGGTCGAGGTAGTCGGCCAGTTGGTCGCGTCTGCGGGCCCCGGAGGCGAGATCGGTCCGCTCGAAGATGCGCCACTGGGCCAACATGGGCCGCAACACCTCGTCGAGATGACGGGCGAGGTCGAAGATCCCGTCTCGCTCGATGAGCAACGCGCTACGGGCGAACCCCGGCAGATTGGTCCCCGGTAGCTGGAAGTTCATGACGACCTCGGTGATCGCGGTGACCGTCGGACCCGGTGCCACGTCGAGCGCCGCCGAAATCAGGTTCGCGAAGAACCTGATGTGCAGTTCCTGGTCGGCAACGATGCGTCCGAGCAAACGATCCGCCACCGGGTCGTGGCACTGATCGGCGGTGTTGCGATGACAAACGCTCGACACCGACACGTCGAGGGCCACCTGGACCAGCGAGCGGAGTAGGTGTGCACCGTTTATCGGGGAGTCGAACCCCACGGTCATGCACTGTGCCCGCGCTCGTCCGAGTGCGATCGGATCGACACTGCGGGTGGCGACGAGGTACTCGGTGACGGCCTCGGCGTGCCGGGTTCGTTCGCTGCTCCAGTCGGTGAGCCACGCGGGCCAAGCACCGACATCTGCAAGCGAGGCGTCCCGTCGATACAGCGGAATATTCTGCTCGACAAGAAGATTGGTGACCAGCGCGGCTTTGGCAGCTTCGGTCAGAGTCGAGGTGCGTGAACCCCAGTACATCTCGGCACGGATGACGTCGGCCGGTCGCCAGTGCACGGACTCGGCGCGGTGACGGGCGAGATTTTCCTCGATGGTCGGCCGCAACTGCCGCAGAACAGTGAACTGGCCGATATTGCTGTTCATCCCGCCCCTCTCTCACCGCGCCTGGCTACACCTGACCGACACAAAAGTAAGCGCGTCGCCCACCGGCGGTGAACACCTTCGACATTGTTTAGGGCAAGTCGCAAGCGCTCCGGTCGCCTGCTCGAGATAAATCACAACGAGTTTTGCCGAAACCCTAGATCACACGTAGATAACAACCTATGCTCGATCCTGTTAGAGGCCAGGAAACAAACTTGAAGTTCGAAAACGCCGCGGTTTTGCACGCGATTGCATAGATTGAGCCGTGGAAGCGCGTTGATACGCGCAAGTAAGTTTGCAATCCGATGACCTGAAGAACCCAACACGAAGGGTTGACCTGTGACCGTTCACAACTCGACTAGCCTCGGAATAATGGTCGCGGGTCAACCTGCGTCGGCTCCACTTCGCGACTTTCGCGCAGTCGCACGGCTCCTCGTAGGACACTTCGCTGCCAACACTCCATGCGGATCGTTGCCCGGCGAACAGCTGCACGGTGACGTCACCGAATTCACCGTCAAGTGCATCAGCATCGCAGTGCAGATGCTCGACGAACGACGCGCTCCGGCCGAGTCCGACCTGGCCGAGCTCCGCGCGAAAGCCAGCCAGTGGGCTCGTGAGGGCGTACCTCTCGAATCCGTGCTCAGCGTCTACCACGAGGGCATCCAGATCGGCTGGAACCTGGTGTCCAAGCGCGCAGGCGAGGGCGATGCCGCGCAACTGATCGAGGCCGCGCGCATGTTCGTGCTGCTCTCGGAAAAGGTGTCCATCGCTGCCAGCAAGAGCTACGTCGAGGAGCTTCAGGCGGTGGCGAGCGAACACCACACTGCCGCGCACACCCTCGTGACGTCACTGCTCAGCGGCCACAATGCCGTCACGATGGCCCGCCAGTCCGGAATCGAACTGGCCGACAGTTACCTGGTCCTCGCCATCTCGGTGCCGCCGCACCCCGACGAGAACGACCCCAATATTCAGAAGACCGTTGCCGCACGGAGAAAGCTGCGGCGCGTCCAGGCCGAGTTGGCCACGATCTGCGGGCGTAGCCCTCTGTCCCTCCTCAGCACCGAGGGTGGCACCGTCCTGATCCCGGGAATCCACGACGACGAGTGGGTCGAGGCTCTGGTGCATCGCATCGGCACCGCCGCCGAGGTCCCGGTCACCGTCACCGCCGAGCAGGCCGCCACCGCGGACATCCCCACCGCGGCCGATCAGGTACACGAGCTGCTCTCGCTTGCGCACCAACTGCATCGACCGTCCGGCCTCTACCGCATGGACGATCTGGTGCTCGAATACCAGCTCACCCGCCCCGGACCAGGCCGACGTCACCTGACGCAGATCCTCGAGCCCCTCGATTCCTCACCGGAACTGCTTGAAACCCTCGAGATCCACATCTCGCACGATCTGAACCGTCAGCGCTCTGCTCGTCAGCTCCATCTGCACACCAACACCGTCGACTACCGCCTCAAGCGGATCGCGCAACTCACCGGCTTCGACCCCACCCGGCCGTCGGGAATTCGGCACCTGCAGGCCGCACTGGTGGCTCGTCGACTCGAATCCTCGCGCGGCGCAGCCTGACCTCCGAGTTCCCCCAGGTTTGTCGAACCGACGACAGGTAGCGTCGGAAGCATTCGACAAGCAAGGGGAATCGTCAGTGACGAAGTTGATGCTGGAGTTGTCCGCGGTGGTCAAGGAGTACCCCACCGGCGAGCAACCGGTACGGGCATTGGACGGTATCGATCTCACCATCGAGGGTGGGCAGTTCGTATCGCTCGTCGCGCCGTCCGGTGCCGGCAAGTCGACGCTGCTGCACATGCTCGGCGCTCTGGACACCCCCACCTCGGGTTCCATCCGTTTCAACGATGTCGAAGTCACCACCCTCGACGACAACGCCCAATCCGATTTCCGGCGGCACCAGGTGGGGTTCGTCTTCCAGTTCTTCAACCTGCTGCCGACGATGTCGGCATGGGAGAACGTCGCCGTCCCCAAACTGCTCGACGGGACGCCTATCAAGAAGGCCAGATCCGACGCGATGCGGCTGCTGGACATGGTGGGGCTCTCGCAGCGATCCGAGCACCGCCCGGCGCAGCTGTCCGGTGGCCAGATTCAGCGCATCGCGATCGCTCGAGCCTTGATGATGGATCCGGCGCTGCTGATCGCCGACGAACCCACCGGCAATCTCGATTCGAAGACCTCGCACAACGTCCTCGAAATCCTGGCCGACGTGGCGCACGCCAGCGAGGGGCGTCGAGCAGTGGTGATGGCCACCCACGATCTCGAGGCGGCACGTTCCACCGATCGCATCGTCAGCATGATCGACGGCCGGGTCGAGACCGACACACCGACGGCCGGTCTCGATCGGTGATCGGTACCGCGCTCAGCAGATTTCGCGTCATCAGCCTTCGCGACCTGCGCATGCACTGGGTTCGCTCGCTGGTCTCCGCCGGTGTCGTCGCCGTGGCGGCCGGATTGCTCATCGCCGTGCTCGGCACGTACGGATCACTGACCGGATCCGTCGAACGTCTCGCGGTGACGATTGCCGGCAATGCAAGCTACGAAATCGTCGGCGTCACCGACTCGGGCTTCGACCAGAGCGAACTGGGCGTCGTGCGCGCCGTTCCCGGCGTCGAGACAGCGGTTCCACTGCTGCGCAGTACCGTTCGATCCGACGTGGGCGATCTGACGATACTCGGCGTCGATGCCTCCGTCAGCGCCTTGCAATCGGATCTGCAGGGCGCAGTGGGCAACGCGGCAGGGTTGCTGTCCGGTCCGTCCGGTGTATTGGTAGGAGCCGCAACGGGTCTGAAACAGGGCGATACCGTCACGATAAAGGGTGCCCCGACCGCTGTCGTCGGAGTACTCGACGGCCCTGGTACGCAGCGCATCGGCGGGGGAAGCTTCGCGGTAGCGCTGCTCCCGAAGGCGCAGGCACTCACCGACCGACCCGATCAGCTCGACTCGATCTTCGTACTCGGTAGCGGCGACTCGCTGCGTCCCGACCTCGAATCCGCGGTGGCCGGGCGGGTGTCGGTGATGAATCCGGACTTTCGGGCGGACCGCGCCAACCAAGCGATGAGCTTGACGCGCAATGCCACGCTGATGGTCTCGCTCATCGCGTTCGTCGTGGCGGCGTTCCTCGTCTTCAACGTCATGAACATGGCCATCGCGAAGCGTCGCCCCACCATCTCTCTGCTTCGAGCCGTCGGTGGGCGCCGCGCAGACATCGTCCGAGACTTGCTGTTCGAGTCCGTTCTGGTGGGTCTGGTCGGCGGTGCCGTCGGTGTCCCGCTGGGAATCGCGATGGGCCGTATCGCCATCGAGAGTTTGCCGCCGTTCCTGTCGCAGGCTTTCGATGCCCGAATCGAATACGTGTTACCCGGTTTCGCCATTCCCGTGGCGATCGTGGCCTGTGTGTTGGCCTGTGTCGGTGCCTCGGCCGTCGCCGCGGTCCAGGTCTATCGCATTTCACCGATCGAGGCGCTCGCAGTCGGCGGTGGGGAGACCTCGGGTGGTCCACGTCGCGGCTTCGTTGTGGCCGCCAGTGCATTCGGCGCGCTCGCCGTCGTCGGATCGTTTCTGTTCGCCGTCAACGTGAACGGGCAGTTGACCCTCGGTGCCGGCGCACTGTTCATGTTCGGCGTCGTCGCCCTGTGCGTCGGTGCGACGGGGCCGATCGTGTGGGCCACGGCGGCTGTCCCGCGCCGCTGGGGTGGTGCAGGCCGCCTGGCCACTGCCACCATCGAGCGCGCGCCACGCCGGATCTGGGCAACCGTGATGACGATCGTGATCGCGGTGGGAGTCAGTGTGGGAGTGTCGGGTTCGTTGACCAACATGACCGACTCGGCGGCGCGATCACTGTCGTCACTGGCGAACACCGACCTCTACGTGTCGATGAGTTCGCCTGACGCCATACCGTCGGGCCCCATCGTTCCCACCGCGGTGGCGGACGCCGTCCGAGCGGCGCCGGGCGTCTCCCGCATCGTCGAAGGCCAGTGGGCCTACGCGAGCATCGACGACGAATTGGTCTCCATCCAGGGCGTCGCGGACGGTAGCAACGCAGTGACGCTCGCGTCGCTGCCGGGAGATGTGCGCTCCGGATTGCTCGCCGGTGACGGAGTGGTGCTCTCGCAAGGGCTCGGCAGGACGCTGGATGTGTCGGCCGGAGACTTCATCGACCTGCCGACGCCGACAGGCGTGCAGAATGTGCGCGTGCTGGACCTGGTCGATTACATCAATGCCGCGGGCGGCACGATGGCGATCTCGTTGGATTCGATGCAGCGCTGGTTCGACCGGCCCGGCGCGACATACCTCGAGGTCACCGTGGACGGAGACGTTGCTGCCGTGCAGGATTCATTGCGCGCGACGCTGCCGCCCGAGGCCTTCGTGTACACCGGTGCAGCCGCACTCGAGGGCACCAGCGCTGCTATCCGACAATCCGGCGCATTGGCTATCGCCTTGCAATGGATCGTGGCTCTCGTCGCCGCGGTCGCACTGCTCAACACATTGACACTGTCGGTGCTCGAGCGTCGACGTGAACTCGGCGTACTGCGCGCGATGGGCGGTGGACGGGGAACCCTCGCGCGGATGGTGCTCGCCGAGGCGCTGTCGGTCGGCATCATCGGCGGCGTGCTCGGACTCATCATCGGCGCAGGTCTGCAATACCTGAGCACACTGATACTCGGCGCCAGCATCGGAATCCCGGTGACCTACTCCGCCAGCTGGTCGGTGCTGCTGTACGGCCTCGTCGCCCTCGGTCTGTCGCTGCTGGGTTCGGCTCCCCCTGCCGTCCACGCATCGCGACTGAATATCGTCGACGCCATAGCGGCGGATTAGGGCTGACGTTGCTGCGGGGCAGCGGGGCAGCAGGTCGGGGGTCGGGGATGCTGCGGGTCAGCGGGGATCGGGGATCCGGGATCGGGGATCCGCAAAAGCGCACGCGTTTGTCAGGTGCGAGCGGAATGGATAGCGAACGGGTAGCAACTCTGCGCGCGCCTAGCGAATGCGCGCGCGTTCGCACGCGGGAAAGGGTTGTCGGATGGCCACATTCAACGTCGAGGTCGAGGGGTACGACGTCCAGAGTCTGGGCGACTGCACGGGCGGTCCGGAGTGGGAACTGGTGCCCGAGCGCGCCGCCGTTCTGGTTCACGACATGCAGCCGTACTACCTGAATGTGCTGGACAGCTCGGTGCGCGCGCGGGTCGGCGCGGCGGCCTCGGAGTTGGTATCGCGGGCCCGGTTCGCTGGAGTGCCCATCTTTGCCAGCGGTCCCCGACCAGCGAGTGCCATCGAACAGCGCGGCTTACTGGGACCGATGTGGGGATCGGGGCCGTCCGCCGAGGAGGTCGCGATCATCGAGCCGGACTTCGTGACGATCGCAAAGCGGAGCTACAGCGCCTTCTACGCCAGCGACCTCGACGTCGAACTTCGCCGACGTGGCCGTGACCAGCTAATCGTGGTGGGCGTCTTCGCCTCGGCCGGGATTCTGGCTACGACGTTCGACGCCTTCGCCCGTGACATCCAGTGCTTCGTCGGTATCGAATCGACGGCTGATTACACCGCTCACCAGCACCGCACCGCTCTGAACCTGATCGCGTCACTGACCGGCGTGGTGACGAGTAGCGCCAACCTGCTTCACGATCGACACCGTGGGCCGCTAGACTGACGAGCGCGATGTGGGCCCGTTGCTCCAACTGGCAACGAGACCACCCGCACCCGATCGTTCAGAAGCTCGAATGCCGTTGCCGAACAACAGTTTTCGATCGACAGAACAGTCACGCGCCTTCGTAGCTCAGGGGATAGAGCAACCCTCTCCTAAAGGGTAGGTCGCAGGTTCGAATCCTGCCGAGGGCACCACTGAGCCGATTCCACGATTCCCTCTTCCATTTTCCTGAGACCATTGCGAATCCACAAAAATGCGCCTATTATCGAACATACATTCGAGTACTGGGGAGGAACTCGTGGTCACAGCTGTACAGGATTCACCGCTCACATCAGATGAAGTGCTGCGTTTCGTCGCGCGTCTTCAGTCCACCGATTTCGATGCCGACGCGGCCGCCGGCATCGATTTGATCACCGCACTCGAGACGGTCAAGTGCGCCAGCGTGGCAGCTCAGGCAGTGGTCACCGACGCCGTGGCGACGAGCATCAGCAACGAGCGCCGAGAACGTGGCCGACCGAAAGCTCAGTGGCGCATGGGCATTGCGTCACAAATCGGACTTGCCCGGCGCGAATCACCGAACCGCGGCGGCACTCATCTGGGCCTTGCTCGCGCACTCGTGCACGAAATGCCGCACACCCTCGCCCGCCTGCGAGCGGGGGATCTCAACGAGTGGCGCGTCATGATTCTCGCTCGCGAGACGGCATGTCTCACCGTCGACGACCGCCGCACCATCGATCAGCGGTTGTGCGCAGACCCCGCCACCCTGGCCGGTGCCGGTGACCGCACCATCGAAGGTCGTGCCCGCGCACTCGCCAACGAACTCGACGCCGCCTCCCAGGTGAAAAGACGAGCCAAGGCATACGCAGCCCGCCGCACCAGTACCCGTCCCGCCCCCGAATCGATGGGCTTCTTCACCGCCCTCACCTCGATGGAGAAGACCGTCTGCATGTGGGCGACACTGCGCCGAGATGCGGACTCCATCATCAACGCCGGCGGCGGCGATGCCCGCACGCGCGACCAGATCATGGCCGACCTCGTATTCGAGCGGATCACCGGCGCATCCGCCGCCCAGGGCCCGCCGGTGACCGTCGATATCGTCATCTCCGACTCCACCCTCCTCGCCGGGGGTGACACGTCCGCATATCTGCACGGCTACGGCGACATTCCGTCCGATGTCGCGCGGCAACTCATTCGAGACGCCCTCGACAATGAGACACACGTCGCACTACGGCGCCTCTACGCTCATCCGACATCCGGAGCACTGACGGCGGTCGAGTCCACTTCGCGTGCATTCCCCGCCGCCCTCGGACGCCTCATCGACCTCCGAGATCGCACCTGCCGAACACCGTGGTGCGACGCGCCGATCCGCCATCACGACCACATCAGACCGCACTCCGCCGGCGGCAGCACCAGCGCCGAGACCGGCGCAGGCCTTTGTGCCGCATGCAATTACGCGAAGGAGGGCGAAGGCTGGACCGCCCAAGCGATCCGCGACAAACGCAACGCCCGACATCTCTACACACTCATCTCACCCACCGGACATACCTACGACTCGAGTGCGCCGCCGATGCCGGTGGTGGAGCTCTACCCCTCGCCGATCGAGAACGTGATGCTCGACGGTCTGTTCGCCGACGATGCCGCATGACAGGTCACCGCGGGAAGAGACCGAGCCACAACTCGGTTACACTCGACAACGGCGCGCGCAGTTGCACGCCAGACGTCGTGGAATGCTCCCGAAATCACCATGTGCACCCTGCACAGGCTTCTCTTACGGCGATCGAAATTGCCCACCGGCAGTCTCGCCACCCTTGCATCTCGGCCCGAAGGCCTGCAGGTGCAACACCCTGCCCGAAAGGCACTTTTCATCACTATGACGACCCCACAGACTTTTGCTGCACTCGGCGTACCCCAGGCCATCGCGGATGTACTCGCGAGCCAGGGCAAGACCGAAGCATTCCCCATCCAGGCCGACACGCTCCCCGACACACTGCAGGGACGCGACGTGCTCGGACGCGGAAAGACCGGCAGCGGAAAGACACTCGCATTCTCCATCCCGATGGTCGCTCGCCTCGCCGGCCAGCTTCCCGGTAACCGCAAGCCCGGCCGCCCGCGCGGACTCATTCTCGCTCCGACGCGTGAGCTCGCCACCCAGATCGCCGTCGCGATCGAACCACTCGCCTCCGCGTACTCCCTGAAGGTCACCACGATCTTCGGCGGTGTGTCGCAGGTACGCCAGGTCTCCGCGCTCAAGGGTGGAGTCGACATCGTCGTCGCCTGCCCCGGTCGCCTCGAAGACCTGATGAAGCAGCGCCACCTGACCCTCGACGGCGTTCAGATCACCGTCCTCGACGAGGCAGATCACATGGCCGATCTCGGGTTCCTGCCCGTCGTCACCCGCATCCTCGCCGCCACCCCGGACAAGGGCCAGCGCATGCTGTTCTCCGCGACCCTGGACAACGGTGTCGACAAGCTGGTCAAGCGCTTCCTGCACAACCAGATCACCCACTCCGTCGACGAGGCCACCTCACACGTCGAGGCCATGACACACAGCGTCTTCGAGGTCGACGGCGTCGAAGCGAAGAAGAAGCTCGTTCACCAGCTCGCCTCGGGCACCGGCCGCCGCATCCTGTTCATGCGCACCAAGCACCAGGCCCGCAAGCTCGCCAAGCAGCTCACCGACGCCGGAATTCCGTCCGTCGACCTGCACGGCAACCTCTCGCAGGCCGCACGCGATCGCAACCTCGCAGCCTTCTCGTCCGGCCAGGCCCGTGTTCTCGTCGCTACCGACGTCGCAGCTCGTGGCGTCCACGTCGATGACGTTCAGCTGGTCGTCCACGTCGATCCCCCGGCCGAGCACAAGGCGTACCTACACCGCTCCGGCCGCACGGCACGTGCGGGAAGCGCCGGCGACGTCGTGACCGTCGTACTGCCCGAGCAGCGCAAGGACACCGCAGTGCTGCTGCGCAAGGCCGAGATCAAGGTCACCCCGGTCCGCGTGACCGCCGACTCGCCGGCAGTAGCGAACCTCGTCGGCGAGCAGGCCCGCTACGTCGAGCCCGCACCGCGCGTCGAGCAGGCACCGGCCCGCAGCGGAGCCCCGCGTGGCGGAAACCCTCGCAACAACAACAATGCTCGACGCGGCGGACAACCACGCTCCGGCGGACAGCCCCGCTCCGGCGGCGGCGGCCACAGCCGTCGCGCAGCAGGACCGGCAACGAGCCAGCGCAGCCGCTGAACTCAGGCTGGCACACTGGAGCGGTGACCGTCAGTTCATCTCGCACTCCGAAGTCAGGGCCCCTCGGCCCTCAGGAATTGGCGACCGCTGCAGTGATGAGCAGTTTCACCGTCGCGTTGACGGTGATCGGTGTGCTCGTGCCGATGGCCGCGATTCTTCAGATCGTCGCAGCGGTACCGATGTCCGTCGTCGCGCTGCGCCATCGGACACGTGCACTGGTCACCGCTGCGGTGGCGGCAACCCTGGTCGGGTTCGTCGCAGCAGGCACCCAGACGGCCATCACCGTCGCCAGCGCCGCCATACTGGGCGGCCTGGTGGGCCGGGCGAAGCGCAAGAAGCAGGGCCTGTTCGGCGTCATGATCACCTCGATGGTCGTCGGGCCCGCGCTCGGAGCCCTGATGGTGCTGCTGCTGCTCGTGCTCGTTCCGCTGCGCGAGCTGTTCCTCGATGTACTCCGCAACACTCTCGAGGGCGTCTCCAGGCTGCTCGAGCGCGCGTCCGCCCTGCAGGGTGCCGCCGACGTCCTCCGCTCCGGCTCCACCGCCGTACTCGACAACTGGTGGTGGTGGGTCGGCGGATCGATCGCCCTCGGCATCGTCACCGGAACGCTGTTCGCGTGGTTGATTCTCACCGCGATCCTCGACCGCCTCTCCGCCATCCCCACTCCCGAGGCTCTCGTCTCGAGCGCCGACGGCGAGCAGATCGGTCCACTTCCGGTCACGCTCGACTCGGTCGGATTCAGGTATCCGGGAAGCGCCACCGCCGCCCTGACCGGCGTCGACCTACACATCGAACCCGGTGAATTCATTGCGATCGTCGGCCACAACGGCTCCGGCAAATCGACTCTGATGCGGATTCTCGCCGGTGCGGAACCGTCGGAGGGGGCCGTGAGCAGGCCCGGCGCAACCGGACTCGGCTGCTACGGCGGCACCGCAGTGGTATTGCAACGTCCCGAAAGCCAGATCCTCGGCACTCGCGTCGCCGACGACGTGGTGTGGGGTCTGCCACCCGGCGATTCCCGTCCCGATGTCGATGCACTGCTCGACGAGGTAGGCCTGGGCGGCATGGGTGCCCGCGACACCGCCTCCCTGTCCGGTGGCGAAATGCAACGCCTGGCCGTCGCCGCAGCATTGGCCCGCAGGCCGGCCCTGCTCATTGCCGACGAGGCAACGGCGATGATCGACGCCGCCGGCCGCGAACACCTCGTCTCACTACTCGCGGAATTGCCTCGCAGGCATGGCATGTCGGTCGTGCTCGTCACCCATCATGTCGCGGAAACCGTTGCCGCAGATCGCGTCGTGCATCTGCACCAAGGATTTCAGGTGCACCACGACTCGTCCTGGATGCATCCCCGAACCGAGAATCCCGCTGCACTGCACGATAATTCGAGCCCTCGCCTGCTCGAGCTGACCAACGTCCAGCACACCTACAACCGGCGCACCCCCTGGGCGCAGGCTGCGCTCAACGGTGTCGACATCACCGTCAAGCGCGGTGAAGGAGTTCTGATTCTCGGCGGAAACGGTTCGGGTAAGTCGACGCTCGCCTGGATCATGGCCGGACTGACCGGGCCGACGAAGGGCAGCGCACAGCTCGACGGCAAGGCGATGACGTCGCGCGTCGGCGAAGTCGGACTCGCGTTTCAGCACTCGCGCCTGCAGTTGCAGCGACGCACCGTATCCGAGGACATCGCCGCGGCCGCCGGTCCCGAAACCGGTTCTGCCACAGTATCGGCCGCGATGGATGCCGTCGGCCTCGACAGGTCGTTGGCCGCCCGCGACATCGACTCACTCAGCGGTGGCCAGATGCGACGAGTCGTCCTGGCCGGACTCATCGCGCGTCGGCCGCGCATGTTGGTGCTCGACGAACCACTCTCAGGGCTGGACCCACCCGGACGCGACGACATCATCGACGTTCTCGCCGGACTGCGCGACCGCGGCGTCGCCATCGTCGTGATCTCACACGATGTCGACGGCCTGGACACCGTCTGCAGTCGCACCATCACGATGGCCGACGGCCACATGGTCTCCGATTCGATCCTCGGGAGCGTGCACTCGTGACCACCGTCGTATTACGTCAAGTTCCCCGGTCCTCGCCGATTCACCGCCTGTGGGCCGGCACCAAGCTGGTCGCCGTGTTGCTGATGAGCATCACTCTGGTCGTCGCACCGACGTGGCCTGCGCTCGCAGTCGTATTCGGGCTGCTGGTGATCGCGGCGATCGTCGCACATGTTCCGATCACGGCACTGCCGCGTCCACCGTGGTGGATCTGGGCGTTGTTCGGCGTCGGAGCCCTGATCAATCTGCCGCTCGGTGGTGCTGCGGTGATGTTGTACCTGCGTGCGACGGTGTTCGTGTTCGTGCTGCTCGGCGCATCGATGATGATCGGTTGGACCACCTCGATGAGCGACGTCGCCCCGGCGGTCTCCAAGCTCGGTACACCGCTGAAGAAGCTGAAGCTGCCGGTCGACGAATGGGCGATCACGGTGGCCCTGAGCCTTCGATCGCTGCCGTTGTTGATCGAGGAGATGCGCACCCTCAATGCGGCACGACGCCTCCGCCCCAAGCCCGTCGTCAACAGCGCCTCGGACAATTCGCTCGTCGACATCGTCACGACCGTGATGTCGGTGGCCATCAGGCGAGCCGACGAGATGGGTACCGCCATCACCGCTCGCGGGGGCACCGGGATGATCACCGCCACCGACTCCCGATTCAAGGCCTCGGATGCGGCGGCGCTGACAGTGGTGACTCTGGCTTGTGCCGGAGCTGTTGCGATCAGCGTCCTGTGGGGCTGAGCTATTCGCCCGCGAGACGCTCGGTGCGCGAGTTCAGCGCCTTGACGAAGACATCGGGGATGTCGCGCGGATCCTCTGCCACGTAGCTCGTTCCGCCCGTGACCGCTGAAATCTGCTGCAGTGCAACCGGATCTGCATCGCTGGTGACACCGACCGTGACGATGACGATCGGCCGCACCGGATCCTGTTCCCGCTGAAGGGTCTCGAGCAGGTCATTGAGCGAGATGCTGCCCTGGTCCTCGTTGGCACCATCGGTCAAGATGATGACGCTGTTGACGTAGTTCGGGTCGTACCCGTCCTTGACACGCCGGAATGCGGCCAACGTCGTATCGTACAGACCCGTGCCCCCGCCGACCAACGTCGACAGACTCCCGATCGCGCCGAAGATCCGGTCACGGTGCGACTGGCCGTTTACCATCTGATCCACTTTGCCCATCGGTGCCAGTTCGCGGTAGTCCTGTTGGCCACCTCCGAGTCCGATGGAGAAAGCCCACAGACCCATCTGCGTCTGGTCGCTGAAAAGCGCATTCGCACCCAAGGACGCATCGACGGTCAGCGCGATGCGGGTGGAATCGCCCGACCTCGCAGCCATCGAACCCGACACGTCCTCGACGACGAGGGTACGCAACGGCAGTGCGAGAACGGCCCAGTCACGCAGCGTCGTCTCGATGGACAGCGGGTTCTTGATCTCCAGCGATGCAACAGACCCGACGCCCCGGCCGTCGGGCAGAGGAGTGCCACTCGACCTTCGGAAGCCGGCCGCGATCAGCGTGTCCGTCGCGGACGGGGCGGCCAGAACCGAAGCCAATGCAGCACCGGCCTCCTTGACCCGGTCGTACTCGGGGCCTGCCGGTGCGGTCACCGCCAACGGGTAGTTCAGGAAGTAGCTGCCGGTCGGCGGAACCGACTCGGCCAATGCCGCGCCTGGGTTGGCCGCTTCGTATGCGAGCAGTGCCTGTTCGGTGGCAACGCTCGTGCCACCGTCGGCAGCCACCTCTGCCACGAGATCCGGTGCGTCGTGCGGTGTATCGGCAATTCGTCCGAAATCCTGCGCCATCGGTACCAGCGCTGCGGACACGGCCTTCGCGTCGGAAATCGCAACCTCGGATTCGGCCAGCGCACCGAGGATCGCCGCGTTCGAAGCACTACTGGTGAGTGGATCACCGATGCGCTGACCGGGAAGCTGCAGCACGCTGAGCCAGGTGTCGGTCACCGGCACCGCATCGGACTTC
Source organism: Rhodococcus sp. AW25M09 (assembly GCF_000333955.1). GTDB lineage: Bacteria > Actinomycetota > Actinomycetes > Mycobacteriales > Mycobacteriaceae > Rhodococcoides. Next base: position 20,341 of record NZ_CAPS01000118.1, read on the forward strand.
GACACCAGCACCGGCAGCGTGTTCGCGACGGAGGTCTTGGCCAACTCGGGCAGCGCTCCGGTCGAGCGGAGGGTCTTGAGCAGCCACAGCGTCGAGTCCGGGATCCACAGATCGGGGCGATCGTCCTCGGTGCCCGCGATTTCGGTGGCGGTGTCGGTGGGGCGTTCGGCGCGGATATCGAAGTTCACGCAACCACGATCGACTTCACTTGCCTGCGAGACGATCTCTTCGACCGGCTCGGCGATCGAGGTGTCCACCGCAAGCGAGACCGTGTCGAGCGAATCGCAGGAATCGGCACCGGACGACCGGACCGCCTGGACTCCGAACCAGCCGCCGACCACGACGACGACGGCCACCAGGGCACCCGCCGACCAGGTCACAGCCGATCTGGGCCCGCGTGTACCACCGCTGTGACGTCCCGACATCGTTGTTCCCCCTACTCGATCCCCCCGTTACACGCGCTTTCACAGTGACGAAGAGCATGCGCTGCCCTGCATAGTAGCCAACTCAACGGCCGGAACGGCTCTTCATGGCATTGACGAAGACGTTCGGGATCTCGGCGGGATTTCGCGCGATGAAGCTGGTGCCACCCGTGGCTGCCGAAATCTGCTGCAGTACACCGGCATCGGCGTCATCGGTGATGCCTATGGTGACGATGATGACCGGGCGGGACGGGTCCTGCTCGGAGCGCAGCGTGGACAGCAGTTCGTCGAGAGAGATGCTGTTCGGATCCTCGTTGGCACCGTCGGTGAGGATGATGACGCTGTTGACCGCGTCGGGGTCGTAGCCCTCCTGCACTGTGCGGAAGGCCGCCAACGCGGTGTCGTAGAGCCCGGTACCGCCCCCCACCAGCGACGGCAGGGTTCGAAACTGCTGCAACAGCAGCTCGCGCTGGGTGGTGCTGCCGACCTTGTCGTCCATCCGCCGGATCGGTGCCAGCTCTCGGTAGTCCTGAGCGCCGCCGCCGAGCCCGATCGAGAAGGCCCACAATCCCATCGATGCGTTGTCGGGGAACAAGCGATTACCGGTTTCGCTGGCCTGCACGGTCATGGCGATACGCGTGTCCGCACCCGCGCTGTAGTTCATCGATCCGGAGACATCCTCCATCACCAATGTTCGCGACGGCAGGGCCAGGACCTGGTACTGCCGCAGCGTCGACTCGGCGGCCTGCTGGTCGGCAATCGTCAGGGCCGTGACATCGCCGATACCGCGATCGGCGTCGAGGGGTGCACTGTCGGCAGAGCGGAACCCGCCGTCGGACAACAATTGCTGACCGCGCTCGGATTCGATGGCCGCGGCCAGCGCCGTGCCGACGGACTTCGCGGCCGCGTGCCGCTCGCCGGCGGGCTCGGTCACGGCCAGCGGAAAGTTCAGAAAGACGCTGCCCGTCGGCGGCGTCGTCGCACCGAGTTCGACACCGTTGTCGAGCTGGTATTGCAGGAAGGTCTGCTCGGAGACCACCGCGACACCGCCGTCGGCGACAAGGTCGTCCAGACGTGTTGCGGGATCTGCCTCACCGCGAGTGGAGGCCTGCGCCTGAGCGATGGGGACGAGCGCCCTCGACACCGAGTCGAGGGCCTTGGCATCGGACCCCGCCTCGGCCACCGCGCCCAGAATTGCGGCGTCGGACATGGTGTTGGCCAACGGATTACCGATACGCAGGCCTTCGAGCTTCAAAGCCGTGAGCCAGGTGTCGAAGAACGGCACCTCGTCCTTGCGTGCGGCGAGCACGGCCGGGGTACTGGCCACCGATTGGCTCGCCAGGTCGATCAGAGATGCGGTGGACCGCACGGTCTTGCCGATCCACAGCGACGAATCCGGAATCCAGAGCGCGGGAACGTCGTCACCCTTGGCCACCGCGGCCGACACCTGACCCGATTCGCTCGCCGTCACCTCGAGCCGAGCGCACCCCAGATCCTCGGCGGACGAATCGTCGACGATCTTCTGCAGTACCGGCGCTATCGAGGGATCCGCCGCCAGCGAGTAGGAAGCGAGGTCGCCGCAGTCGGACCCGAATGCCTTCTGCGCTAGGACCACGCCGCCGCCGACAACGAGGAGAAGGGCAACGGCTACGACGCCGTACTTGGCGATACCTCTGCTGCTCGTCGCGGACGACGGGACACTGTGTCTACCGGGCATGACTGGACCTCTCCGTAGCGAGCGAAGAGGAAGGTATCTCCACCCCGCCGTTCGGTGCGCCAGATACTACTTCAGGCGTAAATCTTCACGAATGTCTTCAGCGAGT
>NZ_CAPS01000117.1 GCF_000333955.1 Rhodococcus sp. AW25M09
GAGGTGTTGCCACTGGCTCCCGGCGCGAAGGGGCACCCCGCCGAGTCCGCCGAGCGAACCGTCGACCATAGTGGCTCCGGCCGAGATCGCGGCGAGGGTGTTCGCGACGCCCAGGCCCCAGGTGTCGTGACCGTGGAACACCACTCTGCGATCGGGGGTTTCACCGCGCACCCGCTCGATCAGCGACCGCACCTGCATCGGCACTGCCTGCCCGAGAGTGTCGCAGATGACGATATCGGTTGCACCGGTTGCACGTTCGTCGTTGGCGATGTCGATGACCCGATCCGGCGGCACCTGGCCCTCGAACGGGCAGGTGAAGGACGTCGCGATGCACAGCTCGATCGCACCACCGACCGATCGGGTGATGTCGACGGCGTCGGGCATGGCCGCCAGCGACACCTCGGTGGTGCGGCCGATGTTGGCCTGGTTGTGCGAGTCCGACGCGGAGAAGCAGTACTGAAAGTTGCGAGCCCCGGCGGCAGCGGCCTTCTCGATGTGTCGTGGAGTGGCGACCCATACCCAGCACCGCGCGAGTTCGTCGGTTGTGAGTTCGGCGATCACCTCGAGGGTGTTGGCCATCGGCGGCACCTTGTCGCCCCGCGCCATAGATCCGATCTCGAGTGCGGGTACGCCGAGTTCGATGAGGGCCCTGATGATCTCGAGCTTGCGTTCGGTGCCGAGTAGCTTGCCGGTGAGCTGCAGACCGTCGCGCATGGTGACGTCGCGAAGCTCGGCAGCCGGCTCGAATCGATACATCTAGAGACTCATCTCCTCGTCGGTGCGGCCGAGCAGGGTCGAGAGCACTTCTCTGGTGTGTTCGCCCAGATCCGGTCCGACCGAACGAATCGGTACCGACGCGTCACCGATCACCGGGACGACGCCGACGAATCCGACGTCGGCGGGCTCGTCGCCTCCCGTGTCGACCGGGAAGTGCTGAATCATGTTGCGGGCGGCGTACTGCTCGTCGGCCACGATGTCGGCTGCGGTGTAGATCGGTCCCGACGGCACCCCCGCTTCGTCCAGAAGCTTCAATGCCCGATCCCGCGAATGCAGTCCGGTCCAGGCCGAGATCGCGGCATCCAACTCCTCGCGCCGACGCCACCGGCCCGCGTTGGACGCCAGGTCCGGGTCGGCTGCCAGATCGGGTCGATCGATGGTCTCCATGTAGCGCTGGAAGATCGCGTCGCCGTTGCCGGCGATGATGATCGAGTGCCCGTCGTTGCACGGGTACGCGTTCGA
>NZ_CAPS01000116.1 GCF_000333955.1 Rhodococcus sp. AW25M09
CGCGATCACCACACCGAGCGACGAAGCGAGCTGTTTGGTGCGCCGGGTGTCCTCGGCGGCGACGACATCGGCACTACCAAGGGCATCGCGCAGGCGCTGCGAGGCATCACCGACGTCGCCCATCGGAGTGGCGGCAAGGATCAGCATGGGTCCAGTGTCCCGCATGCCGAGTAGTGGCTTCTCGCGCACTCCTGATCAACGCCTACGATCGGGTACGTGACCTTGTTGACCTCTGAGCGCTCCGGCGACCGGTCGATGGTCAGTCCCGGGCCGACCGTTGCCGCGCGGGACTGGTTCCACGACACCGATGCCCGACGCGGTTGGATCGTCACCATCGTCGTCACCGTCATCTGCGCGGTCACTCGTTTCACGATGTTGCGCTACCCCACCGACGCGGGGACCCCCGTGTTCGACGAGAAGCATTACGCGCCGCAGGGGTATCAGGTACTCACCGGCGGGGGCGTCGAAGACAATCCGGCGTACGGACTCGTCGTGCATCCACCGGTCGGCAAACAGCTGATCGCCGTCGGCGAAGCCCTGTTCGGTTACAACGGATGGGGTTGGCGTTTCTCGTCTGCAGTGGCCGGAACCTTGTTGGTGCTGTTGGTGATTCGGATTGTCCGACGCCTCGCCCGATCGACCCTCGTCGGTGCGATCGCAGGCATTCTGCTGACCGTCGACGGTGTGACCTTCGTCAGCAGCCGGATCGGCATGCTGGACATCTTTCTCGCATTGTTCGTCACTGCCGCGCTCGGCTGCTTGATCGTCGACCGCGACGACATGCGGCGAAGACTGTCGAGGGTGCGCGACGAGGGCCGGATGGACGTCAGTGCCCTCGGTCCGCGAATGGGCGTGCGGTGGTGGCGGTTCGGGGCCGGAGTCATGCTGGGCCTGGCCTGTGGCACCAAGTGGTCCGGTCTGTACTTCATCGCGTTCTTCGGGTTGCTGAGCGTGGCCTTCGATGTGGCTGCACGCCGCTCGTACGGCGTGCAGCGCCCGTGGCGCGGAACTGCTGTGCGTGACGTCGGGCCTGCGCTCTACGCACTGGTGGTCGTGCCGGTGGCGGTGTACCTCATGACGTACTGGGCGTGGTTCACCTCCGAGACCGGTGTAGACCGGCACGAGATCGGTAACGGAATCGGTGCAGGCGGACCGTTCTCGTTCGTGCCCGAAGCGCTGCGGTCACTATGGTACTACAGCGGCAATGTGTTGCAATTCCATGAGGGACTGACCAATTCGGCCGGCAACCGACACCCGTGGGAATCGAAGCCGTGGACGTGGCCGATGGGCCTGCGCCCGATGCTCTACTACTTCGCCGACGGCGAGAACGTGTCCGGCTGCTCGGCGTCGTCGTGCGTGAAGGCGATCATGCTGATCGGCACACCCGCGATGTGGTGGCTGGCCTTGCCGATGCTGGCCTGGACGATCTGGTCGGTGTTCGTCCGACGTGACTGGCGCTACGCGGCAGTGCTGGTCGGCTACTCCGCCGCGTTGCTGCCCTGGTTCGCCACACTCGATCGGCAGATGTACTACTTCTACGCGGTGGCACTCGCCCCGTTCATGGTGATGGGCTTCGCGTTGGTGCTGGGCGACATCATCGGAAAAGCCACGGCGACAGCGGAACGGCGAGGTACCGGACTGTTGCTGGTGTCCCTGTACCTCGCCGTGGTGATCGCGAACTTCGTCTGGCTGTGGCCGATTCTGACCGCAATGCCGATCACGCCACAGATGTGGCAGGAGCAGCTGTGGCTGCCGAGCTGGCGCTAGGCGAGCAACCAGCCGCCCGTCTATGCCAGTAGCGCCGTCTTGCCCTTGGTGAGACCGTCGATGCTGATTCGTCCCGCACCGAATGCGGCGAGAAGCAGTGCGCCGACCCCGAGTGCGACGACCAGTTCGTAGCCGTTCTCGGTGACGAACACTCCGCTGTCGAAGTGGACGAAGATCGCCGCACCGAGCATGTCCAGGAACAGCAGCAGGCCGGCAATGGGCGTGAAGATACCCAGTACGAGCGCCCCACCGCCGACGAGTTCGACGAACGTCGCGAAGTAGGCGGACGCAGTGGGAAGAGGCACGTTCATCATCTCGAAGCTGGCCGCCGCACCGTCGAGGCCGTAGGTGTGCAGTTTCTGCCAACCGTGCGCGATGAAGACGACCCCCAGTCCTATTCGGGCTACGAGGGCGACGGCGTCGCGGACGAGGGTGGAGTTCATCGGTACATCCTTCTGAAGCGGCTACGTGGGCCGCACCACCCTGTCAGAAGTATGTTGAAGCGTCAACTTAACGCCCGCTCGCCCCTTTGAGTGCCGATTCGAGAAAAGAACGCGCCTGATCGTCGTCCAAACCGATGGATCGAACCGCTTTGACGAACTCCGTCGCCGCCCGAGCCGCGATGTCGCGCGACGGGTCGCCGCCCGAAGCAACGAACGACCCCGATCGTCCCCGCGTCTCGATGACCCCTTGCTGTTCGAGTTCTCGGTACGTCTTGGCGACCGTGTTCGGCGCAATTTTCAGTTCCTCTGCGAGGCCGCGAACCGTCGGAATCTTGGTTCCGGCGATGAGGTCTCCCGATCGCACCAACCCGAGAATCTGCATCCGCAACTGCTCGAACACCGGGGTCGTGTTCGATGAATCGATCCGTACGCGCACAGCCGGTCCCTCAGCCGAGAGCGTCGACTGCGTCGACGATCGGCGTCGAACCCGACATCAACATCAGAGTCTTGTGCACTGCACCGCCGGTCTCGAGCAGTTGCGCGATCACTGCGGCCACATCGGCACGAGGCACTTCACCGTATTCCGCCGGCGGCTCGGTCAGAGACACCGAGTTCGTCGGATCCTCGTCCGTCAGCTTACCGGGACGCAGAATTGTCCAGTCCAGGCCGCTCCTTGCCGAAACATTTTCTTCCGCAGCAGTTTTGGCCTCGATGTAGGCCTTCCACCCGTCGTCCACGTCGTCGGCAACCGGCTCACCGGCACCGACCGAACTGATCAGCACGTATCGGCTGACACCGGCCTTCTCGGCTGCATCGGCCAAGAGCACGGCACCTGCGCGATCGACGCTGTCCTTGCGCTCGGGACCGCTGTCGGGCCCGGCACCTGCCGCGAACACAACTCCGTCGGCCCCGTCGAGCACTGCCGCCAACTCGTCGACGGACGCCGACTCGAGGTCGATGATCTGCGGCAGCGCACCGAGCGCCGTGACCGCATCGACGTGGTCGCTGTTGCGAATCAGCGCCACCGCGCGGTCCCCGCTCGCCGTCAGTACCTGGGTGAGATGTTGGGCAATCTGGCCGTGCCCACCTGCAATGACAATCCGCTTGTCGGTCATGAAAGATTACTCCCGTTCCTAGCGTGCATCTGTGCAGGTGGACCTACCCGCGTGGCAGGATTGCAAACATGACAGGGTCTGCGACGATTTATCACAATCCGCGCTGCAACACCTCTCGCACCGCATTGAAACTGATCGAGGAAGCCGGCGTCGTACCGCACGTGATTCGGTACCTCGACACTCCGCCGACCGAGGACGAACTTCGCACGTTGCTCGCGAATGCAGGGCTCGAACCTCGTCAGGCCATCCGCACACGCGAGAGCATCTACAAGGAACTCGGCTTGGCGAACGCCGATGCGGATGCCTTGATCGCTGCGATGATCGAGCATCCCATTCTCATCGAGCGCCCGATTGTGGTGACCGAGAAGGGAACCGTGCTGGCGCGGCCCGCCGACAAGGTACACACCGTCCTCTGACTGCTACGCAGCTCGGGCCGACGACCTGAAGTATTGTCGAGGTCGTGCCGATGCCCGAGTGGAACGTCCGCGAACTGACTCCCGGCCAACTGTCCGAGCGCAGCGGAGTTGCCGTCTCGGCGTTGCACTTCTACGAGAAGCAGGGGCTGATCAGCAGCCGGAGAACCTCGGGCAACCAGCGCAGATTCCACCGGGAGACGTTGCGACGCGTGGCGTTCATCCGCATCTCGCAGAGGGTCGGAATTCCACTGGCCAGCATCCGGCAGGCTTTGAGCGAACTACCGGACGAGCGGACGCCTACGCGCGAGGACTGGGCCAGGCTCTCGACGCTCTGGCATCGCGAACTCGATTCTCGGATAGAGCAATTGACGCGCCTTCGCGACAACCTGACCGGATGCATCGGCTGCGGCTGCTTGTCCCTGGCCAGCTGCGCTCTGGCCAATCCTTACGACGAGCTGTCTCACTCGGGCCCGGGTGCGCGCACGCTGGACGTCGAGTTCGACGATCCCTCGCCTCGACGCGGGACCAGCAACTTGGAGAACTGATCGTTGGCCCGCTGCAGCACGAATTCGTAAGGCGGAGCGAACTTTCGAGCCATCCAGTATCCGAACCGAATGTCGTTGGAGGAGTAGACGAGGTACTTGCGCTTGGCGATTCCGGCGAGAATGGCGTCGGCGACCACGGACGGCTCGACGGCCCGCTTCTCGAATCGATGCTGCAACTTCTGCACTCGTGGATCGTCGCGATCCACACCGGCGATCTGAAGTGTCTGCACCAGACCGGTTCTGACGCCACCCGGCACTACGAGACTGACGCCGATTCCATGGCGTTTGAGGTCGTACTTGAGTACCTCGGACACTCCCCGCAGCCCGTACTTGCTCGCGCTGTACGCCGCGTGCCAAGGCAAGGGAATCAGGCCTGCAGCGGAGGAGACATTGACCAGGTGGCCGCCGCGTCCGGCATCGATCATCGGCGGTAGGAACTTCTCGATGATATGAATCGGGCCCATGAGGTTGACGTCGACCATCGACTTCCAATGTCGGTGCTCGAGATTTTCGACCGTCCCCCAGGCCGACACTCCGGCGACGTTCATGACCACGTCGAGGCTGCCGAATTCGGCATGAATGTCGTCCGCGAACGCGGTGACCGCCTCGAAATCGGACACGTCGAACGGCAGCGAGTGGCTGACGGTGCCGCCCACGCGGCCGACCATGTCCACTGTCTCGGCCAGTCCTGAGCCGTTGATATCGGTGAGAAAGAGCTCGGCTCCCACTCCAGCAGCAGCGATGGCCGTCGCCCGGCCGATTCCGCTACCCGCGCCCGTGATCAACGTCTTCTTTCCGCGCAGATCGTATGTAGCCATCGAAGCCTGTATCCCCCACCGGTTGCCACGTGCAGTTCGATTTCGATGTCGACCCTACGCGGTGACGCCCGGGAGGGTCGTCACAATCTCTGCGACATCTCGTCCCGGTAATCGGCGATGGTTCGCTCGATGCGCGCAGCGTCGTCGTCGGCGCCGCGCTTGTGCGCGTCGTCCGCGCGCTGCTGCAGCGTGCCTATCGCTTTCCGGAGCTCGTTGTCCGACATCCTCGACCTCTGTGCTGTGTGTTCCATATCACACAGTGTGCCCGGCGGCGTGCCGCGCGGCAAGAGGTAGTGGAGCACGAAGCGATCAGACGGTGACGGATCCCGACGTGATGTTCTCGCGCACGAAACTGGACAGACTGCGCGCAGCGAACTCACGGAAGTAGGCGAGCTTGTCTGCAGGTACCAGCGAAGGGAGGACCGTGTTCCAGACCTTCTCCATCCGCGAGGGAGCATCGTCGAGACGCGACTGCGCCTCGGACACCATCAAGACACCGGCGAGCATCTCGCACACCAGCAGCGCCGCGTTGCCTGCGTCGAGATGGTCGGCCACGTCGCCGTGCTCGATAGCCCGCTCGAAGAGATGCTCGAAGATGTTTCCCCAGGTCCCGAACACGCTGCCCCGGGCGGTATCGGACCCGTCGATCTCCATCTGCAATCGGTACATGACGCGAACCAAGGGGTCCGACGCGGCGAGCTCGAGCACCGAGTACGAAATTCCGATGACGGACTCCAGCGCCGGGCTACGACTGTCGACCAGGCCGGCGCACGCAGTGGACACGCGCTCGTGCCCCTCGTCGACTATTGCGCGGGCCAGCTCCTCCTTGGACGCGAAGTGGAAGTACAGCGCACCCTTGGTCACACCCGACTGCGCCGACACCTGGCTGAGCGTGGCATTGGCATGCCCCACTTCGAGGAAGAGATCTGCTGCAGCGCGCAGTGCGGCCGCGCGCGTTGCTTCTGCCCTGAGTTGTCTCACCATGTTGCTACACCCCTGCTCTGTCGACCTTGCGATGACATCGACGCCCTGTACGTGCTGCTACCCCGTCGACCGAACGAAGTGAACTCCGAATTCACGTCGCTCCAGCGGGATGCCAGCGCTCGACAATGGTAACCGGTCCAGCGGTGATGTTGTGATTCGAACGTGACAATTGCATGAATAATGCTCGTTCATAAAACAATTGAAATGAAAAGTTCCACTTCTCCGGACCTTGTAACGACTTCGACTTCCTCCTTGTACGCCCGGAATATAGTGCCGGACGCAACGCACTCGTCGACCTGCGCCCACACATCCTCGAGAGGGTCGGACAACGAACCGCTCGGCGTGAATACCGCGAACACCCCGGTCGGTATCGCAACGAACACATCTCCCACCGCCACGTCGGCGGGAGAATCCACCGGCACGGCGACCACGGCGTTGACCGTGCCGTGCGGATCCGAGACGTAGACCGTGGTTACCTCGTCCACGCCGATATGCTTCTCGTGCACACGATCTCGTAAGAATTGCATCCACTCGCTACCACTCGATTCCGCGCCCGGTTCCACGAGGGGTGCCACCAGACCGCTGAACAACTCCGCGCTGCGCGCGGTGACCCGAAAGCTCATCACGAACGACCGGGCAGTGCGATTGCCAGATAGAGATCGATTTTGTACGCGTGCGGGTAACACTCGTAATCGCCGGTGAACGACCGCACTATCTCACCCTGCTCCTCGGCATGATCGATCTGATTCCACAACCGGGTGAGAACCTCCGGAAAAGACCCCACTGCAGAAAAGCGTGCATATTTCGCGGCGGGCACTTTCGCAACCAGGTGTCCGCGGACGACATCGCCGAGCGAAGAACACACATATCCGACTATTTGGGTGTTGTACGAGCCGATACCGGGGGCGAAGTCGGTATAGATAGCTGCCAACGGTCCCGAAGTGTCCTGATTGAGTACGGCAGACCACGCCTGATCCAGAGCCGGGTCGTTGATGCGGCCGAGAGCCCGTTTGGGGCTCCGAACCGGAAGACCGGCAACCCATGTTTCGGGCAGGTCGACGATCTCGAACGACATTCACACTCCGTAGAGACATTGCATGGGCGGATCTTGTGCTCGGAACCGGTCCGTTCACGATATCGCCCGTCAATCTACCGTCGCGGCGGCCAAGTCGATCGTCAATCGATCAACCATACTCGAGGCCCGTTTTGATCGCTACGCAACTTGTGGTCAGCACCCGACCGCACGAAGCCGTTCGACCGGGCAGAGCGCAGGTCGAGAGCGTGGGCTCCACCACATCCGAACTCGACGCTCGTCTGCCGATCGATCCGAGCCACCATGAGGTGTGATCGTGCGAACAGCATCGAGTTCGGTGAGTCCAGCTGAGTTCGGCAATTCCGGTGCGGGCCGGGGTGTCGGACGAAACGGACTGTATCGACGTCGATGCCGGGCGAATTCCGAGGTATGCGGCGAACGGTCGGGGCAAACAGAGGGCTATGAAGTCGATGCATACGAGCGTCACTGGATCACTTCATGCATTGCTGTCATCGACGAACAGACGTCGACGAAAATTCACTTACCGGATGCCGAAGTCGCAAATTCATTCTTGCCGATAGGTGACAAATTCCGGTCGGACGTAACGCTGGTACCGGAATGCGAAACCGGAAGAATTCGCGAATCACACGTGGACAGCATGCGCGTCAGGGGCCAATGAACTGTGTGCAGGATCATGTCCATGATCAGCAGCCGACCCAGTGCTCTACTGGCCAAGTTGTGGTGGTCCCACGTTCGATACGAACTCGACACGTAATGCCGGTACTCGAGTGGCGGCGTCAGCAGTCGACGTCCCGATACCTCGACACACATGGACTTGATCTGCGCGATACGCAGTCCGATGCGGTGCAGGCACAGCGACAGATCGATGTCCTCGTGCAGGTCGGTTCGAAGACTCACTCGGTCGCGTGCCGCCTGCCACGCAGAGCGACGAATGGCGAAGTTGTTGCCGGATGCGGCCGATACCCACAGCTCATCGGGCTTGCGCTTGGTGGTGTAGTTGACGAAGGCCCGGTAGGGCGCGGCCCAGGGAGAGTCGTACAGGTGGATCGGACCGGTCACCGCGGCGTAGTCCAGCCGCCGGTCGAAGAAGTCCAGTATCGACTCCGCCCAGCCCGGACCGACGTGGGTGTCGGCGTCGATACGTCCGATGATCGAACCGCCGGCGTGATCGAAACCCGTGTTCCGTGCGTGCACGACGCCTCGCTCGGACTCCGCCACGAGGGTGACCATCGGAAATCTCCGGCGACGATCCAGGACGATCGCAGCGGTGTCGTCGGTGGAATTGTTGTCGACGACGATGATCTCGTGAATGTGTTCGCGCTGCCCGAGCAGTGCATCGAGACATTCGCCCAAGTGGGCGGACTCGTTGAATGCAGGAACTACGACCGAAAGAGTGTTCACCGAAGCCAACCCCTGACAAATTGTTTTGGCAAACGTGTGGCTCGATTCGATTACAGCAATTTCCGTGCAATGGAATGGGAGCCGCGGACGCACCCGATGCTACATCATTACCACAGGAAAAGAATTCGCCGAATTATGCGGCGTAAACAATACGAATTACGATATCGCCTCTTCGAGCGAACCTCAATTATTTTGCGAAGCTATTAAACGGGGAGTATTCCGGTTTCATTCACGGTGATCCGACTGATCGCCCAGGCTTCGGACTCGTTTCGCCGGGCTCCCCACATAGACCCCGTCGGGATCGCAATCCTTGGTGACCAGAGAGCCGGCACCGACGATGCAACCCGCCCCGATCCGGACGCCAGGCATGATCACGGCACCGGAGCCCACCCAGGTTCCCGCTCCGATCGTCACCGGGATGCCCACCAGTCGTCCGGCCCGGCGAGTCTGCGTGCCGATCTCGTGGGTGCTGGTCAGTACCCGCACATGATCGGAAAGGAAGACCCCGTCACCGATATCTATGTTCGCCACCGTGTCGAAGTAGCAGCCGTGATTGACGAACGCGCCCGCACCCACGCGAAGCGTGCCTCGCCCCTGAACCATCTGCCCGCCGTACACGAGCGTCGTAGACGCCACTCGTACGCGTGCGCCGCGCAGTGCACGCCCACGCAGGATGGCGGGTAGAACCGGGCAGTTGGCCACCGAGACGACCGACGACTGCCGCAGTTGAAACAGAGCCCAGCGGACATCGTCGGCTACATACCCCCGCCAACCGCGCATGAGCGAACTTTAGCCGTGCGCACTGGACAGTCCGAACGACACACCCGGATCGATGGGGGCGGCTTCGCTGCTGCCCGCCTTCGGAACCGGAGGGCTGTCGAGGACCATGATCGTCATCGGCTTGTTGGACTCTGTGTTCCCCTGACAGACGAAAGCCGCCACTCGGTCGAGTGGCGGCTTTTCTGTTCGGGGTGGAGCTGGAGGGGAATCGAACCCCTGACCTTCTCGATGCGAACGAGACGCGCTACCAACTGCGCCACAGCCCCGTTGCCGTCGTCCGGACCGGCTGCGTAACTTTAGCAAAGCCGCTTGGGACAGTTGCTACGCGCCCTGCACTCTCCGCAAGTCGCGATCTTCGTCACGACTGGCCTGGAACGGCTCGTCGTAATGGTCGAGGTGCTCGAATTCGGGATCCTCGTCGTCGATCTCGAGTACCACGGCACCGGGTCGACGCAGACGCTGCGGGACGAGCTCGAGCTCGTCGTCGGTTTCCGATTCCACGCCGAGTCTGGAACGACCCATTCGAGTCAGGCGGCGCCGTCGTACCTCTTCCTCGATCTGTACCTGCCGACGCAAGTAATACAAGTATCCGACGAGAACGGCGACGGACAGACCACACAGCCACCAGATCGTCGGGGAGATGATGAAGGCCAGTGCCGCTGTGGTTATTGCTGCGAACACCAGACCCAGGACTGCCCGTTGCCGGAAGCTGTATCGCGCAGCTCGGGCGATCGAGTCGGCTTCGGGATCGAATCCGCCGCGGCCGTGTCGGCGGGGCACGAAGTCGTCGTCGACCACGCCTGGCTCGTGTGCAGGCGAACTCGCGCGAGCTGCTGGGGCGTCGCGGTCGAGATCCTTCTCTGCTGCGTGAGTGTCCATCGGGTCCTCCGCGGTACCGGGTAGATCGAGTGAGTCTGGACGAACAGTCGCCGTCGTCGCGCCGAAGATCTCGCTGGCCGGTGCCGAGACCCGGAGGTCGTCCTCCGGTCGCCAGTGGGGATCGCTGCGGTGCCCGGTCGCGGGTCCGCGCTGCTTGCGCTTCGTCCCACCTCGGTAGAGCACACGCGTGGCCAATGCTGCGTCGGTCGTCTGCATGATCTGCGGGCGCTTGGTCATCAGCATGGGAAGAAGAACGAAAAGCCAGACGGCCACGAGACCGATCCAGATGATCGAGTTCGGCATCGGCGACGTTCTCCTCTCTTGGGCGACGGCGACAGTGAAAGACGTCCTCAGGCTATGCGGAGGAGGTACGAGAACGACGCAGACGCGCCGACTCGAATTACACTCCTGTCACTTTGACAACATCGGTGCCCGACTCAGGTGTTGCTCGTCAGGCCCACGCTGCGCGGCCCGCGCGGACCAACCGATCGACGACGGTTCCCTGCACCTCACCTGAGGTGATCGCGACGAGCTTGTGATCGCGCCATTCGCCGTCCACGTCGAGGTATTTGCGGAGCAGTCCTTCTTCGCGGAAGCCGACGTTGCGCAGCACTGCCTGACTGGCGAGATTTTCCGGCCGCACCGTCGCTTCGACGCGGTGCAGTCCGACCGGGCCGAAGCAGTGATCGAGTCCGAGTGCGAGTGCTGCGGTCGCGACGCCTCTACCGTTGACGTCCTTGGACACCCAGTAGCCGATCCATGCCGACCGCAGAGCGCCGCGAACGATGTTTCCGGCGGTGATCTGCCCGCAGAATTCGCCGTCGACCTCGATGACCATCGGCAGCATGTGCCCTTTGCGTGCCTCGGACTTGAGACCGGAGCACAGGGTGGGCCACGACGAGATGTGGTGTCGTGAATTCCAGCTGCCCTCGCCGCTGGGCTCCCAGGGTTCGAGGTGGGCGCGGTCCGCGGTGCGAATCCGGCTCCACGCGGCCGCGTCCCGCATCCGCACCGGCCGTACCGTCACGGTTCCCCCGGCCACTCTCACTGGACCCAATTTCGCCGGCCAACCTGGGTGGCTCGACCACGTTCGCGGCATCCGTCGATGGTATGCGCTCCGCGCAGTAGTGCGGTCGAGCGCCCCAGGGGGGCACTCGCACCACTGGCGTCAGCCTCGCTGAGCGAGGAACGAGACCTTCACTTCTTCGCCGGTACGGATCTCGGTGACCTCGGGATCGATGACGACCAGGCAGTTCGCCTCGGCGAGCGTCGCGAGCAGATGCGAGGACGATCCGGGCGCGCCGCCGAGTGCCTGAACCAGGTACTCCCCGGTCCCCTCGTCACGCATCAGCTGGCCGCGGAGAAATCCTTTGCGGTCTTCGATCGAGGTGATCGGCGCGACGGTGCGCGCAGTGACGGTTCGCCGCATCGGCTGGCGTCGGCCCAGGGCGATACGGATCAGCGGGCGCACCATCACTTCGAACACCACGAGCGCGCTGACGGGGTTCGCCGGCAACAAGAAGGTGGGGACTTCGTCGCGTCCGAGCTGGCCGAACCCTTGGACGGATCCGGGGTGCATGGCGACTCGTTCGACCTCCATGTCACCGAGCTCGCCGAGCGCCTCGCGCACCCCCTCCGACGCGCCGCCGCCGACTGCCCCGGCGATGACGACGATCTCGGATCGGATCAGCTGGCCTTCGACCACCTCGCGCAGACGCTTGGGGTCGTGCTGACGATTCCGACGCGGTTGACGTCGGCTCCGGCATCACGCGCCGCGGCGGCGAGTGCGCAGGAATTGACGTCGTAGACCTGGCCGGGACCGGGCGTGCGATCGGTGTCGACCAGTTCGCCGCCGACCGATATCACCGACAGCCGCGGACGCGGATGCACCAGCACCTTGTCGCGCCCCACTGCTGCGAGTAGTCCGACCTGGGCCGCGCCGATGATCGTGCCGGAGCGAACGGCCACGTCGCCGGGCTGTACGTCATCGCCGATCTTGCGCACGTACTCGCCCGACCGGACCGGCCGGAACACCTTGACTCGGGCGCGGCCGCTGTCGGTGCGATCGAGCGGCAGCACGGCATCGGCCAGCGTGGGCAGCGGCGCGCCGGTATCGACTCGCACTGCCTGACGCGGCTGCAGACGGATGGGTTGACGCGACCCGGCCGAGACCTCGCCGACGACCGGCAGCGTCAGATCGATGCGTTCGTCCTCCTCGTTGCGCAGGTCCGTTCCGGCTGCTGCCACGTCGACGCTCCGTACGGCGTAACCGTCGATCGCCGCTTGATCGAACCCCGGAAGGGGGCGCTCGGTGACCACTTCTTCGGCACACAGCAGGCCCTGCGCTTCCGAGATGGCGACCCGAACAGGCCTAGGAGCCACCGCCGCGGCGGTCACTCTGGTCTGCTGATCTTCGACCGAGCGCATCTGGCCCTTCCTCTAAAGCATCGACCCGCGATGCTATTCGTACGTCGTCAGTTCCGGTGCCCAGCTGTCGCTCAAGCGTTCGTTCAGCCATTCACGCAGCGCCGGACCGTAGTCATCACGCTGTAGAGCAAAGTCAACCGCAGCACGGAGGTATCCCCCGGGATTTCCGAGGTCGTGTCTCGATCCGCGGTGCACGACCACGTGTACCGGGTGGCCCTCCTCGATCAGCAGCGCGATGGCGTCGGTGAGTTGCAGCTCGCCGCCGGCACCGGGCTCGATCCGACGCAGCGCGTCGAAGATGGCGCGGTCGAGCAGGTAGCGGCCCGCAGCGGCCAGGTTGGACGGGGCATCCTCCTGCTTCGGCTTCTCGACCATACCGGTGACCTTGAGGACGTTCGGGTTGACCGCGTCGGGCACGATCTCGACGGAGAAGACGCCGTAGGAGGACACCTTGTCGTCGGGCACCTCGATGGCGCACAGCACCGAACCGCCGCGCTTGGCGCGGACGCGGGCCATGACGTCGAGCACACCCCTGGGCATCACCAGATCGTCGGGCAGCAGAACTGCGACCGAATCCTCGTCGTCGTCGAGAGCTTCCTCTGCACATGCGACGGCGTGACCGAGTCCGAGCGGTTCGCGCTGAATGACCGATTGCACGTCCAGAAGCTTCGGCGCGACGCGCACCTTCTCGAGCATTTCGAGCTTTCCGCTCGCTTCGAGCTTCTTTTCCAGAACGAGGTCCTCGACGAAGTGGGCGACAACGCCGTCCTTGCCCGGAGACGTGACGATCACCAGTCGCTGCGCGCCGGAATCGGCGGCCTCGCCCGCGACGAGCTCGATGCCTGGAGTGTCGACTACTGGAAGCAGTTCTTTCGGAACGGTTTTCGTGGCCGGGAGAAACCGGGTACCCATACCTGCCGCGGGAACGATTGCGGTGCGGAAGTGCTCAGGCGTGGCGGCGGTCGTCGCTGTAACGGCTTCTGTCATGGTGCTCACCCTATCCATGGTTTCTGGTGATCTGCTCGCCGTGTGCTGCGTTCTACCCCCGAGTGCATATCGTTGAACGACTGCACAGAAAGGGTGGGTGAACCGTTGTGACCGTTCCCGAATTGTCGGAGAACACGCCCAAAGATCGATGGCGGGCACATGTCCTCGCCGAACGCCGACTGCTCGACGATGCGCAGCGCGCGATGGAGTCCTTCGCACTCTGCCACGTCCTCGCCGAACTGGCGGTGAAACAGCCGTCCGTGGCCGCGTACGTGCCGATCGGCACGGAGCCGGGTTCGATCGAGATGCTCGACGCGATGGCCGCGGCCGGGTCGGTAATCCTGCTCCCCAGTGCGCACGAACCCGGCCCGCTGCGATGGGTTCGCTACAGCGGACGCGACTCCTTGGTGGCAGCTCCGTTCGGACTGCAGGAGCCGTCCGGCCTTGTTCTCGACCCCGATGCTGTTGCGGCGTGCTCGCTGGTGCTGATTCCGGCATTGGCCGTCGATCAGCGCGGCACCAGACTGGGGCGAGGCGCAGGTTTCTACGACCGAACGCTGGACCTGTGCAATCCCGATGCGCTGCTGGTGGCGGTGGTGCGCGACAGCGAGGTGGTGCATCGATTACCGGACGAGCCACACGACAGACGGGTGACTCACGCGTTGACCCCCGGCGGTGGGCTCGTACGCTTGGGTTCGGAATAACGTTCCGATTCGATTGGTTGGCACTCCTGACTGTAGAGTGCTAATGCTCTCCCCAGTTTCGACGAACAGAATAAGACACCGGCGGTGTTCGGCCTCGGCTCAGACAGTGGCCAACCTCTTCGGTGACCAGCGCGGAGGAAATACGATGCCCACTTACTCATACGCATGCACCGAGTGCGACAACCGCTTCGACATCGTTCAGTCCTTCACCGACGACACGTTGACGGTGTGCCCGGCCTGCTCGGGCAAGCTGCGCAAGCTGTTCAATTCGGTCGGTATCGTCTTCAAGGGCAGCGGCTTCTACCGCACCGACAGCCGAAGTGGCTCGGGCACCTCGAGCGAGGGTGCAGGCGAGAAGAAGTCCGATGCCGCGGCTGCAAAGTCCGACTCGAAGTCCGAGAGCAAGTCCGAGTCGAAGCCCGCCGAGAAGAAATCCTCGGATTCGTCCTCGTCGAGTAACTCCTCGTCCGCGTCCACCACGAAAACTGCTGCCAGCAAGTAGCTTTCCGCTTCATCCACAGGCCGGGCCGTTATCCACAGCCCGGCCTTTTCGGTGTCTCGAGGCCGATTGCGGCCGATAGCGTGTCGACCATGGCTGCCGGCAAGAATCGACTCGACTCGACGCTGCTCGATCGCATCACCCTGCGCCCGGCATGGGTCCACTCCGCGAAATTCAGACGGATCGCGGCAGGCGCATTGGTTGCTCTTGCGACTGTCCTGTTCGTCGACGACGCCGCCGGTGACGACCGAGTGAGAGTGATCACCGCAGGACGCGACCTGACGCCGGGAACCGTGCTGACGGCCACCGATGTGGCCGTTGCGGAGTGGGATTCGGCACTCGTGCCCGAGGGCGCTCTCGTCGACTCCGGGGGCGTGGACGGACAGACCCTCACCGGACCGGTTCGAGCGGGTGAACTGCTCACCGATGTACGCCTACTCGGATCTCGGACGGCCACGACGGCGCTGGGGACCGAGGCACGCGTCGTACCGGTGCATCTCGCCGACGCCGGGGTGACCGACCTGCTTCGTGAAGGCGATCGGGTCGACGTGTTGACCGTCGAGGCGCAGGAAGACCCGAATGCCGTTCCAGCGGCACGGGTGCTGGCGTCGGGAGCCGTGGTTGTCCTCGTCTCTGCGGACGCCGGTGGCAGCCGTCAGCGAGACCGCGTGGTGCTGCTGGCACTACCGACCGTGGATGCGACGACGGTTGCTGCCGCATCCCTGGTCAGCGCGCTGACGGTGACGTTGCACTGAAGTCGACGCTCCTGCGGTTCCCAGCGTCCGAAAGAGCGCGATCTGGGTTAACGTTTCCCGAAACCAACAATCAGAACACGGGGAGATCGGCTCATGCTCAAGGGCTTCAAGGACTTTCTACTGCGCGGCAACGTCGTGGACCTCGCAGTTGCTGTGGTGGTCGGCGCGGCCTTCACCGCCATCGTCACCGCATTCACCACCAATGTCATCAACCCCCTGGTCGCAGCGGTGGGCGGCAGCAACGAACTCGGCTGGGGCGTCAGGATTTTGGGGGACAACGACGCCACGTTCATCAATATCGGGGCCGTCGTCACGGCGGTCATCAACTTCGTCATCATCGCCGCGGTCATCTACTTCGTACTGATCCTGCCGGTGAATACCGCCAAGAAGCGCTTCGTCAGCCAGCCCGAGAAGGAACTGAGCGACGTCGACATACTGGTGCAGATCCGCGACATCCTCGCAGGCGGAACCGTAGCGGGACAGAAACTCTCGACCTCGGCAGACGCCACCGGCGGCAGCGGCGACGCTATGGACTCGTCCTCCCCGGATCTCGACAAGCCCTGATACTCCCTCGGCTCGCGCGTGGTGGGCCGTCACAACGAATGAATGCGCCATTCACGCTCTCTGAGAGCGTGAATGGCGCATTCATTCGTTCGTGGGGTGGTGGGTAGAACGGGCCGAGAGGGGCCGCCAGTAGATCAGTTACCGAACGTGGTCAGCGGTAGCTCGTCGAGAGTGATCGAGGTGCCGTCGGCCTCACAGGCAGACTTCACTGCTCCGGCATTGTCGACGAATGCCTTGCCGGACTCGCTGTCGGTGCTCGACAGCTCGAGGGTATCTGCGGGGAGCGCATCGACGAACGTCGTCAGGGAACTTGCGACATCACCGGAAGCAGTGCTGGGCAGCGTGTTCAGCTTGTCGACGGCGGCCTGCTTGTCGGCAGTCCACTTGTCGATGTTCTCAGCCGATCCCGGTCCCGCCTTAACCAGGCCGACAAATGCGTTGTGATCGGCGGCAAAGGTGTTGCAGACGTCGGTGTTCTGACCGGAGGCTGCGGACTCGTCGCTGCTGCAACCAACAGCGAGGCCGAGAGCAAGGACAGCCCCTGCAGCGACAACTGTGAAACGGGCTTTCGAGTGCATCTTTGCTTCAGTGCCTCTCTGTACAAGTCTGACTATCGTGTGCCGAACATAGTTCAGGCCCGCACGGAGTGATCCGTGCGGGCCTGAACTTGTCTCGATTCAAAGCAGGTGAAGCGATGTCACCGAGCTACAACCGATCAGTAGATCAGTTGAGGCGAACCGGGACGCCGTAGGTGATGGCCGTGTCGCCCGTTGCGCTGGTCAGCGAAACGTACGGACGGATGGTGACGTTGCCCAGGATCTCGGTTGCAGTTCCGTGCAGGTTCGCGACCTGGATGGATCCGCTCGTGCCTGCAGCGTCGCCCTCAGCGGAGGTGATGTCAGCCGAGTCGTTCTTGACTGCGTACGCGCTCTCGGACTGAACGACGCCGGGGCCGTTGGTCAGGGCGATGGTGCCGGTTGCCTGCGGGAGAAGATCGACACCGACGTCGAGGCCGGACGTGCTCGCACCGGCACCCTCGATCGCTGCGCCGGCGACGAATGCGCCGAGTCCGCCGGGAGATAGGAGCTCGCCGGCCGTGGTCGTGCCCGTCACGGTGCTCGTGTTCGAGGAACCAATTCCGAGCGAAGCGGTGGGCGATGCCCAGGAAACTGTGACACCTCCGCCGAGGCTCATCGGGTAGCCGATCTGGTAACCGATCTTGAGGGTGCCCTCGAAGTCGTCGGCCGAGGGGCCCTGGACGTCGTAGGATGCCTTGCCGTTGGCGAACCACTCACGGGTGAGCGGGCTGCCGTCGAGGGGAGCGACACCGTTGATGAAGGTGTCGGACAGCGTCACCGTGATGGTGTTGCCATCGGCGTCGACAACCGAGTTGGAGCTGTCGACTGCGGCGGAAGCGGTTCCGGTACCGAGTACCAGGCCAACTACCGAAGCGCTGGCAGCAACTGCGACGCTCATGGACTTGAGTCCCCGGCTACGCCGCGACTTCTGGATCTCCGTCATTTACTTCCTCATCATGTTCAGTCCCAGCGCGGTGTCGCACGGGGAAGCTTGTGGCTTTCACCCTCGAACTGGTTCGGACGCGACGATGCGTACGAGGCCCGAGCCGGATGGAGCCGTGAAGGCCACATCCTCGTCTTGCTGTCCCGCGATCGAGGGCGCGGTACCTGTTGGTCCCACGCCCTCGCTGTCGGAAGCTGAGGGGAACATTAGAGGACATGCCGGATCGAGACAATCCCTACGACAACGAGCGCAATGTTGCTGTCGCGTGATGTGTTTCGACGACGTGAACAGTTTTCACACACGATTACGTGGTAACGCTCGTCACACCATCTGTGAAGTTGGCCAAACCGTTACACGTTGCGCAATCCTGCAAAGCCGCCCTGATATGGGAAGACAGGCGGCCAGCCGTGCCCGGTTCGGGCGGATAGTCGCGACCGCACCACGGTCCAACGGCCCCTATCCACCCTCGAACCGACCCCCGAGGCGATCGTTCGGGACTAACGACAGGTAAACGAACGACTAACAGACCTGTCATTCCGGACAACAAAATGTGTTGTGGATCACATCAAAAGTAATGAGGCGGGCGCTGTTGCTTCAACCATTCATCCGACGCGGAAACGCCGGTGTCGGTAGTCGCATCCCCGCCCCGCTCGTCTCCGGTCGTCTCGGGAAGTACGTCGCCGAAGATGCGAGCGAGCCGGGCCCGTTCTGCTCGGGCCCGGCTCGGTTCGTCTTCGGCCGATCGATCGTCGCTCGGCTCGTCGTTCATCGGTGTCGCTACGCGTCCAGCCCCGACAATTCGGCGATGACCTGACTCGCCAGTGGCGTCAACGTGGCCATCCCGTCGCGAATGGCAGCCCGCGACGATGCCAGATTGACCACCAGCGTGCTGCCGGAGACGCCGACCAGCCCCCGAGAGAGCCCCGCGTCCAGCGAGCCGGCCGCCAGACCCGAGGAACGCAGCGCTTCGCTGATACCCGGAATCTCACGATCGAGCACCTCTGCGGTGACATCGGGAGTCACATCGCGCGGCGAGACACCCGTTCCACCGATGGACACCACCAAGTCGACTCCACCGATGACTGCGGTGTTGAGTGCGTTTCTCACGTCCACCTCGTCGGCTGTCACTGCGACGACGCCGTCGACGAGAAAACCTGCCTCGGTCAACAGTTCGGTCACGAGCGGGCCGGTCGAATCCTTCTCGTTGCTGTGCGCAGTTCGGTCGTCCACGATGACGACCAACGCGCGCCCTGCCAGTGGTGCGTCGAGTTCCATAGTGCTCACCGTAGTAGTAAGGCCTCCGCCCGGCTCACGCTGTGCGTAAATAGTTGCCACCGTGCCGTGCCTGCCTGCTTCTCTCGACATCAGCGACCGCCCGGGAACGACGGGACCTGGAAGGGCAATTGCTGTTCCTGCTGCCGAGTCTGCGTCTGAGGCTGCGCGGGGGCCGTCTCCGCAGTTCCGAGCGTCACCTTCGCAGTCTTCTCGCTGCCGCCCTCGGTGTAGGTGATGGTCACCGAATCCCCCGGAGCGTGCGAGCGCACCGCCGCGATCAAGGCATCACCACTGGCGATGATGCGATCGTCGACCTTGGTGATCACCGCGCCCTTCGGAATTCCTGCCGACGCTGCCGGTCCGCCTTCTGTCACCTCGACGACGGTGGCACCGTTCGCGTCGTCCTGAGAGGGCACCTGCACACCGATCATGGCCTGGGTGGCCTTACCGGTGGTGGTCAGCTCGTCGGCAATTCGCTTGGCCTGATCGACCGGAATCGCGAAGCCGAGTCCGATCGAACCGCTCTGTGAGCTGGAACTCTGGCCGCCGCCCAGCGTGGCGATCGCAGTGTTGATACCGATCAACTGCCCCTCGGTGTTGACGAGCGCTCCACCGGAGTTACCCGGGTTGATCGCGGCGTCGGTCTGGATGGCGTCGATCACCGAGTTCTGATTGCCGGACTCACCGGAAGTCGACACCGGCCGGTTGAGCGAGGACACGATGCCCGTGGTGACGGTGCCTGCCAGTCCGAGCGGCGACCCGATCGCGACCACCTGCTGGCCCACCTCGAGGTTCGAGGACGTACCGAGTTCGATGGGCGTCAGGTTTGACTTGCCCTCGGCCTTGATGACGGCCATGTCCGATACCGAATCGGCACCGACGATCGTGGCGTCCGCCACGGAACCGTCCGCGAACGCGACAGTGAGCTTGCCGTTGGCACCTGCACCGGTCGCCACGTGATTGTTGGTGAGAATCAAACCGTCGCTACTGAGAATGACGCCCGATCCCTCGCCCTCCTCCTGTGAACCCTTCACCTGAATCTGCACCACGCTCGGCAGAACCTTGTTCGCGACGGCCTGAACCGAGCCGTCCGGGAAGTTCGCGGCCGGCTGAGCGGCTGTGACGGTGGAGTTCAACGAGCTGGTGACTCCCCCGCCGTTACCGTTCGCATTGTTCGTCGCGATCGCACCGACCGCTCCGCCGATTCCGCCGCCGACGAGAACGAGAGCGATAGCTCCGGCCACCAAGGCAGACCGACCCGAGCGGGTCTTCATCGCACCCGGTGCCGAGTTCGATTGCGGTGCAACGTGTTGCGGCTGTGCATGCTGGGATGCCTGCGGGTCACCCTGCTGACCGTACGGGCCGTAGCCGGGCTGGTACGCGCCCTGCCCATAGCCCGCGTACTGCTGCGGGTAGCTCTGTTGCGGGGGCTGAGATCCGGGATGCTGAGCATGCTGGGGCGGGAACTGCTGCGTCGGATGCTGTTGCGCTGGATGCTGCTGGGTCGAGTAGTTCTGCTCGTCGCCGCCCGAAGCCCGGTCCGCCGGTTGCTGCTCGCCGCCGGCACTGCGTCCCGGCTGTTCGGATTCGTTACGGTCGTCACTCATCGTTGCTGCTTCCTTCAGTAGAGACCTCGCCTTCGAGGTCCGCCCGCCTTCTTGCCACCCACTGTGCAGGGCGGTACTGAGAGCGCGCTGAGATCCGGCTATCAGTTTGCCGAGAGTGTCATCGGATCCGGCGAACCTTCGCCCGGCAGCACGATTCGAATCAGAGCGCCGCCGCGCTCGGACACCTCGACGCCGATGGTGCCGCCGTGCTTGACGACCACCTGCCGCACGATGGCAAGGCCCAGACCGGATCCGGGCATCGAACGCGACGTCATCGAGCGGTAGAAGCGCTCGAACACCAGCTCGCGATCTTCCTCGGGTATTCCCGGTCCGGCATCGTCCACCGTCAACTCGAGCAAGCCATCACCGATCTGCCGCATGGCGATTCGGACCTCGCCGCCGCTCGGGCTCCATTTCGCGGCATTGTCGAGCACGTTCAGCACGGCCCTCGACAGTCCCGCCTGATCGCCGTAGACGAACCACGGCATCAGTGATGCATCGAAGTCGATCTCGTTGCGACGACGGCGCGCTCGTTCGAGGCTGCGCTCGACGGCGTCGGCAAGATCGACGCGCTCGAACACCGTCTCCGGCGCATCCTCACGCGCCAGATCGACCAGATCCCCTACCAGCGTGGACAGTTCCTGAATCTGCGCCACCACGTCCGTTCGCAGCTCGGCCATGTCCTCGTCCGGAATGGACGGCGCACCGGGACGCCCGGCCGCGATGAGCAGCTCCATGTTGGTCCGAAGCGAAGTCAACGGGGTCCGCAGTTCGTGACCCGCGTCGGCGACCAATCTGCTCTGCCTGCCCCGAGATTCGGCGAGAGCGCGGAGCATCGTGTTGAAACTCTCGGTCAGGCGCGCCAATTCGTCGTCGCCGGTCACCGGGATCGGCGTCAGGTCGTCGGTGCGCGCCACCCGTTCGGCCGCTGCGGTCAATCGTCCGATCGGTCGTAACCCGGTGCGTCCCACAGCCATACCCGCACCCGCGGCCAGAACCACGCCGCAGGCACCGACGATCAACAGCACCCAGGCCAGGCGGTCGAGCACCTCCCCGGTGGGCAGCAATCGTTGTGCCACGATGAGGGTGCTGCCATCGGTGGTTCTTTGGGCGAGCACCCGCTGATCGTCGAGCGTGCGCAGCGAAAATTCCTGATCGCCGCGCACCACAGCGAGTTCGGCATCACCGATCGGCACCTTGGGTCCGGGTGGGTTGTAGCTGGACATGTCCGGATAGACCAGCGCCACGCTCACATCGGTGCTGTACAGGGTGGCACCGGCCACGAATCTCGGGTCGTAGGCCACCAGCGTGGACTCCGCCAACGCCGAAGCACGAGAACGCAATTGCGTGTCGACATCGCCGTACAGTGCCCGAGAGACCACTGTGTACGCGGCAATGGCCATGACCGCCACCGCGATCGCCACAACCGAGGCCGCCAACAGCGTCACCCGCCAGCGCAACGACACCGACCGAGTCAGCGGAGTCGGCGGCCGCATCGGCGTCGGCGTCAACGGTGGACTGTCGGCAGTCTTGCGCCCGAAGGAGGTGACCATCACGGGGGCGTTTCGCGCAGGACGTATCCGACACCGCGAACGGTGTGAATCAGCCTCGACTCCCCCTCCGCTTCGGTCTTGCGCCGCAGGTAACCGACATACACCTCCAGCGCATTGCCCGACGTCGGGAAGTCGTAGCCCCAGACTTCCTCGAGAATTCGACTCCTGGTCAGTACTCTGCGCGGATTCGTCATCAACATTTCGAGCAGCGAGAACTCGGTTCGAGTCAGGCTGATGGAGCGTTCTGCGCGGATGACCTCACGGGTGACCGGATCCATCGACAGGTCTGCGAACGTCATGGTTTCCGAATCGATGCCCGCCTCCATCGCGGTACGCCGGAGCAACGCACGCAGCCGGGCGAGCAGTTCTTCGAGCGCGAACGGCTTGGGCAGGTAATCGTCGGCACCCGCATCGAGACCGGCGACCCGCTCCGACACCGAGTCCCGAGCCGTCAACACCAGAATCGGCAGGTCGTCGCCCACACTGCGCAATCGCCGGCATACTTCCAGGCCGTCGAGCCGGGGCATCATCACGTCGAGTACCAATGCATCCGGACGCGCCGCCGCAACCTGCTCGAGCGCATCGAGTCCGTCCACCGCCAGGTCCACGGTGTACCCGTTGAACGTCAGCGACCTGCGCAGCGACTCGCGCACCGCCCGATCGTCATCGACCACCAATATCCGCATTCGTACAGTTTGTCCTGGTCGACTGAGACACACCTGAGAGGGGCGCCCACTCCACCTACGGGGTAGGCAGGTCCTTTGCCAGCGGGAGGTTCCACTTTCGCCACAGCGCGAGCAAACGTAAACCCGTCGCGAGCACCGTTCCCACTACGAGACCCACGTTCTGCGGCAGCGCGAGGGCGTCGGCCAGCACGACTGTCGTTGCGCCGAGCAACGCGGGCAGAGCGTACAGATCTCGATGCAGCAGCAGCGGAACCTCGTTGACCAGGACGTCTCGAATGACGCCGCCGGCCACAGCCGTCGTCGTACCGATGAGCGCTCCCGACAGGGCGCTGCCGCCGGCCGCCAGGGCGATCGTCGCTCCCGTCGACGCGAACAGGCCCATTCCGAAAGCGTCGAGCACCAGGACTCCGCGCCGCACCTTGCCCATCTGTCGATGCGCAACGAACACCACCAGCGATGCGACAAAGCCGACGGTGATGTTCGGCCAGGTGTCCAGGGACGTCGGCGGATGTATTCCGATGAGCAGATCGCGGATGATGCCGCCGCCGATGCCTGTCGTGATACCGACGACGCAGACCCCGAACAGATCCAACCGACGATGAACTCCGATCAGCGCACCGGAGGCCGCGAAGGCCGCGATACCCACGAAGCCGAGCAGGTCGAGAAGCACCGAACGAGCATGTCATGCGACAGACAGCAGACCCAATCCCCGCCACGTCCTGCGCGAGTATCCGAACTGGTCGACGGCTCAACTCAACCGAACGGTCCCGTCGTCGTCGACGCTCCAGCCGGGGTTGTGGCAGATTTCCGAGATCACGCTGCCAAGGTCGTGAAATGGACTCGCTGCTGCATCGTGTGATTGTTCCAGGCAACAGTCGTTTCAGGCGATAGTCTCGATCGGGTGCCGTCCGGCACATATCTTTCTGGAGCCGAGGTGACCCGAAGTGCCGATCGTCGACAATGCCGTCTACGTCGAGGGGAAGCGAACCGCCAATCCGGAAAGCCTGGACATCACCTTCGAGCTGGTGCGACAGCGACACGGACTTGCCTGGATCGGCCTGTACCGGCCAGGCAAAGACGAGATAGGTGCAGTAGCAGCCGAGTTCGGCCTACATCGACTGTCCGTCGAGGACGCAATTTCTGCGCATCAGCGGCCGAAGATCGAACGCTACGGCGAACAACTGTTCGTCGTACTGCGCCCCGCCAGATACATCGACGAGACCGAAAAGGTCGAATTCGGCGAATTGCACATTTTCCTCGGGCCGGATTTCGTCGTCTCGATTCGTCATGCCGAGTCACCCGATCTGAGCGCGGTACGGCAGCGGCTCGAGGAAACCCCGGAATTGCTCACACTCGGCCCGGAAGCAATTCTCTACGGCATTCTCGATCAACTCGTCGACGAATACGCGCCCGTGGTCGCCGGACTGCAGAACGACATCGACGAGATCGAGGATCAACTGTTCACCGGCGAGCCGTCCGTCTCCCGCCGCATCTACTCACTCTCCCGCGAGGTGAACGAGTTCGATCGGGCGGCAAAGCCGCTCGTCGAGATGATCGAATCGCTCAAACGGGGATCCGACAAATACCACGTCGACGTCGAACTCCAGCGAAACCTCCGCGACGTGCTCGATCACGCGATCCGCATCTCCGATCGAATCGAAACATTTCGCGGCAACCTGCAGAACGCGCTGTCGGTGCACACCACCTTGGTAGCGCAGCAGCAGAACGAGGAAATGCGCAACATGACCCAGGTCAGTCTCGAGCAGAACGAACAGGTCAAACGCATCTCGTCCTGGGGCGCAATACTGTTCGCCCCGTCCCTCATCGCCGCCATCTACGGCATGAACTTCGACGACATGCCGGAGCTGAAGTGGCAATTCGGCTATCCGATGGCACTGATCGCCATGGTGATCTGCTCGAGTGCGCTGTACGTGGTGTTCAAACGACAGAAGTGGCTGTAGAGCGGCTTCGCCGCATGTGAGTGGAACTTCGTAGCAGGGACCGAAGTTCCATTCACATGGGTGTCAGGACGAACCGAACCCGGCGGTGATCGGAATGTCCCGCTGGAAGGTCAGGCGATCGAATTCGTTGCCGTATTCGTCGATGGCTCCGATGATCATTCTGCTGGGCGTGATTCCCGGGATTCCCGGCACCACATCGACTCTGACGAACGAGTAGTTCAGGAAACGCACTCGCGACCAGGTGATGGACTCTGCCGACTTGGTGCCGTCGGGTGCCCACACGTAGCTGTTCGGCACTGCGGTGTCCGGCAACTCGTTGCCGCGGTAGCTGACGCCTTCGCCGTCCTGGAACGTGTACCGGGGACGACCGCCTCCACCGACGGTGTAATACACAGTGCCGTCGGTCTTCCCACTCACCGTCGCGTTGTCCCCCGCGACCCGTGTCGCGCGATTGCCGCGGATGGGATCGGTGCGCTCGAAAACGTGATTGTGAGCCTGCAGCACCACATCCACCTCGTACTTGTCGAACAGCGCCGCCCAGGCGTCGCGCACACCGCCGTCGCTCGCATGGGTGGACGTCGTCGAGTACGCGCAGTGGTGGAAGAAGCAGACGATGAAGTCGATGTTCGGATCGGCACGGTATTTCGCGAGAGTCTGCTCCACCCAGGTGTTCTGGGCTCCCCCGCTGTAGCCGGTGTTGGCCTTGATCTCGTAGCTGACGTCGTTCGCGTCGAGCGAGAGAACCGCGGTGTTGCCGTAGACGAACGAGTACGCCGACGGGCATCCCTTCGGTCCGTTGGTCGGTTGATCGAGCCGGGCCGCGTGTCCGCCGTAGCCGTTGGGGCTGTAGAGCGCTTCCATGTCGTGGTTGCCGGTGGCGAACAACCACGGAGCGCTGGACGCGCTGGCTTCGATCGCTTGAAAGTAGCCGTCCCAGACGAATGGGTTGAACTTGTCGAATCCCTGTGGCGGCTTCTGCCCGTGCTTGGCGAACTGGGGCGGAAGACCGGCACCGGACGGGTCCGCGTACGCGATATCACCGGCGAGGATGTGGAAGTCGGGGTGCGAGGCCTCGATCTGCCGATTGATGTTGCGGGCGTGCTTCACCGACGGTTCGTTGTCCGGCTTGTAGTAGAGGTCGTCGTAGTCCCCGGCTTGCAGACCCGCTGGCTGCGAGGGAGTTTCGTCGACGCCCTGATCGCCCATCATCGTGAACCGGAACGGCGCGATGCGGCCGGACGGCAGAGCTGGAGACGCGCAACGAACGTCGCTGACGAACCCGTCGGCGGTGCGCCAGCGGTAGTAGTGCGGCAACTTCGGCGTGAGATTGTCGACGGGGACGTGCACGTAGTACTGCTCCGCCGAGAGAATTCCGCCGTCGGTCTGCGGCACCTGACTGATCAGATTGCGCACCTCGGCCGAGGTCGTCGCGCCCAATGCAGGCGTGGGACCGTGATCGAGAAATACGCCGGTGATCCCGGGATTGCGCGAGAGCTGCGCAGAGAACCGCAGCTGCGTCGCCGGGTCGTTTCCGAATCCCATGTGCCGACCGGCCACCGCCAGCGGAGCGTCCTGGGCGTACGCGGTGCGTGCGAACACCGAATTCCCGACGCCTACCGCGGCCGCCGTCGCAGCCGCTCCCACCAGGAAGTTTCGACGACTCACCGGGTGCCGCCGCAGGAACGACCGATGCCAATCGTGCTGCTCGGCCATGGTCATGTTCTCGGCGAGAGTGCCCGGGATTCCGGTCGCGACCGTCTCGCCTGCGGGATTGAGCGTCATGAATCGATGGTGACGGTGACGTCCGCTCTATCCGTTAACCGAGCGAAGCAGTTAGGTGAACAACGCGAGAACAGCGACGCACAACGGGACGAACGCGGACAATCGGGCTTCGCCCGTCGTGCGCCTTTTGTACCCTTCCAGGTACGCAAAAGGCGCACGACGGGATCAGGTCCCCTTGACGTTGAGAATCTGCCGAAGCTCGTGCTCGATGCTCACCAGGTCTCGCGCGTCCTCCATCACGACATCGATCGGCTTGTAGGCGTCGGGAATCTCGTCGATGAAGTCGGCATCGCGGCATCCTGAGCAGATCGCGTCCTATTCAACTGGGAAGTGAACCGCCGTCGCTGTCCGCTCATGCATCAGCACCGTCCGCGTGCCGCAGTCTCCAGCGACGGATGACTACGGCGCTCTCCGTTCGTCCGAGCACTCTGGCTGCCTCCTTCACGGTCGAGGACAGCGCAATAGCGTCCTCGTCCGCCGCCCACGACCTCTTCCCAAGGAGTGGGCGAGCACGCATGCCCGGTGGCCTGACCCAAGCAGCGACTGACTCCGCCGCCAATCGCTTTCGATCCAGCGCGAAGCACCCTGGAGGGTAGGCCCACTCAGCCAGACGCGCCGCTGGGTCGTTCGCGACAATCAACGAGAACACGTCGTCGCGAGTGTTGCGTTTTGCCGTGCGAAGGGCCCCGCTAACTGTGCGTACCGTCGAGCAGAAGAAGTCCGCCAAGCTGGACGAGGCCGTAACGAAACCGACGAAAGGCACACCCGTCCGAGTGAATCCGACACTGCCATCGCCATCGAGCAATCCTCGAAAATATCCCCGCTGATGAAACGGACCGACAGGCGGAGCCACCTGGTTGGACTTGCGACCAGCCGGAACTCCACATGATTCCAGTTCGCGCCGGAATGCGAGGTTGCAGACACGCCAAGTGGCACTTGTGTAATCAGAAGAAAAGTTCGTCGTGCGGGTTCTCGTCGACACGGACGACCTGACATCTTCGAACAGTTGCGGAAGCCGCATCAGCAAGTCGACGTCGACGGCCGCTAGTTCGATTGTTGCTTTCCCCTTTTGCCCTTTCCCGCTTTCGAGATGACCGTCGGTTTGAAACAGTCCGATGAAGTAGGCGTGGTCCTCGCGAGTCAGATCGATGAAGGGCATGCCGACATTATCGGCCGACCCACCGACAAGAACAGGTAGTCGGGATGCCCCCCCCCGTCAGCCGGGACCTACACTCCCCCACCGAATGCGAGTCCCAGTAGATACGTCGCCCCGGCCGCGCCGTAACCGATAGCAAGTTGTCTCAGTGCGCGTTTGACCGGCGGCCCACCGCTGAGCAGCCCCACCACCAAACCGGTGCAGATCAGGGCAATTCCGACCAGAACGGCGGCAACGGCAAGGGCCACATAGCCTTCGAGGCCGAACAGGTACGGCAACACCGGAATGACGGCACCGGAGGCGAAGAAGCAGAAGCTCGCTCCGGCCGCTCCGAGTCCGGTTCCGATGGACTCGTGCTCGTCGACGTCGGGGGCCATCTCGTCGTCGGTGGGCAACAGACGCAGTACCTCAGACGCTTTCGCGTCGGCTTCTTCGGGCGTCATTCCGCGAGCGCGATAGACCAACGCAAGTTCGTTGGCGTCGACGTCCAAATGCTGCACGGCCTCGCGGGCAGCGTCGTCCGGCGACGACGCCTCGAGCAACTCCCGTTGTGAACGGACCGAGACGTATTCGCCTGCTCCCATCGACAACGCACCGGCGAGCAGACCCGCCAGACCGGTGACCAGGACGATCTGGTTGGATACCCCGGATCCGCTGATACCCAAGACGAGCGCCAGGTTGCTGACCAAGCCGTCGTTGGCTCCGAACACGGCCGCTCGAAATGTGCCGGACAGTCGATTGCGACCGCGGGCTGCGAGCGCCCTGATGACCTCGGCGTGGATCTGCTCGTCGGCGGTCATCGCCTGCGTCGCGTCGGCCTCGGTGGCGTACGGCGAGCGAGTTTCGGCTCGCTGTGCCAACGCGAGCACGAACACCGAACCGAAGCGACGCGCGAGGACTCCGAGGATGCGGGTGCGAACGTCACCCCTGAGCGGCTTGCCGACGCGCTCGCCCAGCAGATTTCGCCAGTGCTGCTCGTGGCGGCCTTCGGCGTCGGCGAGCGCGAGCAGAATCTCACGCTCCTCGCCGGTGCGTCGGCCCGCCAGATCGCGATAGACGGCGGCTTCGGCCTGCTCGTCGGCGAGGTACTGCCGCCATCGCTTGACGTCCTGTGCCGACGGAGCCGTTCGGTTCATCGGACCAATTTAGCGGGCTCCGCCCGTCGTGCGCCTTTTGCGCCCTTCCAGGTATGCAAAAGGCGCACGACAGGGGGGTCAGCTCGGGTCGTACACCCCGGCATGCACCGCTTTGACCAGTCTGCGCGGCACCCGGAACTCCTGGCCGCCCACCCGCACCGTCACCAGATCCGGGGCAACGGCCTTCCACTGAGCCCGTCGACTCCGAGTGTTCGAGCGCGACATCTTTCTCTTCGGAACAGCCATGACTCAGAGGTCCTTTCGGCTTCGGCGACCGTAGCGCTTCTCGAACTTCTCGACGCGACCCTGCGTATCCATCACACGCGTAGCCCCGGTCCAGAAGGGGTGCGATTCGGACGAGACGTCGACGACGATCAGCGGGTAAGTGTTGCCGTCCGCCCATTCGGTCTCTCGAACCGAGGTGACGGTGGACCTGGTGAGGAACTTGTTGCCGGTACTCGAATCCTGGAACACCACCGGGTGGTAGTCGGGATGGATGCCTGGTTTCATTCTGTTGCCTCTCGTGATTGTTCTGCGTACGGGGATTCACTGCTCTCACAGGGATCTTCGTGCCACTGACCGAACGGATCGGTCCAGGTGGACCACCGAGCGGGGTTCGCCATCTCGTCGTCGGACACCAACGCCCACTGCAGAGTTCGGTCGATCTCGGTGGGATCGGCCTGATGGACCAGGATCACCAGGGAGGTGTCCCGATCGCCGAATTCCGCATCCCATCGCAGCGCCGCCATCGCCCGACGGGTGGCGTCGACGCGCTCCTGCTGCTGCGGAGTCATTGCAGCCAGCCACGTTCCGGCACTCGCCACGCGCAAGCCGCCGCCGGCCGATTCGATCCACAGCGCTTCGTCGGGCTGAGTCGCGACCCACGCTCGTCCTCGTGCAGTGACCACGCCGTCGAGCAGCACGTCGATGGCCTCGTGCAATCGCTCGGGATGAAACGGCCGGGTGGCGCTGAATTCGACAAGGCCGACTCCGCAATCGACGGTCAAGGGCGGCTCACCCCGCAAGAGCGGGGAGTGGGCGTCGGTGATCTCACCGCGTCGGGCATCGGTGGGCACAGAGGCGAGCAGCGCTGGGGCGTCGACCATGGCGTCCTGAGACACCCAGACGACGGGAGCGTTGGGTGCCAGCCGCGCGAGGACGGCAGCGAGCCGGGCCCGCTCCCACGCGTCGACGTCGGAGCCGGCAGTGACGACGAGTGCATCGGCGTAGTCGACCTGCCCCACCACCAACTGCGCGACGGTTCGATCGTCGTCACCGCTCGCGACGATGCCGCGGTCGGCCAAGGTGTCGTCCCCGGTGGCGTCGGCCAGCCAGGTTGCCGCGTCGAGGCACCCGATCACGGCGTCGATGCGAACATCTCGCGACGCCGGGCCGTCGATCTGTCCGACGACTCCGGCCACGACGACGTTGTCGACGGCCCAGCACAGCGCCTCGGGCTCGAGCGCCGGGTCCATCGCGAGCACGATGCGATCGACGTTGCTACGCATGGACAGTGCGCGCAGCAATGGCAGCAGGTCCTCGCGGAGCGTGCACGAGACACACCCGTGCGCCAGTTCCAGGATGGTCTCGCGGGGGCTCTCGCCCGATACGTACAACGTGCGACGCACGACCCCCTCGGTGACGCGGCCCAGGTCGTGGCGAACCGCGACGGTTCCCGGCGCGAGTAGTGATGTCACGACCGCGTCCATTGCTCCGGTCCAGCCGGAGACGAGGACCATCGGGGTTCGATCGTCCGGTGTGTTGTTCACGAGCACCCTTCTTTTAGACAACGATTTTCATTACCTGCGGATGCACGCTACATTCGTGAACACGCTTTGTCGAAAACGATTGTCATAACGATAAGAAAGGAGTGCTCATGTCAGCGCACTGCCAAGTCACCGGCCGCACCCCCGGATTCGGAAAATCGGTCTCGCACTCCCACGTGCGCACCAGCCGCCGATGGGATCCCAACATCCAGCGCAAGACCTACTACGCGCCGAGCTTGGGACGCCGCGTCACCCTCACCCTCTCGGCCAAGGGCATCAAGACCATCGACCGCGACGGCATCGACGCCGTGGTGGCCAAACTGCGCGCGCGCGGGGAGAAGATCTGATGGGCAAGAGCACGGACGTTCGTCCGATCGTCAAGCTGAAATCGACCGCAGGCACCGGCTACACCTATGTGACCCGGAAGAACCGTCGCAACGACCCCGACCGACTGGTGATGAAGAAATACGACCCGGTCGTCCGCCGGCACGTCGATTTCAGAGAAGAGCGCTGAGCCGTGGCCAAGAAATCGAAGATCGCGAAGAACGAGCAACGCAAGGTCGTCGTCGCCCGGTGGGCTACCCGTCGTGCCGAGCTCAAGGAAACCATCCGCAAGCCCTCGAGCAGCGACTCCGAGCGCGCGCAGGCCCAAGCAGCACTGCAGCGTCTGCCGCGAGACTCGAGTCCGGTACGATTGCGCAATCGTGACGCTGCGGATGGACGTCCGCGCGGTTACCTGCGGAAATTTGGGCTGTCCCGTGTGAAAATGCGCGAGATGGCTCACCGTGGGGAGCTGCCTGGCGTCCACAAGTCGAGCTGGTAAAGGGAAAAGGTTTCAGATGGCAGTCAAGAGAGCACCGTCGAAGAAGGTCCGCGCAGAGGCAGGCCGTCGACCGAAGAAGAATCCGTTGAACGCCGCCAAGGTCACCACGGTGGACTACAAGGACATCAACCTTCTTCGTCAGTTCATTTCCGACCGCGGCAAGATCCGTAGCCGTCGGGTCACCGGGCTCACCCCGCAGCAGCAGCGCCAGGTCGCTGTCGCAGTGAAGAACGCTCGTGAAATGGCATTGCTGCCGTTCACCAGCCGCTGATCCAACTGTCAGGAAAGCCACGTAGCCATCGGCTACGTGGCTTTTCTGTTGCTACACGACAAGAGATGAGCACTTCCCGATGGCAGGCGTCCTCGAGGGCTTCACCGTCATCTTCGTCGTCATCGCACTGGGCTACCTTCTGGCGCACTTCGATGTCCTGGGCGAGCATGGCCAATTCGTACTGAGCCGTCTCGTCTTCTTCGTCGCGACGCCTGCGCTGCTGTTCGTCACCTTGGCGGGCTCCGATCTGGCGGTCATCCTCTCGCCCACGCTGGCCGTCGCCGGTGCCACGGCATTGCTCGTCGGGGCCATCTACTTCGTCATAGCCAAGCTCGTCCTGAAACGCGCCGTGCCCGACGCGACCATCGGCGCACTCGCAAGTTCGTACGTCAACTCCGCCAACCTGGGCATCCCGATCGCAGTGTTCGTACTCGGCGACGCGACCTTCGTCGCTCCCCTGCTGCTGTTCCAGATCATGATCTACACACCGCTCGCGGTGACGATTCTCGACATCTCGACCAAGATCGACAAGGTCTCGCTGCTCCGGACCGTCACGACGCCGTTCCGGAACCCGATCGTGCTGGCAGGCGCAGCCGGACTGGTCCTGTCGATCACCGGCTTCGAGCTGCCCGAGGCGCTGATGCAGCCGTTCCGACTCGTCGGAAACGCGTCCGTTCCGGGCGCGCTGCTCGCGTTCGGTCTGTCGCTCTACGGTGCGCGAGTACTCCAGAAGGGCATCAGCCCGCGGCGTGACGTGGCCCTTGCGACGGTGTTCAAGATGGCGTTGCAGCCGGCGCTCGGTTACCTCATGGCTCGGTTCGCCTTCGGCTTGGACGGGCACGATCTCTTCGCCATCGTTGTCATCTCTGCGTTGCCGACCGCGCAGAACGTGTTCGTCTTCGCCAGCCGCTACCAGCGTGGCGTGGTGCTCGCGCGTGACACGGCATTCGTGACCACGATCGTCTCCATCCCCGTCATCGCGCTCGTGACGGTCTTCCTCGCGTGAGACGAACGCAAAGGTTCTCCTCAGCTCCCGGCGCTACTTTGGAAGCATGAGGTTTCTCGCTGCAGGTGTCATGTTGTGCCTGCTGCTGGTCGGCTGCAGCACCGCCTCCAGTGGCGACGAGGAGACAGAGACAACGACGCCCACGGTCGCTTCCACCACAGCCGCGGGCCTCGTCCAACCGCCCAGCGCGCCTCCGGTTCCGCACGAGGTACCCGTCGGCGACGTCGGCACGATGTTCGAGCCGACTCCGGATCTGATCCGCGCCACCACCACTCCGTTCGAGTCGTGGAGCCAGGTCTCCCCCAACACCATTGCGGTGCACTTCGTGACCGGGACCCCCGAGTGCTACGGGGCCGACGCCACGGTGACCGAGACCGACACCACCGTCACCATCGAATTGCGTACGGGTACCAGGCCCGACGCCGCCGACAAGTCCTGCATCATGGTCGCCGTCTACGCCACCATGCAGATGACACTGGCATCGCCGCTCGATCACCGCACCATCCTGAATGCGGCCTGAGCTCCACGACGGTAGGGTCCGATCGGTGAGCGATCATCTGCCCGACCGAGATCGAAGCCGAGTGCGCGCCGCCGATGCCGACAGGAATCTCGTCGCACAGTTGCTCAGCGATGCGTGCGCCAACGGCCAACTCACCGTGAGCGAGTTCGACGAACGCACCGCAGCGGTCTACCAGGCGAAGACCTACGGCGAGCTCGATCTGCTGACCGGAGATCTGGTGCTGTCCCCGCCTCCCGCCGGCGCACCCTCCGGCGGTTCCTCCCACGACCGCGTCATCGCGATCATGAGCGGTGCAGTCCGCAAAGGAGAGTGGACCGCCGCCGCGCGCATCGATGCCGTCGCGTTCTGGGGAGGCATCGAACTCGACCTGCGCCGGGCGTCGTTCAGCGCCGAAGAAACCACCGTCAACTGCGTTGCGATCATGGGCGGCATCGAGGTCACCGTGCCACCCGGGGTGAGCGTCGAAGTCCGCGGCATGGGCATCATGGGCGGCTTCGAACACGTCAGTGCGGCCCACCCCGGCGCGCCGCGCGTGGTCATCACCGGCTTCGCCTTCTGGGGCGGCGTCAGCGTCGACATCAAGCCGGCCGGTAAGGGATCCAGGCTCGACAAATGAACTACGCTCTCCGACGCTTGAGGTAGTCGCTCACCACCGCAGCACCGAGCCCGTCCAGATCCGGCGCGATGACCCGTCCGCCCACTCGCTCGGCCATCTTGTCGACAACCCTGGCCAGTCCCGGATCGTCGCCGAGTCGGAAGATCGTCACCTGCGCACCGAGTTTGGCGACGGTATCGAGCTCACGCACCGTCAATCCCAGTGTCTTCGACGACGGCGGATAGTCGAAGTACGCGTGACCGTCCGGTTCCAGATGTGCCGTCGGCTCACCGTCGGTGACGATCAGCACCACCGGCTGCGCATTGGGGTGACGGCGTAGATGGCGTACCGCGAGCATCAGCGCGTGGTGCAGATTCGTGCCCTGATCGTAGGCACCGTCCAACCCGGCGAGCTCCGACGCCGTCAACGTCTGTGCGTGCCTGCCGAACCCGATGAGCTGTAGATCGTCTCCACGGAACCGGGTGCTCACCAGGTGATTGAGTGCCAGTGCTGTGCGCTTCATCGGCACCCAGCGGCCGTCCATCACCATCGAGAACGACGTATCGACCAACAGCGCCACGGCAGCCTGCGTGCGCGTCTCGGTCTCGCTGATCTCGACGTCGGTCACCTGCAGCTGCACCGGGAAGCCCGATCCTGTTGCCGCCGATCGCAAGACCGCATTGTTGACCGTGCGTGTCACGTCCCATGGTTCGGTGTCACCGAACTCCCAGGCCCGCGATGCTCCGGTGGGCTCCCCCATCGCGCCGGCCTTGCGGGTGTCCCGCTCGCCGCCGCGTCGAGACAGCGTGCCTGCCACGTCCTTCAACGCAGACTGCCCCAGCTGACGCATCGCCTTCGGAGACAGACGCCATTGACCGTCGGCACCCTTGTCCATGAAACCCTGCTGCTGCAGTGCTTTCTCGAGTTCCGAGAGCATCCGCGCATCCGCCGCAGCCTCCGGCCCGAGTTGCTTCAGCAGCGCATCGGCGTCGATATCGTCCAGCGCGGCCCCGTTGTACTGCTGCGAGAGTTGGTTTCCCAGGTTCTCCAGATCGGCGATGTCCTGAAGCGCGCCGGTACCGTCGCCCAGACCCATTCCGTTCTCGCCCCGGAAGTTCTGCGAGCCGTCCCAGTCCTCACCGGGCCGGGCCTGTTGCAGATTCTGATCGAGTTGATCGAGCTGGTTCAACAGGTTCGAGTCACCGAAGGCCTGCTGCGCCAACGCATCCAACTCGGCCCGCTGCTCGGGTGTCAACGAATTACGCAACCTTTGCGCCGCCGCAGCCCGCTGAGCGAGCGAATCCAACAGCTCGTCGACGTTCGATGGGTTTTCCGGGAAATGCTCGCCGTGCTTGTTCATGAACTCGGCGAACTGCTCGTCGGTGTCCTCGCCCTTGTTGTGCGCGTCGAGCAACTCGTTGAGATCCTTCAGCATCTCGCTGATGGCCTGGCGATCCTCTTCGGTGGCACCTTCGAGGGCCTGCTTCATACCCGCGAAACGCTGGTCGAGCATCTCGCGTCCGAGCAGGTCCTTGATCTTCTCGTAGTTCTCCCGCCCCTCCGAGGAGCGCCAGTCGTAGTCCGAAA
Organism: Rhodococcus sp. AW25M09; assembly: GCF_000333955.1. GTDB lineage: Bacteria > Actinomycetota > Actinomycetes > Mycobacteriales > Mycobacteriaceae > Rhodococcoides. The sequence continues at coordinate 35,384 of NZ_CAPS01000116.1, forward strand.
GCTCCTGTACCGCTTGCGCTGTGGACGGCGACAGATCACCGATCTGCATTTCCTGGAACCGCGCATCGTCGTCGAGGGCACGCGCCAATGCCTTGCGCTCCTCGAGCACGGCCTTGTCGAGCAACTCTCGCACTTCCTGCAGAGTGCCGTCGAGGTTGTTCTTCTTCAACAGATCTCGGCGACGCTTGGCTGCCTGCGCGGCCAGGTCGTCGAGCCCGCGCATGTTCTTCGTCCCGCGCCGCAGCATCTCCTGCAGCGCCCGACGCGGTGACGCACCCTCGAGCACGTCCTCACCGATGGCATCGAGCGCCTCCCGCAGATCCACCGGCGGCGCAAGGGGATCCGGCCCGTCGTGATACCGCCCGTATCTGGAACGACGCATCAGCTGTACACCGTCTGACCGTCGTCGTCGGGGTCCTTGGAGATCCGACGCGCAAGGTAGAGGCCTTCGAGAGCGAGTTCCACGGCAGCGGCCTTCTCACCGTCCGAGGTCGCGTTGAGCCGCTCGTGGATGTCGCCGATCACCTCGACGTCGGGCAGCTCGTCGAGCAAAGCCTTGGCGGTGATGCGGTCGCCGGTGACGATCGGCTCGCCCGTCTCCACCGCCGTCACCAGAGCAGCGAGGTTGATACCGCCGAGGTGAGCCCGAACGGTATCTGCGGTCGCGCGTCGCAGCATGTGCTCGAGTACTTCGACTTCGCGGCCTTCTTCGCCGGACTCGAATTCCACCTTGCCACGCAGCACCTCGATGATGGTGCCCAGATCCACCGGCCGGGCCACCGGCTCGGCCTCACCGAGTATCGCGGCCCGGTGCACGGCTGCGGCAGCGATGGTTTCGGCCGCAGCGATCGCGAATCGAGCAGACACGCCCGAGCGCTGATCGACAGACGGCGACTCACGCAGCAGTCGGGTGAATCGAGCCAATACCTCGAGCAGATACGTGGGGACAGCGGCCTGCAGATCCGCTTCCTGCTCGATGACGGCAACCTCGTCGTCGAGCTCGAGGGGGTAGTGCGTCCTGATCTCGGCACCGAAGCGGTCCTTGAGCGGGGTGATGATGCGGCCGCGATTGGTGTAGTCCTCGGGGTTCGCACTCGCCACCAGCATGACGTCGAGCGGCAGACGCAGGGTGTAGCCACGAACCTGGATGTCGCGCTCCTCCATCACGTTCAGCAACGACACCTGGATGCGCTCGGCGAGGTCGGGGAGTTCGTTGATCGCCACGATGCCGCGGTGGCTACGCGGGACGAGTCCGAAGTGAATGGTTTCCGGGTCGCCTAGACTGCGGCCCTCGGCCACCTTCACCGGATCGACGTCACCGACGAGGTCGGCCACCGACGTGTCCGGAGTTGCGAGCTTCTCGGCGTACCGCTCACTGCGGTGCCGCCACTCGATGGGCAGATCGTCGCCGAGTTCCTTCGCCTTACGGATGCTGGCGGGAGTGATCGGCTCGTACGGATGCTCACCGAGCTCGGCCCCGGCGATCACCGGCACCCACTCGTCGAGCAACAGATTCAGGGTGCGCAGCAGACGCGTCTTGCCCTGCCCACGCTCACCGAGCAGAACCACGTCGTGACCGGCGAGGATCGCGCGCTCGAACTGCGGCAACACAGTGGAGCCGAATCCGAGGATCCCCGGCCACGGATCTCTGCCGTCCCGCAATGCCGCGAGCAAGTTCTCGCGCAATTCGGCCTTGATCGACCGCTGCCGATGTCCGGATGCCTTGAGTTCGCCGAGAGTGGAGATGCCAGGTTTGGTAGAGGTCACTTCTCCACGCTACGAGCGTTTGCCGATTGCTGCCATGTAGTCCCGAAGCTCGCCCCCGCCGAACTCGCACCTATGCCGCCTGAACTGGACAAATCGCCTGCAGAAGTGCGAGTTCGCTAGACCGGAGCACCCGCGGCTCGAAGCTTTGTTCCGACGCGCGCCACTACATCGTCGGGCCGCAGGCGTAATTGCTCCGAGTTGACGCGCACGATCTGCCACGTGCACTCGTGCAGATCCTCGAACCGCTCGATGTCGCGGGTCCGCTGGCGCTCGTCGAGCCAATGATGAACACCGTCGTACTCGACGCCGACCCGCCAATGCCGCCACCCGAGATCGATGCGTCCCACGAACCTGCCGGTGCTGTCGCGAACCTCGATCTGCGTCTCGGGCTTCGGTAAGCCCGCCCCGATCAGCAGCAGCCTGGTTCGCGTTTCTTGGGGCGACTCCGCACCACCATCGACAACGTCGAGCGCAGCGAACAGTCGACGGATTCCCCGAGTTCCGGGTCGCCGCAACGCAAAGGCTCGCACCGTCTCTGCATCCAGTCCCGTTGCCGCCATCAACGAGTCGAGAAGAATTGCCGACTGCGGTGACGCAACCCACCGCCCGATATCGAACGCCGTGCGCACAGGTGTGGACACATCGAACCCATCGACGATCATCACATCGCACGGGTCGAACGCGTCGTGGTGGATTCTGAGCCCGGGTAGTTGATGCGATCTACCGATTGCCAGCACGCTAGGTGGCGCGCCGGAGTCGATCCACTTCGCGCCATGGACGGCAGCGGCAGAAGCACCTGCGATGACGGCATCTTCGCCGACGCACACCGATGCAGCGAAGGCCATAGCCCGTGCATCGCGCGTGGTTCCCTTGCGAGCGTAGGTGTCGCGAAGAACCTTCTCGTAGTTGCGGCTCAGCTGATGCCTGGTCATCACGCCCGAACGCAGCGCCTCAGATCCCCGAAACGGCCCACCCTCGATCCCCATCGGTCAACCTTGGCAGGGCTGACGCCCACGAAACGGCCTGCACACACATCTGTGGATAGCTTCTTACTCATCCACAGATCGCCGAACTCGCAGTTATGCGGCCGAAAATGGGGTAAAGGCCTACATAACTGCGAGTTCGGCGGAAGGACTAGTGCGCGAAGTGTCGCGAACCCGTCAGATACAGCGTCACTCCCGCATCCTGTGCTGCGGCGATCACTTCGTTGTCGCGAACCGAACCACCAGGCTGCACAACGGCTTTGACGCCGGCATTCGTCAGTACCTGCAGTCCGTCGGGGAACGGGAAGAAAGCATCGGAGGACGCCACCGAACCCGCGACCCGATCTCCCGCGCGCTGCACTGCGAGATGTGCAGCATCGACGCGGTTGACCTGCCCCATTCCGACGCCGACCGACGCGCCGTCGTGCGCAAGCAGAATCGCATTGGACTTCACCGCTCGCCCTGCACGCCAGGCGAATTCGAGATCCTTCAAGGTCTGCTCGTCAGCGGGCTCACCGGCAGCGAGGGTCCAGTTGGCCGGATCGTCGCCGTCGGCGTCGAGTACGTCGCGCTGCTGCAGCAGGGTGCCGCCTGAGATCGGCTTGAGTTCGACGCCGGACGTGGGCGGCGCCTCCGCCAGCAGCACGCGAATGTTCTTCTTGCGCTGTAGCACTCCGAGTGCGCCGTCAGCGTAGGACGGCGCGATGATCACCTCGGTGAAGATCTCCGCTACCTGCTCGGCCATCTCGACGGTGACCTCGCGGTTGGCTGCGATGACGCCGCCGTACGCACTCACCGGATCGCAGGCGTGCGCTTTGCGATGGGCCTCGGCGATGTCGGCTGCCACTGCGATGCCGCACGGGTTGGCGTGCTTGATGATCGCGACCGTGGGCTCGGCATGGTCGAATGCCGCGCGCCAGGCTGCATCGGAATCGGTGAAGTTGTTGTACGACATCTCTTTACCGTGCAATTGCTGCGCCTGCGCGATGCCGGAGCCCGCAGGATCGACGTACAACGCCGCAGCCTGGTGCGGGTTCTCGCCGTAGCGAAGCACGGCCGAGCGGTCCCAGGTTCCACCGATCCACTCGGGGAACGGAGACTCGGACTCGACGAGCACGCTGCTCATCCACGTTGCAACGGCAACGTCGTACGAGGCGGTGTGCGCAAATGCCTGCGCTGCAAGCGAAGTGCGCTCGGCGAGGGTGAATCCGCCACCGGTGACGGCCGTCACTACGTCCTCGTACCGCGCCGGGTCGACAACCACGGCAACAGAGGGGTGATTCTTGGCCGCGGCACGCACCATCGACGGGCCACCGATGTCGATCTGCTCGACGCATTCGTCCGGTGTTGCGCCGCTCGCCACCGTTTCGGTGAACGGGTACAGGTTCACCACGACGAGCTCGAACGCTTCGATGCCCAGTTCCTCGAGCTGCGAAAGATGTTCGGGCTTACGGGTATCGGCGAGCACTCCGGCATGCACGCGCGGGTGCAGCGTCTTGACGCGACCTTCGAGGGTCTCGGGAAATCCGGTGAGGTCCTCGACCTTGGTGACCGGGATGCCGGCGTCGGCGATCTTCGCTGCGGTCGAACCGGTGGACACCAGAGCGACACCAGCACCGTGCAAGCCGGTCGCCAGTTCGATCAGTCCGGTCTTGTCGTAGACGCTGACCAGCGCGCGACGCACTGCTTTACGTTCACTCATCGGATTATCTGAGCCTTTCGTCCATCGGAGGTGATACCTGTGGCGGCCACGGCTGCGATCACGTCGACCAGCAATCGTCGCTCGACAGTTTTGATGCGTTCGTGCAACGCGGCTTCGTCGTCGTCGTCCAGAACCGGCACGGCTTCCTGAGCCAGGATCGGGCCGGTATCGACGCCGGAGTCGACCAGATGAACCGTCGAACCGGTCAGTTTGACGCCGTGGTCGAGTGCGTCTCGCACGGCGTGCGCGCCGGGGAACGACGGCAGCAGTGCGGGGTGGGTGTTGACGATGCGTCCGGCGAAGGACTCGAGAAACCGCGCGCCGAGGATCTTCATGAAACCGGCGGTGACAACCAGATCCGGCTCGAAACCGAGAACGGCATCGGTCAGTGCGTGGTCCCAGGCCGATCGATCGGCGAAATGTTTCAGGGCGATCCGAACGTGCGGGATACCGGCCTCGTCCGCACGGCGGACGGCATCGCAGTCTCGGTCCACTCCCACCGCAATGATGCGGGCTGGATAGTCCTGTGCTTCGGTGGCGGCGATCAGCGACTGCAGGAGCGAGCCGGTCCCCGATGCGAGGACGACGACCCGCGCGGGTGTCTCACGCAAGGCAGTCAGCGCACTACTCCTGAAGTATCGAGGCGGATCGTTCGAGCCAGCCGAAATCTTAGTCGCTGCGCCTCGCACACCTACCGGGCAGGTCCGTCCTGCTCCCCGGGTGGGGCAACGATCTCGACGTCCAATGGTTCGTCGGTGCGTGCATCGACGGTCGCGGCGGCCGGCTCCGCAGCCGGCTGCTCGACCGTTGCGGCCGGAAGTTCGTCCACGACCACTGCCTCGACGACTTCCTCGACCCGCTCGTCGTCTGTCTGCTCGGGATCGGCGTCGACGGCCGCTTCGGCGGCCGGCACCGGCGTCGGGGCAGCTTCCTCGAAGGCCTGCTCGGGTTCTGCTCGACGCCACACGACGAAGGCAGCGGAGACCGAACCGGTGACGGCCAGCCACGCGAAGGTCAGTAACCCGAAGCTCCACACCGTCACCTCGACGGTCCCGAAGGTGCCGAGATTGCCGCCCGCGGCGTATCCGAACAAGGCGGTCAGCGCTCCGGTGGCGGCCGCCACGGCCCACACAGAGGACAACGCAACCTGCGTGTCGGCGCTACGGATCGCACAGTCACGGCCGAGCAACAGACCCGCACCGATCGGTACGACGAGCATCACGGCCCAGATCGCCTGTGCCGGGCCTTCGGGAAGGACGGCCAGGATCGGCAACGGCGGGAGTGGTCCGCCCGTCGTCGCGAACAGACTGACCGACGCGTCGCCGAATCCAGCGGTCGATCCGGTCGCCACCGCGAGCGCACCGATCAGGACGTTGGGGAGATAGAGCACCGACATGACGGTCAGGCCGAGCATGCCGACGACACCTTGTCCGTTGTCGACCAGCGCGCCGACGGTCTCCCACGAGGCGAGTAGAGCGAGCAGCACAACGGCCGCGCCGCCGGCCACGAGGACCGAGACCGCGCGGACGAAGGGCGCGACGAGGGCACGGATCCACTGCGGCAATCCGCGGCGGACCACCAGAGAATCCCAGCGCGCGAAGATCAAGCCCGTTCCGGATGCTGCCGCGTGCACGCCTGCGACCCAGGCGAATGCGACGAGTGCATTGGGGCTCGACAGCCCGATGACGGCCGACGCGTCTTTGGCGACCGCCAGAGCGATGGCGGTGACGGCGAGCGGGCCGGCCATCGACGCGGCGAACACCCACCGGACCATGCGATTGTCGGTGTCGGCTTCCACCGCGCGGTGGACCGTCCGTGCAGCGGACCAGCCGATCAGCAGAGTCGGCAGCAGCGGTGAGACGCCGAGAGTTGTACCGCCGATGCTCAGAGGTACCAGGTGCACTGCAAACCACGACGCGGCGATCGCGCCGAGTGTTCCGGTCAGATCACTGTTCACCGAGACCAGAGAGATCAGGACGAGGGTCGTGGCGATCACCACGACCAGTCCGGAGGTCTTGAACGCGACCGCGGCAAGCATCCGCGACTGATCGGGGGTCGGCCCGGTACCGACGCGTGCCGTCCGAGCGGCTGCGCGTCGGGTGTCTCGGTTCAATAGATCGCTCATCACAACGAGAGTCGCATCAACTTCGCAGCGCGCCGGTCAGGCGCGCCGCGAAGTCGATTGTGATGCCTGAATCAGTCGCGTTTGTCCTCGTCGTCCGCCGGAGTGGCACCGAAAGACTGCGTGGGCGCACCGTACGGCGTCGACTGTTCGCCCGTTGTCGGTTCCGTGGACCTCGCCGGCTGCTGGCCGTATCCCGACGGCTGACCGTACTGGTACTGGCTCGGAGGGTAGGCCTGCCCGGCGCCGGGACCGCTCGGACCGGTGTACGGCGGCGGCGAGTAGCCGCCCTGCTGCGGGTTGTTCGGGGCCGGTGGGCCGCCGTACTGCGGCTGGCCGCCCGGGTAGGAATGCTGGCCCGAAGCCTGCCCGCTCGGTGTCTGACCGAAGTTGGACGGGCTGTTCGGGTTCGAAAGTCCCCCGGTGGCCTGTCCGTAGGACGGCGGATTGCTGTAGTTCTGGGACTGCGACGGCCCACCGAACGATGTCGTCGGCGCGTTGTACGGGTTCTGCTGGCCGTAGCCGGATGGTTGGTTCTGGTTGCCGAAGCCCGCAGTCTTGGGACCCGCAGGCTTGGAAGCCGGAGCCTTGACGATGCCCGCGTCGAGCAACAATGCGACCACCGCGGCGGCGGTCTGGACGAAGCCCAGCACGAGCACCAGTATCGCGCCGATACCGAGTGAGGTGGTGGTGGTGGCGAACTCGTTACCGTCACTGCTCGGCAGACTGAACGACTGGAAGACCAGCACCAGGAAGCCCGAAAGCGTCAGGGCCGCAACCACGGCCTGGTTCCTGGCGTCCTTCTGGACGAGCGACGCGCCGGCGATCAAGCCTGCAGCGAGCAACAGCGCCACCGAGACCGCGCTACCACCGGATCCGAAGAACGTGGTGCTGAACGACGTCTGGATATTGCTCGGCAACTGCTGCGCAGAGCTGACTTCGGCGGTGACCAGATCGAGCAGTCCGAGCAGGAAGTTGACGACACCGAGACCCAGCACCACGAAGGTGAGAATCCTCGCCAGATCGAGCGACCCGCCACTCGACGACTTCGGCTGGGGCGCGGGGCTTCCTGGTGCCGAGGTGCCCGGCACCGGAGGTCCGAAGGGATTGGACACGGACGGCTGATGGAACTGCTGCCCCTGACCGGGCTGGCCTGGGCCCTGCGCAGTAGACAGGGGCTGATTCGGCGAGGACTGATTCGGTGAGGAAGGTGGGCCGTAGGACGGTCCACCTCCGCCGTAGCCACCAGAGTTGGAGCCCCCAGATTCAGGGCCGCCGGGCGAGTAGGTCATCGCGTCTCCTCATCCTGATAGATACGTACCCCAGGTCGGTCGGGTCCTTTGTTCTCACGCTACTGCAAGGACCCGACCGATCTCGGCACTCCAGGTCAACGGGCCGCGACGAGCTTCTGGTCGTTGGCCTCGGCCGCCTCGAGTTCGCGCACCAGCGGCAGCACCCGGGCTCCGAAGTACTCGATCTCCTCCTGGAAATGCAGGAAGCCACCGAGAATCAGGTCGACGCCTCGGCGGCGATAGGCGACGATGCGCTCGGCGACCTGCTCCGGGGTGCCGATCAGTTGGGTCTTGAAGCCGTCGTTGTACTGAACGAGGTCCTCGAACGTCGAGTCGGCCCACATCCCTTTCTTGTCTCCCGTCGCGCTACCCGCCTGCTGCACCGCACCCTTGAAACCCTCGACGGCGGGCTTGTTCGCCTTCTCGATGATCTCGCGCAGGGTGTCTCGGGCTTCCTTTTCGCTGTCCCGCGCGATGATGAAACCGTTGAGCCCGAACTTGACCTCGCGCTGATGATCCCGCGCGACGCGGCGGAGGTTGTCGAGTTGCTCGGTGACGCCGTCGAAATCTTTGCCGTTGCTGAAGTACCAGTCCGAGTACCGTCCGGCATTCTCCTGCGCTGCAGAAGAATTGCCGCCCTGGAACAGTTCGGGGTTGGGACGCTCGGGGGTGTTGAGCGGCTTGGGCTTGAGGGTGAAGTCGTGGATCCGATAGAAGTCGCCCCGGAAATCGACGTCGTCCTCGGTCCAGATCTTGCGCAGCACCTGCAGGAATTCGGCACTGCGACGGTATCTTTCGTCGTGCTCGAGCCACGGCTCACCGAGGTGGGTGAACTCGTCCTTGAACCAACCACTGACGACGTTCACCGCGAACCGCCCGTTGGACAGATGGTCCGCCGTCGCACCGAGCTTGGCCAACACCGCCGGCTGCCACAGACCGGGATGCACTGCTGCAATGACTTTGAGCCGCTCGGTGGCCAACAGCAAGGCGAGCGAGAAGCTGGTCGACTCGTGTTGGAACTCGGCGCCGTAGCTTGCCTCGTAACGAACCTGACTCAGGGCGTACTCGAAGCCGTTGTTCTCGGCGGTCTGCGCCAACTTCTTGTTGTACTCGTAATCCCAACTGGTGCGCTGCTCGATGGTGCTGGTGACCAGGCCTCCCGAGACATTGGGTACCCAGTATGCGAATTTGACGGCGTCGGCTATCTTTTCGGTGCTCATGTGTGTGTCGTCCTTAGGTTGTGTCAATGGTTCATTCACGTGCTCAGACAGGGGTGAATGGACCATCGACTCGGAAAATATGGGGTGGACGGGGCTACGAGTACCAGGTGGGCTCGGGCAGCTCGCCCGTGAGAACCCAGCGCCCCACCTCGCGTCGCTTGTATGCGACCGGATCGTGCAAGGTGTGCGTGCGCACGTTGCGCCAGAAGCGATCGAAACCGTATTTGCTGGCCGTGGCCCGCGCACCGAGTGCCTCGAAAACGGTCGAGGTGATCTCGAGCGAGACCTCGGTGGCGCGAGCCTTGACTGCGGCGACCCGTACTTCGTGATCGCCGCGCTCCTCGGCGGTGACATTCCAGGCGTTGTCGTGAATCTTTTTCCCTTCCAGGGCAACTGCGTCGGCGAGGGCCTCGACGGCCCAGAGCTTGGCGGTCAGGTCTCCGTAGATGTCGATGATGTACGGCTCGTCGACGGCCTTGTCCACATCGCTGTGCAGCCACGCACGGGTCTTCTCCTTGGTGTACGACGCCGCCTCCTCGAGCGCACCCCTCGCGATACCCAGGTAGAAGTTGACGAACACCAGCTGGATGGTCGGCACGTTGAGAGTGTTGTAGACACGCGGCTGAAAAGCCTTGTCCACGAACCCTGCTGCGCTGGACCAGTCGACCCGAACCTTGTCGATGGTGACGCTGCCGCTCTCGGTCTGGCGAAGCCCGATGTTGTCCCAGTCGTCGTGGAAAGACAAGCCCTCGATGTTCGACGGCACGATCGCGAACACGTGATCGGTACTGCCCTCGAGAGCACCTTCGAGCACGGTCACGTCCGACACGCGGCTGCCGGTGGAAAAGGTCTTGGAACCGTCGAACACGATGGTCTCGCCCTCGTCGGTGACGGCGACGTCGTTGTCGCGGGGATTGACTGCACCGCCGAAGAACCACCTGTTCTTCGTGGCGTCCGCCTCGACGGCCTCGATCTGCTCGGGGGTCCCGACGAGGCGAGCGGCCCAGAACCACAACAGGTGGTAGCCCAGCAGCTGGCCGATGGAACCGTCGGCTGCGGCGACGGTTCTGATCACCTGGTACGCCGTCGGCCAATCCTGGCCGCCGCCAGCATGTTCGACGGGGCCGAGCAGCGTGACGAGACCGGCGTCCTTGAGCAGTTGAACCTCGTCGGTGGGCGCCGCACGACCCTTGTCACGGGCAACGGCGTCGACTGCGAGGAGTTGAGCTACCTCACCTGCGCGCGAAATCCATCCGGTCGCTGTGGTGGGAGCGTCGGGCCAGTTCTTGGTGAGTCCACGGTTTTCGGTAGTTGTCATGACGCACAGTGAAGTCCTTCGCCGAAGCAATGACCATACTTCGAGTCAGCGTGATTTCAAGAAGGTCTGTCCCGATCTTCCGTCGACGGGGACTAAGTTCAGCTCTCGAGCAACGTTCTGATCGATTCGCTCTTGTGACGCAGCGCCTCGCGTTCGACCTCGACTGCATCCAACGTGCGCTGCATCTGTGCGACGACCTGCGGACACATGTCGATGTGCAGAGCAGGGCCGGAGACGCACGGAAGAATCTCGCGGATCGATTCCGTTCCGAAGCCGGCCCGGAGGAGCCCGCGGATCCGGTAGACCGTCAGCTCGGCTGATTCCGGATAGCAACGATATCCGTTGGCATCGCGGATCGACTCGATCAGCGACTGCTCTTCGTAGTAGCGCAGTGAACGGGTCGACACTCCGCATCGCCGGGCGAGTTAGCCGATCAACATGATCCGAATCCTTTCGGCTCCGACTTGACCTTCACACCAGTGTCAATGCTTACCGTGACGACATGATTCCTTCAACCGATACTCTCGCCGGCTCGGACACCGTCGATGTGGTGATCGAGGGCTCCGGTCCTCCGTTGGCCCTGGCTCACGGAGCGGGCGGCGGCATTCGACTGAACTTCGGCGAGTTGATCGCCCGTATGAGTACCGTGCGGACGATGGTAGGCATCGACTACCCGGGTTCGGGTGGAACGCCGATTGCTGACGCGCCGTTGACACTCGATGCCCTTGCCGACAACATCGTCGAGGCGATGGTCGATGCCGGACACCACAGATTCCCGGTCCTGGGACTCTCACTGGGTGCGGCGGTCGCGGTGACCGCCGCCGTCCGCCACCCCCAGCACGTATCGGGGCTCCTGCTGACCGTCGGCTTTGCCGAGTCCGACCAGCAGCTGGAAGGCTTCATCGCACTGTGGCAGCGTCTTGCAGAGCTGAAGGAGTGGAACACGTTGGCACAGTTGATGGTCAACAGTGGCTCGCCCGCGACGTTGGGTGCAATGACGGCAGCCGACCACACGGCTGCTATCGCGGCGGCGCGAGCGAATTACCCAGCCGGGGGCGCGGCCCAGGCTGAGCTGGCCAGGTCGGTCGACATCAGGAACCTATTACCGGAAGTGCGCGTGCCGACACTGGTCGCCGTAGCTGGACAGGACCGAATTGTGCTGCCCAGCAACACTCGTGCCCTCACAGACGCGATTGCGGATGCCGAGTCCGTCGAATATCCCGGTGCCGGGCACATCTTCACACCTGCCGAAACCGAGCTTTGGATCGACGACATCTCCGAATTTTTGAATCGACGCCGGTTGTGACGACAGCGGTGGTACTCGGCGGTGGCGGCCTGGCCCGAACCGGTCGGACGAAGGGATTCGGATCGGGCCGATGTCGACTCGGATGATTCTCGGTGTCGTGACGCAGCTCGACTACGCGGACGGTGTCGCAGCGTTCGGTGCCGTCGACATTCCGTCCTGATGGCGCAGGATTTTCTCCATCACCTTTCCCTTGGCGAGTTCGTCGATCAACTTGTCGAGGTACCGTATTTTCTGCATCAGCGGGTCCTCGATGTTCTCGACGCGAATTCCGCAGACTACGCCCGTGATCAGCGTCGCGTTCGAGTTCAGGTTCGCTGCCGCGAAGAAGTCCTCGAATGTCGTGTCGACCTCGAGATGGTGCTCGAGAGTCGTTTGATCGAATCCGGTGAGCCACCGAATGATCTCGTCGACCTCGGCTTTCGACCGGCCCTTTCGCTCGACCTTGGTGACGTAGAGCGGATGGACTCGACTGAACGCCATCGCGAAAATCTTGTGCACGTCCGTCAATCTAGCCCACTGGCGACCCGGTGAAGTAGGTCCGCACTCGAGGGGTGAACAGCAGCACCGTCACCGCCAGCAGCAGTGCAACTTGAACTCCTTGAACCACATGGGTCCATGCCAAATTCGGGGTGAAGATCAGATAGGAGTAGGCGGCAACTCCGAAGATGCTCCAACTCAACAGGAGTCGATGTTCCGACGGGGTGCGCTTGGACAGTCGTCGGACGAGATACGAGTAGCCGAAGATCAGGCTGATCACAGTGATCACCCGCAGCGAGTAGGCACCGTAGACGATAGTCTTCGCCGACGACGGCAGTGAGCCGTCGTCCATGCCCTGCCTGTGCATCTGGAAATCCGCCAAAGACTTTGCCAGCACCACCGATGCGAATGCATACAGGCATGAGACCACCATGGCCGCGATCATCAACCTGCCGATTGGTCGGACGGCGCGGTCTGCCTGCCACCCTTCCCGATACAGTCGGCGCAAAAATTCGAGCATCATCCCTCCCTGAACAGTGTCTCGACTACTATGGCATCAGCTCATTACTTTGGCTATTGATCTGTCTTCACAAACCACAAGGCAGGGGGATAGAAGGACATGACACGCAAGAGGTTCGAATACTTCAAAGTCGCACTGTTCTTGGTCTGCGCAATCTTCATGGCGTGGACAGCTGGGACGTCGGGGTCCTTGTACTACGCAGCGATGGCAGCACTGTTCGGCGCGATGACCGTGTTCGTCCTGTGGCGAGTCGACAAATTCGAGACCGAGTAGCCACCGTTGGACCGCGTGAATGTCACATTGCCGCGCCAAGACGTATGCAGTGGTCCATTCACACGCCCGGATCGCGGCGGGAACCGACACGAAAAAGCCCGCCACGAAAACGTGGCGGGCTTTTTACGAAACGAAACTTACTTCACAGACATCGATTCCAGGATTTCGCGCGCGAGGGCAGCGGTCTCGGACGGCGTCTTGCCGACCTTGACGCCTGCGGCCTCGAGTGCGTCCTTCTTCGCCTGAGCCGTTCCCAGCGAGCCGGACACGATGGCGCCGGCGTGGCCCATGGTCTTGCCCTCGGGAGCGGTGAAGCCTGCGACGTAGCCGACGACCGGCTTGGTGACGTTGGCCTTGATGTAGTCGGCTGCACGCTCTTCGGCGTCGCCGCCGATTTCACCGATCATGACGATGACCTTGGTCTCGGGGTCCGCCTCGAACGCCTCGATGGCGTCGATGTGGGTGGTTCCGATGACCGGGTCGCCGCCGATGCCGATGGCCGTCGAGAAGCCGAAGTCACGGAGCTCGAACATCATCTGGTAGGTCAGTGTGCCGCTCTTGGAGACCAGGCCGATGGGGCCGGTTCCCGAGATGTTCGCGGGAGTGATGCCGACCAATGCCTCACCGGGAGTGATGATTCCGGGGCAGTTCGGACCGATGATGCGGGTCTTCTTGCCCTTCTCCACGTTGTAGGCCCACGCGTATGCGGAGTCCTGCACGGGGATGCCCTCGGTGATGACGACGAGCAGCGGGATCTCGGCGTCGATCGCTTCGACGATGGCGTCCTTGGAGAATGCCGGCGGCACGAACGCGATGGACACGTCGGCTCCGGTCTTCTCCATGGCCTCGGAAACCGAAGCGAAGACGGGCAATTCGATGTCGTTGCCCTGAGCGTCGACGTGCTTGACCGTGGTGCCGGCCTTGCGTGCGTTGACGCCGCCGACGACCTGAGTGCCGGCCTTGAGCATCAGTGCGGTGTGCTTGGTGCCTTCGCCGCCGGTGATGCCCTGGACGATGACCTTGTTGTCCTTGTTCAGAAAGATAGACATGGTTTCCTCTACTTCGCTGCCAGCTCGGCGGCCTTGTCGGCGCCCTCGTCCATGGTTCCGGCGAGCGTCACCAGCGGGTGCGCGGCGTCGGCGAGAATCTTGCGGCCCTCTTCGACCTTGTTGCCGTCGAGACGGACGACCAGCGGCTTGTTGGCGTCGTCGCCCAGCTTCTTCAGCGCGCCGACGATGCCGTTCGCAACGGCGTCGCAGGACGTGATGCCACCGAAGACGTTGACGAACACGCTCTTGACCTGATCGTCGCCCAGGATGACGTCGAGACCTGCGGCCATGACCTCGGCCGAAGCGCCGCCGCCGATGTCGAGGAAGTTGGCGGGCTTGACTCCACCGTGCGCCTCGCCTGCGTAGGCAACGACGTCGAGGGTCGACATCACCAGTCCGGCACCGTTTCCGATGATGCCGACCTGTCCGTCGAGCTTGACGTAGTTGAGGTCGTGCTCCTTGGCCTTGGCCTCGAGGGGATCGGCTGCGTCCTTGTCCTCGAACTCTGCGTGGCCGGACTGACGGAAGTCCGCGTTGGCGTCGAGCGTCACCTTGCCGTCGAGAGCGAGGATCTGATCGTCCGGGGTGCGAACCAGCGGGTTGACCTCGACCAGGAGAGCGTCTTCGTTGATGAAGACCTCCCACAGCTTCTGGATGGTCACCGCAGCGGTGTCGAGCACCTCGGCGGGAAGCTTGCCCTTTTCGGCGATTTCACGAGCGAAAGCAAGATCGACACCCTTGACGGCGTCGACCGGGATACGTGCAAGTGCGTCGGGGTTTTCCTCCGCCGTCACCTCGATTTCGACGCCACCCTCGACCGAACACATGGCGAGGTAGGTGCGGTTGGTGCGATCGAGCAGGAAGGAGATGTAGTACTCCTCGGCGATGTCGGAAGCTTCCGCAACGAGAAGCTTCTTGACGACATGGCCCTTGATGTCGAGGCCGAGAATCGCTTCTGCGTTCTCGGTGGCTGCTGCGACGTCCTTGGAGTACTTGACGCCACCGGCCTTGCCGCGGCCGCCGACCTTGACCTGTGCTTTGACCATTACTGGCTTGCCGATTTCTTCGGCAATCTCTGTTGCTCCGGCGACCGTGTCGGTGACACGACCGGCGGAGGTGGGTACGCCATGCTTGGCGAACAATTCCTTCGCCTGGTATTCGAAGAGATCCATCAGCTCACCGTCTCGTCTACGTTGACGCCCGCTCCAGGGGTGTGAGCGGGTCTGAGCATGGACTTTATCCAGATGCCCCGACGGCGCATCGGGCGCATCCATGCTATGTGGCCTATCTCACCGCCGAAAGCCCGATGCAGCGGCGGTCACCGATCGGCACGACGAGCCGAAAGTGCCGCGGCGACAGCGAAAACGACGATTCCCGCCACCAAGGGCAGGACGGCAGGCCCCATCTGCGGATCGCCGGCACGCGCGGATGTCAGCGGCCACGAAGCCAGATGAACGAGACCGGCGACCACTGCTGCGGTGAGCAGAACGCTGCCGCGGGCAGCCCGAGCGCGTGCGGCAACGACGGCCCCGACGACCACTCCGACGGCGAGCAGCAGCTGACCCCACGTGTCCCAGCCCCACGGAAATTCGGTGACGGTGGCTGCTGTGACATCGCTGCCCCGGTACAGCGGCAGGGCCAGGCCCAGGGCGAGGAGCACGGCACCGAACAACCCGGCACCCAGGACGACGCCGTCGGTCCGGGCATCGGTGGACGTGTCGACATCGTCGCGTTCGGCCGATCCGGCGAACAGCGCCAACAGTCCGGTGACCGTCGCTGCGACGACGCCCGCGATGATCGCGAGTGCGCCGGTGCCGGTGCCTACGCCCTCGACGTCCTCGGCGAGCACCACCGATTGCAACACCGACGCTGCCGCCGACACCGCACCGAGCCAGAACAGCGCCACGAACGGACGTGTGGACGAGGCGAACTCGGAGAACAGCAGCGGCACCGACCCCAGAATCAGCACGAATCCGGCGACCAACACCACCCGGGTGGCCAGGATCTGCGGCACGGCGGTTCCTGAGCTCGTCTCGAGAATCGGCAACAGCGATCCGACGACCAACAGCACTCCCGCGAGGACGCCTGCACTGCCCGCTGCGGCATGCCATCTGATCGCTCCGGGGCCCGCCACCCCGCGGGCACCGCGCGCTCCCCTCTCGCGCTGCTGCGCTCTCTCCAGCGCCCTACGGTCGCGGACCGCGGCAACGGGTGCGAGCACTGCGCCGCAGATCAGCAGCCCGAGCCCGGCGACGGTTCCCAGATACGCTCCGACTCCGGCGTCCACCCGGGCACCGGTGCTCAGCCCGGCGAGCAGACCGACGCCGGCGAACCCGAGCATGCCGAGCCCCGCACCGACCGACGCTCCCGACGCCACCGTCGGCGACAGGGACGCCAGTGCGGAAGCCGCCACCACCAGTGCCGCGATTCCGACCACGCCGGATCCCACCGCGACGAATACCGGCGACTCCACCACGGCCGTCACGATCACCACCGGGTCGTCCGAGCGATACAGCGACGTGAACGCCGCGACGGCAGCCAGCACACCGAAGCCGCCGAGCAACGTCGAGAGCAGCGGACCGACACGACCCGCCGCCGCGCGCCCCACATGTTCGGAATACACCGAGTGGCCGTATCCGTCACCGAGCCCGGCGCGGTGCACCGCCGACCACCCCGCAACACCCGCCAGAACCGACGCAGCGTGACCGACGAGCAGAACTTGGGCCCCCGCGGTGGCGTCGAGCATCGCGGCGCTCAGGGGACGGAACAGCTCGAGCCTGTTCGCGTCGATGGGATCCGACAGCAGGGCAACGTCGAGCAGGGTCGTACCGAGTGCCACGGCGCCGTATCCGGCCAGCAGTGCGGCAGCGCTGTCGACACGTCCCCGGGCAGCCCCCGCCGCCGCGAGAACAGCGACCAGAACCGGCAGTGAGACGGCCATGATCGCGGCGGACGGCGCACCGGTTCCCACCGGTGAACCGTCGACGCTCTCCACCACCCCGATCAGCAGCGCCGTCACCGCGGCGGCTGCGGCGAGCAGAGCGAGGACGACGGCAACTGCAATGCGAGAGGTGGGAGACGGATCGTCCGCTCGGCCGTGCTGCTCGTCCTGCGGTTGTATTCGCTGCGGTTCCGCACGCTCGGCCCGGCGGGCGGACGAGTCGTCGAAGGTGGGAGTCGGCATTCGGATCACGGTATCGGCTCGACCGGCGCGGTGACCGCTACTGTGTCAGCGTGCCTCCGATCCGGAGCGTTGGTCACGATCGGGTGACAAGCCGTGTCCGATTGCGAATGTGGCTCGTCACGACAAACCCGGTGGTCACCCTGTGAGCCATCTCACATATGATCCGAGTTTGGTCCGTTAACTTGCGCGCCCCGCAATCATTTCGTTACCGTCTGCCGAGTATTTCAGTAACAGCCGGATCACGGATAACGGAGGTTGTAGGTCTTGCAGCAGCACCGCGCGTCCTTCGCCTCGAGTCGATTCTCTCGACCTTCAGGTGACGACGCCACTACGGTCTACAGCTACGAGCCCTCCTTCGAGGCCGAACTCGCAGACGAGTCGAGCGCCTACGACGCGTACTCCTACCCCGCTTACCAGTACTCGGCTAACGACTTCGTCGAGACGCCTTCCTTCGCTGCCGACGACACACCGACTGTCGTCACCACGTTTGCCACCACCGCCGACGCCACCCCGGTGGCCCGTCGCGGCGGCGCACACCGAATCCCACTTCCCCCCAGTGCCCTCAAAGGCCGCGCTGCCGTTCTCGCGGTGGCCGCAGGTGCCGTCGTAGCCGCCGGACAGGCCGTCATCAACAACGACGCGCCCGCCACAGTCGCCACCTCCGAGTACGCACTCGCAGCAGGTGAAGCACCGGCCGCTGCCGCAGTCGCCGACACCACTGCCTCGCAGACCGTCGACCTTGCCGAAGAGTCGTCGAGCGCGGCCCCCTCGCAGGCACCGCAGATTCTCAGCGTCGCTGCACCGGCCGATCTGAGCCAGTTCAACGACTTGCTCGCCAAGGGCCAGCGCTTCAGCGACGAGCGTGCTGCCCGCGAAGCTGCTGCCCGCCGGCCTTTGTTCGCTCTTCCCGCGCTGGGCACCTACACCTCCAACTTCGGTCAGCGTTGGGGCGTCATGCACGCCGGAGTCGACGTCGCCAATGCCATCGGAACCCCGATCTACGCGGTCGCCGACGGCAAAGTGATCGACTCGGGCCCCGCCGCAGGTTTCGGCATGTGGGTGCGCCTCCAGCACGCCGACGGCACGGTCACCGTGTACGGCCACATCGACAGCACGCTCGTCACCGTCGGTCAGGACGTCATGGCCGGCGATCAGATCGCACGCATGGGCAACCGCGGCTTCTCCACCGGCCCGCACCTGCACTTCGAGGTCCACCTACCGGGCGAGGTCAAGATCGACCCGCTCCCCTGGCTCGCTTCCCGAGGAATCTCCCTCGGGCCCGAGATGGACTGAATCACCTCACTCCCAGCAACGCCGAAGCCGGACCCCGCTTTCGCAGGGCCCGGCTTTTCTGCTCTCCGATTCGCTACAGCTTGGTCATCGGGACGCCGCCGATCAGCATCATCTTGACGCGGCCGGCGGAACCGAAGTCGATCAGCACCATCGCCTTGACTCCGGCACCGGTCGATTCCAGCACCGTACCCAGGCCGTACTTGTCGTGACTGACTCGATCCCCCACGGCGAGAACGAGATTGGAATTGCGCCCTTTCGCGGCGCCGAAACTGGGCGACGAACTCTGGCCACGCGACGAGGACCCGCCGTAGCCACCCGAGCCTCCTGAGGCGTAGCCACCCGACCCATAGCTGTTGGACCCATAGCCACCGGATCTGCCACCGCCGATTGCCCGGCCGCCCCCGGTGCCGGGGTCCTCACGCCGCCAGTCGATCAGGTGCTGCGGAACTTCTTGCAGGAAGCGCGATTCCGGATTGGCGATGGGTTGGCCCCAGGCCGATCGCATGATCGCCCGCGTGAGGTAGAGCCGCTGCCGGGCACGGGTGATACCCACGTAGGCGAGGCGTCGTTCCTCGGACAGTTCGTTCGGATCGCCCAGTGCCCGCATGTGTGGGAATTGGCCGTCCTCCCAACCGGTCACGAAGACGACCGGAAATTCCAGGCCCTTGGCGGTGTGCAGCGTCATCAGTGTGACGACGCCGGTGCCCGAGTCGGGGATCTGGTCGGTGTCGGCAACGAGGGAGACCCGTTCGAGAAACGCTGCGAGCGAACCCGGCTCGGCCAGCCCGTCGACGCCACCCTGTTCATCACCGGTTTCGTCGTCGCCGGTTTCGAGAGCCTCCTGTGCCACCGCTGCCTGGTTACGCGCCTCGGACGTGAACTCACGTGCGACGCTGACGAGTTCGTTGAGGTTGTCGAGGCGAGCACCGTCCTGCGGGTCACTGCTGGCCTCGAGTTCGGCGCGGTAGCCGGTGCGGTCGAGCACGGCTTCGACCACATCTCCGATGTCTGCGATGTCGTTTCCGTCGCCGTCGGTCGCGGTGAGCACAGCGCGCAGTTCGTCGAGCAACTCCATGAACTGTGCAATCAGCTTCTGCTGCCGCGAGTTCAGCAACGCCACCTTGCCGTCGGCCGCGTCGCGCAGGGCGCGCGAGAAGCTGATGTCACGCTGCTCCGCGTGGACGGCGACGCAGGCCTCGGCACGGTCGCCGATGCCGCGACGCGGGGTGTTGAGGATGCGTCGCATGCTGACGGTGTCGTCCTCGTTGCTCAGCACCCGCAGGTAGGCGACGAGGTCTCGGACTTCCTTGCGCTCGTAGAAGCGGACTCCGCCGACGACCTTGTAAGGCAGACCGAGGCGAATGAAGATCTCTTCGAGCGCGCGCGAGGAGTTGTTGGTGCGATAGAACACCGCCACCTCGTCGAACCGGACGTCTCCGCCGTCGACGAGTCGGTCGATCTCCGAGGCCACGAACGATGCCTCGTCGTGCTCGTTGTCGGCGACGTATCCGACGATCAACTCGCCTTCGCCGGTGTCGGTCCACAGCTTCTTCTCGCGTCGGCCGATGTTTCGCGAGATGACCGCATTGGCGGCCGACAGAATATTCTGCGTCGACCGATAGTTCTGCTCGAGCAGGATGGTGCGAGCGTCGGGGTAGTCGCGCTCGAATTCCTCGATGTTGCGGATCGTCGCACCGCGGAAGGCGTAGATGGACTGATCGGCGTCGCCGACCACGCAGAGCTCACCGGGCGGGACGGTGCCCTCGAGTGCGCCGTCGGCGTCGGGGGTGCCCACCAGTTCCCGGACCAGCATGTACTGGGCGTGGTTGGTGTCCTGATACTCGTCGACCAGCACGTGGCGGAATCGGCGACGGTAGTACTGCGCCACCTGCGGAAAAGCCTGGAGAATTCCCACAGTTTCGCCGATGAGATCGTCGAAGTCCATCGCGTTGGCTGCACGCAGCCGCTGCTGGTAGATGCCGTAGATCTTGGCGACGAGCCGCGGTAGTTCGGCGGGGTCACCGTCGGCGTCCTCGGCGGCTTTGTCCGGGACGATCAGTTCGTTCTTCAAGTTCGAGATGTCCGTCGACAGCAGCCGCGCCGAGAACTTCTTGGTGTCGATCTGCAGATCCTTGGAGATCATCGTCAGCAATCGCCGCGAGTCGTCCGCGTCGTAGATCGAGAAGTTCGAGTTCAGACCCGGCAACAACGCGGCCTGCGCACGCAATATGCGGACGCAGCTCGAGTGGAATGTCGAGACCCACATCGCGTTGGCTCGCGGTCCCACCAGTCCGGCGACTCGCTCGCGCATCTCCGCGGCGGCCTTGTTGGTGAACGTGATGGCCAGAACCTGGCCCGGCGACACCCCTCGCTCGGCCAGCAGATAGGCGATTCGACGCGTCAGCACCGCCGTCTTACCCGAGCCGGCGCCCGCGACGATGAGCAGCGGCGATCCGGTGTGCACGACGGCCTCACGCTGCTGGGGATTGAGCCCCTCCAGCAGCGCATCGGACGTGGTGTTCTTACGGGACGCCAGGCCTTGTAGGAATGTGTTCATCGTCTGGCCAGGTTACCGGCGCGTACCGACAAACCCACATCGCGTGGTCCCGAGCTCAACAGGCGACTGTTCAGGACGGTCCACCCGTGGCACACTGGATCGGTGATCGAAAAAACCGTACGGCATTGCCTACGTCGGGTCAGCCGTTGTTCGGCCGCACGTGCAGGAGCCTGTCGGTATATGTAGCGCCCCTGGTTCCAGGCGAAGGACCCGAAGATCCTCGACGGGAATTCGAGCCGGGAACCGAGCCGATCGGCGATGCAGTTTCGAATACGAGAGGTGTAACGGTGCCGGACGACGCAACGATCCAAGATGTGACCCGAGGAGAGACGATTGCCATGACGACCAATATCGACTCAGAGATTGCAGTTCCGTCCAGCGAGGCCGAGATCAACGACCTTCGCCAGGAAATCGACCGCCTCGACGCCGAGATCTTGACGGCCATCAAGCGTCGCTCGGAGGTGTCGCAGATCATCGGGCGCACCCGAATGGCCTCCGGCGGACCACGCTTGGTTCACAGCCGCGAGATGAAGGTGCTCGAGCGTTTCAGCAGCCTCGGACAGGAAGGCCACACGCTGGCCATGCTCCTGCTCCGCCTCGGTCGCGGACGCCTCGGCCACTGATTCACCCCTCGGTTGGGCGCGCAGTGTGCACGCCCAACCGTCAGTAGGTCGAGATCACTTCAGAGCGATGTACTTGGTCTCGAGGTATTCCTCGATTCCCTCGGATCCGCCCTCGCGGCCGAATCCGGATTCTTTGACCCCACCGAACGGCGCTGCCGCGTCCGAGATGACTCCGCGGTTGACCCCGACCATGCCGCTGTCGATGGCTTCGGCTACCCGTAGTGCGCGGTCCAGATTCTCCGTGTAGATGTACGACGCCAGGCCGTACTCGGTGTCGTTGGCCGCGTCGATGCCTTCCTGCTCGGTGTCGAAGCCGACGATCGGAGCCACCGGCCCGAACACCTCTTCCTTCAAGATCCTGGCCTCGGCCGGAACGTCGGTGAGCACGGTCGCCGGGTAGAAGTACCCGTCCCCGCCCGGAGCGCTGCCGCCGAGGGCAACTGTCGCGCCCTTCTGCACTGCATCGTCGACGAGTTCCTGAACGGTCTCGAGCTGATCTGCGTTGATCAGTGGTCCGAGCTTCGTATCGGGGTCCACACCCGGTCCGAGCTTCATCTCGGACATCCTCGCTATCAGCTTGGTGGTGAACTCCTCACGCACGCTGTTGTGCACGTGCAGTCGGTTGGCGGCGGTGCATGCCTCGCCGCCGTTGCGCATCTTGGCCAGCATTGCGCCGTCCACGGCGTCGTCGACGTTCGCGTCGTCGAACACCACGAGCGGTGCGTTCCCACCGAGTTCCATCGATGTCCGAAGCAGGCGAGTCGCGGACTTCTCGACGAGGGCTTTGCCCACTCCGGTCGAGCCGGTGAACGTCAGCTTCCGCAATCGGGGGTCTTCCAGCAGCGGACCGGTGACGGGCCCGGACTTCGATGTCGTCAGTACGGAGAGCACACCTTCGGGCAGTCCGACCTCGGCGAAGATCTGCGCGAGCAACAGCATCGTCAGCGGGGTCTCGCTCGCCGGCTTCACGATGATGGTGCAGCCCGCAGCCAGGGCGGGCCCGATCTTGCGGGTGCCCATTGCCAACGGAAAGTTCCATGGCGTGATGGCGAGCACCGGACCGACCGGAGCTTTGGTCACCAGAATGCGACCGTTGCCGGCCGGGGCCGGGGTGTAGCGCCCGCCGATACGTACTGCTTCCTCGGCGAACCAGCGGAAGAATTCGGCACCGTACTTCACCTCGGCCTTGGATTCGGCGAGGGCCTTGCCCATCTCGAGGGTCATCAGCAGAGCGATGTCGTCGGCGCGTTCGGTGACCTTCTCGAACGCCGCACGCAAGATCTCGCTGCGTTCGCGGGCAGGTGTTGCCGCCCAGCTCTTCTGCGCTGCGGCGGCCGCGTCGAACGCCTTCATCGCGTCGGCCGGCGACGCGTCGGCCACCTCGGTCAGGGGCTTACCCGTGGCCGGGTCGTTGACCGCGAAGGTCTTGCCGCCCTCGGCGTCGACGGCCCTGCCGCCGATCCACAGTTTGGCCGGAATCGATTCGATCAATGCACGTTGGTCCATACCTCCATGATGCCTCCGCGGTGCCTGATGCAAACGGCGAACGTCGCGCGCGCGACTGAGCACGGCATTACTGTTGGTTCGTATGAGCGTCGATATCACCGGCACGGATGCCTGGCAGAAGCTGACCGATCACCACTCCACGATCGCCGATACTCATCTTCGGACGCTGTTCGCCGATGACGCGGATCGAGCCCGCACGTTCACCCTCGACGCTGCGGATCTGCATGTCGATTACAGCAAGCACCGGATCACTCGCGAGACCATCGAGCTACTCGTCGAGCTCGCTCGCACCGCCGACGTCGAAGGCAAGCGCGACGCCATGTTCGCGGGCGAGCACATCAACACCTCCGAGGACCGCGCCGTTCTGCATACCGCGCTGCGGCTGCCGGCCGACGCGTCGTTGACCGTCGACGGCCAGGACGTCGTCGCCGATGTACACGAAGTCCTCACGGCCATGGGCGAATTCACCGATCGAGTGCGCTCGGGTGAATGGGTCGGTGCCACCGGCGCGAAGATCTCCACCGTCGTCAACATCGGGATCGGCGGATCCGATCTCGGACCGGTCATGGTCTACGACGCGCTCCGTCACTACGCCGACGCAGGGATCTCCGCGAAGTTCGTCTCGAACGTCGACCCGGCCGATCTGGTCGGAGCGCTCGACGGACTCGATCCGGCGTCGACGCTGTTCATCATCGCGTCCAAGACGTTCTCCACCCTCGAAACTCTGACGAACGCCACCGCGGCCAGGCGCTGGTTGGTCGACGCGCTCGGTGAGGACGCCGTCGCCAAGCACTTCGTCGCCGTGTCCACCAACGCCGAGCGAGTGGCGGACTTCGGTATCGACACCGCCAACATGTTCGGCTTCTGGGACTGGGTGGGCGGACGCTACTCCGTCGATTCGGCAATCGGATTGTCGGTCATGGCCGTTGTCGGCAAGGAGGCGTTCGGTGAATTTCTCGCCGGCTTCCATCGCATCGACGAGCATTTCCGCACCACCCCGCTCGCCGAGAACGCGCCGGTTCTGCTCGGCCTCATCGGCCTGTGGTACAGCTCCTTCTTCGGCGCTGAAACCCGTGCGGTGCTGCCGTATTCGAATGATCTCTCCCGCTTCGCGGCGTACCTTCAACAGCTGACCATGGAGTCCAACGGCAAGTCCGTCAAGGCCGACGGCTCCCCCGTCACCACCCCCACCGGAGAGATCTTCTGGGGCGAGCCGGGCACCAACGGCCAGCACGCCTTCTACCAATTGCTGCATCAGGGAACGCGTTTGGTGCCTGCAGACTTCATCGGATTCGCCGAGCCCACCGACGACCTGCCGACCCGTGACGGCAGCGGCTCGATGCACGATCTGCTGATGAGCAACTTCTTCGCGCAGACCAAGGTGCTCGCCTTCGGCAAAACCGCCGAGGAAATAGCCGCCGAGGACACCCCGGCAGATGTGGTGCCGCACAAGGTGATGCCCGGCAATCGCCCGTCCACCTCGATCCTCGCCCCCACACTCACCCCATCGGTGGTGGGCCAGTTGATCGCCCTGTACGAGCATCAGGTCTTCGTCGAAGGCGTCATCTGGGGCGTCGACTCCTACGACCAGTGGGGCGTCGAACTCGGAAAAACTCAGGCCATCGAACTGACGCCGGTGCTCACCGACGCCGAAGCTCCTGCCGCGCAATCGGATTCATCCACCGACGCTCTGGTGCGCTGGTACCGCGCGCAGCGGGGTCGGGCGGTCTAGGGGCTCGCTGCGGATCTACGGCCCTAGCAGGAATCCGCGGACCGTACAGACGGTGCGGATTCCTGTACGGGCCGTAGATTGCACTCAACGGATCCGATCGGACCGTCGGTGCGTCCAAGTGAGCATGGACTTCGACCAACGAGCGCTCTTCACCCGTGCCGATGCACTCGCGTCGGGATTCACCGATGACGACCTACGGCGGGCACGCGCACACAAGTCGATTGTCGCCATCCGCCGAGGCTGGTTCGTTCGAGGAGATGTCCTGGCCTCTCTGAACTCCGCTCAGCAGCACGCACTCCTGGCGCAGGCGACCTACCTCGATTCGGGTGACGACGTCGTGCTCAGCCATGTATCCGCAGCAGTGGTCCTCGGGTTGGACATCTGGAATCTGAAGCTCGACACGGTCACCATGACCACACCTCGCGGCCATTCGGGCAAGCACAGTCGGCGGCGAACTCTGTACGGCACCGAGCTACTCGACAGTGAGTGGATTTCGCTCGAAGGTATGCGGGTCACACGACCGGCGCGCACAGTGGTCGACGTCGCCAGGACTTATCCCCTCGATGTCGCGGTATGCCTCGGCGATCGAGCATTGCGCCACGGCCTCACCACGATCGATGAGCTCGCAGAGTCCTGCAATGCGGCTCGGCACCGAAGCGGGGCAGGTCGAGCTCGGCGTGCACTCGGCGCGATGACTGCGCGTAGCGACAGTATCGGCGAGAGCCGGTCGCGACTGATCCTGCAGAAGGTGTCGACTCCACTGTCGAATCAAACGATCTTCGACGAAGACGGTCGACGCATCGCACGGATCGACCTCATGTTTCCCGACATGGCCGAGGTGATCGGAGAGTTCGACGGCGAAGGTAAGTACGGTCCACAGCCACGGCAGGCAATCATCGCCGAGAAGAATCGCCACAATCGGCTTGCCGAGCAAGGCAGGACCATATTCAGGTTCGACTGGCATGACCTATCGACTCCGCAGGTCATCATCGATCGGCTTCGTGCGGCCCATCGCCGTGCCGTGCTCCTCGGCCCACCGAGTGGACGGTACGCCGAGCTACCGCTCCCCTCAGCTACGCCGCTCGTAGGAATTTGCGCTCCCTACAGGCAGTGCGAATTCCCACGAGGGGCGTAAATGCCCCAGTACTCCAACTACACTCGCGCCAACACCGCCGCGGTATCGACCCCAACGGGCAACGTGCCGAAGGCGATACCCCAGTCCCGGTCGAGTCGGCTGGCGCAGAAGGCATCGGCCACCGCGGGGTCTCCGTGCATCACCAGCTGCGCGCCTTGGAAGGTCAGGGCCATCAGTTCGACCACTCGCCGGGCCCGGTACTGCATGTCGGAGGTATCGGAGAGTTCTTTGCCGACCCGGGCGATGGCGTCGTCCAATCGAGAATCCACGCCCGACGCCTGGCCGATCTCACCGAAGAATGCCTCGACGCTGTCGGGCTGACGGGCCAGTGCGCGGAGCGAATCGAGTGCGGCGACGTTGCCCGATCCTTCCCAGATCGACATCAGCGGCGATTCGCGGAACAACCGAGGCATACCCGATTCCTCGACATAGCCGTTGCCACCGAGACATTCGAGCGCTTCTGCGGCGTGAGCCGGTGCCCGCTTGCACACCCAGTACTTGGTGACGGCCAGCGCGATTCGGCGCAGCGCGCTCTCCTGTTCGTCGCCGCGGGCCGACCCGTCGGTGGCCTGCGCCAGGCGGATCATGGCGGCGGTGGCAGCCTCGGATTCGATGGTCAAGTCCGCCAGCACGTTTCGCATCAAGGGCTGATCGATCAGCTGAGCCCCGAAGGCTGCGCGATGCCGTGCGTGATGGACCGCGCGGACGGTGGCGTTGCGAATTCCGGCCGCGGACCCGATGACGCAGTCCAGCCTGGTCATGTTGACCATCTCGATGATGGTCCGCACACCGCGGCCCTCCTCGCCGACGAGCCAGCCGGTAGCCCCCTGATATTCGAGCTCGCCGGATGCATTCGACTTGTTCCCCAGCTTGTCCTTCAAGCGCTGCAAATGCATTCGGTTTCGAGTGCCGTCGGGAAGCACGCGCGGCAGCATGAAGCACGACAGCCCGCCGGGTGCCTGGGCGAGAGTGAGAAACATGTCCGACATCGGCGCGGAGGTGAACCACTTGTGGCCGACGATCGAATACGTTCCGTCCGACGACGGAGTGGCGGTGGTGGTGTTGGCCCGGACGTCGGATCCGCCCTGCTTCTCCGTCATCGACATACCGGCGATCAGTCCACGCTTTTCCGACGGGACGCGCAGACCGAAATCGTATTCTCTCGACGCCAGCAGCGGCTCGTACCGATCTGCCAGAGAAGGGTTGTGTCGCAACGCCGGTACGACGGCGTAGGTCATCGAAATGGGGCACATGTGCCCGGCCTCGGCCTGGCCCCAGACGTAGAACTTCGCGGCTCGGGCCACGTGCGCACCCACCCGCTCGTCGGCCCAGGGGCTGGCATGGAGTCCGTGCTCCACGGCCACGGTCATCAGATCGTGCCAGTGCGGATGAAACTCGACCTCGTCGATGCGGTGCCCGTACCGATCGTGAGTCTTCAACACCGGCGGATTCTCGTTGACGAGCCTTCCCCAGTCCTGGGCCACCGCACCACCTGCACGAGCGCCCAGTTGCCGAACCTCATCGAGCGCCCAGCCACCACCGGCGCGCGCGAGGCCTTCGAGCATCGACGCATCCTCGGACGTGTCGTACGGAATCAGGTCGACGGCCTGATTGGTTACCTCATGCGTGTTCATCTCGAACTCCTAACGCGCGCAACGACAGTGCAACCAGACCCGGGACCGGATCCTGGGGATTGTGCGAGGACAACGGACCGACCAGCACTTCACCGACGGCACCGACCAGCCCGGCCGCCGAGATCGCTGCATCCTGATCGGGGATCTCGCCGGACGCGATACCGGCCGCGATCGCGTCGACGAAGGCATCGGTGAACTTCCGGCGGAACACCAACCGTTCGGCGTCGACAGCCGCGTCCACCGGTTCGGCGAGCAGCGCGTACGCCATCGTCCGGTTCTTCAGCGCACGGCCTGCAAAGGTCTGCACCACTGCCGTCACCCGCTCGGCGGTGCTGCCGCGCCCGGCTACCGTGACCACTGCGTCGACCTCACGGCTGCACACCTCGCGAAAGATCGCGACCACCAGGTCCGCTTTTCCCTCGAAGTGGCTGTAGACACTGCCCGAGGACACGCCCGCTGCCGCGGCGACCGATGCCACCGACAGCCCCGCGTACCCCTGCGTCGAGAGCACCTCGATCGCCGCGGCGAACAGTTTCTCGCGACCGGCATCGAGCCGGGCCTGCACCGCGGGAGTCCGTCTGTAGGGCATTGAAGAATTGAAGCACTGATTCATTGCTTCACGCAAGGTAACTCGAGTAGGGTTCACACATGCCGGTACGGATCGATCGATCAGGCCCCGTCACCACGATCGTCCTGTCGCGCCCGGAGGTGCGGAATGCAGTCGACGGCCCCACCGCGCAGGAACTGACTCAGGCATTCGAGGAGTTCGACGCCGACGAATCCGCATCGGTGGCCGTGCTCTGGGGCGAGGGCGGCACGTTCTGCTCGGGAGCCGACCTCGAGGCGTTGGGCACGACGCGTTCCAATCACGCGACCGAACACGGCGACGGCCCGATGGGTCCGACGCGAATGCGGTTGTCCAAGCCCGTCATCGCCGCCGTCTCGGGGTACGCCGTCGCAGGCGGACTCGAACTCGCTCTGTGGTGCGACCTCCGCATCGCCGAGGACGATGCCACGTTCGGCGTGTTCTGCCGACGCTGGGGCGTGCCCTTGATCGACGGCGGCACAGTGCGATTGCCGCGCATCGTCGGTACCGGTAGAGCGATGGACATGATCCTCACCGGACGCGCCGTCGATGCGCAGGAAGCACTGAACATCGGATTGATCAATCGAGTGGTTCCGGTGGGGCGAGCCCGGTCCGAAGCGGAGGCTCTGGCCGCCGAACTGGCGCTTCTACCGCAGACCTGCATGCGCGAGGATCGACTGTCCCTGCTCGAGCAGGACGGTCTGGACGAGGAGTCCGCTCTGAAGAACGAGTTCCGGCACGGTGCCATCTCGATCAGCGCCGACGCGCTCGCCGGCGCGAGCAAGTTCGTCTCGGGCGCGGGACGCCACGGCACCTCGAGCACGTGATCTCGACGCGCCTGTCGGTCATAGACGAGATCTTTCTGCGCACACACCGCGGATACGGTATTCCCATAGCGCTACAGGGAGTGTGGCGCACAGCAGAGACTGTGAGCAGAGCCGAACTCGACCGGGTGCACGACGAATTGGCCGTCGGGGAGCTGGGTCGCCGCGTCGGCAGGCCTCGCATCCCCGGCGCTCGGCTCCGGTGGGACATCTCATCGCAGTCGCTTCCGCTCCACTACGCCGCCGACGCGGTCGAGGACGTCATCGGATGGGCCGATGCGCAGGCCGATGTTCCACTCGACCCGCAATTCGGGCCCGGCTGGCGATTGACGGCCGCTCCCGTTGCCCACGGTGGAACCGTGGTGTCCCTGGTGTGTTCGCACGCACTCGCCGATGCTCGCGGACTCATAGATGCTGCGGCGCACTCGTTCTCCGGCAACTCGGCACCGATACCTGCCCTGCGACCCGGCTCGGACGCAAAAGACGCGATCTCGATGATCCTGACCGTCCTCGGACGATCCATCGTCGCAACGGCGAAGCTGTGGGTGAGCAAGAAGGCCAGAGCCGAACTACGTGCCTTCGCAACGGCCGACAGCGCCGGCATCTCCCCACACGAGGCGCGAGACATGCACGCCGTGATTCTGGATATCTCTGCAGCGGAGTGGGATTCGGCTGCTGCACGCGCCGGAGGTTCGGCCAATTCACTGTTCGTCTCCATCGTCGCCGCGACGATGAGCGAACTCGGATCACCCGCAGTGACCATCGACATCCCCTTCCGGACGGGAACCGGTGATGCCAATTCGATAGGCATGGCCACCGTTGCCGTCCGTGGCGACGATTCGCCCGCGGCCATCCGAATCGCATGCAAGGCCGCGTTCGCAGTCCCCGTCGGAGCACCGGCCGGCTATCCGCCCGAGATCGTTCAGCTACTTCCCCACCGCCTGGCCGCGAAACTGACCTCCACACCGGGACGCGGAGAAGTGTTGTGTTCCAACATCGGCGACATTCCGAGCGGCGTCACGGCACTGGGCCCATACCGCTCGGCCGGCCTGGCCACTCGTGCCATTCACCCGAACCTGTCGAGCGCGTCGTCCACGATCAGGATGTCGACCTACATCTCCCGAATGGACGGCAACTACACACTCTCGCTCGTGTGCACCGACGACACTCTGGCCGGGTCGAGCGCTGAGCTCACCTCGGCGGTGCAACGAGCTCTGGCGACGCGAAACCTGGCCGCCAAACCCTGGTAGGTCTACCGTTGTCGGCATGAACGAGCACGATATCCACACCAAGATCCAGCAGCTCATCGCCACCGAGCACAAGCTGCGCAGCGAGACCCAGGCCGGTGAGGTCGACCCGGCTACCGAAAAGGCAGAACTGGCATCGCTCGAGCATGCCCTCGATCAGTGCTGGGACCTGCTCCGCCAGCGCCGAGCGCGCATCGACGCGGGCAAGGACCCCGACTCCGCAACCGCCAACAGCGTCGGCCAGGTCGAGGGCTACCTGCAGTAAAGCCTGAGCTAGACCATTCGATCCGTCAGCGCGTTCGGCAGAAACCGCAGCGCCGCGTCGATGCCTCGCCACTTGAGGCCGGGTAGCGCGGCGCGGCGGGTTTCGCTCTCGATCGCGTCGACCATCGCAGACACCCCCTCGTCCAGACTGGCTGTCAGAGCGGCACTGTCGCCCGCTTTGGCAGACATGTCGGTGGCAATGAAGCCCGGCAGCAGGGTGGTGACGGCAATGTCGGTTCGAGCCAGTTCGGTAGCCAGCGATTCACCCAGCGAGGCCACGGCCGCTTTGCTGGCCGAGTAGGTCGCTTTGGATCCCGGTAGCCCCCGGTCGGCGCTGATGGACGAGACGAACACCAAGTGCCCGTTGCCCTGCTCTCGAAATATCGCGAGGGCGGCCTCGGCCTGCGACAGGGCACCGATGAAGTTGGTGCGCGCGGTCTGCAGGTTGGCATCGGCCCGCCCGGTACCGATCTTCGCGCCCTTGCCGAGCCCGGCATTGACGATCACTCGATCCAGGCCGCCCAGCTCGTCCCGCAACGTGCCGAAGACCTCGCCCACGGCGTCGTGATCGGTGACGTCGAGGGCGCGGACCGAGACGGTGATGTTCGGGTTCTGGTGCATCAACTCGACGCGGAGCTCGTCGAGTCGCTCCACCCGTCGGGCGCAGAGCGCAAGATCTCGACCCATGGCAGCAAACCGTCTGGCCATTTCCTCACCGAGCCCCGAACTCGCTCCGGTGATCAGAATCTTGTGCCGAGTGGTCGCCATAAGCGGCGAGCCTATGCCACTGTGGAGCTATGGCCTCAGAGAGCTCGGAATTCGATGTCATCGTCATCGGCGGTGGCCCGGTCGGCGAGAACGCCGCCCAGTACGCGATACAGGGCAGCGACCGCACCGCCGTCATCGTCGAACACGAACTCCTCGGCGGCGAATGTTCCTACTGGGCATGTATGCCCAGTAAGGCACTCCTGCGTCCCAGCGAGGTTCTCGACACCGCGCGAAACATGCCGGGTGTCAAGGAACTGGTCGGCGACCAACCCCTCGATGCCGACGCCGTACTGGCCCGGCGCGAGTCCTACACCCACGGCCTCGACGATTCCTCGCAGATCACGTGGGCCGAGTCGGCGGGCATCGCGGTGATCCGCGGCCATGGGCGGATCACCGGGGTCAAGACGGTCGAGGTCGACGGGCGCACACTGACGGCCCGGCACGCCGTCGTTCTGGCCACCGGAACCACCGCGTCGGTGCCGAACACCCCTGGTCTGCGGGACGCCCAGCCGTGGATCTCACGCGATGCCACCAACATTCACGAGACCCCCGGCCACATCGCAATCATCGGCGGCGGCGTTGTCGCGTCGGAGGCGGCGACATGGTTGCTCTCACTCGGCGCGAAAGTGACGATGATCGTGCGCGGATCGTCGCTGCTCGCCGGTTCCGAGCCGTTCGCCGGTGAACTCGTCGCCGACGCGCTGCAGCAGCGCGGCGCAACGATCATGCTCGACGCCTCCGTCGAGTCCGTGTCGCGAGAGAATCCGGCCGCCACCGGGATCGGTCGAATCCATGGTGGCCCGGTCACCCTCGTCGTCGACGGCAGCGAAGTCCACGGTGGCGAAATTACGGCCGACGAGGTTCTCGTTGCTGCGGGGCGTACTCCGGCGAGTGCGGACCTCGGTTTGTCGAGCCTCGGACTCGAGGACGGCCACTCCATCGACGTCGACGATCATCTGAGCGTTCCGGGCCACGATTGGCTCTACGCGGTGGGCGACGTCAACGGCCGCGCCCCGCTGACCCACATGGGTAAGTACCAGGGTCGAGTGGCCGGTGACGTCATCGCAGCCAGGGCCGAGGGAAAGACGCTCGACCACAAGCGATTCCGCGCAACCGCGGATCACGGTCAGATCCCACAGGTGGTGTTCACGCCGCTCGAGGTGGCCTCTGTGGGGCTGACCGAGGCCAAGGCCCGAGAGGCCGGCATCGATGTCGAGATCGTGGCGCAGGACATCGCCGTCGCGGGTTCATCCCTTCAGCAGGACGACTACTCGGGCCGCGCCCAGCTGGTGATCGACGGTGCCACCGACACGATAGTGGGCGCAACCTTCGTCGGGCCGGGTGTCGCCGAGCTGGTGCACGCGGCCACCATCGCCGTGGTCGGCAAGGTGAAACTCGACGACCTGTGGCATGCGGTGCCGTCGTATCCCACGGTCAGCGAGATCTGGCTCCGGCTGCTCG
This sequence comes from Rhodococcus sp. AW25M09, assembly GCF_000333955.1. Classification (GTDB taxonomy): domain Bacteria; phylum Actinomycetota; class Actinomycetes; order Mycobacteriales; family Mycobacteriaceae; genus Rhodococcoides. The sequence goes on from NZ_CAPS01000116.1 coordinate 68,227, forward strand.
AAGCTCGACGAACAGCCGATCACTGACGCATGTAGGCCGCGGCAATGCCCTCGTAGGTCGGCGGATCGGCACGCTTGATGCGCAGTGCCACCAGTACGCCGAGAATCGCTGCGAGGATCAGCACCACCGGTATCGCGTTGACGATCGCAGAATCGGAACCGGTCAACGTGCTGTAGTTCGTTCCGGCGAGCACCAATCCGGTCATGAAACCGACGAAGCCTATGCCGGGGGCGATCCCGGTACGCCACAGTGATCGGTCAGGATGTCCGATGAAGAACACCACCACCGACAGAGCGGCAGCAGCCTGCAGGGCGATCACGCCGAGAGTGCCGAGGCCGATGGCACCGGCGGCGTAGATCAGGTACGGGTCGGCACCGGTCACCGCGAATACGGTCAACGACACCGCGGCCACGATCGAGGCGGTGACGCTGCCGACGTGCGGGCTCGAGTGCTGGGGATGAATTCCGCCCAGGCGCACCGGAAGTACACGCTCACGCCCGAGGGCGAACAGATATCGGCTGGCTGCGTTGTGCACGGCGAGATACGAAGCGAGCACACTGGTGCACAGCAGCACCGCGGTACCGTCGTACAGCACCGTTCCGCCGTATTCCTGCGCCAGCGTGAACAACAGATTGCCCAGTTCACTCTCGGCCAGTACCGGGGCATCGACGCCGCCCGAGGCGCCGACGATGATCCAACTCGTCAACACATAGAAGACCGCGATCAGCGACACCGCGATGAACGTCGCGCGCGGGATGCTGCGTCTGGGGTCCTTGGTTTCCTCGCCGTACAACGCGGCGGACTCGAAACCGATGAAACTCGAGAACGCGAACATCATGGCGATTCCGATCGATCCCGAGAACACCTGGGTCGGGGTGAAGGACTCCAACGGCAGCGCAGCGGTTCCCTTCTCGCTCACCACCAGGCCGTTGAACACGGTCAGAAACGCGAATTCGAGTACCATCAGTGTGCCCAGCACCTTCGCCGAGAGGTCGGCGTTTCGGAAGCCCAGGAATGCCACGATCGCAACCGCGGCTGCCGTGAAGACGTACCAGGGTATGTCGATGCCGGAGTCAGCGAAAACCAGGTGCGTGAAGTAGCCGAAGGCACCCGAAAGTCCGCACGCCAGCGAGGTATACGCGATCACGGCGACATACGCGGCAGCGACACCCGGGGGCTTCCCCAGCGCGAGACCGATGTAGGTGTAGAAGGCTCCGGTGCTGTAGACCTGCTGACTGATTGCTGCAAACCCCACTGAGAAGCACAGCAGCACAACAGAGCTGACCGCGTAGGCCGCAGGCAGACCGGCTCCGTTTCCGCGAATCAGCGCCAGCGGTACGTTGCCGATCATGGCCGCCATAGGGGCCGCCGCGGCGACAACGAGAAATACCACTCGGCCGGTGGTCAGAGTACGTCGATCGGACATCGTTCGGACGCTACTCCCGAAGAGTGCACAATGCTGACATGGAATCGAGCGTGGTTTCGATCGGCTGGTCAATTTCAGCGACGCCGTCGTCGCGATCGCAGCGACGCTACTGGTACTCCCGCTCGTGGAGTTGGCCGAACCGGGGCAGAGCGAAAGCTTCGTGGACGTCTTTCGTGAACACGGGGTCGAGTTCTACGCTTTCGTATTGAGCTTTCTGGTCATTTATACGCAATGGCTCAGCCACCACCGGGTTTTTCGCAATCTGATCGGTTACACGCCGGCGCTGATGTGGGTCAACTTCGTGTGGCTGCTCTCCATCGTCTTCTTGCCGTTCCCCACGAAGCTGATCGCCGAGAAGAACGGCTACGACTCGAGTTCGTCGACGCTCTACGTCGCGAACATCGCGGTGTCCATCATCGCTATGTTCGCAGCGGATGTCATCATCTCCCGCCATCCCCGTCTGCTGACCTCCGATGCGGTGGGAACCGGGCGCATGCGTACCGGTGCCGTCAGCTCCGTGCTCATTCTCGTCGCGTTCGGTTTGGCTTTCACGTCGCTGGGCCTGTGGTCGTTGCTCGTGCTGTTCGCGACCACTCCGATCAATCGCCTCGTCGGCCGCCTGGGTGAGTAGGTCGGTCGGGTGAGCACCGAGAGCACGTCGAAGTAGCAACCGCTTCTCGTGCTGGGCAAGATCACCGGCTACCCCGCGTGACCCCACGCGTCGGGATCGACCGGATGCGGTGGGAGCGAACCATCGAACATCGCTGCGGCATTGGTTGCGCACAGTCGCGCCATCTCCGAACGCACCGATACCGTGGCGCTTCCCACGTGCGGCAGCAAGACCGTGTTCGGCAGCTCCGCCAGGCCTGGTTCCAGTGCCGGTTCGCGCTCGTAGACGTCCAATCCTGCTGCGGCGACGGTGCCCTCGCGTAGTGCGGCAACCAGAGCAGCCTCGTCGATCACCGGCCCTCGCGCGGTGTTGATCACTATCGCCGACGGTTTCATCGCCGCGAGTACCTGTGCGTCCACCATGTGGTGGGTGGAGTCCGCCAAGGGAACATGCAGGGACAGAAAGTCACTGGTCGCGACGATCTCGTCCCACGTGCAATGTTCGACGCGGCCCGCGAATTCACCGAGCTCGTCATCGGAGACCGTGCGATCACCGGGCGGCCTGGGGCAGAACTTCACTGTCATGCCGAATCCCAGTGCCCTTCTGGCCGTGGCGCGGGCGATGCGTCCGAACCCGGCCAGCCCGAGCACTCGGCCCGAGACATCGCTGCCGAGAAGCAACTCCGGTTGCCATCCGGTGAACGAGCCCGAGCGGACGAACGCGTCGGCCTCGACGGCGCGGCGGGCCGTGGACAGAATCAGCAGCATCGCGATGTCGGCAGTCGAATCCGTCAGTACCCCTGGCGTATTGGCTACCGTGATTCCGCGTTCTGTGGCGGCCGCGATGTCGATATTGTCGAATCCGACGGCGTAGTTGGAAATCCCGACGAGAGACGCCGACGCCAGCAGGTCGGCGTCGAACCGATCGCGCAACTGGGAGACGACAACACGGTAGTCACCCGAGGCGCAGGCGTCGACCAGTTGCTCGTGATCGAGCGATCGCACGTCGACGTCCCCCGCAGCGCGAAGGATGTCCATGCCCGGGGCGGGGATCTCGGTGGTGACGAGGATGCGGCTCATACGACCCACTCGAATGCACGAGCTTCGGACCGTGAGCCCTGGGCGGTTTTCGATCGCATCGGCTCGTCCAGTTCGGCGAGCAG
>NZ_CAPS01000115.1 GCF_000333955.1 Rhodococcus sp. AW25M09
GATATAGGAGATTCGCGCATCCTCGGGGTGTACGACGCACTCGATCTCTGGATGCGCGGCAACGATCGGGGCTGCGCATTCGTCAACGCGTTCGCGGAATTCGGTGGCACCGACAGCCCGGCCCTCGCGATCATCGAGTCCGAGAAGTCGTGGACGAGATCGTTGTTCGCTCGACTGGCGACCGAAGCCGGGTACCCCGATGCCGACGCGCTGGGAACCCGACTGTCGGTGCTGCACGAGGGTGCGGTGGTGATGGGGACGGCAGGTGGCCGAGAGGATGCGATCTCGGTGGCGAGGTCGGTGGCTTCCGAGTTGCTCGCTGCGCTCGCAGTGGCACGGGTAGGTGCCGCCGGGGGCGCATAACCAAGCCACTGCGCAGCATCGTGTATTGTTTTCCAGGTTGTCTCGGCGAGGGTAGATCCACAGAAGTACGGATCCACCGTTATCGACGCGGCTCGGCCCCGTTGGCCGCGCTCGTTCGTGTCCGCCCCGACGAGCTTGACCGCCCGACGAAGTACGCCGCACGAACCACAGATCACAGTAATCAGGAGCAAGTAGCACCATGGCATCGAAGGTAAACAATCTCTCCGCGCAGGTCCGCACCGAATTCGGCAAGGGTGCCGCTCGCCGCGCACGTCGCGACGGCCTCGTTCCCGCCGTTCTGTACGGGCACGCCACCGATCCCCAGCACCTCGCTCTCGACGCTCGCGAGTTCGCAGCCGTTCTGCGTAACAACGGCACCAACGCCGTGCTGACGCTGGACATCGCGGGCAAGTCGCAGCTGGCGCTCACCAAGTCCATCGTCGTGCACCCGATCCGTCGCAGCATCGAGCACGCCGACCTCCTCGTCCTGCAGAAGGGCGAGCGCGTCACCGTCGAGGTCAACATCATCGTCGAGGGTGACGCCGCTCCCGGCACGCTGGTCACCACCGACTCCACCTACGTCGAGATCGAAGCCGACGCACTGGAGATCCCGGAGTCCATCACCGTCTCCGTCGAGGATGCGGAGATCGGCAAGCAGATCACCGCCGGCGACCTGCAGCTGGCAGACGGCGTCGTACTGATCTCCGATGCGGAACTCCTGCTCGTCAACGTCGTCGAGGCACCGTCCGAGGACGAGCTCGACGCAGAGGGCGAAGGCACCGAGCCGATCTCCGAGACCGGCGAGGCAGAGACCCAGGAAGAAGCCGGGACTGCGGACGACAGCTCCGACGAGAGCTGATCTCACCCAGCACGAAAGAACGGCGCGCCGACTCCCACGGGAGCGGCGCGCCGTTCGTTTCGAATGGTTGATGAGACAATGACGCACGTGAGCACCGAATCTGCCCCTCTCGACGGCCCGGCACTGATCGTCGGCCTGGGCAATCCTGGTCCGCAGTACGAAAAGACACGCCACAACGTGGGTTTCATGGTCGCCGACGCCCTTGCCGGACGCATCGGCGGGGCGTTCTCCTCGCACAAGAAGTCCAACTCCGACGTCGTGCAAGCCCGTCTGGGCAGTCGCTCCGTGGTCATTGCCAAGCCACGTACGTTCATGAATCTCTCCGGCCAACCGGTAGCGGCGTTGGCTCGCTTCTTCTCGATCGACCCGGCGAACATCGTGGTGGTGCACGACGAGTTGGATATCGACTTCGGTTCTCTGCGACTCAAACTCGGCGGCGGCGAGGGCGGCCACAACGGACTCCGGTCGATCTCCCAGCATTTGAGCACCAAGGATTACCTGCGAGTTCGAGTCGGCGTCGGGCGCCCACCCGGACGAATGGATCCGGCATCGTTCGTACTCAAGCCGTTCTCGGCCCCCGAACGCAAGGATCTCGGCGTCGTCGTCGAGGAAGCAGCGGACGCCGCCGAGTTACTGCTCTCGGCCGGACTGGAAACGGCGCAGAACAGGGTTCATCCGCGCTGATCAGTTCAGCAGCGACGCCGAATTCGCTCGCCGCAGTTTACCGCTCGATGTCTTGGGGATACTGCCCGGCCCGAGCACCGCAACGGTTCGCGGCCGTACGCCCACCTCGGAGTGCACGGCGTGGACCACCTCGCGCTCGATACGCTTGACCTCGTCCGGGTTGCCGAAATCGTTGGTTTCCACTGCTACAGCGAAACTTTCACGCTTGTCGCCGGCATCGAGTCGAATGGCGACAGCGTTACCCGGCCGTACCCCTGCGACGGTCCCTGCGGCCCGTTCGATGTCGGTGGGATAGATGTTGCGGCCGCCCATGATGATGACGTCCTTGATGCGTCCGCAGACGACCACCAGTTCGTCCTCGGTGATGTAGCCGATGTCGCCGGTGTCGAGCCAGCCGTCGGCGTCCTGGGTCGACACCGGCCCCTCGACGGTGATGTACCCGGGTGTGACGGCCTTGCCACGCACCTCGATGATGCCGACGCCGCGAGCGGTGAGCACCTGTCCCTCCTTGTCGACGACGCGCCCCTCGAGTCCGGGCACGAATTTGCCCAGCGTGGCAAGGGATCGGGTGTTCCCGCGAGTCGACGGGACGGCGCGACCCAGGGTCTCGAGCAGATCCGCGTCGACCACGTCGATGACCTGCCCGCGCGCAGGATCCGGAATCGATACGGCCAGAGTCGTTTCCGCCATTCCGTACACCGGAGCGAGCGCGAGCGGATTCAGTTTGTACTGAGCGCCCGCCTCGGCGAGCGAGATCATGGTCTCCGGGTCCACCGGCTCGGCTCCGTTCCACGCGTAGCGCAGAGTCGACAGGTCGAGGTCCAGGTCGTCCTCGGCCTGGCGCAGCCGACGCGCCAACAGCGAATAGGCGAAATTCGGTGCTGCCGTCACGGTTCCGCGGTACTTGGCGATGAGCTTGGCCCACAACAGCGGCGAGCGCAGGAAGTCGAGTGGCGTGATGCTGACGACCTCGGCACCGACCTGCATCGGCACCGACAGAAAGCCCACCATCCCCATGTCGTGGAACAGGGGCAACCAACTGACCATCACGTCGGAATCGACGTCGAACTCGATGCGGTCGATCATTGCGTAGGCGTTGACGTAGAAGTTCTCGTGCGTGATTCGCACTGCCTTCGGCGAACCGGTCGAGCCGGACGTGAGCTGTTGTAGCGCGATATCGGACTCGGACGTCGGCACCGGATCGATATCGCGGCCGGTCTTCATGTCCTCTATCTTCAGCACCGTGATACCGCGCTCCTCGAGCACGGGTGCAGCGATATCGAACGGAGCACCGAGAATCACGGCTTTGGCCTCGATCATCCGCACGACGGTCTCGGTGTCCTCGCCCCACACGGCAAGGTCGGTTCGTGGGGTGGGCTGATGCAACATCGTCACCGATGCCCCACGCATCCACGTGGCCTGGCACGCCGGCGCGATGTCCACCGGCTGGCCGGCCAGAATGCCGATCGCGTCCCCGTGTTCGACCCCCGCGTCGGCCAGCGCTCCTGCCATTCGACGTGCCTGCTCGTGAATTTCACCCCAGGACTGTCGGAGCGCCTCGTCGGGCTCGCCGGTGACGAGGCCCCGCTTGCTGGTGCTCGCGGTCTCGAACATCTCTTCGGTGAACTTGCTCAACGCGCTGCTCCTCGTGAGGTGAGTCCCGCCCCACCGTTCACACTAGGCAGTCCTGCCCCGGCCGCGGAGGACAACCGGCCGCGTATCCTAGAAATTTGATCGCAAGAATTCCTGCTCGGTGACCATGTCGGTGCAGCCTTCGCCAGGAGAATGAGGTTTCAGTGAGTACCCCGTCCAGTACCCCCGACGTCGACGCAACCCTCGAAGGGTCCGGATCGGCAGCGCTGGATGGATCCGCACCGAACGTCGGCTCGTCTCGAAACTCTGCCAAGGAACTCGAGACAGAGGTCACGAGGCGTCGAACATTCGCGGTGATCTCTCACCCCGACGCCGGTAAGTCGACACTCACCGAGGCCCTCGCGCTGCACGCACGCGTCATCTCCGAGGCCGGAGCCATCCACGGCAAAGCGGGCCGACGCTCCACCGTCTCCGACTGGATGGAAATGGAGAAGGCCCGCGGCATCTCGGTGAGTTCTACTGCACTGCAGTTCAACTACCAGACCTCTCCCGATGCCGAGATCACCAACGTCGTCAACCTCGTCGACACTCCCGGCCACGCCGACTTCTCCGAGGACACCTACCGCGTTCTGACGGCAGTCGACGCGGCCGTGATGCTCATCGACGCCGCGAAGGGTCTCGAGCCGCAGACTCTCAAGCTGTTCCAGGTGTGCCGTCAGTTCGGCATCCCGGTCATCACCGTGATCAACAAGTGGGACCGCCCGGGCCAGTCGCCGCTCGAGTTGCTCGACGAGATCGAGTCGCGAATCGGTCTCACTCCGACGCCGCTGTACTGGCCCGTCGGTATCGCCGGAGACTTCCGCGGTCTGCTCGACGTGCAGGACGGCAGCTACATCCGCTTCACCCGCACCGCCGGTGGCGCGACCATCGCTCCCGAGGAATTCATGACGGCCGAGGCCGCGGCCGAACGCGAAGGCGTCGACTGGGACACCGCCGTCGAGGAGAGCGATCTGCTGATCTCGAGCGGTCAGCAGCACGATCAGGAGATGTTCCTGGCCGGTCAGACCTCGCCGGTGATCTTCGGCTCGGCGATGCTCAACTTCGGCGTCCGGCAGATCCTCGACACCCTGGTGGCCCTGGCTCCCGCCCCGGGATCTCGTGAGGACGCCTCCGGCGGCGTACGCGAGGTGACCGACCCGTTCAGCGCCGTGGTGTTCAAGGTGCAGGCAGGCATGGACACCGCCCATCGAGATCGACTCGCATTCATGCGCGTCGTATCCGGCGTCTTCGAGCGAGGAATGGTCGTCACGCACGCCCAGACCAAGAAGCCGTTCACCACCAAGTACGCGTTGACGGTATTCGGCCGCGATCGTACGACGGTCGAGCACGCCTACCCCGGAGACATCGTCGGCCTGGTCAACGCCACCGCACTCGCCCCGGGACACACGCTGTACACCGACAAGAAGGTCGAGTTCCCACCGATTCCGTCGTTCGCTCCCGAGCATTTCTCGGCATTGCGGGTGGACAGCGCGGACAAGTACAAGAAGTTCCGCCGCGCCGTCGAGCAGCTCGATTCGGAGGGCGTGGTGCAGGTGCTGCGCAACGACATCCGCGGCGACGCGTCCCCGGTGCTCGCGGCCGTTGGCCCGATGCAGTTCGAGGTGGTCACCGCTCGGATGAAGACCGAGTTCGGCGTCGACGCTCGGATGGAACCACTCGGGTACTCGCTGGCGCGGCGAACCGACGCGGCATCGGCGGTCGAGTTGGGCCGGCAGCGTGGTGTCGAGATCTTCACTCGAACCGATGGCGCACTGCTCGCTCTGGTGAGCGACAAGTGGCGACTGCAGTACATCCAGAAGGAAATGCCCGAGTTGACCCTCGAGCCACTCGTCGCCGCGGGTGATCAGTAGCTTGCACTCGCTCGTTGCGGGCCCATGTTGATCGAGCTGCTCGACGCCGAATTCAGTGTGTTCGGACACCCGGTCCTGTGGCGTGAGGTGGTCGGCAACGGATTCGGATTGCTGTCGGCAATCGGCGGTATGCGACGCGTCGTCTGGGCGTGGCCGGTGGGGATCATCGGAAACGCGTTGCTGTTCACAGTCTTTCTCGGCGGCGTGTTCCACACCCCGCAGGCGCTCGATCTCTACGGTCAGGCGGGACGCCAGCTGATGTTCATCGCCGTGAGTGTCTACGGGCTGGCGCGCTGGATGCGAGATTCGAGGCGATCGGGGGCCGCCGTGCTCCCGAGGTGGGGCACAGCGCGAGAGCGAACGGCGATGGCCGTTGTCGCGATCGTCGGTACCGTGGTGTTCGCTCAACTGTTCGGCTACCTCGGCTCGTTCGGCAAATGGGCCGACGCGTGGATCTTCACCGGATCGATGTTGGCAACCTTCGGAATGGCGCGCGGCCTCACCGAGTTCTGGCTGATCTGGATCGCCGTGGACGTCGTGGGTGTGCCGCTGCTCGTGGTCGCCGGATTCTATCCGTCCGCAGTGCTCTATCTGGTGTACGCGACGTTCGTGGCGTGGGGATTTGCGGTGTGGTTAAGGATCCAGAACAAACATATCGGACAAAAAATGGCGTCTTAAACAATCGTGATGCTACTCTCGGTGTGTCCGAACAAACTTCGAGTACGTTTTTGCGTGCTCGGCACCGATAATTCGTTGTGATCGATATCCGATCGTGACATCTCGGCGCGGAACCACCTGGGAATCAGGATGAAGTGGAAGACGACATGACAAAGGCATCGAACTACCCATTGGCCGGGATCAAGGTCGGTGGCGCTCCGGCGCATCGGTTGGCGACGCCTTCCAAGTCCGACTCCGCTTCACCCACCGGTTCCCGCGCCGATTCTTCGGCGGCAGCACCCGCCGAGAAGGCGGTCGAGTCCTCTACCACCGACAAGTCGGCGGCAGAGGTCACGTCCACAGAGAAGGCGTCCGCAACAACGCCTGCACCAGCAACGTCGTCCGTCACGGAATCAACGCCACCCAGCGCGGATCGACGTCGTCCAGAGAAGCCCGCCAAGGAATCGAACGAGGTTGAAGTGACTACAAGCGATCAGATCTCAGAACACGGCCTGCCCACCAACGGCCGCTCCACGTCTCACGGGTCCAGCGCCAACGCCGGCTCCTCGCCGTCGCTCGGTCGCGGGCAGGCACCCGACCGTCGCACCGCGATGGGTGTCGCATCCGTGCGCATCGCAGGCCGCTTGACGCAGAACGAACTCGGCAGCCGCACCGGCGACATCCGCACCCCCGACACCTCCGTCGGTCCCGACGAGCTGCTGCAGCTCCTCGGCGAATACCTCGTCTCGGGTGGTCTGCAGAACCCCGAGATCCACGTGCGTTCCAACGGTCAGACGATCGTTCTGGACCTGCAGAACCCGGCCAAGGGTTACCGCTGATCCTCTGACGGTCACAACAACTGCTGGAATGCCTCTGGTCGCACCATCTCGAGTACCAGAGGCTTCCATTGCGGAGCTCGGTCTTTGTCCACCAGCACCGCACGCACTCCCTCCGCGAAGTCCGGCTCGCCGATGATCCATGTCGCCACCCGCAACTCTCGGTCGAGGCATTCACGCAACGTGCTGTCTGCTCCGTACGCAATCAGCGCGTCGGTGGCCATCAGCGATGTCGGTGACAGAGTCGCCAACTGAGTTTTTGTGGTCCGCGACCACGGAGTGTCGCACTGCAACGCATCGATGATGTCGACGAGAGACGCCTTGTCGAACACTGCCGCCACCGCCCCCGTGTCGAACGACAGCTCGGTCGTCGACGTCGACGTGGTGTAGCGCTCCAGAACGTCGTCGAGATCCTTGCCGCCCAGGATCTCAGCCTGCAGCTTGTCCAGGGCGTCGCTCGGGCAGAAATGTGTGGCCAAGCCGAGCGCCAGAGCATCGGATCCGGTGATGCGCGTTCCGGTCAACGCCAGGTAACGCCCGACGTGACCGGGCAGCCGCGAGAGAAAGTAGCTCGACCCCACGTCCGGCACAAAGCCGATTGCCGTCTCGGGCATCGCCAAGACCGCATTTTCGGTGACGATGCGGATGCTGCCGTGAATCGATATCCCCAAACCTCCGCCGAAGGCCGCAGCATCGATCACAGCGATGTAGGGCTTGGGATAGGAGGCGATCAACTCGTCCAGGTCGTATTCGGCCGAGAAGTACTGTGCCCCTGCTTCGTGGTCGCCCTCGACTACGGACTGCCGAATCGCCTTGATGTCTCCGCCCGCGCAGAACGCCCGCGGTGAACTGCTCGTCACCAGAACCGACCCGACCGCATCGTCGTCTCGCCACGCATCCAGAGCGGCTCGAATACCGTCGATCATGGCACCGTTCAACGAGTTCAGGGCCTCCGGCCGATTCAGGACGATATGCCCGACACCGCCGACAACCTCGGCTTCGACAACGGCCACTGTTGACTCCCCTTCACACGCACATCATTCGACGCGTAACAGTAGCGCTATTCGCGAGACTCGACAGACCGCGGACGCGCGTCGTCGGGAACGTCGGCGGGAGAACACGGACGCTCCTCAGCGGTGAACCACCCGCGATACAGAAACAGCTGCCCGAGAACCGGACTCTGGACCTTGATCTCGATGCGGTGCCGTTCCTCGGCCGCGTCCCACCACTCCCGACCGATCGTCAGCGCCGACGCCACCTTCGGCAACTTCGGGGCCACCGGGCCGAGCAGGAATCGGGGGACCTCGCTCTCGAGAATTAGACCACCCTCATCGTCGACCTCACACTTGGTGTGCACCACCATGTCCGAAGAGAAGCCCAGGTAGTCCAGCGCATACTCGTCGGATTCGGCCGAGGACACCATCACCGAGTTCATCCCCTGCGGGCGGCCCGGGAAGGCGAAGCGCCGAACGAAAGACAATGTCTCGCGGCCCAATTCGTCGACGTAAGCATAGTTGGCGATGGTGAACGGAACGTCCTTACCCACACCGGCGGGGAACAGGCCGCGCTTGCGTCCGGCCCACAGCAACGGCGGCGGAACCAGCCGAGAATGGGTCATCTCCTCCATCACGCCCACCCCGAACTGGGCGAGATCATCCGAGGACTGCAATCCGAAGCGCCATTGGACCTTGGGATGCAGGCGGGAGAAATCCGAACCGAGTACTTCCGCGACGACCGATGTCATATCTCCAGTATGCGCTGCGCGCATGTGAGCGAAACTACGTAGTGGGCTACGAAATGCCACTCACATGCGGCGAAGCCGCTCACTCGAGTTCGGCGGCCAACTCCATCCATCGTTCCTCGGCGACATCCTTGTCCGCGAGGACCTGCTTGAGTTCGGTGTCGAGGGCAACGAGTTGGTCGGGCGCGGTGGCCGCCTCGGCCAGCTCGGCGTGCAACTCGGCCTCACGCTTGGAGAGCCGGATGACGAGCTTCTCGAGTTTGCTGAGCTCCTTGCGGGCCGCACGCTCCGACGCCGCATCCCGGGTCGCCTTGCGCGGCACCCCGCCGGTGGTCAACGAATCCGGCGTGGCCTCGGCTGCAATGACTGCACGCCGACGCAGGTACTCGTCGATACCGCCGGGCAGGTTCGTGAGCTTGCCGTCGCCGAACAGTGCCCAGGTCGAATCACAAATGCGCTCGATCAGGTACCGGTCGTGACTGATGACAACGAGAGTGCCCGCCCAGCCGTCGAGGATGTCTTCGAGCTGCTGCAGGGTGTCGATGTCCAGATCGTTGGTGGGCTCGTCGAGCAGCAGCACGTTGGGCTCGGCCATCAGTACCCGTGTGAGCTGCAGTCGACGCCGCTCGCCACCGGAAAGATCTCCGACGGGGGTGCGCTGGCGGGCCGGGGTGAAGCCGAGCCGCTCCGCGAGCTGCCCGGCAGAAATCTCCCTGTCGCCGAGGGTGATCCGCTCGGCCACCTCCTTGACCGCGTCGAGCACCCGCAGTTTCTTGGGCAGGTCGTCCAATTCCTGCTTCAGCCAACCGATCTTGACGGTCTGGCCCTGAATGCGCTTACCGGCAGCGGGCTGCAGTTCACCGGCGAGCGTGCGGAGCATTGTCGTCTTACCCGAACCGTTGACGCCGACAAGGCCGACGCGCTCGCCGGGAGCCAGACGCCAGGTGAAGTCCTTCACCAATTCGCGGCCGTCGGGGGTTTCGAGGCGGGCGTCTTCGAGTTCGATGACGACCTTGCCGAGACGACGTTGAGCAAAGGAGGACAACGCGACGGAGTCACGCGGTGCGGGCACGTCGGCGATCAGCGCCTCGGCCGCTTCGATGCGGTACTTGGGCTTGGAGGTACGGGCCGGAGCGCCGCGGCGCAGCCACGCCAGTTCCTTGCGAGCGAGGTTGCGGCGACGCTCCTCGGATGCGTCCGCCTGGCGGGACCGCTCGGCGCGGGCGAACACCCAATCGTTGTAGCCGCCCTCGTAGGCCTCGACGCCGCCGCCGACCACTTCCCACGTTCTGTTCGCGACGGTGTCGAGGAACCAGCGATCGTGAGTGACGACCACCAGCGCGCTGCGCCGGTTGACCAAGTGCGCGGCCAACCACTGCACGCCCTCGACGTCGAGGTGGTTGGTCGGCTCGTCGAGGACCAGCAGATCGAGATCCTGCACGAGGGCCGCTGCCAACGCCACGCGTCGACGCTCACCGCCGGACAGGTTGTCGATCGGCGCATCGAGCCCCGAGCTACCGGCCGGCCCGAGGTCGGCAATACCGATACCCGTCAGAATGTTCCGCACCCGGGAGTCGCCGGCCCACTCGTGCTCGGCCATTCCCAGTGGGTCCAGCACCACCTGGCCGACGGTCGACCCGGGCGGCAGCACGCCGCGCTGAGTGACGACGGCCATTCGCAGACCGTTGACTCGGCTCACGCGTCCCGAATCGGGGGGTTCGATGCCCGCGAGGACCTCGAGGGTGGTGGTCTTGCCGCCGCCGTTGAGGCCGACCATGCCGATACGTTCACCCTCCTGCACTCCGAGGGAGACGCCGTCGAGCAGGGGTTTGACGCCGAAGGACTTGCTGACGTTTTCGAGATTGACGAGATTGACCATCAGGAAAAACCAATCGATTCACTAGTGACCACACGAGCACCGGGAACCGGTCCACTCGCAACACGGACGGTGCGGCACACGCCTGCACCGGACAATTCAGCACTCACCGACACCGCCGCGTCGGCATCGACACACAGGAACGCACACGTGGGACCCGAGCCCGACACGATGCCTGCCAACGCTCCCGCAGTGACTCCCGCCCGAAGCGTCCGACGCAGCTGTGGCATCAGCGACACCGCAGCAGCCTGCAGGTCGTTACCGAGCAACGGCGCCAGGGCGCGCGGATCACCGGACGCGAGCGCATGCATCAGATCCGCGGTACCGCCCAGGCGCGGCGGGGTGCCCTTGGCCCGCAACTCGTCGAGCTCGTTGTACACCGCGGGCGTCTGCAGACCACCCTTCGCCAGGGCCAGCACCCAGTGAAAACTGTTGCGGGAGAGCACCGGAAGCAATTTTTCACCCCGGCCGGTCCCGACGGCCGTACCGCCATGAAGCGAGAACGGCACGTCGCTGCCCAGTTCCGCGGCCACCTCGTCGAGCTCGTCACGCGAGAGATCGAGATGCCACATCGCATTGAGCGCCACCAGGGTCGCGGCGGCATCGGCGCTTCCGCCTGCCATCCCCCCGGCCACCGGAATGCCCTTGTCGATGGTGATCTCCACCGACGGCTCGCGTCCGACTCGACGCCCCAGCAGCTCCGCGGCCTTCCACACCAGATTCCGCGAATCCGTGGGAACCACCTTCGCGTCGTCGCCGCGCACCCGTACCGCGAGAGTCTTCGCTGGAATCACCGACAGTTCGTCCGAGAGCGAGAGCGCCTGGAACACCGTCGTCAACTCGTGAAAGCCATCGGGACGCAGGTCACCGACCGAGAGATGCAAATTCACCTTCGACGGGGCCCGAACGACAACGGGTGTGGGAACGACAGACAGCACGAGTAACCACAGTAGTGGAGAAACAGGAGCCGAGTTCACCACCAGGGCGGCCTCCGGCGGGTAGTCAATGTGACGTTCAGTGGCCTTTGTGGGGGTCAATGTCACATTCAGTGGACTTGGGCGGCGGTAGCGAGTCGGCAAAGCGGACCGAATGTGTCCGCATTGCGTGTCATCGTGTCGCTATGAAGGAAACATCGGCTCGGCTGTTGCGGTTGTTGTCGCTGCTTCAGACCCGTCGTGATTGGGCGGGCTCGGAGTTGGCGGAACGGCTCGACGTCACGCCTCGTACGTTGCGGCGCGATGTGGACAAGCTTCGCGACATCGGTTATCCGGTCAATGCGACGCCGGGTGTCGGTGGCGGTTACCAGCTCGGACCCGGTGCCGAGATGCCGCCACTGTTGCTCGACGACGACGAGGCGCTGGCGGTCGCGTTCGGTTTGCAGTCGGCGGCGGGTGGGTCGGTGGCGGGCATCGGGGAGGCGTCGCTGCGGGCGTTGACAAAGTTGCGTCAGGTGATGCCCTCGCGCATTCGGCATCGGCTCGACGCTCTGCGGATCGACGTGGTGGAACATACGCCGCGCTCGGCGGTGGATGCATCGGTGCTGTCGACGGTGGCCGCGGTGTGCCATGGGCACGAGCGGCTGCGATTCGACTACCGCAAGCACGACGGTTCCGAGTCCAGACGCGAGGTGGAGCCGTACAGCCTGGTGCGGGCAGGTGCCCGGTGGTATCTGCTGGGATGGGATGTGCAGCGGGAGGATTGGCGGTCGTATCGCGTGGATCGGTTGATTCCGAAGATTCCGACGGGTCCCCGGTTCACCCCGCGCGAGTTACCGGAAGGCGGTGCGGCCGCGTTCGTCTCGAAAGGAATCGATCGCGCGTTCAGTCAGGTACAGGCGAGGATCGCATTGCACGCCCCGATCGAGACGATTGCTCCGATGGTCGACGAGCAATGGGGCGCAATCGAATCCATCGACGGCGATACTTGCGCGGTGGTGCTGTCCGGAGATTCCCTGCCGTCGATCGCGCGGTGGCTGGCGGCGTTCGACACCGATTTCACCGTGCTCGATCCACCTGAGCTACGTGACGAATGCCGCCTGGTGGCCCAGAAGCACGCACGACTGACCGAGCGCTACCTGGCGGCAGTTCACTCTCCGGTAACCGGGACGTGAGTCAATGCAGCAATGACGACACCACTCGGTTTCGACCCGAAGTTCTTGGCCGACATCGATGTTCCGTTGCCCGACCGCCCCGGCGTGCTGGTCCTTCCGTACACGCACTTCTCGGTGTCCATCGACCCCGCTCGACGCCTCGCCGCGGTCACCGGCGTCAACATCGACGGCGCGAACATGAAGGATGTTGCGCGGGGTGACGACTGGCGGTTGGACGATCATTTGCAGGCGTCGCAGCAGGCCGGCAACGAGTTGTACTCGAACAACGACCTCGATCGCGGGCATCTGGTCCGCAGGCGAGATCCGGTGTGGGGCGAGCTGTCGGTGGCCCAGCGCGCCAACAAGGACACCTTTCACTACACGGTGTGCGCTCCTCAGACGGCCACTCTGAACCAGTCCAAGACACTCTGGCTCGGGCTCGAGGACTACGTTCTCGGGTACGCCGAACAGTACGGCCGACGGCTTTCGGTCTTCAGCGGCTGCATCTTCGCCGACGACGATCCGATCTACCGGGGAATCGCCATTCCTCGGCAGTTCTTCAAGATCGCCGTGTGGTCGCAGGATTCGACTCCCGCGTGCACCGGTTACGTCCTGGATCAGTCGCCGTCCCTCGGCCCTGTCCTCGACAAGCCGCTGCGGCTCGAGACCGATCCCCCGCCCCTCCGGCCCGTACCGGACCTACCAGGTTCCGGTAGCCGACATCGCGTCGGCGACGGGTCTCGAACTGGACATGCTGATCGCGGCCGATCGCTATGCACCGGTGGCGGCAGCTCGCGAGGGTGCGTCGACGTGGACCGAGTTGACGAGACTGTCCGACGTGCACTTGTAAATCGATCAGGCTTCGGTGGCGGCCAAGCGGACGAACGCCGCAGCGTCGATGGTCTCGCCGCGGGCGGTCGGATCGATGCCGGCCTCGCGCAATCGACGTTCGGCGGCGACCGGCGAGCCGGCCCACCCTGCCAGAGCCGCTCGTAGCGTCTTGCGCCGTTGTGCGAATGCGGCATCGATCACCGCGAAGACTGCCTTGCGATGCGCGGTGTCGGTCGGCCACGGCGGCTCGGCGTATCGGTCGATTCGCACCAGCCCCGACTCGACTTTGGGCACCGGCCAGAACACCGAACGGCCTACTGCACCTGCTCTTTTGACGTCACCGAAGAATCTGGCCTTGACGCTCGGGATGCCGTAGATCTTGCTGCCCGGGACTGCGGCAAGCCGATCGGCCACCTCGGCCTGCACCATCACCACGGCAACGCGAAGGCTCGGCAATTCCGAGAACAGGTGGATGAGAACCGGAACCGCGACGTTGTACGGCAGGTTCGCCACCAACGCGGTCGGCTCGCCGGCGATGTCCGCCGCTCGAACTCGCAAGGCGTCGGCCTCGATCACGGTCAGTCGGTCGGCCAGAGTCGGAGCCCGCTCGGCCACCGTCGTGGGCAACCGGGTTGCCAGCTTGGGGTCGATCTCGACGGCGATGACCGAATCGGCGACGTCGAGCAGCGCGAGAGTCAACGAACCGAGACCGGGTCCGACCTCGAGCACAGTGTCCTGCGGGCCGACGCCGGCCGAGGCGACGATGCGTCGAACCGTGTTGGCGTCGTGCACGAAGTTCTGACCGAGCTGTTTGGTGGGCCGCACATCGAGCTCGGCGGCGAGAGAGCGGACCTCGGCAGGACCGAGCAGAGCCGCAGATCCCCTCACATGTTCGGACACGGCCGAAACTCTACGTGGGCAGGAGTGGAGCCTGCGGAATGACCCAGAAAGGCAGGAGTGGAGCCTGCGGAATGACCCAGAAAGGCAGGAGTGGAGCCTGCGGAATGACCCAGAAAGGCAGGAGTGGAGCCTGCGGAATGACCCAAGGCAGTCAGCGATAACCCAGGCGCGAGGTGCAGGCAGGCCATGCGCCCCAGCCCTGGGACTTCTGTGTCACCGATGCGATGGCGATCTGCTCCTCGCGGGTGGCGAGATCGGCGCGCGGTGCGTATTTGAGGCCGCCCTGCCGTTCCCAGGTGTTCTGGTCGAACTGCACGCCGCCGAAGAAACCGTTGCCGGTGTTGATGGCCCAGTTGCCGGTGGCCTCGCACTGAGCGAGCGCATCCCAGATCGCACCGTTCTGCACCGGCGGCACCTCGGTGCCGGGCTTGGCTCCGACGCGAACGGTCTTGGGCTGCGCGGGCACCTCGACCTTCTCGTCGACTTTTTCGCGGCCGACCTCTTTGCCGTTGACCATGTTGATCTTCCACGTGATGTCGGAGACGCCCGGAGCGCCCGGGTTCTCGACGATCGTCCGGCTCATGTTCATCGTCGGATCCTCGATGCGCTGCGCGGGTGCCTCGGTATCGGTGGTTTCGGTCTTGGTGACGGTGCGGTTGCGCGTGATGACGATCTCGGCGCCGTCGGTGACGGTGGCATCGGGATCGGGGGTGACGGTGTCTGCTTCTTCGAGCGGAGCGCCCGCTGCTTCGAGGAATTCGCGCACGGTCGGTGCAGCCTCGGTGACCGGCACGGCGGGAGCGCCGCCGTCGGCGAGCGAGACCTGCTTGGGTAGCGCTACGTCGAGTTCGGTGCCGTCGAGGGGCAGGCGGTCCGAGCGCGAGGCCGATACGTGGACGTCCTCGTCCAGACCGGTCTGCTGCAGCGCTTCGTCGACGGTCAGGGCGGTGGTCCAGATCTGCTCGGGCGTGCCGTCCACGTTCAGGGTGATCTCGCGAGCGCGGCGCAGGACGACGGTGTCTCCGTCACTGAGCCCGGAGTCCGGTGCGGGAACGACCAGATCCTTGTCCGACGGCGCGTAACCCGCGTCGACCAGCGCACTGTTGACGTCTGTCTTCATCGTGCTCAGCGAAATCATGTCGCCGTCGACATCGATCGTCACGGTCTTGTGACGGCTCACCGCCATCACACCACCGGCGACGAGTGTCATCAACAAGGCCGCCACGACCAGGTAAAGCGTCGTCGAACGAGCGGAGTTGAGGCGTGTGAAAGTCGACAAGTTGTGTATTCCTGGCGGTTGCGAGCGTGACTTCGGCGCGAAACACCCAAGTTCGGTCACGGTACGGTAACGAATTAGTACCCGCGCCGCAACTTCGCCGGCTACAGCCCGTACACCCGCTCGGCGTTCGCAGTGGCATGTGCAGCCAACTCGGCCGGATCCTGACCACGAACCTCGGCCAACGCCCGCGCGGTGTACGGCAGGCAATAGGGCTCGTTCGGCGCACCGCGGAACGGATGCGGGGTGAGGAACGGCGCGTCGGTCTCCACCAGCACCAGCTCGTCCGGCACGAGCAGCGCCGCCTCGCGCAGCGCATGCGCATTCTTGAAACTGACCGTCCCGGAGAAACTGAGGACGTAACCCGCGTCGACGCATGCTCTCGCAGTCTCGGGACCGCCGGAGAAGCAGTGGAAGATCACCGTCTCGGGAGCGCCCTCCGCCCGCAACGCCGCGAGCAGATCCTCGTCGGCCTCCCGGTTGTGAATCATCAGCGGTTTTCTCAGCCGCTTCGCCAGATCGATGTGCCAGCGAAAACCGTCGTGCTGTTCGGTCACCGTCGCGCAGCCGTCGAGCTTGCCGGGCCAGTAATAGTCCAGTCCCGTCTCACCGACGGCGACCACCCGAGGATCCGACGCCAACCGCTCTATCTCGGCTCTGGTCGCGTCGTCGAGCACGTTCGCGCGAGTGGGGTGGATGGCCACCGCGGCCCACACCCGCGAATCCCACGAGGCGGCGTCGACGGCGAAGCGGGCGGCGTCGAGGTCATCGGCGATCGTGACCACCCGTGTGACGCCGACGGACTCGGCTCGATCGACGATGGTGGCCACACTCGCCGCGTCGGTCGCTCCGCACGCATCGAGGTGGGTGTGCGCGTCGACGAGAGTGCCGACAGGCTCGGGCAACGGAGGTGCGGGACGGTCTTTGCTCACGAAAGTTAGAGTAGGCGAACCATGACTGCGCCAGCTGATGCCTCACGGCCACCCTTCTACGTCACCACTGCGATCGCCTACCCCAACGGCGCTCCGCATATCGGGCACGCCTACGAGTACATCGCCACCGACGCCATCGCCCGCTTCAAACGCCTCGACGGCTACGACGTGCGATTCCTGACGGGCACCGACGAGCACGGCCTGAAGATGCAGCAGACCGCACAGAACGAGGGCATCGACGTCCGCGAACTGGCGGCGCGCAACTCGGACGCGTTCCAGACCGCTCAGGATCTACTGAAGATTTCGTACGAGCGCTTCATTCGCACCACCGACGCCGACCACCTTGCCGCGAGCCAGGAATTGTGGAAGCGGATGGAGGCGAACGGAGACATCTATCTCGATGCGTTCTCCGGTTGGTACTCCGTGCGGGACGAGGCGTTCTACACCGAGGCCGAAACAACTCTTGCCGAGGACGGCTCCCGAGTCGCGACGGAGACCAACACTCCCGTCGAATGGACCGAGGAGCCGTCGTACTTCTTCCGGCTTTCGCAGTACCAGGACAAACTGCTCGAGCTGTACGACGCATCGCCGGACTTCATCGCGCCCAACACGCGCCGTAACGAGATCGTGAATTTCGTCAAGGGCGGCCTGCGGGACCTGTCGATCTCTCGAACCACGTTCGACTGGGGTGTGCCGGTGCCCGGCGACCCGGCGCACGTGATGTACGTGTGGGTCGATGCGCTGACCAACTACCTCACCGGGGCGGGCTATCCCGACGTCGAGTCCGAGTCGTACCGGAAGTTCTGGCCGGCCGATCTGCACATCATCGGCAAGGACATCACGCGCTTCCACACCGTCTATTGGCCGGCCTTCCTGATGTCCGCGGGTATCGAGCTACCCAAGCGGGTGTTCGTGCACGGGTTCCTCAACGTCAAGGGCGAGAAGATGTCGAAGTCCCTCGGCAACGTTCTGGACCCGCAGTCGTTGGTGGAGAACTACGGTCTCGATCCGGTGCGATTCTTCTTCCTGCGCGAGGTCTCGTTCGGTCAGGACGGCAGTTACAGCCATGAGGCGATCGTGGCCCGAGTCAACGCTGACCTGTCCAACGAGCTCGGCAACCTCGCTCAGCGTTCGCTGACGATGGTGGCCAAGAACCTCGACGGCATGCTTCCGACGCCGGGCGACTTCACCGCCGAGGACGAAGCGATGTTGGCGCGCGCGGACGCACTGCTCGAGATCTGCCGACGCGAATTCGAGGTGCAGGCACTGCATTCCGCACTCGAAGCCACCTGGTCGGTACTCGGCGAGACCAACCGCTACTTCTCGCTGCAACAGCCGTGGGTACTGCGCAAGACCGATCCCGATCGCATGGCCACCGTGCTGTACGTGACGCTCGAAGTAGTGCGCATCGTCGGCATCCTGGCGCAGCCGATCATGCCCGATTCCGCGTCGCGCATTCTCGATCTGCTCGGTGCAACCGAGCGCGAGTTCACCGCCATCGCAACACGTTCGGTACCCGGTACCTCATTGCCGACCCCGACGCCGGTGTTCCCCAAATACGAGTAGAGCGCTCCGCGCATGTGAGTGGAACTTCGACCTCTGCTACGAAGTTCCATTCACATGCGGCGAAGCCGCTCACAGGGTCTTTTCGAGCTCCTCCAACGTGTTCTCCAGATGCGTCAGCATGCGCTGCAGGTGCGGCACACTGCGTCGGCAACCGATGAGACCGAAGTTCAGCGAGTCGCCGTTACTGGCGACGGTGATGTTGAGCGCCAGACCGTCGGCCACGATCGACGCCGGGTACATGCCATCGAGTTTCGCGCCGTTCCAGTACAGCTCCTCTTTGGAGCCGGGCACGTTGGAGATTATGACGTTGAAGGGCGGCGGGGTGTTGTCGACGAATCCCGGTACCGGGCCGAACAGCAACGGGGCCATCGTGATTGCGCCGATGGCCAGCGCTTCGAGGGTGTTCAGCTCGCTCATCATCCGCTTGCCCTTGACGGTCGAATCCTTGATTCGTTCGAGCCGGAGAACCGGGTCGGATTCGTCGGTTCCCAGGTTGCACAGGATGGTCGTCACCGAGTTTCCGGCGTCCTTGTCGTCCCCGTCCTTGCGCAGCGACACCGGCACCATGGCGATCAGTGGCTGTTCGGGCAGCGCGTTCTGATCGATGAGGTACGCGCGCAGAGCGCCGGCGCACATCGCGAGCACCATGTCGTTGAGAGTTGCATCGAGGGCCTTGCCGACCGTGCGAATCCGCTCGATCGACCAACTCTCGGCGGCGAAGCGGCGAGCTCCGCCGATGGGCACGTTGAACATGGTCCTCGGCGCTTGCAGCGGCAGCTGCGCTCCCTCTTTCTTCAGCGCGCGCAATCCGATGCGCGCCGACGCGGGCGCGAAGTCGACCAGATCACCGACGATCTTGCGTCCCATCGAGAGCCCGCTGCCCAGCTGCGCCAACCGGCCGGGCTCCTGCGTGGCAACCTGCTTCTTTCGCCGGCCGAACAGGGACGGATCCCACGCAGCAAGACCTTTCCGATCCTCGGGGTCGGTGGAGAGCGTCCGCTGGGTCAGCTTCAAGGCACTCACTCCGTCGGCCAGCGAGTGGTGCATTTTGGTGTACAGCGCAATTCGGCCGTCGGCCAATCCTTCGATGATGTGCAGCTCCCACATCGGCCGGTATCGGTCGAGCGGCGTGCTGTGGTTGAGCGAGATGAACTGGAACAGCTCGCGAATTCGTCCCGGGGTCGGCAGCACAGTACGTCGAACGTGGTACTCGAAGTCGACGTCCGGATCGAATGCCCAGGCGAGATTTCCCATGATCTGCACCGGACGCGCAGGCCGCTTACGGAAGAGCTCGTGCACCTCTCCGGTGGTGAATTTGCTGTGCATTTCCTCGGCGAACTCGTGCGGATCACCGGGCGGCACGAGCAACTGCAGACCGCCCACGTGCATCGGGTGCTCCCGTGACTCCGCGATCAGAAACATCGATTCCGTGATGGGCATGAATGCCATGAGCTGTCCCTTTTTCTGTTCGTTTTCGATCACGTTACGGCACCGAATGTGACTCAGAACACGACCTTACGACGGCTGGCGAAAAGCTACCCGCTATTGTCCGTTAAGAGCGGTTCCACATAGACCGGGGTTCCGACGCACGGCGCACACGCGGCGCACAACGACAACGGGGATGGAGGCGACGGCCATGAATCCGGCGCTCACCGTAGTGAAATCGACCGATCGGGCAACCACCGCACGCAGGCAGGACATCCGTGGTGCCAGCCTGCAGTCGCAGATTCTGTCCAAGTCCCTCCAGCTCACGGTTCGACCGTTCCTGACGATCTGGGCGAAGGCACCCTCCCTTCCGTGGCCGATGGGCTTGGTCGACTACGCCGGACTGTTGGTCCCGCAGATCAGCGGCACCATGCGCAGCCGCGTCATGCTGGCCGAGTGCGAGGCGGAATGGATCCGCGCCGAGGGAACCGGGACCGATCGCGTGGTCCTCTATCTGCACGGCGGAGCGTTCGTATGCTGCGGCCTGCGTACGCATCGCCGAATGACCTCCCGGGTCTCGAAGGTCGTCGACGGCTCGGTCCTGTCGGTGAACTACCGCATGATGCCGAGAAATCCGATCAGCCATGCGGTCGAGGACGGCGTCGACGCGTACCGCTTCCTCCTCGATTCCGGATACCGCCCGGAGCAGATCGTCCTCGGCGGCGACTCGGCGGGTGGCTATCTCGCGTTCATGCTCGCTCTGGCGTTGCGCACCGTCGGCCTGCCTGCCCCCGCAGGCATCTTCACGATGTCGCCGCTGACCGATATGGACCCCTCCGGCAAGCTCGACCACGAGAACGCGTCCAAGTGTTCCGTCTTTCCGTCCAACGCGGTTCCCGCTCTGACCGAACTGGCCGATCGCGTCGATGCGCGCATCGTCGTCGAGGGCGAACGCGGCCCGCGTGTCTCTCCCGTCGACGGTGACCTCGCCGGTTTGCCGCCGGTGTTGATTCAGGTCGGTTCCACCGAAATGGTCTATGCCGATGCCGAACTCATGGCCGAGCGTCTCGCGGTCGCCGGAGTGGAGTGCGAACTTCAGGTCTTCGAAGATCAGGTACACGTCTTCCAAGCTGCCGATTTCGTCCCCGAGGCCCGCCGCGCACTCAAAGCTATCGGCGAGTTCGCGCGGAACGTCAGCCCGAGCGTAGAAAGCTGAGATACGTTCTCCCCATGGCAGTCACAGTGAGCAAGTCCGTCGACATCGAAGCAGACCCAGCGGCAGTACTCGACGTTCTCGCGGACGTCGAGGGCATTCCCTCGTGGTCCCCGGTGCACAAGAAGTGCGAAGTCGTCGATCGTTTCGACGACGGCAGACCGCACCACGTGAAGATGCAGGTCTCGATCATCGGCGTCAACGACGATCAGCTCGTCGAGTACACGTGGTCGGACAACGAGGTGTCGTGGACTCTCGTGGAGAGCAACCAGCAGAAGGCCCAGGAAGGCCGTTACACCTTGACGCCGAAGGACGGCGGTACCCACGTCGAGTTCGAGCTGACGGTCGACCCGAAAGCTCCTCTTCCCGGCTTTCTGGTGAAGAAGGGAACCAAGACGATCCTCGAGGCCGCGACCGAGGGTCTGCGCCAGCAAGTGACGGGCTGAGCGCTACTGCTCTTTGCGTGCCGCGAGAACGGCCTCGTAGACCTCTCGTTTGGAGACGCCGTCGACCGCCACCTGAGCGCAGGCGTCCTTCAACCGCATGCCCGACGCCACCAGCGCTTCCACCTCGGCGACGAGGTCCTCGGGCTCCTCGGCGACAGCGACTGCTCCTTCGAGTACGACGGTGATCTCGCCGCGCACTCCGCCCCTCGCCCATTCGAGCAGCTCGCCCAGGCCGCCGCGTCTGACCTCCTCGTAGGTTTTGGTCAGTTCCCGGCACACGGCGGCACGGCGATCGGGGCCGAGTTCGTGGACGGCGTCGTCGAGGCACGCGACGAGGCGATGCGGTGCCTCGAAGAAGACGATCGCACGCGACTCGGCGAGCACCGACCGAAAGTAGGTTCGACGCTGTCCCTGCTTGCGCGGCGCGAACCCGTCGAAGCAGAACCGTTCGACGGGCAAGCCGGACAAGGCGAGCGCAGTCGTCACTGCCGATGGACCGGGCAGGCAGGTCACCGGCAGCCCCGCGTCGACGCAGGCTGCCACGAGGCGGTAGCCGGGATCGCTCACCGACGGCATCCCGGCATCGGTCACCAACAGCACCGTCTCGCCCTCCGCCACTGCCTCGACCAGGGCCGGCAGCCGGGCCGTCTCGACCTGGTCGTAGAAACTGACCACTCTG
>NZ_CAPS01000114.1 GCF_000333955.1 Rhodococcus sp. AW25M09
AGGGGTCGAAGTTCCGCTCACGTGGGTTCGGTAGAGGAACAGCGCCACCCCGACTCCCGAGACCAGCAGACCACCGACTCCGAACCAGGTGATCGCGTCGCCGAACATGAGCCAGGCCCACACCAAGGTCGTCGGCGGGGTGAGATAGAGCAGCACGCTGGCGCGGGTGGGTCCACTGCGGCGTACGACGAACAGGTAGGCGCCGTACGCACCGAATGTCGACAGCACGACCGTCCAGGCGACAGCGGCCGCGAAACCCATAGTCATCGGCGGTGCAGCATCTCCGGCCAGCACGCTCCATGTCATGAACCCGACTGCGCTGACGGAACATTGAATGGCCATCGACAGCGCTATCGGCTCCTTGGGTGCCAGTACCCGCTGTCCGATGGTTCCGGCCGACAGCGCGAGCATTCCCGCGGCCGGTAGTAGGTAGACCGGCCAGGCGAGACCGGCAACGGACAGGTCCCCGACCACGACCATCGAGACCCCCGCGACGCCGACAAGCAATCCGAGTACCTGTCGTCGCCCGACGTGTTCGCCGAAGATCCTGCTCGACGCCACCGCGACCACCAGGGGCTGTACCGCTGCGATCAAGGCTGCGACACCCGGCGGCACGCCCAGACCGATGCCGGTGATGGTGGCACCGAGGTAGAGGAACTGGCAGAACAGGCCGAGGATCGCGTGGATTCGAATCGCGTGCCAGGTCGGCGTCAGCTGCCGGTACATGCACCACGCGATCAGCAGTACTGCAGCAGCGACGTAGCGCCAGGCCAGCAAGGTGTGTGCCGGAGCTTCGGCTGTGCCGAGTTCGGCACCGATGAAGCCCGAACTCCACATCACCACCAGGGCTGTACCCGCGATGACGTCGATATTCGCTTTCATGCGGTGATGTAAACACAAAGGTCTGTATACTTACAGTGCACCCATCGCAGACCAGCAATTTCGGAGGGCAACCATGCTCGACAAGCCGCTCACTCCCGCAGGAGAACGAATTCTCACCGTCGCAAGTGAGCTGTTCTACTCCCGTGGCATCCGAGCCGTCGGCGTCGACCTCATCGCCGAGGAAGCCGGAACCACCAAGAAGACCCTGTACGACCGCTTCGGCTCCAAGGACGGCCTGGTGCAGCACTACCTCACCCGTCGATACCGATTGTGGCGCGAT
>NZ_CAPS01000113.1 GCF_000333955.1 Rhodococcus sp. AW25M09
CTCCGCCTAGCCCCACTGGGTCGTTCCGCAGGCTCCACTCCCGCGGCTCCGCCTAGCCCCACTGGGTCGTTCCGCAGGCTCCACTCCCGCGGCTCCGCCTAGCCCTATTGGGTCGTTCCGCAGGCTCCACTCCCGCGGCTCCGCCTAGCCCCACTGGGTCGTTCCGCAGGCTCCACTCCCGCATAACACCCAGTCTGTTTCGCTCGACCCGAAGCCCGCCCGCCCGCTCCCCTGACCGCTGTGCATGAACTACGTCACGCCCGTGACCGGAATATGCAGCTCGCGCGACGGGGGTGTGCGGGGCGGGTTTCGTTGTCACCTAAGATGACTCGTCGTGATCGACGCAGACTCTTCCCACGGCCCGGCTGGCACTACTACGGTCAGAATCGCTCGATGGACGCCGGGCGGGTGCGTGTGGTGCGGTAGCACCGACAGCGTCGAGACCTTCCGGAACGAGCCGCGCTGCGGCCTGTGCCGCGAGAAGGAAGCTGTCATAGACGAGGCCAAGCAATTCATCGGAATGTACGGCCTGCGGCCTCTGGGAGGGACGCTCGCGTCCGAGGACGAGGAGGAGCGGGAGTACCGCGTAACCGCTCGCGATGCCCGTGAGGTGCTCAACCGCATCCGTCTCGAGAAGCTGCCCGATCCCGCTGCCGTGCGCAAAGCGTTGCGTCCCAGGGCCGCTGCAGTGGTGAACGCACCGGCGTCGCCGTCGGCAACTCCTGCCAAGGCACCTACCAAGAAGTCGCAGGCCGGTGTCACCGGAATCGACGCGATCGAACTGCAGGCCCGCGTGGAGAAGTTGCTCGTCCAACTGACCTCTGTCGATGAGCAGATCAGCGCGCTCGACGGAGTGCAGGGCCTCCCGGCGCGGGCGCGTATGAAGGACCTCGAGCGGCAGCGAACCACTGTGCTGACAACTCTGGCCGCGCTCGAGAAGGCTCGTCGCCGTACCACCTGACCCACGTAGTCTGATCGAGTGCTGAGCAAGCGTTCGATCTCCCGGCAGGTGCTCGACGCCACCTACGCGGTCGTGTTCGTTCTGCTCCTGCTGCCGTCGACCCTGAGCGGAGTATCCGGTTCGCCCGGCGCGGGTGTGCTGGCGGGTTTCGGCGTCGCGCTGGCTCTCCGGCGTCGTTCACCGCGATGGTCGTTGGTACTCGCTTGGGTGCTTGCCGTCGTACAGATGGCGAGCCAGGTACTCCCGCTCTCGGCGGACACCGCGATCTTCGCAATTCTGTATTGCTCGGCCGCATACGGCGACAGCGTCGTTCGACGCGTCGGGCTCGCCTCGGCCGTCATCGGCGGGGTGATTGCGGCGCTGTACCTGGTGTACGTGGGCGGCGATCCGTTTGCCCCGGTCACGGACGCCGGCTTGCAAGAACCCTCACTCGCGCAGTTCGCCCTCCTGCTTGTGGGCTTGTGGGCCATGCTCGGGCTGTCCTGGTCGCTCGGCCGTCTCGCGTACGCACGACGCAGCGCCATCGAATCCGCGCACGCGCGCGAACTCGCGGAAGTACATCAGGCCCGCGCCGAGCACGAAGTCGCAATCGAGCAGGAACGCAACCGAATTGCCCGCGACATGCACGACATCGTGGCGCATTCGCTGGCCGTGGTGATCGCGCAGGCCGATGGCGCACGCTACGTGCGCGCCGTCGACCCCGCCGCCGTCGACACCGCACTGACGACCATCGCCGACACCGCCCGCGAGGCGTTGTCCGACGTTCGGGTTCTGCTGGGCCAACTTCGCCACAGTCAGGGCGATCTACCGACCCCGACGGCGGGAGATCTGGAGCGTCTGCTCGACCAGATGCGCGCGACCGGTCTGAATATCGACTCGGAAATCGACTCCACCGAGGTCTCGTTGGGCGCAGCAGGCCACTTGGCGTTGTATCGCATCACGCAGGAGTCGTTGACCAATGCGCTGCGTCACGGCGACGCCGACCAGCCGGTGCGCGTCGCCATCGAATCCGACTCCGCAGGCGTCGAACTGACGGTGCGCAACCGAGTGCTCCCCGGGCGTCCGGCTGTGGAATCCTCGGGCCACGGAGTAGCCGGAATGAAGGAGCGTGCCAGCCTCTCCGGTGGCGTGTGCACTGCGGCCGGCGACGGCTCGTCATGGACTGTCACCGCATGGTTACCGGCCACCACCCCCTCGACGAAGGGCACCACGTGAGTTCCGATCGCATCACAGTCGCACTGGTCGACGATCAGCAACTGTTCCGGGCGGGCATCCGCATGCTCATCTCCTCGCAGGCCGATCTGGAATTCGTCGGCGAGGCAGGCAACGGCGCCGAGGCCGTCGAACTTGCCGCGTCGGCGACACCTGACGTGATGCTCATGGACGTCAGGATGCCGGTGCTCGACGGTATCGCCGCAACCGAGCAGATTCTGGCGGCCTCGGACAGCCCTCCGCGTATTCTGGTGCTCACGACGTTCGATCTCGACGAGAGCGCCGCGAGGGCGATCCGTTCGGGGGCAAGTGGATTCGTACTCAAGGACGCGGACCCGGAATTCTTGCTCGCCGCGATCCGCACGGTGCACGCGGGCAACTCGGTCATCGCGGCGTCGGCGACGACAGGGTTACTGGCGCATTTCACGCCGACGCCGGTGGTCCCGACGGTGCCGCCCGAGTTCGCGACCCTCACTGCGCGAGAGAAGGAGCTCTTCGAGCTCACGGCCCGCGGGTTGAGCAACTCGGAAATCGCGGCCATGGAGTACCTGAGCGAGGCGACCGTCAAGACCCACATCAGTCGCATCTTCGCCAAGCTCCATCTGCGTGACCGAGTGCAGTTGGTGGTCTACGCCTTCGAGCACGGACTGAACTCACCTTGACCACGCGAGACTGACGCGCGCGTCATCCTGCAGATGTACGAGGCAGCTACTCGCGCCTGATTACTTCCCGTCCGCCCGCTCATAGCGTTGTGGGCATGACAACAACGCTCCGCCCGGTCGCCCGGGCATTCCAGGTCAGCAAGCATTTCGGCGATCCGTCCAATCCGGTGAGCGCACTCGACAACGTTTCTCTCGACATTCACAGCGGCCAGTTCACCGCCATCATGGGGCCATCCGGCTCCGGCAAATCAACGCTCATGCACGTCATGGCGGGGTTGGACAATGCCAGCTCCGGTCATCTGATGTTGGCCGGTGCAGATATCACCTCGGCCAACGACGACGCTCTGACGACCTTGCGGCGCAAGCAGGTCGGCTTCATCTTCCAGTCCTTCAATCTTGTTCCCACCCTCGATGTTCGGGGCAACATCGAGCTGCCGTTCGAGCTCGACGGGCGCGCACCCACTGCGCAGGAGTCGGCCTGGATCGAGCAGCTCATCGACACCCTGGGACTGCAGGGGCGGGTGAACCACCGTCCGCATCAGCTCTCGGGTGGACAGCAGCAGCGCGTGGCGATCGCGCGTGCACTGGGTACCCGGCCGCATCTGATCTTCGCCGACGAGCCCACCGGCAACCTCGATTCGCGTACCGGCCGTGAGGTTCTCGGACTTCTCGCCGCGGCTGTGCGCGAGTACGGCCAGTCGATCGTCATGGTCACCCACGATCCCATCGCGGCCAGCTACGCCGATCGCATCGTATTCCTCGCCGACGGCCACATCGTCAACGAATTGGGGCGGTCGAGTGCGGAGCAGATTTCGAGCTACATGCTGGGAATGGAGCACGCATCATGAGTGGGTTGACTTCGGCTCAGGCGTCGAAAGAGCACGGTGCCAGCATTCTGGTGACGTCGTTGGCGTCGTTCTTCGGTGTGGTGTTGATTCAGGCGACGGCATTTCTGGTCGATATCTTCGGGGATACGGACGGGGCTGCCATCACCGCGCTGTACAGCGTGGCGTTGGTGTTCATCGGTCTTGCGTTGTACGTCGCGGCGGTCGTCACCTCGAACACGTTCGCGACGATCGTCGCCGGGCGCACCCGCACCATCGCACTTCTTCGACTGTTGGGTGCTCGCTCGCGTGATCTGCGTCGATCGGTAGCGAGGGAGGGCCTGGTGGTCGGATTGTTCGGCGGCGCAGTCGGTATGGTCGTCGGCATCGGTGCCAGTCATCTGGCCCGCGCCGTTGCAGTCTCGGCCGGGCAGTTGCCGGATGTTTCGTACACGACTGTTCAGCCGCTGGTCATACTGCCGGTCGTGGTCGTGGTGCTGACGACGACCCTCGCCTCGTACGTCGGTTCTCGGAAGGTACTGGATGTCACGCCCGTTCAGGCAACCGGAGGTGCCGTCGACTCGGGCGTGGAGACCCCCAAATCGCGTCGGATCAGGACGGCTCTGTCGATTGTGCTGATCGCCGGCGGGGTGGCTCTGCTCGGGATCGGGATCCTGATCGGGATGGTGAACCCGAGCGGCGTGCTGGTGGCATTTCTCGGTGGTGCCGCGTCGTTCACCGGAATCATGGTCGGGGCTTACCGCATCATGCCTGCGGCGCTGCGCCTGGCCGGAAGACTCTCCGGCCGTGGTCCGGCAGCACGACTGGCATCCGCCAACGCAATTCGCTATCCGGATCGAAGTACCCGCACCGCGGTGGGATTGCTGATCGGGGTGACATTGGTGACCACGTTCGCGGTCGCGATGTACAGCTACCGGTCGATGCTCGTCGACGAGTACGACGAGGCAACCGTCGGCCAGGTGCTCACCGTGACAGTGGGAATCATGACCGGACTCATCGGTTTCTCGGCCGTCATCGCGGCGGTCGGGATGGTGAACAATCTGCTGCTGAGCATTCTGCAACAGACCCGTGAGATCGGCCTGCTGCGTGCACTCGGATTCACCCGCAAACAGATTCGGGCAATGATCGTCGCGGAGAGCACACAGATGGTGGTCGCGTCGATGGGCTTCGGCTTGATCCTCGGCATCGGGTACGGCTGGGCTGCAGCACAATCGCTGCTGGGCTCACTGGATTCCCGTGGGCTCACCGCACCCACCCTGCCGTGGGCGGTCATCGTCGGAACGGTGCTGTGCGGCGGACTCCTCGCACTCGGTGCCTCGTTGACACCCGCACGACGTGCCAATCAAATCTCGCCGGTTCTCGCGTTGGCGGACGCTTGATCTCGAGGTCGATAGTGATTTGCGATGCCCAGAGCGCGGCGATACAGACCGTCTTGCAATGATGGCGGCGCAATGACTTCCGCGTCTTTGCCAAGTTGCCACAGAGCCCACTCTGCGTGTCGCTCGTCCTGAAAGGTCAGCGTGATTCGCAGCCGACCGTCACCGTCGAGATCCTCGTCGGTGACGGTCAGTGCGGTGTTTGCGAGTTCTTCTCGGCGCGTGGGGTGAATGCGGGCCGATACCGTCATCTGCGCGTCTCCGTTTCTGAATCGGGCGCTGCGCTCGTTCCACATCCGATCGAGACGCACGTTGTCCGGGCGTTGCGCCGGCTCGGTGAGCACGGCAGCCTCTTCTACCCGCGAGAGTCGGTAGGTACGGTCTTCGCCGTTTCGGGTGGCCAGCAGGTAGCCCTTGCCTCGCACGGTGACCAGGCCGATCGGATCCACGTTGCGCCACTGTGCATCTCGGCCGGTCGGTGCGTAGAGGATTCGCAGCTTCTTTCCTTCGAGCACAGCTCGGCGCACGGAGTCCATGACGGCGACGGGAATCTGCTCGGTAGCAGTGCGACGAGACAACAGATCCGCCTCGGGCTCGATGAGGAACCGGCGCGCTGACGTTCGGGCTGTGTCGTGATGGCCGTCGGGCAACGCGTCCATCACCTTTCGAAGTGCCGACGCAACTGCCGAACCGAGTCCGAGCGCATGGTCTCCGTTCTTCGAACCCACGGCAGCCAGCAATGCCAGGGCCTCGTCGTGGTTCAGGCCAGGAAATTCGGACCTGAAGCCGGGTAGCAGAGCGAACCCTCCCAGCCTGCCGCGTTCGGCGTATACGGGAACGCCCGCGGTCGAGAGTGCGTCGATATCCCGCAGCACGGTGCGCGTCGATACTTCCAATTCGGAAGCGATGGCGTCGGCCGTCATTCGACCTCCCTGGCGTAGCAACAGCACCAGGGAGACCAGCCTGTCCGCGCGCATGCGAAGACCGTACCGAAATACACGACAGCAGGTGTCGTGATTTGCTGTCAGCCTTGTCTCGTATCAGTGCCGACACGAGACGGAGCGAAACACACCATGAAAAGAACTGCGATCAACCCTGTGCAATGGTCGGTGTCCCTCGGCTTCGACCAAGGCACGCTCGTCGACAAACACAGCCGGACTCTCCATTGCTCCGGCCAGACAGCCATGAACCACGACGGAGCACCCATGCACGAGGGCGACATGGCGGCGCAGTTGGCGCTCACACTCGACAACCTGGACGCTGTGTTGGCGGCGGCCGATATGTCCATGTCGAACGTAGTGCGGCTGGGCATCTACACCACCGACGTCGACCTGCTGTTCCAGCACTACGGTCCGCTCATGGCGAGACTCGCCGCGGCAGGCGTCACCCCCGCCACCACCATGCTGCAGGTGTCCCGGCTGGCAGTCCCTGGGCAGATGATCGAGATCGACGCGACCGCCGTCGACTGATCCCGGTTTTCGAACCGGCAAAACGAGACGCACCGGCGCGGTCGGCCGGCCACCCGTGCCGACCGACCGCGCCGAAATCGACTGCAGTATCGCACCAGGACCGCATCGGTCGATTCGAATACCCGGTTCACTGGCTCCGAGTAGTCAGCTCTCGCTCACTCGACCTGCCAGGATCAGCGCGAACCGGGATTCTGTGTCGGACCACAGATGCTCGACGCCGAATCCCGCGGCGGCCAGTTCCGCGGTGATGGTTTCGGGCCGGAACTTGGCACTGATCTCGGTGCGAAGGTCCTCGCCTGCATCGAAGTGAACGTCGAGATCGAGCTCGGCGATGTGCACGTCTTGCGGCGCGCGTGCTCGCAACCGCATCTCGATCCACTCGTCCTCGGCGTTCCACAGCGCGACGTGCTCGAACGCATCGGGATCGAAGTTTCCGCCCAGGCGAGAGTTGATCACCGACAGCACGTTTCGATTGAACTTCGCCGTGACGCCGGCTGCGTCGTCGTAGGCCGGTACGAGCACGGCCGGATCGATCACCAGCCCTACTCCCAACAGCAGGTGCTCCCCGGGATCGAGGGCATCGGCGATGGCTTTCAGGAATTCCCTACGCTCATCGGGGATGAGGTTGCCGAGAGTTCCACCCAGGAACGCGATAGTGCGTGCGTTGCCACTGGGTAGGTTCTGCAAGGTATCGGTGAAGTCGCTGACGATGCCGTTCACCTCGAGGGCCGGGAACTCCTTGGAGATCTGCTCGATGGCTCCTTCGAGTGCCGAGATGGAGACATCTTGCGGAACATACGTTTTCAACGAGCCGTGCTTGACTCCGGCGTCGAGCAGCAGTTTCGTCTTCTCCGACGAGCCCGACCCGAGCTCGATCAACATCGTGGATTCGGTTGCCTCGGCGATGTCGAGGGCATGATCTTCGAGCAGAGCGCGCTCGGTGCGGGTCGGGTAGTACTCCGGCAGTACGGTGATCTCTTCGAACAACTCGCTGCCCAGAGCATCGTAGAAGTATTTGGGCGAGAGCCACTTCGGGTCTGCGGTGAGTCCGTCTCGCACGTCCTTGCGTAATTCGTCGACCAATGTCGAATCTTCCAGATGTACTTCCACCGTGCTCATGACGCTCCTTTTGGGTTACAGGCCGGAAATGGTGAAGTCGGTTGTCGTGGCGACGATCATGCGGCGGTCGTCGATGGATAACCAGTCGGGGTGATCGTCGAGGGGCTCGGACGCGATCGTGACCGCGCCCTCGGTGCGCCGCACGGACAACGAGTGATACACCGCCGTGGCGTACAAGGTGTCGCCGTCCCCGAGCAGGAAGTTCAGCCGGGCGTCGGGCGATGTAGCCAAGACCCGCTGCACCAACATTCGCAGTGCGGACTCCGGATCGTTGGTGCGCAGCAGGTTTCGCAGCACGATCCACAGTGCGGCCGCATCGGTCGGCGCGGGCAACGCCAGCGCATCGATCGGCGGAATCTCGGACCACAGCTCTGCCATCGACTGCGGCCAACCGAACACCACGCCGTTGTGACTGAACGCCCAACGACCGTCGGTGAACGGGGCACAGGCACTGCGCTCGACCGGCATCCCCACCGTTGCCGAGCGTACCGCCGCGATCACCGACGTCGAGCGCACCTGTGGCAGCACATCATCGACCGCAGGATCGGTCCACATCGGCATCGGATTGCGGTAAGTGTGCGCGGACTTGTCATCGTCCCACCACGCGACACCGAATCCGTCGGCGTTGATGGTGCCGCCGCCGCGCATCTCGCTCGGCGCGAAAGACTGGGTGCGCAGCGAATGTTCGCCCTCCGTCAGCAGCGATCCGACCGAGGCGTCGACACCCACGTACCCGAGATGTCGGCACATTCAGCTGTGCTCCACGTCGCGGGCCAACCGGAACCCGCTGAAGATCTGTCGGCGAATCGGGTGATCCCAGTTGCGGAACGTGCCTCGGCACGCCACCTCGTCGGTACCGAACGAACCGCCGCGCAACACCTTGTAGTCGCCGCGCAGAAACACTTCGGAGTACTCGGCATAGGGGAACGCCTCGAATCCGGGATACGGCTCGAAGTCCGAGGACGTCCACTCCCAGACGTCACCGATGAGTTGGTGCACTCCGTCCGGAGACGCGCCGTCGGGGTATGCGCCGACGTCCGCCGGTTCGAGATGACGCTGATTCAGGTTGGCATGCACCGCAGTGGGTTCGGCGTCGCCCCATGGGTATGCCCGGCTGGTCCGTGTCGCGAAGTCGTAGCGCGCGGCTTTCTCCCACTCGGTCTCGGTCGGCAGGCGCTTGCCGGCCCAGCGGGCGTACGCATCGGCCTCGAACCAACACACGTGCACCACGGGTTGATGCGGACGCACCGGCCTGCGCACGCCGAAACTGCGACGCCACCACGTGCCGTCGGAATCGGACTCCCAGAACTGCGGGGCGGTCAGCTCGGCGTCGACGCGATGCTGCCATCCCTTGTCGGACCAGAGTTCGCGGCGTTCGTAACCGCCGTCGGCGATGAAATCCATGAACTGCGCGTTGGTGACCGGGGCTCTGTCGATCGCGAAGGTCGGCACATGCACTGCGTGAGCGGGCCGCTCGTTGTCGAGCGCCCACGGGTCGAGCGAGGTACCCATCGAGAACGACCCGCCCGCGATGATCGCTTCGCCGGATACCGGCACAGCCGGGGCCGGCGGCGTGGGAGCGGTCAGAACTGCAGGCCCCGAGCGCAGTTGATGAGTGGCGAGCATGGTCTCGTCGTGCTGCTGCTCGTGCTGGGCGATCATGCCGAACGCGAATCCGTGCTTTTCGACCGCCCTGCCCTCGAAAGTGCTGTGGTCGAGCACGTCCCAGGCTTTGTCTCGAACGGTCTGCACATATACGCGCGCCTCGTCCGGAGTGAGCAGCGGAAGGGAGGTGCGCGAGGAACGGGTGTGCTTGAACGCGTCGTACAGCTCGTCGATGTCGGGCCGCACCGGCTCACGGCCACCCACGTCGCGGACGAGCCAGAGTTCCTCCTGGCTCCCGATGTGGGCGAGATCCCACACCAGTGGACTCATCAGTGGCGAGTGCTGCGCCATCAACTCTGTCTCGTCGATGCAGTCGGTGAGTGCGGCACTACGGGCCCGACTACGAGTGAGGACCGTTTCGATCCTGTTCCTGAGCTGTTCGGGGCTCACACCGATTCCTTTCGACTCTGAAATGCCGGCGACGTTGTGTCGAACTCATCGGGAGGTAGGCCGGAGCGGCACCGGCGGGACGCCGTCGACAGTCGGTCGGCATACTCGCCGCTCGACTCCGCTGCGAGGTTCAGCAATTCGGTGGCAGCCGTGCGCAGGTCACGATCCGCCAGGCCGACGCGAGCCGCGTCGAGCCAACGTCCGGCCGTCCCTGATCCGATCTCGGTGGCGCGCGCGACGAGGTGCGGTGTGGACAACAGCGCCTCGAACGCCGCGGCAGGAACCACCCACTGCCCGTCCGGCTGGGCGTCGAGGTAGCGGATCTCGAAGTACCCACACGCTCGCACGCGGGGGAACAGAGTGGTCAGGTGATAATCGAGATCGCCGTACGTGGGCGCGCGTCCGACGACACCGGGATCGTCCAACCACTGCGCGAACGTCGTTCCAGCAGGCGCTTCCCAGTTCCGACCGACACCCTGTATACAGAGCAGCGGAACGTCGAGCGCCCACCGGGCGTAGTCGGCGATCGGGTCTCCGGTGGTCGGAACCGCCATTCTGCTGGAATCTGTTCTACTGGAATCGAGTTCGAGCCAGGTCCGCATTCGTTGCGATGTCCAGTTTCCTTCGGGTGCACCGGCGAGCTCCGGAGATCGGGCGAAGGCGGCCACGAACGCCGGGCCGATGACGTGGAGCATGTTCCAACGCGCGGCAACCTCGGCGCGATCACGGCCGGCGTCGACACTCACCTGCGCCGCAGCGGTATTGCACATCATCAGCTTGCCGTACGGACCGACGGTGGTGAATCGAGTCTCCATCGCACGATAGCGCGGTAGGACGAGAACTCGTTCGGGAGCGCGGGTGGCATCGGCCGCAGCAGCGAGGACCGTGATGCCGGCATCCGCGAGCATCTCGCGCAACAACTGGGCATCGTCGTCGAGCATCGGCGCTAGATGTGAAACGGATGTATAAGGCGAACTGGACAATTCGACTTGACCGCCGGGTTCGACGGTGACGATGCTTCCGCCCGGCAACGTCAGGGCGGGCGACTCGGGGTCGATACTGCGTGGGGCGTGTACACCGAGCGCAGAGGCCAGAGCAGAAACTGTTGGGCGCGTGCCGTCGCCCGAGGCGGTGAGCCATTCGAGTTCGGCACCGATGAGAGCCGGTGGCCCCAGCTTGAAACACACTTTCGACACGTATGCCTCGGCCGCTGGGCGCGAGCTCAGCTCGAGGGACTTCTCGTTGGAAGACACTGCTGTTCCTTCTTTCCGCACTCAACACGTTCTTCGCTACCGAACGTACCCAGCTGCGGGGATCGAAAACGCCGTGATCCCGCGTCCCATCGAGGCTACCGATTGTGCAACCCTGATGCCGAGAGTTAGCGACCGGAAGGACAGCCGATGCTCGATCACGACCGCATTCGCCGCGACACCCCTGGGGCGTCGGGTCGAGTATTTCTCGACAGCGCCGGATCCTCGTTGCCGCCCACCGTCGTCCTCGACACCGCGATCGCGCACCTGCGTAGAGAAGCAGAAATCGGCGGCTACTCGGCGGCGGCCGAACGAACGACAGACCTCGCTGCGGTCAAGACCTCGATCGGCACTTTGATCGGAGCGCCCGCGTCGAGCATCGCACTGAGCGATTCTGCGACGCGCGCCTGGACCGATTTCTTCTACTCGGTGCCGCTCTCCCCCGGTGACCGGATCCTGCTGTGCGAGGCCGAATACGCCAGCAACGCGATCTGCGCTCTGCACCGTGCCGAAGTCACCGGAGCGGTCGTGGAGGTGATTCCGAGCGACGAGTCGGGACGGATCGACGTCGACGCACTGCAGGACATGCTCGACGATCGCGTGAAATTGGTCTCGGTGGTGCATGCGCCCACCAACGGTGGCCTGATCAACCCCGCCCGCGCCGTCGCAGATCTCGCTCACCAGCACGGGGCAATCGTCCTGCTCGACGCCTGCCAGTCCATCGGGCAGATGCGCGTCGACGTCGACGAACTCGGCGTCGACGCACTGTCGGCCACCGGACGCAAATGGCTCCGTGGACCTCGCGGAACCGGATTTCTCTACCTGCGTCCAGGATTGGCGTCGACGCTGCATCCGACGGCCCTGGACCTGCACAGCGCGCAGTGGATAGACCGGCAGACATACCGCATGGCCGACGACGCCACTCGATTCGAGTTCTGGGAATGCGACGTCGCGGCCAGGCTCGCACTCGGTGCCGCCGTCGACTACCTACTCGAGCTCGGCATCGACCAGGTCGAAGAAGCCGTTGTCGAACGTGCCGAATACCTGCGGGCCGGTCTCCGAGAAATCCCCGGGGTGACCGTGCGCGACCTCGGCGACCGCAAGAGCGGCATCGTCTCGTTCACAGTGGACGGCGAGGAACCCGACGCGGTCCGTGACCGGCTCGGAAACCAGGGCGTGAGCGTACGAGTCAGCTACGACAGTTCGACGCGACTGGACATGACCGGCCGGGGACTCGACTCCGTGGTGCGAGCATCTCCGCACTACTTCGTCACCTTCGCCGAGCTGGACACGATGCTCGCTGCGCTCGCAGGTGAGTGACACTTCGTAGCAGGCGGGCTGTTGCGTTTTGGTACGCGTGAGGGCATGAACTGTTCGGCCGTGTGAGGTCGGTGCATGTGGCCGGGCCCGGTAGGGCCCGGCCACACTCGTTCAGGCAGGTGCTGCGGTGGGGGCTGCGGCGAGTTGGGTGAGGATCTTGCCGAGGTTGTGGACCGCGGCATGAAATGACCATTCGCTGCCCGCTCGGTCGAGTCCTCGGCCGGTGAATCGACGGAATCCGAGATTGTGTTTGGCATGCCCGAACGGTGTCTCGGCGATATGCGAGCGTTTCCGGTAGGTCGCGATCCCCTCCGGTGTCGCCAACCTCTCCCGCATCTTCGCGAGCGAACTCCGTTGTGCTGGTTGATGTTCAAGATTGCCGACGGTGTCTGCGGTGGTGCGTGCGGCGGCTTCGAGATCGCGCGTGGTACCGGTGGCGATCAACCGGTCCGGGCCGGGCGCATCGAGGTTGGCGTTCGAGCAGTACCCGGCGTCGAAG
>NZ_CAPS01000112.1 GCF_000333955.1 Rhodococcus sp. AW25M09
GCGGTGGAGCCAGACGACACCGTCACCGGCGTGCACTTCCCCGTGCACCGCCCTCTCACCGTCGTATTCGATCGGCCCGGGAGCCAGTCCCAGTACGTCGACGAGATAGGAGTGTGCTGCCGCGATGTCGCGGTAGACCAGCAGCGTGGTTCGGCGAGTCACCGAAGGCTCGTCTGTGGCCAGGCCGGAGAGCAGGTCCAACAAGGCGTCGTCGCCTGGAAGCACACCGTGCAGTAGTCGATCCTCTACGGCCCGAACCCGTTCTCGCACACGGGCGAGCTCGGCCATCCGTTCGTCCAACTCGGTCAGATGCTGCCGAGTCAGATGCTGGAGATCGCCTGAATCCGGATCGACGTCGGCAAGCGGGGTACCCAATTCTCGGAGCAGCCGGATGCGGTACAGCCGGTCGAGATCTCCCCCGCCGTACCGGCGCCTTCCCCCTCCGTCTCGGTCGGGAGCGAGCAAACCCAATTCTTCGTAGTAGCGCAACGTGCGCTCGGTGACGCCGGTTCGACGGGCAACGTCACCGATGCCCCAGGTGGTGGAATCGCTGCTGTTCATGCACGCAACGGTAGAACCTCACGCCACGTCAGGAGCAAACTCTCGGCCCGAGGCTCGGCGCCATCTACGGTGAGCGAATGACCGCGAACCAGAACTGGCGACGGTACGAGGGACCGAGCCTTCCTCCGGCGCTGGCGGCTGCGCTGAGCATGTTCGTGGAGCAGGGCTATCACGGCACGTCGGTGCGGCAGATCGCCGCCGGTGCCGGTCTATCGGTTCCCGGCCTCTACCATCACTTTCCGTCGAAGCAGGCCCTCTTGGTCGGCATCATGGATGCGTCGATGGACGAGTTGTTGGATCGGTCTCGAGCGGCGGAGGCCGGGGCGGGCTCGTCGCCGAGCGATCGTTTCGACGCCGTGGTCGAAGCGCTGCTGCTGTTCCACATTCACCGGCGCGACGCCGCTTTCGTGTGCTCGACGGAAATTCGTAGCCTCTCCCCTGCCAATCGCGATGCGTACATCGCCAAGCGCGACGACGAACAACGGTTGCTCGACGCCATTGTCGCCGACGGTGTCGAATCCGGTCTCTTCCACAGTCCGCATCCGAAGGATGCCAGCCGGGCCGTGACCACGATGTGCGTCGGACTCGCCACCTGGTACCGCCCCGAAGGCCCGATGACGCCCAACGAATTGGTCGCTGTCTATCTCGACATCGCGCGACGGACGGTCGGTGCCGTGACCGGCATGAGCTTTTGACAGTTGCGACGGATCCTTGACCCGGCCGAGTGATTGTGCGAACCTTCGAGGAACCGAGCGAGCGTTCGGTCGGTAGACAGGGAGTGCGTGGTGGCCATCGATCTGACGTTCGACCCCGACATCGAGAAACTGATCGAGCGGACGCGCACGTTCACCCGCGAGCACGTGCTTCCCATCGAGGACCGGTTCCTGGGAAACGTCGCCGACGCCGGAGGCGATCGACTGCGTGTCGAGATGCAGGCGGCCGCCAAAGATGTCGGCGTGTTCGCGCCGCATGCACCGGTCGAATACGGGGGCCACGGGCTGTCGATGAGCGACCGGGCTCCGGTGTTCGAGGAGGCCGGCTATTCACTGTTCGGACCGATAGCGCTGAACCTCGGTGCGCCCGACGAGGGCAACGTTCACATGCTCGCTCATATTGCATCGACAGCGCAGAAGGAGCAGTTTCTCGCGCCCCTTGCGCGCGGTGATGTGCGCTCGGCTTTCGCCATGACCGAACCAGCACCGGGTGCCGGCTCCGATCCCTCGGCCTTGACCACCGCCGCCGAGCGGGTCGACGGCGGCTGGAAGATCAACGGGCACAAGTGGTTCATCACCGGTGCCGATGGTGCAGGCTTCTTCATCATCATGGCCCGCACCTCCGGCAAGCCCGGCGACCGAGGCGGAGCAACGATGTTCCTGGCACCCGCCGACACCGCGGGCATCACGGTCGGACGTCATATCGGCACCCTGGACAAGGCCATGATCGGCGGGCACTGCGAGGTGTACTTCGAGAACGTATTCGTACCCGACGAGAACGTGCTCGGGGCAGTCGACGAGGGATTCGCCTATGCGCAGGTTCGTTTGGGACCCGCCCGCATGACCCACGTGATGCGCTGGCTCGGAGCCTCGCGCCGGGCCCACGACATCGCCGTCGCACAGGTCGCCCGGCGTGAAGGATTCGGCGGCAAGCTCGGCGATCTCGGCATGGTGCAGAAGATGGTGGCAGACAACGAGATCGATATCGCTGCCACGCGGGCGCTGCTGACCGTGGCGTGCTTCGAGTTGGATCGGGGCGGGCACGCGGGCAACGAGACTTCGATCGCGAAGACCTACGCCGCCGAAGCCATCTTCAGAATCGTCGACCGCAGCATCCAGATGTGTGGAGGACTCGGGGTGTCCGACGACCTCCCACTCGCCCGGCTCTCGCGTGAAGTGCGACCGTTCCGCGTGTACGACGGCCCATCCGAGGTACACCGCTGGGCCATCGCCAAACGGACGATCGGCGCGGCCAGGCGCGCAGCACGGGAGGAACAGTCATGAGCGAACTACCGGGCATGAATCGCGAAGCACTGGAACAGTTTCTGAGAAACAGCGGCATTGCTGTCGACGGTACGTTGACGGTCGAGATGATCAGCGGCGGTCGTTCCAATCTCACCTACAAGGCGTACGACGACACGTCGACGTGGGTTGTTCGTCGTCCTCCCACCAGCGGGCTCACCCCCTCGGCACACGACATGGCCCGCGAATGGGCCGTCACGGATGCACTGGCATCCACCGATGTTCCGGTTGCTCGAACGGTCGCGTTCGATCGTGACGGCTCGACCCTCGGCGCACCCATGACAGTGGTCGACTTCGTGCCCGGCCGAGTCGTTCGTAGCCGTGAGGATCTGCGCGATCTGACGGACGCGCAGGTCACCGCAAATGCAGCGGAGCTCGTTCGGGTCCTCGCCGGGCTGCATGCCGTCGACCCTGCATCCGTCGGTCTCGAAAGCTTCGGGCGTCCCGACGGGTTCGTAGCCCGCCAGGTCGCGACATGGGCTCGACAATGGCAGACCGTCAAGACTCGCGATCTACCCGATGTCGACCGACTCCACCGTGCGCTCGAGGCAGCGATACCGACGCGTTCGGCATCGTCGATAGTGCACGGGGACTATCGCGTCGACAACACCATTCTCGACG
This sequence comes from Rhodococcus sp. AW25M09, assembly GCF_000333955.1. Lineage (GTDB taxonomy): Bacteria > Actinomycetota > Actinomycetes > Mycobacteriales > Mycobacteriaceae > Rhodococcoides. Next base: position 3,198 of record NZ_CAPS01000112.1, read on the forward strand.
CGAACAACGTGGGTTCCGTAGTTGCGGTGGTCGATTGGGAGATGTCCACACTCGGCGACCCCCTCACCGATGTCGCTTTGATGTGCATCTACCGTCAACCCGTGTTCGACGCGGTCCTCGGCGCGGACGCTGCCTGGACGAGCGACCGGTACCCGTCCGCGTCGGACCTCGCGCAGCAGTACGCAATCGAATCCGGCCGAGCACTGGACAATTGGGGCTTCTACCTGGCGTTGGCCAACTTCAAGCTCGGGGTGATCGGTGAGGGAATCACGCACCGTGCGCTGTCGGGTTCCGATACCGGAGCCGGTGCTCGCAATGCCGCGGACGCCACCGGGGAGTTCATTGCGGCCGGTCTCCGAGCACTGTCGGGCACCACCGACTGAGGCAAAGGCCATTGTGGGGCCGAATCTCTCACCGACGAGCCCGAGAAGTCCGTCGGCTCGGACCAGACACGACAGATCATGACCGATTCTGTTATGGATGCGAAAGATACTGAGCTACCGGCTTGGACTGATACATCTCGTGGTCGGCGTCATCGAGGATGTCCAGCGCACTGCGGGTGTCATCGCTGTCGACGGTGACACCGCCGATGCTCGCGGACACCGACAACACCCGTCCCGCGATCGTGATGGGTGTAGCAAATTCGGCGCGCACGTCGTCTGCCTCGCTACCCACACAACGGGGCACCACTGCCACGAACTCGTCACCGCCGATTCGGCCGACGAAGGCGTCGGACGGAAGTGCTCGCGTGAGCCGCGCGGCGACCACGCCGAGTACTGCGTCGCCGACGGTGTGACCGTGTAGGTCGTTGATGGTCTTGAAGTTGTCGAGATCGATGAACAACACTGCCATCGCGTCGACGCGCGCCGGCCGCGTCAGTTCTTCGTCGAGGCGCGCCAGGATCAACGGTCTGTTGGGTAGCCCGGTCAGATCGTCGTGCGTGGCCGCGTGTTCGAGCTTCATGCTCATCCGGTAAGCGTCGGTGATGTCGACGAAGGTCGCAACGATCGACAGAGCCGAGTCGCCCGCACTGAGCATCGTCGCCGTCAACGACAACCAGAACTTCCGACTGTCCCGGCGACGCTCGATTCCGATCACTGCCTGACTGGGCTTGCCGGTCTTTCTGGTGACGGCGACCGGGTGCTCGAACGGGTGTATCGGGGCCTCGTCGGTGCCGTAGACCCGAAACGGAAGGGCCGACCCCTCTCCTGTGGTGTCCGATCCGACTTCGATGCCGAGAATCGTCTTCGCCGCGAGGTTTGCCGATTCGATGCGGCCACCGTGGTCGAGGACGACGACTCCGGACTCGAGCGATTCCACGACCGCAGTGAAGTGTTCCTCGGCTCGTCGTACCGCGCTTCGGTCAGCACACACCAACACCCAGCCGTCGGGCATCTTGGCCGCGGACACCACCACCGCAAGTGCCGTTCCGTCCGCGCGGCGATGCGACTCGCACAGGCGGCCACCAGCCGAAAGAATCGAGGCCGGATTGCACGGCACCCCGACCGCGTACGAGACGCTGCGCCCGAGCACGTCCTCCGCAGATCTGCCGTACACCGACTCGGCGGCGGGGTTCCAGCTCGACACCAGGCCGTCGGACGACACACCGACGATGGCATCACTGACATGCTCGACCAGAGCGGCTTGGTACTGCAACGCTTTCTGTGCGGCTTTGTGCTCGGTGAGATCGCGAAGAATCACCTGGAACGCCGGCTCGCCGTTCCACACCGTGCGCACCGACACCGCTTCCATGGTCAGCGTCGTCCCGTCGAGGGCCAGCACTGTGGCCTCGGACGCTGCGCTGGCGGTTCCGTGAGTACCGAGAGCGGTGATCCGCTCGAGCATGGGCCCGATCGATTCGGGGGCTATGAATTCTGTGATCGAATGCCCCACGACGTGGTCGGCGCTTTCGGCGCGCAAAAACCGCATCGCCGCGGGGTTCAGATAGACGAGGGTGCCATGTCTGTGGACGACGATCGCGTCCGGTGAGTGCTCTACGAGCACCCGGTAACGATCTGCGAGTCCGGTCGACGCCGAACGTGATTCAGGGTCGCCGACGCTTTCGCGGTCCCCTGGGGCCATGCTCGGTCCTCGCGTTCGTAGACGGACGTTCGACATCCGATTGAACCACTCGCGGAGAGGTCGATGCAGACTCCTGCCCGATTTGCGATGTATGTCCATCTCTCGACTGGACCCTCTGCCGGTTTCACATGCTAAATCGAGGAGTGAGCCGAATCCGGTTCGCATACCTCGACAAGAAACGGATTTCGACGATGAGCCTCCATGGCATCGACATCAGTGGCATCGGCGCAGTGTCCGGCTACGGCTGGGGCACGGACGCCCTGTGGAACGGTCTGGCCACAGGCAAGGCCGCAGCCACGCTGCACCACGACCTCAGCCGACCCGACCGATACCCAGTGTGGCTTGCGAAAGTCCCTGATGGTGGGGACCAACGCGACGGCACCAGCCGATTCGGACGGGCGCTCCGCGGTGCAGCACGCGAAGCCATCGACGACGCGGTGGCCAGAGGTTGGCAGCCGGGACGACGGGTCGGTCTGGTTCATGCCGTCGTCCTGGGCGAGGTGGACGAGTGGCGCAATTTCTACCTGGAAGACGGCGGAGTTCGCCGCGTAGGTGACTATCTGACCCTCATGCCATCGACACCGGTGTCACTGCTGATGCAGGAATACGGGTTTCACGGCCCGGCCATGAATGTCTCGGCGATGTGCGCGTCGGGCAACGCCGGCCTGCTCACCGCCAAGATGTGGCTCGATACCGGCTTCGTCGACGATGTCGTCTTCGTCGCGACCGATCTGTCGCTGACGCCGGAGAACATCGATCATTTCGTCAAGCTCGGTGTCGGTATCGTTGACGTGGAGCCTCGAGACGGTTGCCGACCGTTCCAAGAAGGCAGCCGCGGTTTCGGAATGGGAGAAGCTGCAACGGCATTCGTGTTGTCGGCTCGAAGCTCGGCCTCGTACGCCCGGGTCTTGGGTGGCTCGATGACGCACGACGCCTTCCACGCGACCTCCATCGACCCGGCCCTCACTCAGGTGCGCGCCTGCTTCGAGGAAGCATTGGTCGACGCCGGCGTCACTGCCGCGCAAGTGCGGTATCTCAACGCTCACGGGCCCGGTACTGCGCAATGCGATGCAGCAGAAACTGCGATGTTGGAGACGGTGCTCGATTCCCACGCGCAGGTGTACTCCGTGAAACCGTTGACCGGGCATTGCCAGGGTGCGGCGTCGGCAATCGAAACCCTTTCTGCGGTGATGGGATTCGAGCACGGAATGGTTCCCGCCGCCCCACAGGTCTCGGATGCTCATCCCCTGTTGCTCGACGGCTTCACCACCGCGGAGCCAGGATTGACGATGAAATCTTCACTGGGAATGGGAGGACACAACTCGGTGGTGGTGTTGGCTCCGGCATGACGTGACGTCTGCGCTCCGACCGCACGCGCTGAGCCGGGCGGTCGGAGAAAGAAAATGCCGAACAGAGGAGGTCGGCGCAGCACGGTCACCCTCGCGTCGGTCTCGACGAGGGTGACCGTCCTATCGATGCGCTCTCAGCTCGCGATCATGCCGTGTGGGTCGATGACAAATTTCTGTGCCACTCCGCTGTCGAATTCACGGTAGCCACGCGGAGCGTCGTCGAGGGAGATGACCGTTGCGTTCACCGCCTTGGCGATCGAAACACGTTCCTTCAGAATCGCATTCATCAGTTCGCGGTGATAGCTCATCACAGGGCACTGGCCGGTGGCGAAGGACAGCGACTTAGCCCAACCGGTGCCGAGACTCAGCGACAACGCGCCGCGCTGAGCGGCCTCGTCCACGCCACCCGGATCGCCGGTCACGTACAGCCCGGGAATACCGATTCCGCCACCCGCCGTGGTGATGTCCATCAACGAATTCAGTACCGTGGCCGGTGCTTCGTGGGACGAATCTCCACCGTGGCCACGAGCTTCGAATCCCACCGCATCCACGGCGGCATCGACCTCGGGGATTCCGAGAATCTGTTCGATCTGATCCTGCGGTGCTCCCTTGCCGACGTCGACGGTCTCGCAACCGAACGTTCGAGCTTGGGCCAACCTGTCGGCGTTCATGTCGCCGACGATCACCACCGACGCTCCCAGCAATTGTGCGCCGACCGCGGCAGCGAGACCGACCGGACCCGCACCTGCGATGTACACCGTGGACCCGGGCTTCACTCCAGCAGTAACTGCGCCGTGATATCCGGTGGGAAAGATGTCCGAGAGCATCGTCAGATCCAGGATCTTCTCGAGAGCCTGGTCCTTGTCCGGAAACTTCAGCAGGTTGAAGTCTGCGTAGGGTGCCATGACGTACTCTGCCTGGCCGCCGACCCAACCGCCCATGTCGACGTAGCCGAACGCCGAACCCGGCCGATCGGGATTGACGTTGAGGCAGATTCCGGTCTTGCGCTCCTTGCAGTTTCGACACCGACCACACGCGATGTTGAACGGCACGGAACAGATGTCTCCGACCTTCAGGAATTCGACGTCACGTCCCACCTCGACGATCTCACCGGTGATCTCGTGGCCGAGGACCAGCCCCTCGGGCGCAGTGGTTCGGCCGCGGACCATGTGCTGATCGCTGCCGCAGATGTTGGTCGAGACGACCTTCAGAATCACTCCGTGCTCGCACTTGCGGCCGACGTTTGCCGGATTGACCCCGGGACCATCGGTCAACTCCAACCCGGGATAGGCGATGTCCTGGACCTCCACCTTGCCGGCACCGGCGTACGTGACTGCGCGATTGTCTGCCATGAGTTCTCCTCGTCGTTGAGTGAGTGATGTGACAAGCAGGCCGAGAACATCGGTGCGATCGAATCTTCCGTAGACCGTCCACGACGTACGAACTCTGATGTGGCCCGCATCACATCCCAGTATGCACGGTTCCGAATGTGAGCGCCGTCGGTTGCGGTCACCGCGTCGTGCCGGACGGATCCGAGGTCCTTCGAGCAATGTTCGATACGTACTTGACGCGACCCGATGTTAGCGCTCACACTGTGTTGCACACGTCACAGCGAGTGGCCACGTCAAGGAGATCTGCATGCCGGTTGACCACTACACAGTGGGAGTTGATTTCGGCACCCTTTCCGGCCGAGCCGTCGTCGTCCGGGTCTCGGACGGTGTCGAGATAGCCTCCGCCGTACACGATTACCGTCACGCAGTGCTCGAAGAGGCGCTCCCCGGCGGCACGGTCCGGTTGCCCGACGCATGGGCACTGCAAGTGCCCGACGACTATCGGGACGTCCTGCGCCATGCGGTGCCTGCCGCCCTGGCCGCCGCAGGCATCGCACCCGAGCAGGTCGTCGGCATCGGTACCGACTTCACTGCCTGCACCATGGTGCCCACCTACGCCGACGGCACTCCGCTGTGCGAGGACCCGCAATTCGTCGATCGGCCGCACGGCTACGTGAAGCTGTGGAAACACCATGCGGCCCAGGGGCAGGCCGATCGGATCAACGACCTGGCTGCGCGCCGCGGAGAGAGCTGGCTGCCCCGCTACGGCGGACTGATCTCCTCGGAATGGGAATTCGCCAAGGCCCTGCAGATCCACGAGGAAGACCCGGAGATCTACGACGCGATGGACCGATGGGTGGAGGCGGCCGACTGGATCGTCTGGCAGCTGTGCGGAAACTACGTGCGCAACGCGTGCACCGCCGGATACAAGGGCATCTATCAGGACGGGCAGTACCCGTCGGCGGACTTCCTCACCGAGCTCGCACCGGGATTCGGGCCCTTCGTCACCGACAAGCTCGACCAACCACTGGGCGACTTGGGCTCGCGTGCAGGGTCGTTGACCGCCGAGGCGGCCGGGTGGACGGGACTGCCGGAAGGAATTGCAGTCGCGGTCGGCAACGTCGATGCGCATGTAACGGCACCTGCAGCCGGCGCGGTGGAACCAGGACGAATGGTCGCCATCATGGGGACCTCGACGTGTCACGTGATGAGTTCGACGGTACTGAAGGAAGTCCCGGGAATGTGCGGGGTGGTCGACGGCGGCATCGTGGCCGGCTCCTTCGGATACGAGGCCGGTCAGAGTGGCGTCGGCGATATCTTCGGATGGTTCACGCGCACTTCGGTTCCCGCGTCGTACTCCGAGGCCGCGGCGGCGGCCGGTGAGTCGGTGCACGAGTACCTCACTCGGCTCGCCGAAGTACAGGAGGTGGGCGAGCACGGGCTCGTCGCACTCGACTGGCACAGCGGTAACCGATCCGTTCTGGTGGACCACGAGCTCTCCGGACTCGTGGTCGGAACAACGCTGGCGACCCGTCCCGAGGACACCTATCGCGCCCTGCTCGAGGCAACGGCATTCGGAACCCGCGTCATCGTGGAGACGTTCCGCGACAGCGGTGTTCCGGTCGAGGAGTTCGTCGTGGCAGGCGGGCTGGCACGCAACCCGCTGCTCATGCAGATCTACGCCGACGTATTGCGAATGCCGTTGTCGGTCATCACATCTGCGCAAGGACCGGCGCTGGGATCCGCTATCCACGCCGCGGTGGCAGCCGGGTGCTACTCCGACGTGCCCGTTGCGTCGAAGTCGATGGGCAAGGTGCGCTCCGGCGCGTTCGTGCCGGACGAATCACGATCGAGGGCCTACGACGCGCTGTTCGAGATCTACCTGGAATTGCACGACCGGTTCGGACGAGACACCACGACCATGCGCCGTCTGCGCGCACTTCGACGTGCGGCCCTCACCGAGAAGGTGGATGCGTGATGACGGTCGTCGACGATGTCCGCGAGGTCATCGAGGAAGTTCGCCGCGAGGTGAGCACGCTGCATTCCGAGCTGGTTCGGTACGGCCTGGTCGTGTGGACGGCAGGCAACGTCTCGGCCCGGGTTCCCGGACGGGACCTGATGGTCATCAAACCCAGTGGCGTCTCGTACGACGACCTGACGCCGAGCAACATGGTGGTGTGCGATCTCCACGGCAAGGTGGTCGAGGGTGAGCATGCACCGTCCTCGGACACCGAGGCGCAGGCGTACGTGTATCGGAAGCTCGAACACATCGGCGGTGTGGTGCATACACATTCGCCGTACGCAGTGGCATGGGCGGCACGAGGAGAACCCATCCCGGTCGTCACCACGATGTGTGCGGACGAGTTCGGCGGAGACATCCCGGTCGGACCGTTCGCCACGATCGGCGACGATTCGATCGGTAGAGGCATCGTCGACACCCTGGCGGGGAGTCGATCTCCTGCAGTTCTGATGAAGAACCACGGGGTGTTCGCAGTGGGGCCGTCCGCTCGGTCCGCGGTCAAGGCGGCCGTCATGTGCGAGGACGTCGCCAGATCGGTGCATCTGTCCTATCAACTGGGACAACCGATCCCCATCCCCAGCTCCTCGGTCGACGCACTCTACGACCGCTACCAGAACGTCTACGGCCAGCGCTGACCGGCGCGCCACACTCTTCCCACGGAAGGCACACCCATGTCCGAAGTATGGTTTCTCACCGGCAGCCAAGGCCTCTACGGCCCCGAGACTCTCGAGCAAGTAGCCGTCCAGTCCCGCGAGATCGCAGACAAACTCGATGCGGCACTTCCTGTCTCGGTCGTCTGGAAGCCGGTGCTGCTCGACGCGTCGTCCATTCTGCGCTGTATGCGTGAAGCCAACGCCGCCGACGAGTGCGTCGGCGTCGTGACGTGGATGCACACCTTCTCCCCCGCCAAGATGTGGATCGCCGGCCTCGACGCACTGGACGTCCCGCTGCTTCATCTGCACACGCAGGCCGGAATGTCGTTGCCGTGGTCGACGATCGACATGGAGTTCATGAATCTCAATCAGGCTGCTCACGGTGATCGCGAGTTCGGACACGTCGAATCTCGGGTCGGCGTGCTGCGCACCATCGTGGCCGGACACGTCGACAACCCGACCGTCCTGGGGCGCGTGGAACATTGGGCGCGCGCCGCGCTCGGTCGCGCGGAACTGAGGTCGCTGTGTCTGGCGCGTTTCGGCGACAACATGCGCGATGTCGCGGTGACCGAGGGCGACAAGGTCGAAGCTCAGCTGCGATTCGGAGTCTCCGTCAACACCTACGGTGTCAACGATCTCGTCGAGGTCGTCGACAGCGTGAGCGAGTCCGCTGTCTCGGAGCTGATCGACGAGTATCGGGCGTTGTACGACATCGCACCCAGCCTCGACAAGGGCGGCGATCGCCACGACTCTCTGCGCTACGGCGCGCGCGTCGAAGCCGGCCTGCGGCAGTTCCTCACCGACGGTGGATTCAAGGCTTTCACCACCAACTTCGAAGACCTCGGTGGGCTTCGTCAGTTGCCAGGTCTCGCGGTACAGCGACTGATGGCCGACGGATACGGCTTCGGCGGCGAGGGCGACTGGAAGACGTCGATGTTGTTGCGCGGCATGAAGGTGATGGCCGAGGGCCTCGACGGCGGAACGTCGTTCATGGAGGACTACACCTACCACCTGGTTCCCGGTGAGGAGAAGATCCTCGGCGCACACATGCTCGAAGTGTGCCCGTCGATCACCACTTCTCGGCCGACCCTCGAGATCCATCCCCTGTCCATCGGCGGCCGCGAAGACCCGGTGCGGCTTCGCTTCACCGCCGATCCCGGCCACGGCGTCGTCGTCGGACTCTCGGATGCCGGTGACCGATTCCGTGTTACCGCCAACGTCATCGACGTCGTCGAACCCGACGAGGCGCTGCCGAAGCTGCCCGTCGCGTGCGCAGTGTGGGAGCCGCAGCCCTCGCTCGCGGTATCGGCAGAGTCGTGGCTCACGGCCGGTGCGCCTCATCACACGGTTCTCAGTACTGCCATCGGCCTGCCTGTGTTGGAGGCATTCTCGGACATGATCGGCGTCGAGCTGCTGGCTATCGACTCCGACACCTCGACCCGAGGCTTCCAGCAGACACTGCGATGGAACGCGGCCTATCACCGACTCGCAGCGAGGTTGTGAGGTAGCCACCGAAGCCGACTCATCCGTGTCGTCGGCGGTATTCCTCTTCGGCTCCTGGATGAAGGGGAATGCTTCCGGTCATGACCAGCGACCGGGCGTCGAGGAATTGGCTGCCGATAGCCTGCTGAGGGACCAACGCGGACGACTGATCGAGCAATACGCGCGCCACTGCCGCGACCACGCGGTCCGGTACGTCGGGGTGTGCCAGAAGTATGTTCGGGATTCCGACGGTGGTGACTGCCGGGTGTTCGCCGTACACGTTCGACGGCACCGGAACTGCCTCGTATGCGGTGCCGAATTCACGCCGCAGATCCGCGACGACAGCGCCCAGATCGAGTAAGCGGATCGGCGAACGAGGGTTGGCGAACGCCGGGGTCGGTAACCCGCCCGCCCACATCACGGCGTCGACTTCGTCGCGCGCCAGTGCGTCTGCCGCGGCACTCATCGAGAGCTGAACCTGTTCGACAGCACCGGGTTCCGACAGGCCCGCTGCGCGGAGCAGCCGCTGCGACACCTCGGTCGCCCCCGACCCGGGTGCACCGATACTGACGGTCCGCCCCCGCAGATCACCCACGTTCTCGATATCCGAATCGGCCCGCACGGCTACCTGGAAGTAGTTCTCGTACACCACACCCACCGCTGCAATGTCCACTCCCGAATGGCTGTAGGCGGCGTCCATCAGTGTCAATCCGAGCTCGGCCCGTCGGGAATCGAGCGCCTCGAGGTTGTCGACGGAACCGGCGGTGGTGAATGGAACGATCTGGGCGGCATCGGTGTCCGCGGCGGCGTCGGACAACAGTCCGGCGAACTCCCAGAAGAAGCCGCCGACCTCGCCCGCCGCGAGTCGCAATCGTGTCGGCGGATCCGACGCACAAGCTCCCAACCCGGCCGCGGTCACCGAAAGAAGACCGGCCCGCAGCACAGTTCTACGAGAGAACGATGCTGCGGGCCGGGTCATGTCAGTCACCCTAGGACGTGGCGTGTCGCTCGAACGCTCGGCCCTGCTCGCGATCCAGCACGGTCTCGGTCTTGTTCCGCAGAACGAAGACGTAGACCAGGAGCGAGACGGCGATCACGACCGTCACGTAGAGGATGAACCACGGAACGTTGCCACCGTTCTTCGCCGCCTGGTAGATCAACGGTGCGGTGCCACCGAAAGCGGAGTTCGCAAGCGCATACCCCAGACCGACACCGAGTGCGCGCACGTGAGACGGGAACAGCTCGGCTTTGACGATCGCATTGATCGAGGTGTACCCGGTCAGGATCACGTAACCCACGCATACCAGGGCGAGCGACTGCACCACCGAGGTTGCCGTCGGCAGGTAGGTGATGAGCACGTAGGTGTACAGCACGCCGCCGATGCCGAAGAAGATCAGCAGCGGCTTGCGGCCGACCTTGTCGCTGATCAGTCCGCCGATGGGCTGCAGCAGCATGAGGAAGATCAGGCTGAAGAGGTTGATCCACGTTCCGGTCATCCCCCGGTCCTCGTACGCGGTCTTGATCATCGAGGGGGCGTTGACGCTGTAGGTGTAGAACGCGATGGTGCCACCGGCCGTCACCAAGAAGCAGATCAGCAATGCGCGACCGTGGTTGCGGACCAGTTCTTTCAAGGATCCGGAGGACTTGTCGGCACCACTGCGCACCGCGTCGAGTTGATCCTTGGTCAGCGATTCGTCCATGCTGCGACGCAGCCAGAAGACGACCACCGCCGCGACGCCGCCGATGAAGAAGGCGATGCGCCAACCGAAGTCCTCGATCTGCGCGCGGTCGAGGAACGTCTGCATCAGCAACAGGGTCACCTGCGCGAGCACGTGCCCGCCGATGAGCGTGACGTACTGGAACGAGGAGAAGAAGCCGCGCCGTTCGCGAGTGGCGGCCTCGGACATGTACGTCGCCGACGCGCCGTATTCACCACCGGTGGCGAAGCCCTGGACGAGACGGCTCAGGACGAGGATGACCGCCGCCCAGACGCCGATGCTCTCCCGTCCCGGAGTGAACGCGATGACCAGCGAGCATGCGGCCATCAGCGAGACGCTGAACGTCAGTGCTGCGCGACGACCGTTCCGATCGGCGTAGCGTCCGAAGAACCACGATCCGACCGGTCGCATCAAGAACGTGACTGCGAAGATCGCGTACACGTAGATGGTCGAGTTCTTGTCTGCCGAGTCGAAGAACTGGTTCTCGAAGTACGTCGCGAACACGGTGTAGACGTACACGTCGTACCACTCGACGAGATTGCCCGACGACCCCCGCAGCGTGTTCAACACGGCACGACGGGTAGCGGCGGGAGACGAGACGGGCGGGGGCGCGAGCGACGAACCGGGAGTGGAGGTGGCCTCGTTGGCCATGGGCTGGTCCTTCCAGGTGTGGCTGGTGACGGGTAGCTGGTGGGTGGGTTGCCGAGTGCGACTCGGCCACCGAAGTCCCCCTACTGTGACCGCAAGCACAGCCCCGAACCAAGCCGTTTCGGATTTCCTAACACTCCCTTAGGAAACGATTCGGGGTAATCGAAGTTCGATCCGCAAGCCCGAGGGTCGACGCACGCTGACCTGCAGGTGCCCGCCGGCCCGTTCGGTCAGTGCGTGCACGATCGCCAATCCGAGACCGGTACCGGCACCCTGGGCGCTCGATGCGCGGAAGAACCGATCCGCGATCATCGGCAGCTCGTCGGCCGGGACGCCCGGTCCGGTATCCGACACCCAGATCGTGATGCCGTCCTCGCTCGCTCGGTGACCTATCTGGACGACCGAGCCGGTACCGGCATACTTCGTTGTATTACTCAACAGCGCATCGAGGATGCGAATCAGGTCGTCCTCGGGCAGGGCAGCGACGTGGTTGTCGGCATCATCGGGTTCTTCGACCTGCGCATCGATTCCGGCCACCGCGATCGTGCTCGACCAGAATTCGACTCTGTCGACAATGGTCGCACCCACGTCACATCCGGTTGTGTCTTGTCTCGTTGGCATTTCGGCAGCGGCGAGCACAAGCAGATCGTCGACGACGGCACTGAGGCGGTCGACTTCCGCTGTGGTCCTGAGATGAGATTCGGTCGCCGCGTCCGGCACCCGCATCCCCAACACATCCAAACGAATTCTCAATGCCGCCAGTGGATTGCGCAGCGCATGCGCGGTATCGGCCACGAGTCGACGCTGCGCGGTCGTGGCCGCCTCGACGTCGCGGGCCATCGCGTCGAACGCGCTGGACAGCTCGCGAACCTCCGGTGGCCCGACAGAGGCCGCCCTCGTAGTCGATGGGGCCGCTTCGACCGGTAGCCGATCGTGGAACGTATCGCCGAACGAATGCACACGCGTCGACAATGCGGTCAGTGGACGAACAACCCATCGCGACAACGCTGCAGCGATCGCGGCGACGGTGGCGAGAATCAACAATGCGCCGACGGTAATGATCGACCAGGCCACCGCGACGTCCTGGCGTGCGGTCGCGGTGGACGCGTCGATGATCACTGCGCCGTCGACCTGCGTTCCCCCGCCGACCGGAGCGGCAATCAGCACCGAGGACTGCGACCAGGGCAGCACATGCGAAGGAACGTCACCGCGTTGGTTGCGCAACGCTCCTGCGATCGCCTGCTGTACGTCGGGTCGCTCGAGGTCCAGACCCGATGATGCACGTGCCCGACCGGTGCGATCGAGGACGGCAATTCCCTCGTCGTACAGATTGTCGTAGCGCTGCACGGACTCTCGAAGACGAGGTACACCGGATTCGTCCTCACGGGAGCTGAGTTCGGCGAAGAACGTTGCGGCTGCGGCCCGGTTCTCACCGAATCGTTGGGCACGTTCGCGGCCGACCAACACGGCCAAGGGCACCGACAGTGCGAGCACGACGATGGTGGAGTAGATCATCAGCACCACCAGGACACGGCGTCGCACGTCAGGTGTCCCAGCGGTAGCCGAAGCCGCGGATGGTGACGATGGTGCCCGGTCGATCGAGCTTGGAACGCAACGCCGTCATGTGCACGTCCAGCGTCCGTGAAATCGCGACGTAGGCGTTACCCCAGATGGCGTCCATCAGTTGTTCTCGACTGACCGCTTCGCCGCGGCGCGTCACGAGATGAGCCAGCAGGTCGAACTCCTTGGTCGTCAGCGCGATGTCGCGGCCGTCGACCTCGACACCCCGACCGACGAGATCGACGACGATGTCTTCGAGAACCAGCCGGTCCGTGCCGGTGTCGCTCGTCGCGCTCCGACGCCGCGCGGCCACTTCGAGTCTCGCGTGCAACTCCCCCAGCCGAGCGGGTTTGACGACGTAGTCGTCCGCGCCGCCGCGCAGAGCACGAACCACCGAACGTTCGTCGTCCCGTGCGGTCAATACCACCACCGGAACCGAACTCAGGGTCCGAAGTTTGCGCAGCACCTCGAGGCCATCCATGTCCGGTAGCCCGAGATCGAGTAGGACGACGTCCATCGCGTGATAGCCGAGCAGTAGGTCGGCTCCCCGGCTCATGCGGACAGGTGCGTGCCCCACCTCGGTCAACGCGTCGACCAACGCATCGCCGACTCCGTCGTCGTCTTCCACCACAGCTATACGCATCGACCTCAAGATAGGCCGTTTTGTGGCAAATCACCGCGTGTGCCATTGTCATCGGGTCCGAAACGGTCACCAACCGAACCGGTCGCGAACCGATCCAGTTCGCCGCGAGTTGTCGAGATGGGGCCCGACCAGGTCTGCGACGAGACCGCGCCCCAGTCGGGTATCGACTGTCGGTCCAATCCAGCAATACCCTCGACGTGGAGGCCCAGTGTCCGAATTGAACCGCCGCGCGTTTCTGGCCGGCGGCGCAGGAGCAATAGCCGCGGCTTCGGTCCTGCGTGCTGCACCCGTCGGAGCAGTGCCGTTCGGCAGCGCGAACAGCACTCTCGACAGCCCCCTGAACTTTCCGCCCGGGATTCCGTTGTACCAGCAGCGTTACCAGAACTGGTCCAAGGAAATAATGCTCGATGCCATCTGGACCTGCTCACCGTCGACACCGGAAGATGTTGTGCGATTGGCTAATTGGGCTTCGGAGAACGACTACCGTATTCGTCCCCGCGGAGCGATGCACGGATGGACGCCACTGACGATCGAAAACGGCGAAAACATCGACCGCACCGTTCTCGTCGACACAATGGTCCACCTCGACGGTGTCACCGTAGACCCCGAGGGTTCGACGGTGACCGCTGGTGCCGGTGCCACCCTCGAAGCCATCCTGCAACAGTTGGAGAATCACGGACTGGGATGGGCGAGTGTCCCAGCACCCGGAGTGTTGTCCATCGCCGGCGCACTTGCCGTGGGAGCGCACGGTGCCGCAGTTCCCGCCGTGGGTGAGACACCCGCGCCCGGGACCACGTACGGTTCGCTGAGCAACCTCGTGACGTCCCTGACCGCCGTCGTCTGGACCGGCTCACACTACGCACTTCGCACATTCGACAGGTCCGATCCTCGGATCACACCGCTCCTGACACATCTCGGCAGAACCTTCGTCACCTCGGTCACCTTGCAGGCCAGCGCCAACTCTCGCATGCGGTGCCAGAGCTACACCGACATCGACTGGCGCGAATTGTTCGGTGCATCGACAGCGTCGGGACGCACCTTCGCGAGGTACCTCGACGAATCCGGACGCGTGGAGGCGATCTGGTACCCGTTCACCGACAACCCGTGGCTCAAGGTGTGGTCGGTATGCCCCGACAAGCCACCCACCGCCCGCGAAGTGACCGGACCGTACAACTACACGTTCTCCGACAACCTACCCGAGGCGGCATCCGATTTCATCGGACAATTGACCCGCGGACACACCTCCATTGCACCGGCTTTCGGCCAGTTCTTCTACGGCACCACGGTTGCCGGACTGGCAGCGACAGCCGCACAGGACATATGGGGTTGGTCCAAGAATGTGCAGTTCTACATCAAACCGAGCACCCTGCTGCTCACCGAAGGCGGCGGTGCCGTCATCACCTCTCGCGAGCACGTCGGTCAGGTGGTCCACGATTTCACCCAGTGGTTCCACGAACGTATCTCGCACCACCTGTCCATCGGGCAATATCCACTGAATGGACCGGTCGAAATCCGTTGCTGCGGAATGGACGACCCCTCAGATGTGCTCGTGGACTCCGCCGGAGCACCGACGATCTCGGCAATGCGCCCGCGTCCCGATCATCCCGAGTGGAACACCGCAGTGTGGCTCAATGTTCTCGGTATCCCTGGAACACCAGGGATGTTCGCCTTCTATCGCGAAATGGAACAGTGGATGCGTAGCCACTACAGCGGCGCGTGGGCAACCTTCAGACCCGAATGGTCCAAGGGATGGGCGTTCAGTACCGAGCTGCCGTACAAGGATTCGACTGTCATCGACACCACCTTGCCCGATACCTACCGCGAAGGCCTTCCTGCCGAGGACAACTGGGACACCGCGCTGTCGGTGTACAACCGACTCGACCCGCACCGTATCTACAGCAACTCGATGATCGATCGACTACTTCCGTAGGCCGGGTTCGGCCACCGTCGCGCGGCAGGATGAGCGGTGGTCTGCGCGAATATGGAACGCACTGCGGACTCGAAAATCGCGTCTGCTTCGAGATGGCCACCAGACGCAGCAGGTGCGGGGCGCGCTGCTGGCGACGGGTCGGGGCAGTCGCGCGGACGTGAGTGTTCACGATCGGGTGCCATGCGCGGGATGCCACCGGCGGGCGACGGTAGTGAACGCTCAGGTGCGGAGTGGATCACCGAAGATGATCAGCGCCGATCGACAGCCTTGCTGCCCGTCAGGCGGGTGTACTTGCGCGCAGGCCCGGTGCCACCGCGATATCGACCATTTGCTCGCGCGTCAACACGCCGCTGGCATTCACATCGATTCGGGTGCCGTCGGTCGTTCGCGCAATGACGCGGCGCGAGCCTGGGCGCTCCGCGAAGTCGAGCACTGTCCCGTCTGCTTGCGTCGAGCGCTCGTCGACGACTCCCGCGAAGCACGGACCGGCGGGCTGATCGGAAAGCCCGACGGTGACTGTCAGCGTGCCGGTCCGATCGCCGACGGTGATGGTTCCGAGCGCGTCGGCCTCGCCGTCCAACGACTGCCGGATCGCGACCGCGTCGAAGCCGAAGGTCGGTGCGAACGGTTCGGGTTCGACTACTGACCCGGTGGGTAGTGCCGCGATCAGGGCATCTGTCATCGATTGTGCTTTGGCCTCGAACCTCCACGGCACCTCGGAAACGTCGGCGTCACCCTCGCTGACAAATGCGTAGTTCACTCGCACCAAGTCCTCTGGCTGAATGACCTCCTCGCAGCCTGGAATTGCAACGGGGTCAGGCTGCGGTTCGTGCACCAGGCCGGCCACAACCGTGCCGACAGCAACAATCCCCACGATCACCGCAACCGTCGACCATACCGAGCCTCGTGCGCCTGTCGATTTCATACAGTCCTTGCCGTCTCGGGATGGGGCGTGTCGTCATTCTGGCATCTCGGAGGTGTAGTTCTGTGCTCAGCGGCAGCAACGAACGTGCCACACCCTCCCGAGAACGGGAACGTGCAGAACTGAACCACGGGTCGACGGCATGATCGGTACATGATCACGCACCCATCCGTCTAGCAAATTTCGCCGGTTGGCCCAGTCGTCGCCCTGGCACTGGACGTCCGTCGAATTCGAGGTCCTAGCTCCTCGTCACTCTGTCGCAGTACGCACACGGATCCGTCGTCCGGAAACATGCGCATGGAGAACGCCAACGGCAAGGTCATCGGAAGCGTCTGCGCTGGAACTCCATTCGTGGGCATAATTCGTCCACGGAGTCGGTCACGGAACTATCCGACGTGAGGGCAGTCGAGCATCGCGGTCGACTGCCTGACAGGCGACTGTCGTCACGACGGACCGAAAATGGACGTGACGATCCTTGCCGTCGGCACCCCTGTTGACGACCACCTGTTCGTGCATGGTGGCCGTCGACGAGAGCCGATCTGACCGTTGCCCGGATCGAGCGACTCACCCTTCGATCGTGGGGACTCACAGATCCAATCCTGGAGCCGACGCGAGCTCGACGAGTGAGTCGGCGTCGATTTCGTCTCCAAAGCTGAACTGCACGAGCGTGTTCGAGGGCCGGAGCACGCTCAGCCACTCGCTCGGTTGCCCGCCTCGCTGAGTTTCGTCGGACCGACTGGTCACGACGGTGCCGTCAGGCAGAGTCGATCGGCTCACACTGGAGCTGTCCTGCGCGTCGGTACTGCGCCACTCGGTGGTGTCCCTGATCGATATTTCGATACTCAATTCCGTGGAACCGGTCGGTGTGGATACGTTCACGACAGTGCACGCACTTCCGCTTCCGAACGACCCAAGAACCAGATCGCCGATGGGCCGATCGGATTGCGCTTCGGGAAAGACGACTGCCCACTGATCGGCCAATGACGCGCCGATGCGTTCGACCACATCTCTGGACAGTGGGAGCGTCGGATTCTCTCGGTACGAGCCGCAGTCGCGAGGAGGCGGCGGCGTTCCCTCGGGAACCTCTGCGGTGACACGCAATTGAGGGTTCGCAACGATGTTGCTGAGCTCGTCGACCTCCAGCGGGAGCAGCGCGTCGCTACCTTCGTTCGAAGTTCTCGCGCTGGCGACGGTATCGGCGAAGTACGCGACCGCCGTGCGGCGATGCGTCGAGACTCCGTCATAGACGGATACCGCATCCAACGTGTCGACGACAGTGCCGTCGGGCAGGGTTGTTCGTTCATCGATCCGCTCTTCGACGCATGGCGGTATCTCACCGTCCCACTCTTCGACCGAAACTCGAAGGGGCGCCCGCGCATCTCCTCGACCGACGCCGCCGGAGGCCGTACTGTCACCGCTGATGTCCTCGACCGTGACTCCCTCCGCAATATCCACGCCTTCGGGATAGATGTCCATCGGTTGGAACACCAGAGAATTCGACGGCGAAGCGAACTCCAATTCCACATCGGTGGGCAAGGATTCGATCAACGCAGTCGACATTGCCGATGCCTTCGTTGCCGTCAGCCACGGATAGTCGGGGTTGTCGTACCGCCCCCCGTAAGAACCGATCGTGAAAGAAAAGCCTTCCTCGGCAGGAAGAACGACGTCGCAGCCGGGTATGGGCTCGACGGAGGGCGGCTGATCTTCGAGGACTCCGGCAACCACGGTTCCGACGGCCACAATCGCTACGACTACCGCGACGTCCAGCAACACCCCACCGCGTCGCATATCGGTTCGCACCCATGGAGCTTAGCCTCCGGATCGGGACGTACGTGAACAACGAATTCGCGGCAAACGCGAACGTATTCGTCAGACGCCCCTCGTGTTCGTCGATGATTCCGCGAGCATTCTCCACACGCGCGCGCGTGTGGAGAACAGGAGAAAGACGATCGCGAAGATCTGCAGATCGTGGCCGATCCGCGGGGCGCTCTTCCCCGGCGCGGTTGCGATCGATGTCACTTCTCGGACCCGGGCCGACCGGGAAACTCACGGGCGCTCCCAGTCAGTAAGGTCGAAGAATGACGGTACGAGCGGGTGTAGTGGTCACGGGAACCGAAGTTCTGGCCGGCAGGGTCACCGACCGAAACGGCCCGTGGGTGGCCCAACGTCTTCTCGAGCTGGGAGTCGACGTTGCCCACATCACCGTCTGCGGCGACCGTCCCGATGACCTGACGGCACAAGTGCAGTTTCTCGCGGACCAACGCGTCGACTTGATCGTGACCACCGGAGGATTGGGCCCCACCGCCGACGATCTCACCGTGGCCACCGTTGCCGCTCTGTACGGCCGCGAATTGCATCTCGATGTCGAACTCGAGGAACGCATCCACGCGATCGTGCAGCGTTGGCGAAGCCGAATGAGCTCTGCGGCCGACTCCGAGCCGCTGCAGGCAGGGATTCGAAAACAGGCGATGGTTCCGCAAGGCGCGCAGTCCATTTCACCGACGGGCACCGCCCCTGGTGTGGCGATACCCGCCAACGACTCCGGGACGCTGCCTGTTGTATTGATTTTGCCGGGCCCACCACGCGAACTGCAGGCAATGTGGCCGGAGGCCCTCGACAGCGCGCCGGTCGCCGAGGTCCTGACCCGACGCTCGGAGGTACGTCAGGACACCATCCGCGGATACCGGCTGTCCGAAGCCGATCTCGCGGCGACGTTGCGGACGGCGGAGCGCGAGATCGCGGGATTCGGCGATCTCGAGATCACCACGTGCCTGAGTCTCGGAGAGCTCGAAATGGTGACACGCTACGCAGAATCAGCGCGAACTGCATACACGGATCTCGAACGTCTCATCGACGAACATCATGGCTCGCAGGTCTTTTCGACCGATGGATCCACCATCGACGACATCGTGGCGAATCGGTTGACCGGCAGAAGAATCGCCACCGCGGAATCGTGCACGGGAGGCATGATCGCCGCGCGCCTCACCGATCGCGCAGGCTCCTCGGCCTACGTCATCGGGGCGGTGGTGTCGTACGCGAACGAGGCAAAGACGGGCTTGCTCGACGTCCCTGCGGAGACCATCGACAAGCACGGAGCCGTCAGCGAACCGGTGGCTGCGCTGATGGCCGAAGGCGCACTGAACCGACTGGGCGTCGATATCGCGGTATCGACCAGTGGCATCGCCGGGCCGGGTGGTGGCACGGAACTCAAACCGGTCGGCACCGTCTGCTTCGGGATCGCTGTAGCCGGGCAACCGACCGTCACCCGCACACTCCTGCTTCCGGGCGACCGAGCAAGCGTGCGGGCGCTGTCCACCACAGCGGCAATGCACATGATCGCCGACGCGTTGGAAGAAGCCGTGTGACTTTCGAGTTGGTGCGCAGGAAGAGAGCCCTATCGACCACCATCACTTCGAGGCCCGATGTCGGAGTGCAGCGCCAGGACTGAGCGACGCATCCCGCGAGCTACATCGGGGCATTCAGCGGACCAGTCATTTGATCGCCGGCGGCGACAGCATGGTCGTCCGAGGTGTAGTTCTTCGTTGGGTGGGGCACTCCCCAGAGGTCTTGCCACCGGCGACCAGTCGCCTCGACCCATAGGAGATTCCATGACCATGCCGAGCGATGCAAGCGAAGCAGTTCCCTCCCACGGGAGCAATGACGGTCCGCGGGAACACACCGCCGAGACCGATGCAGCCGAAGGTGCGCACGTCGACGAAGAGAATGTGCCGCACCCTCCAGAGGAGGGGAATACCCAGTACTGACCGGCCGTCCGAGTTGTACCGGGTGGCGATCAAGGAAGCGTAGGGGTAGTCCTACGAGATAGGTCCGACTTGTCAGACTCCCGACCACGAGCGCACAATTTGCTATGGCATTGATCTCGAGAGGCTTCGTGGGCCGACGGCGCGGCGACGACGGGCGCACTCCCCCCGGTCAGTATCTGACGAAGGATTTTCCCGTCCTCGCGATCGGGCCCGCGCCTGTCGTCGCGACCGACACGTGGTCGTTCTCGATCACTACCGAACGCGGCGACACCCGCACTTGGAATTGGGACGAACTGGCCGCACTTCCGCACGACACTCCGACCGTGGACATCCACTGCGTCACCAAGTGGTCGAAGCTCGATACCACCTGGAAGGGAGTCAGCCTGGACGTTCTGCTGGACGGTCTCGATACCGATGCCGGGTACGTCGTGGTGCACGGCTTCGACGGCTACACCACCAACCTTCCCCTCGAGGACCTCAGGGATGGGAAGGCCTGGCTGGTCACCGAATTCGACGGCGCGCCCCTGGCTCGCGAACACGGTGGCCCCGCAAGGCTTCTCGTTCCGCACCTGTATTTCTGGAAATCGGCGAAGTGGATCTCACGCATCGAACTCACCGTGGAGAACGAGCAAGGCTTCTGGGAGCGCGGTGGGTACCACGACTACGGAGATCCGTGGCGCGAGCAGCGGTACCAGGGCGACTGACGTGACATCGGCGGCTGGGGCGAAACCCTGGCTCGTTGCCACGGTCAACACCGTGCGGCGTGAGACACCCACCGCATCCACCCTCGTTCTCGACGTCGACGGATGGCCCGGCCATCTCGCCGGGCAGCATGTGGACGTCAAGCTCACCGCCGAGGACGGCTACAGCGCACAACGAAGCTACTCCGTGGCGTCTGCACCGGACGGGACGTCGCGCATCGAGATCGCGGTGCAGAACGTCGCGGACGGTGAGGTCTCGCCCTACCTGGTCGAGGCCGTCGAGGCCGGTGATCGCATCGAGCTCCGCGGGCCGGTGGGTCGATGGTTCGTCTGGCGGCCGTCCCAGCCCTCCGAGATCCCGTCGCCGCCGATCCTGTTGGTGGGTGGCGGTTCCGGCATCGTCCCGCTCCGCGCGATGGTTCGCGCACAGGCGTCTGCGACGGGCGGACGAGTGCCCTTCCGCGTGCTGTACTCGGTGCGCGAACCCGCTGAGATCTACTTCGCGGACGAGTGGACTCGCCCGCCGGCCGGCGTGGACGTCACCATGATCCACACGCGGCGCGCTCCTGCCGGCAACGCACGGCCTCTCGGCCGCATCACGGTCGAGGACCTCGACGCCCACGGATGGCCGGCAGAGTTCGAGCCGCGCTGCTACATCTGCGGCCCCTCGAGCTTCGTCGACACTGTGGCCGACATGCTGGTGGCGCGGGGTCACTCGGCAGCGAACATCCGAACGGAGCGTTTCGGACCGAGCTGAGGGGTACGAATCAGACAATGCCGCGGAGGAACTCGATCTTCAGCCGGTTGTGGTCGTCGGTCCACTTCGAATCCACCGACATGAATCCGTGGTCGAGTCTCGCCTCGTTCTTGCTGTACAGGTTCAAGTTATTGGCAACGCCCACTCTGTCCAGTTCGGCGCTCAGCGCGGCTGCCTGATCGGGGAAAGTCCCGGTGTTGCCGTCGGAGATGAAACTCGGTGGGTAGTCGGCGGTGACGTTGTCCGTGACGTTCGCCTGCGCCAGCACTGCGGGGTCGGTGGTGTCGAGGTAGCTTCGGGCGGCGATGTCGAAGAAGAAGCCGTTCGACGGGCTCGGTGATTGCGGTGAGCCCGCCCTCCCGACATCGAGGGCAGCGCTGTCGAACACGATCGCCTTCAATGCACTCCGGTCCATGGTCGGTTCGATCCCCAGTACTCGCGCGTAATCGGGATTGGTCTGCACGGCGGCATAGTTGCCCACGATGTGCCCACCCGCGCTGGTTCCGGCGAGCACGACGCGACTCATGTCCAGTCCGTACCGGTCGGCGTTGGTCTCCAGAAACTGAATGGCTTGGCCCAGTTGGATTGTCTGCGTGGGAAAACGGTAGCTCGGCGCGAATGCGTAGTTGACCGACACCACGTTGTAACCGGCGTCGAGCATCGGGCCGGCCCCCGACGCGCCGGTCCCATCTGCGCTGGGAGCACCGTCCGTCTTGTCCCCGACGATCCAGCCACCACCGTGAACCATGATGTAAGTAGGACGGCTGACCGACGGGTCGTTGTCTGCGGTATAGACATCGAGAAACGAATTGGGAAGTGTCGAGCCGTATTCGATGTTGCTGGTCAGGCCTACCCCGTCGACCACCGTCGTCGCTGTCGGCGCGTCGGGCTCGAAGGAATTGCTGTGCCCCAATGCTTGTAGCGATCGAACCAGCGGTGCTGGACTGGCCGCCGTGGTGATCACAAGCGCGGAGATCACCAACGCGATCACTGCAGCGACGCCGGCCGGTACGGCGGTTGCCGCCCGACGCGCGCGACCCGACGACCCCGTCGAACGGCCCGCCCACGCCGACGCGAGCAGAAAGAACCCGAATGCAATCGCCGCTGTCAAACACATGACCCACAGTGCGTGAAAGCCTGTCACCAGCCATGCCACCTGACTGACGACAGCAACACTCCCGAGCGATGTGCCTAGGGCTACATGCTTCCTGGCCTCGGACGAGACGATGCATATCGCCACAACTGCCACGGTGAGGACCCATAATCCCACCGCGAGTTGCTGGCGGATGAGGAGGAACTCGAGCCATGCCAGGGCCACGCTGACGCTGCCGGTCACTGCGAGCGCTGCAGTCATCGCTGTCGTACGGTGCCCTTGTCCGAGCCGGCTGTCGTCCGGCACGGTCTCCCTCACTCCTGCTCGGACGCGTGACGTTGCCGGTGCAGTTCGCGAACAGCGTCACTGAACTCGGCGACCGGCCCGTCCACCACGATCCCCGGCACGATCTGCTCGATCGGAGACGGCGTGATCGCGAGAGGTGCCACGCCGAATTCGTCCAGCCAGGTGAGCAATTGAGCCGTCGACGTGGCGTACACGATCCGACCGAGCCCGACTATTCCATGGCTCGCAGCGCACATCACACAGTGCTCACCCGAGGTATACACAGTCGCTGATCGACGTTCACTGTCGCTCAGGTTGGTCGCAGCCCACCGCGACAGCGCGATCTCGGGGTGCTGGGTGGGATCGCCTCGGTCGCCGACCCGATTCCTGTCCTCGGCCAACACTTCTCCGCTCTCCGACACGAGCAGCGAACCGAAGGGATCATTGCCCGTTCGCACCGCGTCCGCCGCCAAATCGACAGCGCGGGCGAGGAATGCACAGTCGCTCGAGGAAATGTTCACATCGCACCACCGGGTGCGTCGACGATCGAAGTGTCCACGCCACGACCGTACCGGTTCGTGACACGCCGACACACTCTCGATGGCGCGCAGTTGTTGTTATGGGCTTCGATGAAGATGGAGCCCGCCCGAGGGTATCGACTGGTCAGCCCTTTCGCGGTGGTCGAGGAGCGGCGTTCTCGCTGTTCTCGAGTGCGGCGCGGATTCGGCCGAGCAATGCAATGGCGTCACGCAGGGTCTGTTGCTGGTCCGACGTCAGGTCGTCGAGAATTTCCACGAGAACCCCCTCCGCAGCGATGTCGTAGACGTGCAGTTGTTCTCGGGCAAGGTCGGTGAGGCCGACGCGCGTGCTCCGAGCATCCGAGTCGTCGGGTCGTCGAACGACAAGGCCGTCTCGCTCCATGGTTCGGACGAGGTTACTGATCGTGGGGCGAGCCAACCCCAGCTGACGCCCGAGAACGGTCGGGCTCTCCCACCTGTCGGGGAAGAGCCGCCGCAGGATTTCGATCTGGGCGTCGGGCAAGGATTTGAGTCCCGCGCGCGAGCGGGAGGTGTTGAGCAGCACGCGGCGGAAAGGACCGATCTCCTCGCTCAGGCCGCGTGCGACGGAGGCGAGCCCGAAAGCACTGTCGGAATCGTCCACCGGGTCAGAATACGCAGGCGAATATAGGTTTGCAACAAACGTATTATTGGGCAATCATGGGACCATGAGCATTCACACCAGCGCTGCCCCGCAGAACCCGGACACCGTCCCGCTCACGCTCGCCCATGGCGGTCAGGTGATCCGCGGCACCGAGTACCGGCCCGTCGACGCCGACAGCGCAGCACCGTGCATTCTGATCGTGCACGGCTTCAGTGACTCCAGCGTCGGGCCACAGCGTCTCTTCGTGCAGATCGCCCGTCGATTGGTAGCGGCAGGAGCGATCGTCCGCGCGTACGACCGGCTCGGACAGGGCGTCAGCGACGGCGAATTCGAGGACATCACCCTGCGCGATGAGGTCGAGCAAATATCGAGCATGGTCCGGACGTTCGCTGCCGACCGCTCCACACCGGTCCACGTCGTGGCGCACAGCCTCGGTGCGGTGGAGTCGGCCATCGTTGCCGCGCAATTACCTGACCGGGTGGCCAGCCTCACCCTCTGGTCACCCGCCGGTGTCGTCGTCGACGACATCACTGTGAAGAACGAGATCCAGGGCCAGTCTCTCGACTCCGTAGCGCAGAACGGCGGCCTCGACTTCGGCGGTATGTGGCTCGGGCAGGCCTTCATCGACGACATTCGCGATGGTATCGACGTGTACGCGGCCGCGGCCGGATACGGCGGCCCCGTCGAGGTCGCCCACGGCACCGAAGACCAGATCGTGCCGCTCGAATACGGTCGCCGTTACGCGGAGATGCTGCCGAATGCAACGTTCGCCGCGATCTCCGGTGCCGACCACGCATGGTCATCCCGTTCGTTGCGCGAAGAACTCCTCACGCGGCTTCTCGAATTCCTCGACTTGTCCACGAACAGCGAATCGACTCGGCAGTAGCCGTGAACTACGGGCCCGAACCGCGCCGGATGCCGTGCACCTTCCCACGCGTCTTTATTTGAAGGGATTGAAGGTTCGACCGAGGAAGTATTGAATTCGCTGCGGAATCGGTCGCATCGCCGCCGCAGAGACTTTGTTGACAAAGCCGGGTGTGCAGACCGGCTTGCCTGCCATCACTGCCGCCCACCCTTCGGCGACGACGTCTTCGGGCTGCTGCCACATGATTCCCGGCAGTTGGTCCGCAGCCTCTCTTGTCCCCATCACATCGTGGAATTCGCTGTGGGTGAAGCCGGGACACAGTGCGGTCACGTTGATTCCGGACGGTTTGAGTTCCATGTCGAGCGATTGAGACATGTTCAGCACGTAGGACTTAATCCCCGTGTACAGCAGTCCCTCGCCGGGTGGAGACACTGCGGCCAGGGACGAGAGGTTGACTATGCGGCCCCACCGACGACTCTTCATTCCTGGGATCACAAGATGGGTCAGCTCGGTCACCGAGGTCACCATCAGCTGCAGTTCGGCGGCGACCTTGTCCCAGGGTGTGACCGAGAACTTCGTGCTCGACGACAGGCCGGCATTGTTGATCAAGATGTCGATCGGCATGCCCAGTTCGGCTGCGCGGGCGACGATCTTCGCCGGCCCGGCAGGTGTGCTCAGATCGGCCGCGATGACTTCGGCGCGTACACCGTATTGCTCTCGCAAGGACGCTGCGAGCTCCTCCAGACGCTGCGCGCGTCGCGCAACGAGTACGACGTCGTAGTTCCGACCCGCCAGGTAGCGAGCGAAGCTGGCGCCGATCCCGGCCGAGGCCCCTGTGATGAGAGCCGTTCTGCGATCTGCATTCATTGCGAGTCTCCTACGTGGTGGTCCACAGGTCGATTCGGTCGCCGACGATCGTGTCGAAGTGTAGGTCCATTCCCCGTGACGGCGTCTGCTGTGGATCAACCCGGCAAGATCATCGTCGTCACACCGAGCGGGGAATGGTTTCCAACACCTGATCGAGGGCGGCTTTGAGATGGTCGGTTGCTACCCCACCTTTTCTCAGAGCTTCGAACCCACGCAACAGTGTCAGCAGCGTCCACGCCAGGGTGTCGGCGTCGACTCCGACTGCGATGTCACCCTCGTCCTGCGCGCGCGCAATGCACGACGCCAGTTCGTCGTGCCATCCGTCGAAAGACGATGAGACGATGGCCTGCACCGCTGCATCGCGCGAACCGAGCTCGGCCGCAGCTTTGGCCATCATGCAACCGCGAGTCCGAGAGCCCTCGACACCTACACGGGCCGAAATCCGCAGATGGTCGGCAAGGTCATCGATCGCACGCCCACCCCGGGCGAGTTCCTTGTGCGCGTCCGATACGACATCCGAGCAGTACCCTTCGAGCGTCCGCAGGAACAGCGCGTGCTTGTCGCCGAATGCACCGTACAAGCTTCCCTTGCCCAGCCCTGTCGCGGCCGTCAAGTCCGCGAGAGACGTTCCGGCATAACCTGTCTCCCAGAACTGGTTTCGAGCCGACTCGAGGACTGCGTCTTCACTGAACTCACGTGGGCGGGGCATGCCTTCGAGTCTAGACGTTAAATACCGATCAGTCCATAATTCTGACCCCGGTGCCGCTGAGCGCAGCACCAGGCCGGTCAGCGCGGCACCGAGCATCAAGGCGATCAGGGCCATCAGCGGTCCGATGATCGGCAGTTCGTCCGATCATCGGCATTACCGGCGCTATTCGCGACAGGCCCGCAGCGCCGTTCACTTCGAAGACCACGCTTGACGGGAAACGGCATCGAATGCCTCCATCGTCCAACGCCACGAAAGGCGTCAGAACAATGCATTGCGGTGATTCATCGATTACGAACACATCGGAGATTCACTGTTCACTGCAATCGAATGCAGAATTACGGGTCCATCGACGTTGCGGAGCTGCCAAGCCAGGACTGCATGACGAGGGCCTGTTCGATGTCGAATCTGTTCTCACTGATTGGATGACCTAGCATCTGCTCGGCGCTCTTGACGCGGTATTTCACGGTGTTGTAGTGCAGGTGGAGCTCCGTCGCGGTGGCCTTGTGACTGGATCGACAATCGAAGTACGTGCGCAGGGTATCCCGAAGTCGTTGCGCCGCTTCGGTATTGTCCGCCAAATTTCCGAGGGTGCTCCTGATCCACTCGTGCGCCCGAACCAGGTCCGAGCTGACGAGCGAACTGACGGCCACACCCGGATCGGCGTAGCAGGTGACAGTTCGTCGGGCGTCCTCGGCGAGAAGTGCAATCGACCTGGTGCGCTGCGCCTGGAGATGGGAGGTCCTGAATCCTGCCCTGCCGTATTGTGCGGTGCCCAGTGCCACCCGAGCGTCGCCGAGTTGGTCTGCGCGCAGCGAGGTGCGAATACTACTGATGTCCAACCGATCCGGTCGACTACCCAATGGGATCCATACCCAAGCACTGAGCCTGTCGGCGGCCACGAACAGTGGCACCGGGCGGTTGTCCATCGACTCACACATCCGGCCCGCCAGTTGCTCGAGTACGGGTAGCCCGTCTCGCTCCGACTCGGGCTCACCGATCCACAGAACCGCAGCGCAATGGTGTTGCGCAAGTTGGTAACCGATCTGCGCCGTCGCTCGACGATCGTCTGTGGGCCCTTCGGTGGACAACAGTTCTCGAATCTGGGTAACCCTGACGTTGTTTCGGTTGGCGAGCCACCGCTCGTGTTCGACCTGATACGCGGTGACCACCTGCTCCGAGATCCAGTCTATGTACACCGAACTGACCGAGACGATACGATGCGAGACCTTCAGTCCGAGAACAGGATCGATGGACGACGCCTGAATTCTCGCGAAGACCCGATCCAGCAGGGTGGTCTGCCCGAGCCGATAGGCGCGCACGAGCGCGGTGACGGGAATGGCATGCTGGGCGAGCCTGCGTGCGTATTCCATCGCCGCGGAGGGTGCATGCAGATGATCTGCGGTGATGCCGTGCTGCAGAACATGGAAGACGGTGTCGACATTGCCTTCGATACTCGCGCCGAGTAGCTCCACCAGCTGACTGTCTCCACCCAACTCGGCAATCTCACGTTCGAGAACGTTGCGAATGTTCCGTGACTCCTCGAGCAGGTGCGCACTCATGTCGGCGATGACGGTCGCGACGACGGCGTCGACAGCCGAGTCGGTGCCGGCATCGATCGGTGGCGGTTGCACGGTATCGACAATAGGCCGTCCGAGACCCCACCGTAGATGATTCAGTGGTACTCGAACCTTGTCTCCTGGAGACAAACGCGGTGTCGAAGTTCATCGTCGAGAGATATGGCATGGATCACAGTGGGGTCCATACCGTGGTACGGACCGCCTCCCGAGCGAAGGACCCCCATGCACCTGCCTGATCTTCTCGACCTCCGCGCTTCGAGTGCTCCGGAGGCACCGGCGCTCGCGGACGACCGAGTGTCTTTGTCGAATCGCGAATTCCGTGACGCCGTGCGCTCGGCGGCCGCACTCCTGTCCGCCCGCGGCATATCCCACGGCGACGTAGTGGCGATCATGTTGCCGAACCGGGTCGAGTTCGTCGTCGCCCTTTTCGCCGCATGGCGTCTCGGCGCAGCTGCGACACCGGTCAATCCGTCGTTGACCGCTCAGGAGATCGAGTTCCAGCTCGACGATTGCTCGGCTGCGCTGGTGGTCACCGCCCCGGAACTGGAGCTGAATACCCCATCCGCTGTCGCCCGCCTGACCGATCTGACCGACCGACCAGAGGTGTCCCGGCTCACCGACACCCCAGTTCAGACCACCGCGAACGATCTTGCCCTGTTGATCTACACCAGCGGAACCACAGGAAAGCCGAAGGGCGTCATGCTCGATCACGGCAACCTGACCGCGATGACGTCCATGAGCGTCGATGCCTTCTCCATCGACGCCGAGGTACACAGCCTGCTGATCCTTCCGCTTTTCCACGTCAACGGCATTGTCGTGAGCATCCTTTCGCCCCTGGTGGCCGGTGGACGCGCAACGATCGCCGGCCGGTTCGACCCGTCGACGTTCTTCGACCGCGTCGAAGCCGCCCGGCCGACCTTCTTCTCGGGTGTGCCGACCATCTACGCCATGCTCGCCAACCTTCCCGAGACGGTGGTGCCCGATACCAGCTCACTGCGGTACGCCGTCTGCGGCGCGGCACCGGCGAGCCCGGCATTGCTCGACGCATTCGAGACCAGGTACGGCGTACCGGTAGTCGAGGGCTACGGCCTGTCCGAGGGCACCTGCGCATCGACGGTCAATCCGCTCAACGGTCCCCGCAAGCCCGGAACCGTAGGACTTCCGCTACCCGGCCAGAGCATCCGCATCGTCGACGAGAACGGCGACACCATCGACGACGGTCGGCCCGGTGAAGTACTCGTTCACGGAGCAAACGTGATGCGGGGCTACCTCGGCCGACCCGAGGAGACGGCAGCGACCGTCCAGGACGGTTGGTTGCGGACCGGCGACATCGGCCGACTCGACGAAGACAGCTACCTGACATTGGTCGACCGCGCCAAGGACATGATCATCCGCGGTGGCGAGAACATCTATCCCAAGGAAATCGAAAACGTCGTCTACCGACTCCCCGGCGTCTACGAAGCAGCCGTCGTCGGTCAGCCGCACGAGGTGAAGGGGGAAGAGCCGGTCCTGTTCGTCTCGCTCACCGCCGAAGCCACCATCACCGAAGCCGACATCGATGCGCACGTTCGACGCGAATTGTCGAAGTACAAGTGGCCCGTCGACGTCATCGTCGTCGACGAGGTACCCAAGAACCCCGTCGGCAAGATCGACAAACCCTCGCTGCGTCGGCGACTCGTCGCGCCCGCCTCCACCACGTAACCACCGCGCCGATTTCCTCGAAAGGACCCCACAATGGGCCTGCTGTCTCCGACCCTGCCCGATATCGACCTCGGGCAGTGGCGCCGCCTCCCTCAGCTCGAACGGCTGAAAGTTCAGGTTCAACACTGGGGTGAACACGGCTTCGGCACCCCTGCCGGGGCTTATCTGTTCTACGTGATCAAGATGGTCGCGTACGTCCTGATCCCGCTGTGGGTCATCTCGTCCTCGACGCCCGGCCTGGGCACGCTGTCGGAGATCGGATCGTGGTGGACCCAACCGATCGTGTTCCAGAAAGTCGTGCTGTTCACCGTGCTCTTCGAGGTCATGGGGTTCGGTTGCGGCTCAGGGCCGTTGACGATGCGCTTCTTCCCGCCCGTCGGCGGCTTCACCTACTGGCTTCGCCCGGGAACCGTGCGACTGGCACCGTGGCCCAACAAGATTCCGCTCACGTCCGGTGACACTCGCACCGTCGGCGACGTCGTGATGTACGCCGGGTTGCTCGCACTCCTGATCTGGGGACTGATATCGGACGGCGTGGCCGGCGGTATCGGCACCGCAGGAATGCTCGCACCGGCCGTGCCCATGGCCGTGCTCGTACTTCTGGTACTCATCGGACTACGCGACAAGACAATCTTTCTGGCGGCCCGCTCGGATCAGTACTTCGTCATGATCGTCGCGTTCCTGTTTCCCTTCGTCGACATGATCATCGCGTTGAAGTTGGTGATGCTGGCCATCTGGTGGGGTGCTGCGACATCCAAACTCAACCATCACTTTCCCTTCGTGGTGGCCGTGATGATCTCCAACAGTCCGTTGCTGCCCAGCACCTGGCTCAAGCGAAAGCTGTACCGCAACTTCCCCGACGACATGCGACCGTCGACCTTCGCGAAATTCGCTGCCCATCAGGGAACCGTCATCGAATACGTTCTCCCCGCCGTGTTGATCTTCTCGATGAATTCGACGCTGACGACCGTGGTGCTGATCGGAATGACCATCTTTCATCTGTTCATCCTGTCCACATTTCCGGCCGGAGTGCCGCTGGAATGGAACCTCTTCGTCATCGGTGCCGCGTGGTTCCTGTTCGGCAACTACACCGGTAGCGACTACTCGCTGTGGAACGCCACCAGCATCTGGCCGTATCTGATCGTCGTGGCACTGATCGCGGGCATCGTCGTCGGAGGCACCAAGCCGCAGTGGATATCGTTTCTCATGGGCATGCGGTACTACGCCGGAAACTGGGCCACGAACACGTGGATTCTGCGGCCCGGCATCGAAGAGCGCTTGCAGGCGGAGATCACCAAGTCCGCCCCCCTGACCAAATTCCAGTTGCTCAAACTCTACGACGAGGACACGGCCGAGTTCATGATGCAGAAGTTCACCGCCTGGCGGTCGATGCACAGCCACGGCCGGGCGCACATGGGGCTGATCTCGCGAGCAGTCGACAATCGTGAGGACTACGTCATCCGGGAAGGCGAGTTCATCGCCGGATCAGTACTCGGATGGAACTTCGGTGAAGGACACCTGCACAATCAACAGATGTTGGAAGCACTGCAGCGCAGATGCCACTTCGCCGACGGCGACATCCGTGTCGTCATGATCGAAGGGCAGCCGATGCACCGAAAAACCCAGAGCTACCGCATCGTCGACGCAGCAACCGGTCTCATCGAGGAAGGAACCGTCGCGGTGTCCGAGATGATCACTCGCCAGTCGTGGCTGGACGACACGGGCTCCATCCCGGTGACGGTGGCCGCACCGATCGACGTGGTGGGGCAACGGTGACGACGGCAACCGTCGTCGGATCGGGGCCCAACGGTCTCGCGGCCGCAGTGACGCTGGCGAAGGCCGGTGTCGAGGTCACTGTCCTGGAAATGGCCGACAAGGTCGGCGGCGGCACCAGAACCTCCGAACTGACGTTGCCGGGTGTGCTGCACGACGACTGTTCGGCCGTGCACCCGGTGGGGGCGGCATCACCGTTCTTCAACAGCCTCGACCTCGAAGCCCACGGATTGACGTGGAAACATCCGGAAATCGCCGCCGTGCAACCCCTCGACAACGGCCGCGCCGGGGTGATCCACCGATCCATCGCTGACACCTCGGCCAGGCTCGGCGTCGACGGCGCTGCCTGGCAACGATTCTTCGGACCGTTGGCGGATCGATTCGACGACCTGGCGACCGACTTCTTCCGCCCGCTCCTGCACGTACCGCAACACCCCATCACGTTGACAAAGTTCGGCCTCAATGCTCTCGCACCCGCGTCGCTGACGGCCCGTCGGTTCCGTACACCCGAAGCGCGCGCGGCGTTCTCGGGCGTCGCGGCCCACGCGCTGTATCCGCTCACGCGGCCCACCACGTCCGCTGTCGGAGTGATGATGATCGCTGCGGGCCACAAGTACGGCTGGCCGGTGGCCGAAGGTGGCTCGCGGGCGATCAGCGACGCACTGGTCTCGATATTGACCGAACATGGCGGGAAGGTGGAGACGGGCGTCAGAGTGACTCGGCTGCAACAGATTCCGCCGAGCGACATCGTGATGTTCGATCTGTCCCCGACCGCGATCGCCGACATCGCCGGTGACGCTCTCCCCCGGCGAGTGGCACGACCCTACCGTCGATGGCGTTACGGCCCTGGCGCTTTCAAGCTCGACCTCGCCGTCGAGGACGGTATCCCCTGGACCAACGCGGACGCCCGCCGTGCCGGAACCGTCCACCTCGGCGGAACTTTCGAGGAGGTAGCCGCCGCAGAACGTGACGTGCATCGCGGAATCATGCCGCGACGGCCGTTCGTTCTGCTCGGCCAGCAGTACTTGGCCGACCCCAGCCGCTCACAGGGCAACATCCACCCGATCTGGACCTACGCCCACGTCCCCAACGGCTACACCGGTGACGCCAGTGAGGTGATCATCGATCAGATCGAGCGCTTCGCCCCAGGAATTCGGAAGCGGATCGTGGGCCGCGCTGTCCGATCGACCACCCAGATGCCGACCTACAACCCCAACTACGTGGGCGGCGATATCATCACCGGCTCGAACGATCCGGGCCAGGTGGCACTGCGTCCGCGCGTGAGCGTCGATCCGTACTGGACCGGCATGGACGGCGTCTACATCTGTTCGGCGGCAACACCTCCGGGAGGAGGAGTCCACGGCATGGGCGGATACAACGCTGCGCGAGCGGCGCTGCGTCGGTTGTGACGCTCCTGGATCCCGTGCTCGGCTCGGTCGGGTGGAACCGCGCCGATCGCCGTCAGAGTGCGGCCGCTGAGAGATCGCGTTGGAGCCGTAGCCGTCGGGCCAGATACGGTCCCGTGACGCTGTCCGGGGACACTGCCACTTCGGCGGGCGTCCCGGTGGCGATCACGGTGCCCCCGTTGTCACCGCCGCCGGGACCGAGATCGATGACCCAGTCGGCGGAGGCTACGGCATCCAAGTCGTGTTCCACCATCACCACGGTGTTGCCCGCATCCACAAGCAGGTGCAGTTGGCGCATCAGCAGGGCGACGTCGGAGGGATGCAACCCGGCGGTCGGCTCGTCCAGTAGATAGAGCGCGGTGCCGCGGCGGGTGCGCTGCAATTCGGTGGCGATCTTGATGCGCTGTGCTTCTCCGCCGCTCAGCTCGGTGGCGGGTTGACCGAGCCGAAGGTAGCCGAGCCCGATATCGCGCAAGGTCTCCAGACTGCGGGACGCACCCGTGATGTCGGCGAAGAACACCGCTGCCTCGTCCACCGACATGTGCAGCACCTGGGCAATTGTCTTGTCCTGCCATGTGACTTCGAGGGTTTCCGGGGTGTACCGGGCACCGTGGCAGGTGGGGCAAGGACCGTAGGTGCCGGGAAGGAACAACAACTCCACCTCGACGAAGCCGTCGCCCTGGCACGTGGGGCATCGCCCGTCGGCGACGTTGAAGGAGAACCGTCCGGGTGCCCATCCTCGGGCCTTGGCTTCATCGGTGCCGGCGAACAGCTTGCGGACGATGTCGAACATTCCGACGTAGGTGGCCAGTGTCGATCGGGGGGTCCGGCCGATGGGGCGTTGATCCACCCGGACCAGGCGGGTGAAGGTCTCGATTCCGGAGACCTCGGCCACGTCGATCGCGATCTGCGCGTCATCGTCCTCCTCTGCCGCGGTTTCGAGTCGGTGGCGCGCCACTTCGAACAAGACCTGACTGACGAGTGTCGACTTACCGGAGCCCGACACTCCCGTCACCGCTGTCAGCACCCCGTGTGGGAACGTCGCCGTCAGCTCCCGAAGATTGTGCCGGGTGACCCCGGTCAGAGTGAGCCAGCCCTGGGTGGGGCGCGCCTCACGCTGCTCGGATTCCACCCGCCCGAAGAGGTGCCTGCTGGTGACCGACTCCTCGATCTCCTCCAACCCGGAAACAGGGCCGCTGTAGAGGACCCGGCCGCCGCCCTCACCCGCCGCAGGACCGATATCGACCACCCAGTCGGCGCGCCGCACCACATCCATGTCGTGTTCGACGACGAACAAGGAGTTTCCCGACGCCTTCAGCTGATCCAGGACGTCGAGCAGTGGCTCGGCATCCGCGGGATGCAGCCCCGCGGAGGGCTCGTCCAACACGTACACCACCCCGAACAGTCCGGAACGGAGTTGGGTGGCGATCCTTAGCCGCTGCGTCTCGCCGGGCGACAACGTCGTCGAGCTACGCCCGAGCGCCAAATATCCCAGGCCCAACTCGAGCAGCACATCGATCCTGGCCAGTAGGTCGGCGGTGATGCGTACCGCCACCTCCGTGGTCTCCCCCGACGATGCCGTCTCGGATTGTTCGGATATCGGGCGCAGCACTGCGGCAAGTTCGGTCAGCGAGAGCGCATTGATCTCGGCGATCGAGTGGCCGGCGATGGTGACGTCCAGCGCGTCCGAGCGCAGTCCGCTGCCCGAGCATTTCGGGCAGCGGACGCTCTCGGTGAACTGCAGCGCGCGGTCGCGCATCCGCTGGCTGTTCGAGTCCGACAGAACATGCATGACGTGGCTACGGGCGCTCCAGAACTTGCCCTCGTAACTGTGGTCGACGCGGCCCGCTTCGGGTTCGATGAACACCTTGGGGTGCTCCTCGGTGAACAGAAGCCAGTCCCGGTCCTTCTTCTTCAATGCGCGCCATGGCGCGTCGATGTCGATACCCAGGCCGCTGACGATGCTGCGCAGGTTTGCACCCTGCCAGGCACCCGGCCACGCCGCGATCGCTCCCTCGCGAATACTCAGCGAAGCGTCGGGAACGAGCAGTTTCGTTGTCACATCGTGGAAGTCACCCAATCCGCCGCATCGCGGACAGGCCCCGGCGACGGTGTTGGGTGAAAATGCCTCCGCCGCAAGCAGCGACGCGCCTTCGGGATAAGTGCCGGCCCGGGAGTACAGCATGCGTAGCAGGTTGGACATGGTGGTGATGGTGCCGACGCTCGAGCGTGAGCTGGGAGAACCCCGGCGTTGCTGCAGCGCGACGGCCGG
The DNA here is from genome assembly GCF_000333955.1 of Rhodococcus sp. AW25M09. Lineage (GTDB taxonomy): Bacteria > Actinomycetota > Actinomycetes > Mycobacteriales > Mycobacteriaceae > Rhodococcoides. The sequence continues at coordinate 38,467 of NZ_CAPS01000112.1, forward strand.
GGGAAGGCCGGTGATGGAAGCGACATGGGGTGCGCCCACCTGCTGAAGCAGCCGACGGGCGTACGGGGCCACCGACTCGAAGTAGCGTCGCTGCGCTTCGGCGTACAGGGTGCTGAAAGCCAATGACGACTTTCCGGACCCCGACACCCCTGTGAACGCGACGAATGCATTGCGAGGTATGTCGACGTCGACTGCTGCCAGGTTGTGCTCGGTAGCGCCGCGCACACGGACATACCCGTCCCACGTTGAGTCGCTCACCTGTAGAGACTAACGGGAGTACTCGGCCCGAGCGCGCTGAAGTGGCGAGATGCGTTGCATCGGATGCCGTGACTTCAACGACCAGCGCCTCCGCCGCGATCGCCCTCGTACTCTCGGTTCGGACTCTCTGCGATGTGTGGGCGAGCGAGAGCGATACGGTTGCGGCCGTTGCGTTTTGCGGTGAAGAGTGCCAGCGGGTCGGCGTGTGTTGCGGTCACGGTAGTGACACCGAGTTCGCAATACACGACGAACCAGTTGTTGACGGGTGCGCGCCGGGACCACCAGTCCATCCCGAAATCGGCCTTGCTCATGGTCCACGCAACGGGAATCGTGGTGATGCACACGGCGTAGGTCAGCACGGTGCCGAGCCCCTCGGTGGGGCCGTCCTGTGTGAACGTCGTGCCGATACCGACGAGACCGAACAGCAAAGTTTGAACGACGACCCCGATACGCAGCCGCGGGTCGGGTTTTTCATCGTCCGTCAGCGCGCCCGACGGTCTTTCGCCGGGCGCACGATTTGCCGGCGATTCCCGGTGTCTACCCATAAGAACCGTCTCGCGTCATCTCCGTTCGCCAACGCAGACTGGCTCGGATTGCGTCGCCGACGCTTCCTGCGAGATCGGCCACGATTCGCTCGGAATCGATCTGTGCAGGTGTAACTTCCGCCAACGGTCGACAAGCCGGGTCGACCGAACACTCGGTATCAGGTGATCGGCCCTCGATTCCCAACCGAAAGGCACTGGGCGGTGCCATACGGATTGTGGGAATGCGTTCGGCGTTTCGTGGCACTGCCGAACAGTCGATGGTGAGCAGCATTCGATCGTGGCGCGCGAACGTCTGCTTGTCGGCGATTGCCACGTACAGGCCGTCGTTCGCCTCGGCGCGCGTGGCAAGTCGCGTGAGCACCCTGCGGATGCGCTGCTGGCACTGCGTCCGGTCGGAGGATACGACCAGCGCGGCACCCGGTACCGGGGATCGCATCCGTCGGGCCTGATCCGTCAAAGTCGTCCACGCGGTATCGTCGCTACCGCCGAAATATGTTCGTAGCAGCCAGAGTTCGGAGCTACCTGCACCTTCTGACATGGCGATCCAATCCGAGAACTGTGGGTGCGCCGAACCGTTCGGTCAGGCGGAAGGAACGGCCCGAAGTTGCAGGGGCACGTTTTCGGACAGAAACGTGAGCTGATCTCGTATCACCGAGGTGAACAGTGGCTCGACGTACGGATCGAAATGGCCACCGTCGTAGGTACGTACCGTGGCCTTGCGAACTTGTGCCGCGGCGCGTTGTGCGACGGACGCCGGGGTGACCGAATCGTCGGACGCGATCTGCACCAGCGTGGGGCAGTCGATCGCGGACATCGTACGGCCCGGGGAATACCGCCAGATCTTCAGCAGTATCCGCGCCGCCACGGTCTCGGGGTAGTCGCCGTCGGTCAGGCCCGATTCGAGGACCAAGCGGTCACGCCCTGTCATCGCGTCGGGTGAGACCATCACAGCTCGGGCGCCGGGGAGGCCGACACTGTCGACGTAGTGCGGCGATCGTCCGAGGACTGCGCGGACGCCGTCGTTGATGGCGGCCGGTGCCAACCGCAACGTGTGCCTGAACCCGCTTGCGCGAACGGCGGCGATGCCGTCGACGTGGGGCACCTGAGCTATGACCGCTGCGAACCGAACACCGGTGCCCGCCAACGTGAGTACGTGGCCGCCGGCGAACGAGGTGCCCCATCCGACGATTCGGTTCTCGTCGACGCCGTCGAGCGAGCGAGCGAAGTCGACTGCGCTTCGCCAATCGGCAAGCTGCGAACTCACGTCCAACAGTTGGCGCGGCTCGCCGTCGCTGTCCCCGAAGTACCGATAGTCGAAGACGCAGACCACGTACCCGGCCTCGACGAAACGCTCGGCGTACGCGTACAGACGCATCGCCCGAGGAGTGCCGAATCCGTGTGCCATGACGATTGCCGGACGGGCCTGGTCGGCCGACACAGCGGGACGAAATACCGTTGCCGCGCAACGAACTCCGTCCGACATGAACGATGCTTCGGTGCGGGTGAACCCGGAGTGGTCGTCGGTGGTCATGCGTTTGTCTCTCTGTTCTGTAGCAGGGTGGTGATCGGATCTCACAGCTTGAAAGGGTTGAGGGTTTTGCCGAGGAAGTAGCCGATGCGAGTCGGAATCGGCCTCGCGGCAGCAGCGGTCACCTTGTTCACCATCCCGGGCACGCACACCGGCGTGCCGTTGTTCACTGCACGCCATCCCTCTCGCACGACGTCCTCAGGGGTCTGCCACAGAAGAGAGGGCAGCTTGGAGGTCGCTGCATCTCGGGTTCCCATGACGTCGTGGAACTCACTGTGGGTGAAACCCGGGCAGAGCGCAGTCACGTGGATGCCGTGCGGCCGCAACTCCATATCGAGTGCTTGCGACATGTCGAGCACATAGGACTTGATCCCGGTGTACAGCAGACTTGCACCAGGTGGCAGCAATGCCGCCAACGACGACAGATTCACGATCCGGCCGTATCCGCGTTCTTTCATGCCGGGCACCGTGAGATGAGCGAGTTCGGTGACGGCAGTGATCATCACCTGTATCTCCGCGGCGAGTGCGTCGAACGGCGCATCTGCGAACGTGGAGTTCCCCGACATTCCCGCATTGTTGACGAGGATATCGACGTCGATACCGAGGGATTTCGTTTCGTCGAGGATGGCACGGGGCGCAGAGCGATCGGCGAGGTCCGCCGGAACGATGTTGCATTGCACACCGTGCTGGGCCGACAGCTCGTCCGCCAGTGCGATGAGTCGGTCTTCGCGCCGCGCGACGAGAACGAGGTTGTGCCCCTCGGCCGCGAGGTGTCGAGCAAAGGCCGCGCCTATGCCCGCTGATGCTCCGGTGATCAGGGCGGTTCTTACGGTCTTCGGCATCGACGGGCCTCCACTCTTGAACGGTATTCAAGGACGGTAGCAGGCTCTTGAAGACCATTCAAGATATAGTTGGTCATATGCCCAGGAACCGCGGACTTCACGACCGGGCGAGCAAGCGAGAGGACATCGTGGTCGCCGCCCGCGACATGTTCGTGTCCGACGGCTTCGATCGCACCTCGATCAGCCGTCTCGCGAAAGCAGCGGGCGTCACCGCCAACACGCTGTACTGGTACTTCGGCGACAAAGACGACATCCTGGTCGCCGTTCTGACGGCCATCGCCGCCGAGGACGCCACGGACTATCTCGACGTCGTCGATCTACCACTGGCCGACCGGCTGTTCTGGCTGGTGGAGCGGCTACGGAAAGTCGGTCCATTGGTCTCCACCGTGCACGATCGGGTGACCGAGTCCGAGGCCATCGATCAATGGCACAACGGGTTTCATGCCTTCGCGGAATCGCTGTTCGCCGCCGATATCGACGCTGCCGGCCTGTCCGGTGCGGCGGCCGCCGCCATGCTCCGCATCGGTACGTTCGTCGTCGAGGGACTGCTGACTCACGCAGCCTCGCCGGCAGACTCTCGCGCAGTCATCGACCAACTCGTCGACACCATCGCACCCGCACCTGGAAGTGATCCACCATGAGTATCGAACCCCATTCCGCGTCGACCGGTCGTCCGCGAGCCGCGGCCGACCACACCGACTCGGAATCGATCATCACGATTCCCAGCATGGACCCGTTCTACCGGGCCCCTGCCGGTTTCGAGACCGCGGAGCCGGGAACCGTACTGCGGTCCCGCGAGGTGACCCTCGCGTTGTTCGGCCTCATCCGGCAGAAGGTGTCGGCGTGGCAACTTCTGTATCGGACCACCGGCCTCGACGGGGCAGCGCGGGTAGCGGTCACGACGGTGATACTTCCGGTCGGAGGCCGACAGCGACCACAGCGCGCTCTGCTGTCCTATCAGTGCGCGATCGATGCCGTGTCGGATCGGTGTTTCCCGTCGTATGTCCTGCGGGCGGGTGCCCGAGCTGTCGGTTCCGTACCGCAGTTCGAGTTCATGATCATCCTGTATGCACTGCGCCGCGGATGGGTTCTGTCTCTTCCCGACCACGAGGGCATGAACGGGCAGTGGGGAGCACCCGTCGAGCCCGGTTACTGCACACTCGACGGCATCCGCGCAGCACTGACTTTCGAGCCGCTCGACCTCGCCGCTACTACCGCTGTCGCGCTGTGGGGGTATTCGGGCGGCGGATTGGCGACGTCGTGGGCCGCCGAGGTTGCGGCCGACTACGCCCCTGAACTAGACATCGTCGGCGCTGCACTCGGATCGCCCGTCGGCGATCCCGGGTCCGCATTTTCCCGCCTCAACGGCACTATTTTCGCGGCGCTGCCCGCGATGGTGGTGGAGGGCTTACGTCGCACCTACCCTGTGCTCGACCACCTCGTTCGCGAACACGTCGCTGCAGCGGGGCTCGAGACCCTCTCATCCCTGCACCGCAAGACGACCGTGCACGCCGTCATGTCCATGCTGATGCACGATCTGGAGCGGCACCTCGACATCCCGATGGCCGACCTCCTGGCGACACCCGAGATGGTGCAGGTTTTTCAGGATATTCAGCCCGGCAAGTCGGCACCCCAGTTTCCTCTTCTCGTGGTGCAGGCGGTGCATGATCCGATGATCGACGTCGACGATGTGGACGGGCAAGTGCGCCGATACCGCGCTGCGGGAGCGAACGTCACGTACCTCCGTGATCGCCTCAGCGAACACCTGTCGCTGCACCCGATCGCAGCCCCCGTCACTCTGGATTGGCTCTCGGATCGCTTCGCGGGCAAGCCGATCGAGGAATCGTCGACGAACACCGTGTGGTCCCTGGCGGGATCACTGCCGGGGTTGCGCGGATTGCTCGGACTCGCTGTGTCCACCGGACGCGCATTCGCCGGCCGGATCGGTTGATACACAAAGGCATCGGGCCCGAAGAGCGCCCTGCACAAGACGGTTCGGTAGGCACTACCCCGATGAAGAGAGCGAGACGGCTACCGCAGACAGAAACAACCGCAGATCCGCGGCAAGACGCACCGGCTCCTCCATCGCCGCGAAGTGACCACCGTGGTCCGGGACCTCGGTCCAGTGCGCGATGTCGAACTCCTGTTCCGCAAGGTGTCTGATGCCGATGTCGTGCGCGAACATGATGGCACCGACCGGTTGCGACGGCTTTGCCTGCGGACCGGCCCAAGCCCCACCCTCGGCCGCGTACACGGTGTGCGCGGCGCTACCTGCGCTTCGGGTCAGCCAGTACAAGGTGACGTGGGCGAGTATCCGGTTGCGGCCGAGTGCACCGTCCGGTTCCGCGTCGAACGGGTAGGTCCACGCCCGAAATTTGTCCAGCATCCATGACAGCTGACCGATCGGACTATCGGTCAGGGCGACACCGATCAGTTGCGGACGCGTCGACTGGATAGAGATGTATCCGAACTCCGACTTCATGAACTCCCCCACCCTCCGGTAACGGTCCAATTCGGTTTCTGTGCAACGCTTCTGCTCGGCCTCGTCGGGTTCTCGGTAGGGCGCACCGATGGACCCGTTGACATGTATGGCGGCGCAGTGGCCGGGATCGAGACGACCCATCGCCGGTGCGACTCCAGCACCGTAATCACCGCCCTGAACCACATAGGAGCCGTATCCGAGGAAACTCATCAACTCCACGAAAGCCTGCGCGACACGATCGGTACTCCACCCGTCCCCGACCAGCGGTGTGGAGAAGGCGAATCCGGGGACGGATGGCACGATCACGTCGAAGGCTTGGAGGTCGGCGTTCTCCGGCTCGGTGAGCAGTGGAATGAGATCGAGGAACTCGAGGTACGACCCCGGCCATCCGTGGCACAGCAACACCGGAGTCGAGTCAGCGCGCGACGACCGTACGTGCAGGTAGTGGATGCGCTGCCCGTCGATCTCCACCACGTATTGAGGGAACGCCGCGAGCTGCTTCTCCACGACTCGCCAGCTGAAGTCGTCCACCCACGTACTGGACATCGACCGCAGGACCGCGATCGGGACTCCGGCAGTCCAGTCGTCGGCACCGAGGGGTTCGGGCAGACGCGCATTGCGAACACGACGGGTCAGGTCGTCGAGCTCCGACTGCGGGAAGTCGACGACGAACGGGATGGCAGGCGCAGTGATTGTCATGATTCGATCGTGCATCTCATCGCGGACAACGACGGTCCTGAATCAATGAATTGGGGGGCAGTCCCGTCGGTACGAGACCAGCTGCGGGAGCGATCGATCCGCAGATTGCGCCGTAGGCGACAGCAACCGTCTCGGCGCTCGGGCCGTGTCAGACGATTCGACCGTCCTCGAGTCGCACGATGCGGTCGGCTTCGTCCAACACCGCCGGGTCATGAGACACACAGGCAACGGATACCCCGCGCAGCGCCTCCTCGCGCATGACGGCTCGGATGCGCTTTCCGCTGTCGACGTCGAGACCTGTCGTGGGCTCGTCGAGCAACAGCAGCTCGGCTCGACGGGCCAACCCTTGGGCCAACAGAGTGCGTTGACGCTGCCCTCCGGACAGGGCCGAGAAGGACATAGCCGCCAGGCCGGTGATGTCCAGGCGCTCGAGAGCCTCGTCCACCATCCGCAGGGCCTCGGAGCCCATCGGACGCCATCGGCCGATGCGCCCCCACACACCCACCGACACCACGTCTCGCACGGTCAGCGGGAGCCGATCCGATACGGCAGTGCGCTGCGGCACGAAAGCAATTGCGCGGGTTGCACGTCGAGTACCGCTCGACAGCGGCCGGGTGCCGGCAACAACTTCGAGCAGCGTCGACTTGCCCGCACCGTTCGGCCCCGCGATGGTCGTCAACTGCCCGTGCAGGAGGTCGACATCGACATCGCTGAGTGCTGCGCGCCCGGAGAACTCGACGCACACTCCGCGGAGCCTGGCTGGGACGGACGATGCACTGCTGACCGGAATGTTCATGTTGCCATCATACGATTTTGAATATCGTTATCAATCTCATTAAGGTTCCGCTGTGCCTCTTTCGATTTTCGATGTTCTCGTCGAGCCCTTCGCTCTCGGGTTTCTACAACGTGCCCTCTTCGGCGGCGCCCTGGTTGCGGTGCTGTGCGGGATCGTCGGAACGTGGGTGGTGATCCGCGGAATGGCATTTCTGGGCGAGGCACTTGCACACGGAATGCTGCCCGGCGTCGCATTGGCGACGGTTCTCGGAGTTCCGGTGTTGATCGGCGGTGCACTGAGCGCGACCGCGATGAGCCTCGGGATCGCCGCGCTGCAACGGCGCGGAACACTGTCGTACGACACGAGCATCGGAATGTTGTTCGTGTCGATGCTGGCCCTCGGCGTCATCATCATTTCCCACTCCGGCAGCTTCGCCACCGACGCCACGTCCATACTGTTCGGCGACATTCTCGCCATCACGTCGGTGGACCTGTATCTGCTGGCAGCAGCAACGGCGCTCGGAATCACCGTCGCGGTCGCGTTTCACCGCCCACTCGTCGCACTCGCGCTGGATCCTCGAATCGCCGCAGTGCTCGGACTCGGACCACGTTCGGCCCAAGCACTTCTCGTCGCGCTCGTAACCCTGGCGGTCGTCGCGTCGTACCAAGCTGTCGGCTCACTCCTGGTCGTCGGACTGCTGCTCGCCCCCGCCGTCGCTGCCGGTCAATGGACCACTCGCATTCCCACTCGGATGCTGCTGGCGGCCTTCCTCGGCGTGCTCTCGGTGTTCGTGGGCCTGCTGATCTCCTGGCATGCAGCCACCGCAGCCGGAGCCTCCGTCGCGGCAACCGCCATTGCTGTCTCAGGCCTGTCGTGGGCACTACGCGCTGCCCTCACCGCCATTCGACCTCACCGTAATCTCTCTCCCTCATCCGAAAGGAACACGTGCGCTCCCGCATCATGACCACCGCGCTCGCGCTCGGTGCCCTCGTCCTCGCATCGACCGCCTGCACATCCGAACAGCCGACAACCGAGGCCGAGCAACCCACCGGAGAAGGCCACGGAGCCGTAGCCGGCGCCGCCGAACTCGCCGAACCGCGACTCGGGCTGACATCCATCGACCCGTCGGGAAAGGTGTCCCATCTCGATCTCCTCGACGAGACCGTCAGCGAACTCGGCACGATCGGAGCCCCGACGGCATTGCATACCGACGGCCGCTACCTGTTCGCGCAGACGGATGCGGGCGTCGAGATCGTCGACAGCGGTGTCTGGACCTGGGACCACGTGGATCATTTCCACTACTACCGGGCGGAGCCTCGCCTCCTCGGCACGGTCGCCGGCGCAGGCCCGGCAACCGTTGCCACGTCCAACCTTTCGACCTCAGGCGGTACCGGATTGTTCTTCCCGGAATCCGGCGAAGCAGTGTTGCTCGACACCGAAGCTTTGGCCGAAGGCACTGTGACCGAACAATTCCGAAAGGTCACCGCTCCCGGTGCCGGAATGGTCGTTCCCGTCGGAACGTTCGCGCTCGTCACCGAGGGCTCCGGACCGTCGGCCTCGGTCGTCGGCTATACCTCGGACGGAGAACGCACCGGACTCGTCGAATCCTGCCCCGAGGCCCGCGGCACGATCACCACCAGAGTCGGCGCAGTCATCGGTTGCGCCGACGGCGCACTACTCGCCTCCGCCACCGGTGACTCACTGGCTGTCGAGAGGATTCCGTACCCCACGGGGACCACCGCTCCTGCCGCGACATCGTTCGACAACCGCGAAGGACGCCCCACAGTGGCGGGTTCGGCAGGGACAGAGGGTATCTGGATGTTGGACACCCGCGAGCGATCATGGTCCCTACTCCCCGCGCCGGCGCCCCTGGTGCACGTCACCGCCGTCGACGATGCGGACGAGCACGTTCTGGCTCTCACGGACGACGGACGCGTCCTCGTTCTCGACGGCAACAACGGAGCAGTCATCTCCGAGACGGATCCACTCGTGACCGAGAGCGTCGCCACCGGCAAGACACCGACACTCGTGGCCGACCAGCAACGCGCCTACCTCAGCGGCCCGGCCGAGCGGACGCTGTTCGAGATCGACTTTGCGGACGGTGCGCGCGTCGCGCGAACATTCGACACGGGTACCGAACCCGCCTTCACTGCCGAGACGGGACGCTGATCGTGCAGGTCACCCGCATCCGCTCGTCTGCGGCCGCGGCCGCGGCGGCGACAGCAGTAGCGGCGATCGGTTTATTCCTCACCGCCTGCTCGACATCCGCCGAGGACCGTCCGCTCGTGATCGTGTCCACCAACATCCTCGGCGACGTAGTGGAGGAGCTCGTCGGCGACGAGGCCGAAGTGGTCACGCTGATGAAGCCCAATGCAGACCCGCACTCGTTCGAGATCTCCGCTCAGGAAGCTGCCCGCCTGCGCTCGGCCGACCTGATCGTCTCCAACGGTCTCGGTCTCGAGGAAGGTCTCCAACAACACCTCGACGAAGCATCGGCCGAGAAAGTACCCACCTTCGTCGCGGGTGACGCCATCGACGTCCTCGACTACAGCGAGGGCGACGCGAAAGGGAACCCCGACTCGCACTTCTGGACCGACCCGGCGCGCATGATCACAGTGGTCGACGCACTGGAACCGATCCTGGCCGAACTGGACGGCGTCGATTCTGCCGCCGTAACCGAGCACACGACGCAGTACCGCATGCAGCTGCAGAGCCTCGACGCCGAGATGACCGACATCTTCGTGGCCATCCCGGAGCAGCGCCGCGCACTCGTCACCAATCACCACGTATTCGGCTATCTCGCAGACCGTTTCGACTTCCGAGTCGTTGGAGCCGTCATTCCCGGCGGCACCACTCTGGCCGCCCCGTCCGCCTCCGATCTGGCCGATCTCGTCGATGCTGTCGAAAAAACCGGTGTACCTGCAATATTCGCAGAATCATCCTCGCCCGACCGCCTCGTCCAGGCCTTGGCGAGCGAAGCAGACATTCGCGTCGATGTGGTGGAACTGTTCACCGAATCGCTCACCGCACCCGACGGCGGCGCCCCCGACTACCTGACCATGATGCGCACCAACACCGAGCGCATCTCCGACGGGCTCACCAACTGATATCCAGCATCTCACACAGAAAAGGAATCTCCATGCGTTACAACCATGTTCGCCGAACTAGCATCACAGCTCTCGCGCTCGCCGCCGTTGCGGCCTCGGCTGCCTGCTCGTCCGGCACCACCCCCGACACGACCACCTCCTCAGCAGCGATCGCAGCCGGGCCACGCATCGCCGTGTCCTACGCAGGCGGCCTCCGGGTGCTCGACGCCGGCACTTTCGAAACCGTCGCAGACTTCGATTCGGAGGAGTACACGCGGCTCAACCTCTCCGGCGACAGCCGCAACGTCATGGTCACCACGAGCGAGGGCTTCCGAGTACTGGACACCGCGGCCGGGACGACCGAAGAACCGGAACTGACCGACACGGTCTTCTCGGCAGACAAGCCGGGCCATGTCGTACGACATGCGGGCAAGACCATCCTGTACGCCGACGGCACCAGCGACACCACGATCTTCGATACCGCAGCACTCGAACCTGCAGACGGGCTCCCCGAGACCGACAGCATCCCCGGCGTCGACGCTCATCACGGCGTCTCGATCGTTCTCGAAGACGGCACGTTCCTCACCACGGTGGGAAACTCGAACGGCCGCAGCGGCATCGAGGTCCGCGACGCGTCCGGCGCGGTACTCGACAAGAACGACCAGTGCCCCGGCGTCCACGGCGAAGGAACCGTGGAAGGTGAGATCGTTGTCTTCGGCTGCGAGAACGGTGCTTTGATCTACGACAAGGGCGAGATGACCAAGCTCGATGCCCCGGATCAACCGTACGGGCGCATGGGCAATGCGTACGTCAGCGAGTCCAGCCCGCTCATCGTCGGCGACTACAAGGACGACGCCGACGCCGAAGGCTACTTGCTCGGTGCCGTCACGGTGATCGACCCCGTAGCCAAGACTCTCGACGTCGTCAAGCTGCCGGACGGTGCCGAATACACCTGGCGCGGCGTCGCGCGAGGGCCCGGTGACCTGGCGTACATCATCGCCTCCGACGGCGCAGTCCATGTCTTCGACCCCGAGACGAAAGCCGTCACTGCCTCGTACCCCGTCATCGGTGCCTGGGAGAGCCCCGCAGAGAGCCAGGACGCCCACCCCGGAATTTCGATCGCGGGCAACACCGCCTACGTCACCGAACCGGCGACGAACAGCATCCACGCCGTTGACCTGACAACCGGAGACGTCACCGAAAGCAAGCAACTCGACATCACTCCCAATGAGTTTGTTGCTGTGGCGCTCTCGAAGTAGTAACAGCACTACCGAGCCGAGAGGGGATACGGACCGCCGCGTTACGGCGGTCCGTATCCCCTCTTCTGCGTCCAGCATCGACTGCTCGGCTGCGGAATCGAGCCACTGCGTCATCGGGACTATCGGTGCGTATTTCGGATATTCGAGCCCCCACGCTCTCCGTAACGTCTCTCGCTACCGAGGGCCCACCAGATGCGGCTCTCCGATCGCAAGGGAGGGCCCCGTGACAACCGCAGACCTGACAGGACGCACGGCCATCGTCACCGGCGGAGCCACGCTGCTCGGGCGCGGCGTCGTACAGGTGCTCGCCGATCACGGCGCGTCCGTCGTCATCGCCGACATCGACGAAGAGAACGGCAGACGCGTCGCACAGGAGGCTTCGAGCTCAGGGGCCACTGTCACCTTTCGTCGGGTCGACGTCACCGACGATGCGGCCTTGGCGACTCTCGTCGCCGAGACGGTCGCCGAGAACGGCGGCCTCGACATCGTGGTCAACCTGGCGGCCGTCTACATCGACGACGGATTCGCAACCACGCGAGCGGATTGGCTCACGGCTCTGAACGTCAACGTCGTGAGCATGGTTGCCCTGGTACAAGCCGCGCACCCCCATCTGAAGGCGAGCCGACACGCGTCTGTCGTCAACTTCACGTCGATCTCGAGCTCGGTCGCGCAGACCGGTCGCTGGGTCTACCCAGCAGGCAAGGCTGCGATCGCTCAGCTCACCCGATCGATGGCCATGGACCTTGCCCCCGACGGAATTCGGGTCAACTCGGTGAGCCCGGGATGGACGTGGTCCGCGATCATGGACGACCTCTCCGGCGGCGATCGGGTCAAGACCGACCGGGTTGCCGCGCCGTTCCACCTCACCGGACGCGTCGGTGACCCCAGCGAAGTCGGCAACGTCGTCGCCTTCCTCGCATCCGACGCGGCCTCGGTCGTCACCGGAGCCGATTGGGCCGCGGACGGCGGGTACTCCGCGATGGGTCCCGAGCAAGCCACTCCAGCCATTCCCCTTCTCGCCGAACAGGATCCCTCATGAGTGTTCATAGCATCCATCCCAGCAAGACCATCGCAATAGTCGGTGCCGGGTTCGCCGGACTGTCCTCGGCACGGGTACTGAGCGAATTGGGGCACGACGTCGTCGTGTACGAAAAGGCCCCCGACGTCGGCGGTGTGTGGAGCGCGACGCGTCGTTACCCGGGACTGAAGACGCAGAACAACAAGGGCACCTACGCGTTGTCCGAGATGCCGATGCCCAAGCACTACCCTGAATGGCCCTCGGGCGAGCAGGTCCAGTCGTACCTCGAGAACTACGCTCGCACATTCGATCTCATGGATCGCGTGCACTGCGATACCGAGGTGATCGATGCCGCACCGACTCCCACCGGTGGCTGGGACGTCACCACGAAACGTACGGATGCATCCGTTCACGGAGACGAGCCGGTCACCAGCACCGAACACGTCGACCATCTGATTCTCGCCAGCGGCATCTTCTCCGAGCCTTTCGTGCCGGCATTCGAGGGTGCAGACGTCTTTCTCGCTGCAGGAGGCCAGATTTTCCCCGCTGGGGACCTACACAGCCTGGATCAGGTGGACGGCAAGCACGCGATCGTCGTCGGATACGGCAAGTCGGCGTGCGACATCACCGTCGAGGTGTCGAAAGTCGCGTCCTCCACGACCGTGGTCGCACGCGAACTGTTGTGGAAGCTGCCTCGAAAGATTCGCAACATCGTCAACTACAAGTTCATCATGTTGACTCGACTCGGCGAGGGTCTGTTTCGATACAACTCGGTAAATGGTGTCGAAAGACTGCTCCATGCAGCCGATTCCACGATCGCCGACTCGATGGTGTCCAGCGTGGGAAGCGTCACCACCAAACAGCTCGGACTGAAGAAGCTCGGCCTGATCCCGCAAGGTTCGTTCGCCGACATCGCCCGCTCGACGGTCTCACTCGTCTCGGAAGGATTCTTCGAGGGGATCGCGGACGGAACCATCGACGTGCGCCGCGAAACCACCATCGTGCGTCTGCTCGAAAAGGACGGACACCCGCAAGCCGAATTGTCGGACGGCACGGTGATCCGAGCCGATGTCGTCCTCGCAGCGACCGGCTGGAAGCAGAACATCCCGTTCCTGTCCCCGGATGTGCTGAGCCGATTCACCGACGCCAACGGTGACTACGTTCTGCATCAGCAAATCCATCCCGTCGGGGTGTCGGACCTGAGCTTCGCCGGATACAACTCCTCGTTCTTCTCGCCGCTGTCGGCAGAGACGTCGGCGTTGTGGATCGGTTCACTGCTCGGTGGCAACCACACGCTTCCCTCGGATGACGACATGCGAGCGTCCGTTGCCAAACGCCTTGCCTGGATGCGCGAACGAACCAACGGCAATCACGCGCGCGGGACCAACATCATTCCGTTCTCGGTGCACAACATCGACGAAACGCTCACGGACATCGGAATCAACGTGTCGATGCTGACGCGGGCGAAGCAATGGCTGTTTCCGGTGAACCCGAGTGACTACCGTGGAATCGTGCAGACACTGAAGAAGCGGATCCACGGGTGACCACCCGGACGTTCGACGCCGTTGTGGTCGGTGCAGGGATCAATGGAATGGTCGCTGCCGCAGAGCTTGCCGGCGCGGGATGGTCGGTCGCGCTCGTCGACGAGCGCGACAGGTTGGGCGGGTTCATCGCCTCCGACTCGTTGACTCGTCCCGGTTTCGTACACGACACCTTCAGTTCCTGGCACCCCCTTTTCGTCACCGGTGGCGCGTACGCGGCGCTCGGGGACGACCTGCACCGTCATGGCCTCACGTATTCCAACTCCGCCGGAGCTGTCACGGGCGCGGTGTCGGATCGCGGCGTCGCAGTGGCACATCGCGACCCAGCGAAAACCGCCCAAAGCTTCGAGCACGAGCACGATCGAGCGGCGTACGCAGCGATGCTGGCCGAGCTGGAGTCCTGGTCCCCCCATGTGTTCGGTGCCTTGGGCTCGGAACTGCGACCGTTCGATCTCGCTCGCCTGGGCGCATCGATGATGCGCGGGCTGGGCAAGGACGGCAGCATCGACATGCTGCGCGTCTCGGCGCAGAGCGGACGCGCGCTGATCCGAGAGCGCTTTCGTGGTTTCGAGGTCGATCACCTGTGGTCTCCGTGGCTTCTGCATGCCGGCCTGTCGCCCGACCACGCGACCGGCGGGCTGATGCTGCCGATCATGGCCTTCACCATGCACGCGGCCGGACTCCCGGTGGTGACCGGCGGAGCGGACAATTTCGTCACCGCGTTCGATCGCGTGCTGAGCGAGCGCGGGGTGACGGTGATACTCGGTGAATCCGCGGCGCACATCGAGATTCGGTCCGGTCGCGCCGTTGCCGTGCATCTGGCCGACGAGCGACTGTCGGCGACACGGGCCGTAGTGGCGTCGACAGCAACGCCCAGACTGTACGACAACCTGCTCGATCCAGCGGTCGTACCTGCTGCAGGCAGGCGTGCGGCCGATCGGCATCGTCCTGGGCGGGCTGCGATGCAACTGCATTTTGCGCTGGACCGTCCCGTTCGGTGGTCGGATTCGCGACTGGACGATGTGCCGCTGGTGCACATCGGAAGCGGCGCTTCGAGCACCGGGATCGCCTGTGCGCAAGCTGAATCAGGCCTGCTTCCAGCGAATCCGACGATCGTGGTCGGCCAACAGTGCGTTCTGGACCCGAGCCGAGCTCCAGCGGGAAAAGCCACTCTGTGGGTGCAATTGCAAGAATTGCCGTGTGCGCCCGAAGGCGATGCCGCGGGCTCGATTTCGACGGACGGCACGTGGAGTACCGGGACGACGGCGGCATATGTCGATCGCGTCCTGGACTCGATCGAGCGCTACGCACCGGGCCTGCGTTCGACCGTGTTGGATTCGTACTCCATCCCGCCGACCGCGCTGACGGCTGCGAACGCAAACGCCGTCGCAGGCGATCCTTACGGCGGTGCGGCCGAAATCGACCAATCGCTGCTCTGGCGCCCCGGCACCGGCACCGGCCACCGAACCGGAATCGACGGACTGTTCCACATCGGTGCCTTCACGCACCCCGGACCCGGACTCGGCGGCGGCTCGGGCCACCTGGTTGCTCAACAACTGCTCGCGCCAACTCGTCGCACACGCGGTGTCGATCGCGTTCGCAGCGCTATCGAGAAATTTACATCGAAAACATGACGACAGTCACCAAGCCGCTATATCGTCATGTTGCTCGGTCACCGAGCACCCACGAACGATAGGACGAAGCGATGCTCTCTCTTTCCGATTCCAGGCACTTCGCGCTCGGTTTGTTCTCGGCGAATTGCAGTAGCGGTCTGGCCGTGACCAAGGTTCCCGAACGGTGGTCGGGGTCGTGGGAGGACAATCTGGCAGCCGCGCAGATCGCCGATGAGGCAGGCCTGGACTTCCTCCTTCCTATCGCCCGGTGGATCGGTTACGGCGGCGAGACCAACTTCCACGAAGGCGTTCTCGAACCCATTGCATGGGCAGCTGCGTTGCTCGCCCGGACGTCGAACATCACTGTGTTCGCCACCGTGCATACCGCGTTCAACCACCCGATCGTCACCGCGAAGCAGATCGCCACCCTCGACCGAATCGGAGGCGGTAGGGCGGGGCTGAACATCGTCGCCGGGTGGAACGAACCCGAGTACCGCGCATTCGGGATGGAACTACCGTCCAACCACGACGACCGGTACGCATTCGGGCAGGAGTGGCTCGACGTCGTGACGAAGCTGTGGACCGAAGTAGGTCCGTTCGATTTCGACGGCGACTTCTTCCATCTGGAAGGCGTCCACTCCGATCCGAAGCCGCTGAAGGGACGGGTGCCGGTTCTCAACGCGGGTGCCTCACCGCAGGGGCGCGCGTTCGCGGCGAGAAATGCAGACTTCCTGTTCACCCCGGTGCAGGACTTCGACAATGCTGCCGCGACGGTGACCGATGTCCGTGCCGCCGCCAAGACGAACGACCGGTCGATCGGCGTGTTGACGCTGTCACATGTTGTGTGTCGTCCGACCGAGCAGGAGGCCCTGGACTACCTGGAGTACTACGCGGACACCAACGCAGACTGGCAGGCCGTCGACAATCTCATGGCACTTCAAGGCCTTCATGCTCAATCGTTCTCACCCGAGATGCTCGCCAACTTCCGTCCTCGATTCGCCGCAGGCCACGGAAGTTACCCCCTGGTCGGCACTCCCGACCAGATTGCCGACAGCATCGAGAAGCTGGCAGCGAGCGGGCTGGCCGGGACCACACTGGCATTCGTCGACTATGCAGCAGAATTGCCGTACTTCGTCGACCAGGTTCTGCCACGTCTGCGACAGCGCGGCCTGCGGGTATGAGCTACCGACGCAGCCCGAACAGTAACTTCCACAGAACCGACGAAAGGCTCGACCGATGACCACTCCAGCGACAACCGCGACACTCACCAGCCTGTTGACCGAGCTGGCGAACGGCGCGATACGCGTCGTCGACTTGACGGCTCCCCTGTCCTCCACGACTCCGGTATTGCAACTGCCCGCACCGTTCGCGAACACGATCTCGTTGTCACTGGAGCCGGTCAGCGACTTCGACGATGCAGGCCCCGGCTGGGGATGGAACAACATCCACACCGGCGAGCACACCGGAACACATGTCGATGCGCCCGCCCACTGGGCGACCGGCCGGTACGGTCACACCGTCGATACGATTCCTCCGTCACGACTCGTCGGTCCAGCCGTCGTGCTGGACTTCACCGCCGAGGTCGCGTCGGACCCGAATTTCCTGCTCGAGCCCGCCCATCTGGACGAGTTCGTGGCACAGAACGGTCCGCTTCCGGACAACGCCTGGTTGGTCTTCCGCACCGGATGGAGTGCTCGTAACCAGGACGCAGAAGCGTTCTTGAACGCAGACGACAGCGGCCCGCACAGTCCCGGCGTGTCGACGGCAGGTGCGCAGTGGCTGGCTCAGTCGGCCATCTCCGGATTCGCCGTCGAGACCGTGGGCGTGGACGCAGGCCAAGCGGCAGCGATGGAGCCGATGTTTCCCGTGCACCACCATTTGCTCGGTGCGGACAAGTACGGGGTCACCCAACTGCAGAACCTCGACCAACTCCCCGTCACGGGTGCAGTACTCGTGGTGTCACCCCTACCCATCGTCGGCGGAACCGGTGCTCCTGCACGCGTTCTCGCATTCGTCCCGGCATGACGCGCACGGTTGCACACCTGGTGGCGGACGTGCTCGCCGATCTCGGCGTCGGCCACATCTTCGGTGTCGTCGGTAGCGGTAACTTCGACGTCACCAATGCCCTGATCGCACGCGGCATCCCCTACACAGCGGCACGCCACGAAGGAGGCGCTGCGTCGATGGCCGATGGATTCGCCCGCCTTGCAGCGCTACCCGCAATCGTCAGCGTGCACCAGGGTTGCGGGCTGACGAACGCGATGACCGGCATCGGCGAGGCCGCCAAGAGCCGCACCCCCGTCATCGTGTTGGCCGCAGACGTCGCGGCATCGTCGCGATTGTCGAACTTCCGCATCGACCAAGACGCACTGGCCCGCAGCGTCGGCGCTGTCTCCGAGCGTGTGCACTCGGCGGCGACCGCCATCGCCGACGTGACCCGAGCGTGGCAGACCGCCGTGCACGACCGTCGCACCGTGGTGCTCAACCTGCCGCTCGACGTCCAGTCCGCTCCCGCACCGGAATACGCCGGCACGCTTGCGCGCCCCTCGGCTCCCGAACCGGTGCGTCCGGCGCAGTCGGCGGTCGAGCAGTTCGCGGCCCTGCTCGCGGGGTCGTCGCGACCGGTGTTCGTCACCGGCCGTGGCGGCCGCGGTGCGGGCCCGGAGATCTCGGCCCTGGCCGACCACGCCGGGGCTCTCGTGGCGACCTCTGCAGTGGCAAACGGCCTGTTTCGGGGCGAAGAATTCGATCTGGGAATCTCCGGCGGATTCTCGGCTCCGCTGACCGCACAATTGATTTCGGACGCAGACCTCGTCGTGGGGTGGGGTTGCGCACTGAACATGTGGACGATGCGGCACGGATCGTTGATCGGAGCAGACGCCCGAGTGGTCCAGATCGACGACACCGCCTCCGCGCTGGGCGCGCATCGCCCGGTGGACCTCGGAATTCACGGCGACTGCTCATCGACCGCGATCGACGTTCGCACCGAACTGAGTCGACACTCCGCGGCGCGCACCGGTTACCGGACGCCCCGCGTGTCGACACAGCTCGCTGCCCGTCGATGGTGGAACGATACCGAGACTCCGGACCTGTCCACGTCCGAGACCATCGACCCGCGTCCGTTCACGAACGCCTTGGACGAGATGCTGCCCACGGACCGCGTCGTGGCCATCGACTCGGGAAATTTCATGGGGTATCCGTCGACGTACCTCCGCGTCCCCGATCACATGGGTTTCTGTTTCACGCAGGCGTTTCAATCCATCGGCCTCGGGCTGTCCAGTGGCATCGGAGCAGCGTTGGCTCAGCCCGATCGTCTTGCGGTGGTGGGTACGGGCGACGGCGGCTTCATGATGGGCATCTCGGAACTCGAGACCGCGGTCCGACTGGGACGGCCGATGTTGGTAGCGGTGTACAACGACGCGGCCTACGGCGCGGAGGTGCACCACTTCCAACACCTGCCAGACGACGGAGCGCCTGCAGACCTGACCACCGTCACCTTCCCTGACGTCGATATCGCCGCTGCAGCACGAGGACTCGGTGCCCGCGGCGTGACGGTACGCACTCTCGCCGACCTGGACGAGGTACGTCGCTGGGCCGCAGCACCGGATGGGGTCATGGTGGTCGACGCCAAGATTGCCGCAGACGGCGGTGCATGGTGGCTGGCCGAGGCATTCAAGGGCCACTGAGCTGAGCATGCGGCATAAGTATCGTCGATTTTCGACGATCGATACATCCTCGCAACATTCCGCGGCTATGATGGAGGTCACACAGCCCGGAAGGTGAGGACCGTCATGTCTGCTCTGCTTCGCCGTCACCCCGTGCTGGCCACCGCCGACCTGGACGAGGCACGCTAGTCGGTCGGCCAGTCGTTCTGCCCGCACCGCCTGACGGTGAAGGCACGCAACGGCGGACTGTCGGTAGTCCACAATGCTGCTTCGGTCGGCGGAATCGGCATCAACTACCTCCGCTACGGACAGGACGTGCGCATCACCCCCGGCGCCTTCGAGTCCTTCTACCTCGTGCAGATTCCGCTCAACGGCACCGCGCGAGTCAAGGTCGGCGATACCGTCGTGCAATCCGACCGACGGTTCGCCTCCCTGCCGTCACCGACGCTGCACGTCGACATGGAATGGTCGGCCGATTGCGAACAACTTCTCGTGCACATTCCCCGCGACGCAGTGCAGTCGGCCGCGGAATCGGAGCCCGGCACCTCGTCCGAACCCGTCGTGTTCCACCCACTGGTGGACATGAACTCACCGGCGATGTCGAGCTGGATGAGAATTGTCAACCTTGCCTGCGACGAGGCCGAGCGAGAAACCGGGATACTCTCCTCACCCTTGGCCGCGAGTCACTTCGAGCAAGTCGTCGTGGCGGGACTGCTTGCAGCGCAACCGAACAACTCGACGCAGTCGCCTCAGCCGACACTGACCGCACTGACGTCCCGAACCGTTCGTTGCGCACTGGATCTGATCCACGAACAACCCGAATACCCCTGGCGAGTAGCAGAATTGGCTACCAGAGTGGGCGTCGGTCCCCGAACACTGCAAGCCGCCTTCCAACGTGAGCGCGGAACGACTCCACTCGAGGAACTACGGAGAGCTCGTCTGGCACGTGCTCATGCCGATCTACTCGACGCTACTCCCGACGGCACCAGTGTCACCGAAGTTGCGACCAGATGGGGGTTCTTCCATCTCGGTCGGTTCTCACAGTTCTATCGCTCCGAGTTCGGCCTGAGCCCGTCTCAGACTCTCGCGTCCTGACCGGCCTGAGCCGGTGTCTCGACCAGGCCCTGCAGAACCTCTCGCCAATGCGCCGGCCACGGTGCCGCAGCGGCTCCCGAGACCGAGCGGTCGATGTGCACGATGACGTACGCGCCCTTCGCCGCCAGTTCTCGATCTCGCCCCTCGAACGCCTCACCCCAGATCGAGAACTCGAACCGCATCGACGCCGACCCGAGGTGTGCGATGTCGAGGTCCGTCGTGACCTCCTGTCCGAAATACAGCGGTGCGTGAAAATCGACCTCGTACCGAACTCGTGGGGCTACCGGAAAATAGCCGACGAGGCCACACTCGCGAACGAGTGCGGCCTCGGCAGATTCGACGAACCGAACGACAGTGCTGTTGTGGTAGATGCCTGCGGCATCGGTGTCCACCCATTCGACCCGGCCCGTCAGCGAAAAAGTCATGCAGGCACTGTACTTCTCGGACGCCAGCGCACATGGGCGGCGTGGTCGGAACCGTCCCGAAGCAACGACAGCCGCGGCGGGACCTTGTCGGTACGAGACGTCGGTGGACGTCGCCGGCCCGCGTGCCACTGCACCGGCCATTGTGCTCCAGGTCCTCGGTACTCCTGTTCCGCAGCAGCATGCAGCGTCCACTGCGGGTCGTAGAGGTGCGGACGGCCGAGTGCGCAGATGTCTGCACGGCCGGCCAGCAGAATGGAATTGACATCGTCGTACGACGAAATCGCCCCCACGGCGATGACCGCCACTCCCGCGGCCGCGGCCACCTCGTGACGTATCCGGTCGGCGAACGGAGTTTGATACGACCGTCCGAACGCCGGCTTCTCGTCCTTGGTCACCTGGCCGGAGGACACGTCGATGGCGGCGGCGCCGTGTTCGACGAACGCCCGAACGATCTCGACGGCGTCGTCCACGGTGTTTCCGTCCGGAGCCCAGTCGGTCGCCGAAATACGCACGGAGACGGGGAAGCTCGACGGGACCGCGCGTCGGACGGCATCGAAGACCTCGAGCGGGAACCGCAATCGGTTTTCCAGACTGCCGCCGTACGAGTCCGTTCTGACGTTCGCAACCGGCGACAGGAACGACGAGAGCAGATACCCGTGTGCCGCATGGACTTCGATCAGGTCGAACCCGGCGTCCACGGCGCGCTGCGCCGCTGCGACGAAATCGGCCACCACGACATCCATGTCCTCGCGAGTTGCCTCACGCGGAACATGACATCCCTCGCCGTACGGTAGCGGCGATGGTCCCACCGGCTCCCAATTGCCCGAATCAAGCGGCTCGTCGATGCCGTCCCACATCAGCTTCGTCGATCCCTTACGACCCGAATGGCCCAGCTGCACTCCGATTTTCGCAGCACTGTTGCCGTGCACGAACGCCGTCACCCGGGCCCAGGCATCGCGCTGCTCGTCTGTCCACAGTCCCGGGCAGCCCAGCGTGATCCGGGCTTCCTCGGACACGCACGTCATCTCGGTCATCAGCAGACCTGCACCACCGAGCGCCTTGGAACCGAGATGAACCAGATGGAACTCGCCGGGCAGACCGTCCACGGCCGAATACATGTCCATCGGCGAGAGCATGATGCGGTTGACCAGGTCCAGTTCACCGATGCGTGCCGGCTGGAACATCGCGGGCGCCGATTCGACCACCTTCTCACCCGCGACGGTATCGGCAAAGCGCTGCTGCACCAGTGCCGCGAATTCTTCGTCGCGCTCGCCGAGGTTCTCGAACGTGATTCTGCGAGAACGGGTCAGCAAATTGAAGACGAACTGTGTGTCTTCCTGATCGGCGTAGAGGCCGATGTTCTCGAACCACTCCAGCGAAGCCTGGGCCGCCCGCTGGGTACTCTCCACTACCGGCTTCCGTTCGACCTGATACGCAGCCAGCGCGTCGGCGATGTCGGAATGTTCGTGCACGCAGGCGGCCAGAGCCAACGCATCCTCCATCGCGAGCTTCGTCCCCGATCCGATGGAGAAGTGGGCCGTGTGCGCCGCGTCGCCCAGCAACACCACGTTGTCGTCGAACCACCGTTCGTTGCGAACAGTCTGGAACGACAACCACTTCGAGTTGTTGGTCAGAATTTCGTGACCACCGAGATCATCTGCGAATATCTCGCGAATCCGTTCGGCCGCATAGGTATCGGACACTCCCGGCGGCAAGTGCTGGTCCTCGGTCGCGTCGAGACCGGCCCGCCGCCAGACATCCTCGTGCATTTCGACGATGAACGTCGAACCCTGATCCGAGTACGGATAACCGTGGATCTGCATCGTTCCGAATTCGGTGTGCCTGACGAGGAACTGAAATGCCTCGAACACCTTGTCGGTGCCGAACCAGATGTACTTGTTGTCGCGACGGTCCAGCGTCGGCCGGAAAGCATCCGCGTACCGGGTACGGACGGCGGAATTCAAACCGTCGCAGGCGATCACCAAGTCGTATGACGCTCGCAGAACGTCGGTATCGGGTGCCTCGGTCCGGTACTGCACCTCGATACCCAGCTCGGCGACGCGCTGCTGCAGGATGGCCAGCAGCTCCTTGCGGCTCATCGCCGCAAATCCCTGCCCGCCCACCGTGTACGAGCGACCGTCGATCTCGACATCGATATCCGTCCAACGAGCGAACCGCCGCTCCATCTCGGTATGCACGACGGCGTCGGCACCTTCGATGCTGCCGAGTGTCTCGTCCGAGAACACGACGCCGAAGCCGAATGTGTCGTCGGGCGCGTTGCGTTCCCAGACGTCGATTCGGTGACTGGGATCGAGCTGTTTGGCGAGGGCAGCGAAGTACAGGCCGCCGGGCCCTCCACCCACGATGGCAATCCTCATGATGTGCTCTCCTGTATCGTTTCGCGAAGCTTGAAGTGCTGAAGTTTGCCGCTCGAATTTCTCGGCAGTGCGTCGAGGAAGCGAACTTTTCTGGGGTACTTGTACGGTGCCAGTTCGGCTTTGACGTGATCCTGAATGGATTTTGTGGTCGCAGAGTCTTGAGTGACTCCCGAGCGAAGCACGACGAACGCGCTGACGATCTGTCCGCGTTCGGCGTCCGCCTCGGCAATGACGGCCGAATCCACGACGTCCGGATGCATATCGATGCAGGCCTCGACCTCTGGAGCACCGATGTTGTAGCCCGAGGACACGATCATGGAATCGGTTCGAGCGCAGTAGAAGAAGTAGCCGTCCGCGTCCCGATAGAACGTGTCGCCCGTGACGTTCCAACCGTTCTCCACCCGCTCGTGCTGACGCTCGTCGGCGAGGTATCGGCATCCGACAGGACCGATCACCGCCAACCGACCGGGTACGCCCGCTGCCACCGGCTCTCCATCGTCACCGAGTATCTCGGCCCGATAACCGGGCAGCGGCTTACCTGTCGAACCCTCTCGTGTCTCGCTCGCTGCAGCGGTGGACAGAAAGATATGAAGCAGTTCTGTGGCACCGATTCCGTCGACGATCTCAAGACCGACGGCGTCCCGGATGTGGTTCCACACCCCGGCGGAAATATGCTCGCCCGCGCTGACCGCTGTCCGCAGGCCCGCCAGCTGCGTGATCTTCCCGGCCTTGATCATCTGCTTGTATGCCGTGGGAGCGGTGGCCAGGACCGAAACCCCCTCGCTGTGCACCACATCGGCGAGTGCGGCAGGGGCCACCGCATCGGTGAGCAGCGCGCAGGCGCCGGCCCGCAACGGAAACACCACCAGCATCCCCAGACCGAAGGTGAACGCCATCGGCGCAGTGCACGCGACCACGTCGCCGGGCCCGAGGCCGAGACCGTGTTTGCCGAACGTGTTGTCTATCGAGAGCACGTCGCGGTGGAAGTGCATCGTGATCTTCGGGGTTCCCGTACTCCCGGATGTCGGGCACAGCAACGCGACATCGTCTGCCGCGGTATCGACTGCCACGAAGTCGGTCGGCTTGCCTGCCGAACGAACCATCAGATCGTCGGAATCGTCCCCTCCGAAGGGAACCACCACCAGTTCGGGATGGCCCTCGTCGCGCACCGTGTGCAGATCCTGCGCGAATCGCGAATCTACCAGTGCGATGACAGGTCCGGTCTTGTCCACGATCGGTGCCAGTTCGCGAGAACGCAGGGCGCTCATCACCACAACGGCTATCCCGCCCGCTTCGATGATCGCGAGCCACGCCGCTACCGCGATAGGCGTGTTGGGCGAACGCAGCAGGACCCGGTTGCCCGGCACGAGTCCGAGGTCCTCGGTGAGCACCCGGGCAATCCGGTGTGTGTGGTCGCGGAGCTCACCCAACGTCCAGGCGATTCCATCCGGGGTCCTAAGAGCATGGTGCTGTTCACCGAACTGCTCGACTGCACGCTCGATCAGTTCGGCACCGGCATTGAGTCGCTCCGGATACTGCAGATCGGGGGTCGTGAATTCGAGGACCGGCCACAACTCGGCGGGTGGAAGGTTGTCTCGCGCGAACGTATCCACGTGTGCGCTGCGGGTGAGGGCTTGTACTGTGTCCGCGGTCATTGCACGGCTCCTGTCGTCTCGGCATCGATCATGCCCTCCTGGACGACGGTGGCCAGGTGGATTCCTTCGGGGGTGAAGAATTTGCCCAGGCCGACGCCGCGACCTCGATCGGCGGCAACCGCCTCCTGGACGTAGAGCAACCAGCCGTCCATCGCACCCGGCTCGGGGGTGCGGTGGAACCACATCGCGTGATCGAGACTGGCTGTGACGAGCCCCTTCTCGGCCCAGGGATGCCCCAGCGCACGAAGTACGGGCTCGAGGATGGTGTAGTCGCAGACGTACGCGAGCGCGGCGAGGTCCCTCTGAGCATCGGACAGACCGTCCACCGGACGTAGCCGGTCGAAGGGGCGCACCCAGATGGCCTGGTGAGGGCTTCGCCCACCCTCGATATCGAGGTACACCGGACCCGGCACGTGCCGCATGTCGAAGCTACGACCGACCGACCAGTACTCCTTCGAAACCGTGGTCATCGTGTTCTCGTCGGAGACGGCATGGCCGGCCAGGTATTGCGCCGACGACGGAAGAGATTCTGGCGCAAGAACATCGGTGGGTACCGCGCTGCTCAGTGACCCTCCGGGACCACCGGCTGCGAAAGACACCATGCCGATGTAGGTGACTTTGTCGTTCTGATATGCGCGCACCTGCCGGGTCGCGAATCGGCGACCATCGCGAATCACCTCCACGGCGTAGTGCACCTCGGCATCGATGTCGACGGGCCGCAGGAAATACGAGTGCATCGAGTGCATCGACTTGCCGTCGGTCACCGAACGCATGGCCGCGGCTGACGCCTGGGCGACCATGTCACCGCCGTACGCCTTGGGCCACGGACACGCCTGAGTCCGTGCGGTGAAACCGAGGTCCGCATGACGCGGCTCGACCTCGGCCAACGACACGCATCGGGTGACCATGGCGGAGGTCGCCACCGACGGTGTCACGGTCGGTCCGACCAGTCGCGAAGCGAATCATCATCTACCGGAGCTAGATTGACGACGATATTGTCCGGCGTCCGGGTGGTCAGCCAATGCAGGGGCTCGGTGCGGCTGAGGTTGCATTCGATGTGCGGCATGAACGGCGGGACGAAGACCCAATCGCCCTCGTTCATATCGATGTACTCCGAGTAGTTCTCGCCGAAGTAGATGCGGGCACGACCGGAGAGAACGTAACCACCCGTCTCGGCCTCTCCGTGATGGTGTGCGAGAGAACGGTATCCCGGTTCGTTGCTGACCTTTCCGTACCAGATCTTCGTCGCCGGTGTGTGTTGTGGACTGACGCCCGAGATTCGTACCGCGCCCTCCGTCTGACCGGTCCGGCCGTCCTCCTCGCCGGCCCGGGTGACTACAGGAACGACCTGCCCACCTGCGCTCGCGTACATCGAGTTGTCCCCTTGCAGGAGGTATCCGGCGTTGGAATCGAATTGGGTGGTCATGCTGTTCTCCTTGCTCGAGAGGCCGGCTCGGTGACCCGGACCGTGTTGGTGAGGGTGCCGATGGCCTCGATCTCTGTTTCGAGAACGTCGCCGTCGGCGAGGAACCAGGCAGGCTCACGCGCCATGCCGATTCCGCCAGGAGTGCCGGTGAGTACGAGATCGCCGGCACGCAGAGTAGTGAAAGTCGATATGTACGAGAGCAATTCGGCAGAATCGAATACCAATGTGCTCGTGCTGTCGCGTTGGACCTCGACGCCGTTGACCCGGCACGTGATCGTGAGTCCGGCGGTCGGGTCGATGTCGTCGGCGGTGACGATCACCGGTCCTACCGGAGTGGTTGCGTCCCAGGCTTTTCCTTGGAACCACTGCAGCGTGCGGCGTTGCCAATCGCGCATCGATACGTCGTTCGCGACGGTGTAGCCCAGGATCGCCTCGGCTGCTTCGGCGCGTGACGCGCGTGTCAGCGTGCGGCCCACGACCACAGCAAGTTCGGCTTCCCAGTCGGCGCTGACCTCGTCCGATATCACCACCTCGTCCGTCGGACCGATGAGGGAGTCGGCGAACTTCGTGAACAACGTCGGATGGGTCGGCAGGTCGCGACCGGTCTCTGCGATGTGCTCGCCGTAGTTCAATCCACAGCAGATCACCTTGGCGGGCGCAGGCAGCGGGAGAACGAGTGCGCCGGTGACCTGCGGGCCCTCCACAACACCCGAGCTGGGTACGGACCAGCCGGAACGAAGCAGTTCCGACAGCGATTGTGCAGGTAGGGCCACCCAGCCGTCTGCGTGCGCAGCCGCCGCAACGGTTTCCCCGCTGTCGAATTCGAGTGTTGCGAGCCTCATCGTGTGTCCTTCCGACGTGATCTTGTGTCGAGTTTTGCACGATCGTCGCAAGTGCGCAATACTTATTGGGAATACAGACATCCGACGACTCTCGGAAGGGACCACCCATGGCCCACCACACCGTCAATCCACCCCAGCTGCCGACGCCCAAGGGCTTTTCACACGGCACCTTGGCCGGCAACACTCTCTACTTGGGCGGACAGACGGCCCTCGACAAGAACATGAACATCGTCCCCGGTGGGATCGTCGAGCAGTTCCGCCAGTCGTTCTCGAATGTGCTGACCACCCTGGCCGCAGCGGGTGGACAACCCGAAGACCTGACCAATATCACGATCTTCCTGACCGACATTCCCGATTACCAGGCGCACGGTCGGGAGATCGGACGCGTCTGGCGTGAACTCGCTGGGCCGGTCTATCCGGCGATGGCCGGAATCGGAACCACAGGGCTGTGGCAAGCGGAGGCTCTGATCGAAATAACTGCTGTTGCAGTGATTCCCGAGGATCGTGTGATCCGCTCCTAGGCTTTGCGCACCCAGGACGCCGGCTCAGACTCGATCGACGAAGGTATGTGCCGGCTTCTCCAGCAGCTCTCGAAGATCTGCGAACAACGCGGTGGCCCGCTCACCAGGCCAAGGTTGTGGAAGAAGGTGAGCGGGCAGCCCTGGGTCGCGGTACGGAAGCCGCCTCCAGGCAGTCAGTGCGCGGATGTAGTCGGCGAACGCCTCCCCGGGATGCTCGGCGGGTGACGCGTCTGTCCACGTCTCGCGTAGTACCTCGAACTGGACGAAGAACCGGCTATAGGCGGCACCGAGCGCCTCGAGGTCCCACCATTGCAATACCCGCACCGACAGGTCCGCGTAGGCCAGACGCGCTCCGACGAAGACGTCGGCGTACGCGTCCAGTCCGTCCACGGCCAGCGCCTGGGCGCAGTCGTCGGCGAGGTGTGCCGGTGCGATCCATACACCCGAGGTGACATTGCCGAATCCGAGCCCAGCCAGGCGAGTCCGTAACGCGTGCCTGCTGCTTCGTTCGCTTTCGGGAACCGAGAAGACCACCATGGTCCAGTCTTCGTCGACTGCCGCGGGCCGAGCGAAAATTCGTCGGTCACCGATGGCCAGGATGTCGCGAGCTACCGCTGAGAGCGCGTATCCCGCTGTGGTGCCGCGCTTCTCGGCTACCAGGATTCCGCGCCGTTTGAGTCTCGACACCGCGGACCGCACGGCGGGCGCGTCCACCCCCACCGGTTCCATCAAACGAATCAGACTGCTGACACTGACCCATCCACCGAACTCGCGGACGTAAAGCCCGACCACGGTGACGATGAGCGACCGCGGCGGTAGTGATCGATCGGTGAGATCTGCGGCACCATCGCCCGAGTCGGCATCACCCAACACGTCGGAGCCGTCGAAGTCCACCACCGGACAATCCAACCACACGCCGAATCCATATCTACCGAACCGAGCCACGAACCCGCCTGTTCGGCCCGCACCGAGCATTCTCCGACCCGACCACGCATCGATTGTCGGTCGACCTGGCGGATGTCGGCTGGCTTTCGCAGCGCGGCAATACTATCGAGCTGGGAATGGCATTGTTCGAGCTCGGTGCACGCGTCGGGCTGAAACACCGATTGCGTTCTGCCGCAGTACCGTTCATGCACGGCTTGTTCGCGGTGAACGAACAGACCGTGCATCTCTCGGTCCGTCACGGTCACGATGCGGTGTCCGTCGAGAAGATCCACGGCCACACCTCGCTCGCGCGATTGAAGATGACGTGCCCATCCCGACCGGACCGTGGTCTACCCACGGCAGGAAGCCGGCACGGCGGTGCGGGGTCAGCGGGTGAGCGCCATGTGAGCTTGCGCGTCGGTCAGGACGTCGCGGAGGCGTTCTGCAATGTCGTCGAGCAGGGCCGCGTCACTGATCAGCGGCGGAGCGATCTGCAGGACCGCGTCGCCGCGGTCATCGCAACGAGCGATGAGTCCGGCCTGGCGCAGCCGCTTGGGCAGGAACCTTCGCAGCAGCTCGTCGCGCTCGGCCTGGTCGAAGCGGGTAGCCTCCTCGTCCTTGACCAACTCCATGGCCCAGAAGAAGCCTGCGCCGCGGATGTCCCCCACAATCGGCAGGTCCAGCAGCCCCTTGACGCGGTCACCGAGCGCGCCGGCCTGTGACCGGACGTTCTCGAGCACCTGGTCTCGCTCGATGATCTCGATGCTCTTGGACGCCAGGGCCGCGCTGAGCGGGTGGCCGCCGAACGTGATGCCGTGACGGAAAACCTTGTTGTGCTCCACCAGGGGTGCGACCACGTGCTCGCGGACCAGAGCAGCACCCATCGGGGCGTACGCCGATGTCAGGCCCTTCGCGACGCTGATCAGGTCGGGCGCGACGCCTTCACGCGACGACGCGAACCATTCTCCGATGCGGCCGAACCCGGTGATGACCTCGTCGGCCATCAGCAGGATGCCGTACTTGTCGGCGATCGCGCGCAGACCCGTCCAGTAGCCCGCCGGTGCCGTGAAGCAGCCACCTGCGTTCTGTACCGGCTCAGCGATGATCAAGGCGACCTCGTCCGCGCCGGCCGCGATCACCGCGGTTTCGACCTCGGCCAGCAGACGCGCGCAGAACGCCGCCTCGTCGTGGCCGTCGGGCGCGCGGAACCGGTTGGTGTTGGACACCTTCGTGACCTCGATCGGCGGGGTCCCGAAACCCTCCTTGAACGGCGGGACGCCCGTGAACGACAGCGCTCCCAGTGTCACGCCGTGGTACGCACGGTCACGCGCGATGGCCTTGGTGCGCTGCGGTTGGCCGATCGCGATGAAGTGCTCGCGCACCATCTTCCACGCCGACTCGACCGACTCCGACCCGCCGCCGGTGAAGAAGACGCGGTAGTCGTCGGCCGGGGCCAGGCTGCTGACTTTCTCCGCCAGATCGATCGTCGCCGGGTGCGCCGTGCCCCAGCTGGTGTTGAAAGCCAACTGCGTCAGCTGTTTGCTGGCTGCCTCGGCCATTTCGGCACCGTACGAGTAGCCCAGCTGCGAGCAGAACAGGCTCGACAAGGCATCGATGTACTGCTTGCCGTGGGTGTCGTACACGTACGGACCTTCACCACGGTCCAGGACCATGAGGTCGTCGATCTCCTGCTTGGAAAAGTGCAGAATCAGGTGATCCTTGGCCGACTTCTGCAGACGGTCGTGGTCGGGGTTCTTGACGTTCATGGACAACTCCTCGATGGCCTGGGTGGTTTGGGGGTTAGCGAGACGAGACGACGGCTGCGGCCATCTCGGCTCCGACGCGCAGAGCGCCGTCTACGTGCTGAAATCCCAGCCCGGCGACGTCGGAGCTGCCGATTTGGATGGGACCGATCGGCTGCCGCATCACCGGTCCGAACCGAGTCAGGCCGCCGAGGTCGAAGCTCGTGGCGTAGGCACCTTGTCCCAACTCCTCGGAGGTCCAGTCGCTCTCGTAGTACGACGACGGAGACAACGCGTCGTCACCGTAATAGTTCACAAGCGATTGCAGAACCAGATCACGACGACGATCGGCCGTCATTGCGCGCACCTCGTCGGCGCGGTCGTCGGAGACGAAGCCGACGAGTGTCCCGCGTGTGTCGCCGTGGTTGGTGTTGTCGTACGCCTCGTGGACCAACTGGTACGGGCTGAAGACTGTCCCGGACAGGCCGGCGTCACGCCAGAACGGCGTCGGGTAGGTCACGTGCACCTTGATGACCTGGCCGAACGACTGGTGCTGGCGTGCTTCTCGCTGCGGCGAGGGTAGTGGCGGGTCGAAGCGGATGCGCGACACAACAGTCGGTGGAACGGCCACCACGATGTGCTGCGCTGCCACTGTCAGGTCGCCGGCAACGACCTCTACGCCAGCGTCGCTCCACCGCACCCGCTCGACGTCGACACCTAGTCGCACCGCGTCGCCGAGCCGCTCGGCCAGCGCCAGCGGGACACTCTGCAGGCCGCCGACGACTCGCTTGTCGAGGATGAACTCGGAGTCGACGAGGTGACTGAAGCTGCCTGCGCTCGCGGCCATGTGCACGGCCTGGAGCACCGAGAAGCTGTGCGCAGGCTTGGTCAGCATCGCCTGGGCGATGAACATCCCGATATTGTCGCGGGCCTCGCGTTCGCTGCAGTGCTCGTCCAGCCACGAAGAGAAACTCTGGCGGTCCAGCTCATCCGCCGAGGGCGTCTCCCACGGCCTGGCGGGATCCATCTGCGCGGCAAGGGAGTCCAGCAACTCGGTGAGACGGACCATCTCCTTCTCCACATTCGGTGAGACCGGGACCTGCTCGCCCTCGAACGTGCGGCGCTCCCCCGTGATGCCGATGTAGACCGATTTGCCCTCGCGGTAGCGCGAGAAGGTCTCGAGACCCAGCTCGTCGATCACGCGCAGCAGCTCTTCCTGGTCCGGCGAGACCCATTGGCCACCGAGCTCCAATTCGACGTCGTCGACCTCGTCGGTCCACAACCGTCCGCCCACGCGGTCGCGCGCCTCGAGCACCACGACCGACCGTCCCGCCCGCTGCAGCGCGTGCGCCGCGGACAGTCCCGTGGCACCGGCCCCGACGACGATGACGTCGACAGTCTCGCGACTGTGCTGGAGTTGCATGCTCATGCCTCCACGTTGCTCATGACGTGCTTGACCCGGGTGTACTCCTCGAGCCCGTACGCCGACAGGTCCTTGCCGTGACCCGATGCCCCGAACCCGCCGTGCGGCATCTCGGACACGAACGGGATATGGGTGTTGACCCACACGCACCCGAACTCGAGCTCGGCGGTCATCCGCAGCGCGCGACCGTGGTCCTTGGTCCAGACGCTGGCCGCGAGGCCGAACGGCACGTCGTTGGCAAGGTCGGTCGCCTCGTCGTCGGTCGCGAACGACTGCACCGTCAGCACGGGCCCGAAGACCTCCTGCTGGACGATCGCGTCGTCCTGGCGGACACCGGAGATCACGGTGGGTTGGAAGTAGAAGCCGTCGCGGTCGACGCGCGCACCGCCGGTCTCGATCGTCGCGTGCTCGCCGAGCCCCGCAATCATCCGCTCGACGGACGCGAGGTGACCCGCGTTGTTCAGCGTCCCGAACGCGGCAGACTCGTCGTCCGGTGTGCCCGGGCTGGAAGCCTCCGCCTGCGCGACCAGCAGCCGCAGCAGCTCGTCACGGACGCTCTCGTGCACGATGACGCGCGTAGCGGCGGTGCAGTCCTGACCGGCGTTGAAGAATCCCCCGACTGCGATGCCCTCGACAGCCGTCTGCAGGTCGGCGTCGGCGAACACGACCGCAGGAGCCTTGCCACCGAGCTCGAGGTGCGCGCGCTTGAGGTTCCGGGCCGCTGCGACGGCCACCTCGATACCTGCGCGCACCGACCCGGTGATGGCAACCAGGCCTGGAACGGGGTGCTCGACCAGCAGGCGACCCGTGCTTGCATCACCGTTGACGACGTTCAAGACGCCTGCCGGCAGGATCTCGCCTGCAATCTCGGCCAGGCGGACGGTCGAGCGCGGGGTGGTATCGCTCGGCTTCAGCACGATCGTGTTGCCGGCAGCCAGAGCCGGAGCGATCTTCCAGATCGCCATCGCGAACGGGTAGTTCCACGGCGTCACTTGCGCGACGACGCCGATGGGCTCACGGCGGATGCTCGACGACAGACCCTCGGCGTACTCGGCGGTCGCCTTACCCTCCAGCAGCCGGGCCGCGCCCGCGAAGAAGCGCAGCTGGTCGACACCCTGGTCGATCTCCTCGGTCGCGATGTGCGCCTTGATCTGGCCGGTATCGCGCGACTGCAGCTCGACCAGCTCGTCACGCGCGGCCTCGACCGCGTCCGCGATCTTCAGCAGCGCCAGCTGGCGCGCCTTCGGCGTCGAACGCTTCCATGTCTTCGACGCCCGCTTGGCGGCGCGGAAGGCGGCGTCGACCTCGTCGGCGGTGGAGATCGGTGATCGACCGTCCGGGCGTCCCGTCGTGGGATCGATGAGCTCGATGAAATCGGTCGCCGCCGAGTCGATCAACGCACCGTCGACGTAGTTCTGGATGACGTCCGGGGTGTGTGCGGTGCTCACGAGGTTACTTCCTTGGCAGAGTCGGGCAAGAGTACGTAGAGCTTGCGGAGCGTCTCGTAGACGGTCCAGCGGGTCCGGTCGCCGGCCTGCAGCCGGACGACGGTGCCCGCGTGTAGGGCCAGGCTGCTGCCGTCGGCGAACTCGATCCGGCCACGGCCGGAGAGGACGACGAAGGCCTCCTCGGTCTCGATGTCCTCCACGACGCCCGACGTGATCTCCCAGACGCCCACCTCTACGACGTCCTGGACGTGCAGCGTCTGCGCACCCTGCGTCGGATGCCCCTCGACCACATCACGGGCATCGACGGGTGTGTGCTCGACAGGCACCGTCGCGGCATCCTGAGCGAGCAGTCGCTGCGCAGCCAGCTCCGGCTCGTTCACGAGTCGAACCCGAGGCCGAGACGGTCGAGGGTCCGGAGCAGTACGTTGCGCTGTCCCTCACGGTGGTCAGCGCGGTCGAGTGACCACTTGGTCGCTTCGATGCCGATCTTGGCGAGCGGCTCGGGTGGGAACGGCAACGGCTTCTTGCGCACCATTTCCAGCTGCGTGCGAGGTGTCGGGTCCCCCGCGAGGCGGTCCAGCATGACCTCGGCGGCGAATCGCGTCGCAGCCACTCCAAGGCCCGTGAACCCCGCCGCGTACGCGACCCGGCCTCGACGGGCGAGGCCGTGGAACGCACAGAACTGTGTGGACGTGTCGATCGCGCCGCCCCACTGGTGGCTGAAGCTCAACCCCTCCAGCTGCGGAAAGGTCGTCAAGAAGTGTGACGCGAGCGTTCGGTACGACGACTGCCGGTCCTCGTACTCCGGACGCACCCGGCGGCCTGCGTGATAGATCGCGTCGTAGCCTCCGTAAAGGATCCGGTTGTCCGCCGACAGTCGCGAGTAATGAAACTGATTGGCCATGTCGGTCAGGCCCTCGCGGCCGCGCCAACCGATGTCGTCCATCTGGGCGGCGCTGAGCGGTTCGCTCATCAGGACGTAGTCGTACACCGGCACGGTGGACAGACGCGAGCGCCGCAGCAGCGGGCGGAAGACGTTGGTGCCCAGCGCAACCTTCGCGCTCTTCACGACGCCGCGGGCGGTCTCGACCGAGACACCGGACCCGCGCGTGCGCAGACCTGTCACGGACGACTGCTCGAAGATCTCCACGCCGAGGTCGGTGGCGACGCGCGCCAGCTCCGCTGCCAGGCGTCCCGGGTGCACCAAGGCGGAGAGGTGTTCTTCGCGGCGACCAGCGGCGAAAATCGGGCTGTCGATCGTCTTCCGCACGGCATCGCGATCCAGGTAGACGCCCGCCTCGGCGCCCTTCAGCCATTGCACCTGATGCGGCTCGTAGGCGACCGACAGCGTCCCGGTGCGCTCGAACTGCACGTCCATCTTCAGTTCGGCGACGTCCCGCTCGATCGCGTCGAGGTTCTCCAGACCCATCCGCTCGAGCGTGTCGAACTCGTCGGGCCAGCGCGCGCGGCCGTTCTCATCGCCGTGCGTCAGGCTCGCTTCGGCGAACCCGCCGTTGCGGCCCGATGCGGCCCAGCCGATCGTCTGGGCCTCGAGCAGCACCACACGGGCCGAGGGATCGCGTCGCTTGGCCAGCACCGCCGTCCACAGCCCCGTGTAGCCGCCGCCCACGACCGTCAGGTCGGCCGTGTGGGATGCGGTCAGCTGCGGGTACGACGCGTGCGGTGCGTCCTCCAACCAGAAGACGGACGACTTCGTCGAGCGGAGAGACTCGTCGATCGCGCTCGCCGACGGTGCCTCCCGCTCGAAAACGGTGAGATGCGCAGTCATGAGGTTCTCGCCTTCAGGTAGTGACGGATCGAGCGTTCGGACCGATCATGCGTTCAGGGGAAAGCCGAGGTTGATCCCGCCGTGACTCGGGTCGAGCCAGCGGGAGGTGACGACTTTGCCTCGGGTGAAGAAGTGCACGCCCTCGGTACCGTGAGCGTGACTGTCTCCGAACAGAGAATTCTTCCAGCCGCCGAACGAGTAGTACGCCATCGGAACAGGCACGGGGACGTTGATTCCGATCATGCCGACCTCGACCTCGTTCTGGAACCGGCGCGCGGCTCCACCGTCGTTGGTGAAGATCGCGGTGCCGTTGCCGTAGGGGTTGGCATTGATCAGAGCCACCGCCTCCTCGTACGTCGCGACACGGATCACGGCGAGCACGGGGCCGAATATTTCCTCGGTGTAGATACTCATGTCGGTCGTGACGTGGTCGAACAGCGTGGGACCGACGAAGAAGCCTTCGCCGTCGGCGTCCGTCTCGGGGTTGCGGCCATCGACGACCAGTGTCGCGCCCGCGGCTTCGCCGGCGTCGACGAAGCCCGCCACTCGGTCGCGCGAGGCCGCGGTCACCAGCGGGCCCACTGTCGCAGCCCCGACGTGCCGTCGCCCGTGCGCAGCGCCTCGGCGCGCTCTCTGATCTTGGCAACGAGCTCGTCCGCGATGTCTCCCACTGCGACGCACGCCGAGATCGCCATGCATCGCTCCCCCGCCGAGCCGAAGCCCGCGTTGACGGCCTGGTCGGCCGCGAGGTCGAGGTCCGCGTCGGGCAGCACGATCATGTGGTTCTTGGCACCGCCCAGGGCCTGCACACGCTTGCCGTGCGCCGTCCCGGTCTCGTAGACGTACTTGGCGATGGGGGTGGATCCGACGAACGAGACGCTCTTGACGTCCGGGTGGGTCAACAATCCGTCGACCGCGACCTTGTCGCCGTGCAGCACGTTGAAGACACCGTCGGGCAGGCCCGCTTCCTTCCACAGCGCAGCGATCCAGTTGGCGGCCGAGGGCACCTTCTCGGAGGGCTTCAGCACGACGGTGTTGCCCGCCGCGATCGCTAGCGGAAAGAACCACATCGGCACCATCGCCGGGAAGTTGAACGGGCTGATGATCGCGACCGGGCCGAGCGGCTGACGCACCGAGTGCACGTCCACCTGTGTAGACGCGTTCTCGGTGAAGCCGCCCTTCAACAGGTGCGGGATGCCGCAGGCGAACTCGACCACCTCTTGGCCACGAGCCACTTCGCCCGCCGCGTCGGACAGCACCTTGCCGTGCTCGGCGGTGATGATCGCCGCGAGCTCGGGTGCCCGCTCGTTGAGCAGCTCGCGAAACCGGAACATGATCTGGACCCGACGTGCCAGGGACGTGTCACGCCAGGCCGGAAACGCCTTCTTCGCCGATGCCACCGCGGCCAGTACGTCGTCGTCCGAAGCCAGCGCAACCGTGGAGGACACGCTTCCGGTGGCCGGGTTCGTCACGTCGCCCAGCCGGTCGCCCGTGCCGTCGACCGAAGAGCCGTTGATCCAGTGCATCGTTGTCGTCAGGCCGTTTTCATTGCTCACGCTTCGAGTCTGAGGCTTGATTCATCTCGCAGGAACACTCACTGTGTCGCGTGATGTGCCGAAAACCGTACAAGGTGTCGTATTCTCGCGTGGTGGCCACACCGACCTTGCGCTCCATGCTGAGCATGAACGCTCTTTCCGTTGGGCAACCGGACATCGTCGTCGACGGTGTGAGGATGGACCGACCGGTGCGGTGGGTCCATGTTGCCGAGGTGAGGGACGTGCGCCACCTGCTCGACGGGCACGAAGTCGTCTTGACCACAGGCCTGCCCTTCGCGAACGGAACAGCCGACCCGGCGGCGTTCGTCCGCCAGCTGGTGGCAACCGAGGCTCGCGGGTTGATCGTCGAGCTCGGCCCCCAGCTGGCGACCGTGCCGCCCGAGGTCGTCGCCGAGGCACGAAGGCTGGAGCTACCGCTGATCGCGCTACGGGCACCGGTGAAGTTCGTCGAGGTGACCGAAGCAGTACACCGGGCGATAGTTGGGGAGCAGTACCGAGGCTTGGCTTTCGCTCAGGAGACCCACGAGGTTTTCACCGAGCTCAGCCTCGACAGCGCCGACTCCGACACCATCGTCGGTCGGGCAGCCGTTCTGGTCGGCGAACCGATCGTCCTGGAGGACGCCGGGCGTCGTGTCGTCGCCTTGGCTGCGCACGACCGGAGCCCTCGAGACGTCCTCGCCAGATGGCAGGAACGCTCTCGGTCCGCACCGGTACTGGACCGGCCCGGTACGACGGGGCCCGAAGAGTGGTTGACGTGCCCGGTGGGCTTGCGGGGATCTGCGTGGGGGCGACTGGTCGCTCCACAGCCGGTCGCTGACGCGGTCGAAGTCGCCGTCGTGCTGCAACGCGCTGCTCAGGCGCTTCAGCTCTCGCGCCTCGTGCAGCGAGATGCAGCCGGCTTGCAGTTCCAAGCTCGTGAGTCGCTACTGCTCGACCTCATGGAGGCCCGTGTTGCAGACGAGGTGGACGCGATCGCCAGAGCCCGCGCTTTGGGTGTGCCTTCGCGGCCGTCGTATCTGCCGGTGGTGGTGCATTTCGGAGCCACCGCTGTTCCCGACCAGATCGTCCGGCAGCGTCGAGCCCGGGCCCAGCTGGAAGCGACCAGCGAAGCCGCTCGCTCCGCGAGACTCGATGTCATTGCCGGCGGTGTGGGCGACGGTCAGGTCGGGCTCGTGCTGGCGCTCCGGCCCGGTGACGTCGAAGACGCCACTCTCGACGCCTTGAACGAGGCACTCGACTCCCGCCAGGGCACACGACAGCGCGCCACGCTGGGCGTCGGCCCTGCGGCGAGCACGCTCGTCGGCGCGACACGTCATCTACGGACGACGATGCACATCGCCTCGGCGGGACATGTGCTCTCCGAAGACGGTCGATCTTGGTACCGATCCAGCGATGTGCGCCTACGCGGTCTCATGGCAGAGCTTCAGAACGACGACCGAGTCGTGGCGTTCGTCGAGTCCGAACTCGGATCGTTGCTGGCCTCCGACAGTGAGCGCCGTGCCGAACTCCTCGCGCTGCTGCGGTCCTTCGTCCGGCTCGGCGGCAACAAGGCCGCGGTGGCTGCCGATGTCCACCTCAGCCGCCAAGCTCTGTACGGTCGCCTGCGTCTCTTGGAGAACATCTTGGGCATCAGCCTCGATGACGCCGAGTCGGTGATGTCTCTCGGCGTGGCTCTACTCGTCAACGACCTTCGGGCGCTCTGACGCTGTCGGGTCGACCGCCGTGCCACCTTCGAGGCCACAGCACGGCCATCGCTTCTAGTCCTCGGAGTCCGGACGGGGTTGGTCGTTCTCGAGGCTGCTGGCGAGTGCCGCCACCGCGTGACCGCGGTGACGGTCGAGCTCTTCGACTGCCCGGTCGACTTCTCCGGCGCGCAAGGCATCGACGATGCTCCGGTGTTCGCGATCCACCCGTTCGCGCGCGGGAGCGTCGGCGTAGTAGCGAGCCCGATAGGAGTCGGTGGCCTGCCACAGCATGCGGATGAAGTCGACCATTCGAGGTCGGTCGGCTCGCTCGAAGAGGCGAAAGTGGAAGTCGCGGTTCAAGGTGATCATCGTTGCGATGTCAGCGGCCGTACTCGCCGATTCCATCGAGTCCATCAAACGATCGAACTCTGCGAAGTCGTCCGGACCCAGACGTGGGGCCGCGATGCGAACGATCTCGTCCTCGAGCAACCGACGGATCAAGTACGTCTCGGTGAGCTCGTCGATACTCAACCGGGTGACGTGGTAGCCGCGGTGCGGGACGTACTGCACCTGGCCTTCTGCCTCCAACGTCTTCAACGCCTCGCGAACCGGTATGACGCTGCACCCCAAATCCTCGGCCAGCTGTTCCTGGCGAATTCGATCGTCCGGCTGCAGAAACCCGCCCGAGATCAGCTGGCGCAAATGATTCAACGCCATCTGTTGGGCGGTGAGCCTGCGAGGAAGCTTGGGAGATTGGCTCATAGCTCACAGAGCGTACTGCTTCGGGCGCACACCTTGCCATATCTTAGATTTTATAAGATCCTGGACGCATGGCAGGAGACACATGATCACGGACGCCGATCCTCAGCGTCCCCAACCCCTCGACGGCGTCGTGGTGGCCGACTTCAGTCGAGTCCTCGCGGGACCCATGGCCGCTATGACTCTGGCCGACCTCGGGGCGACGGTCATCAAGGTCGAGAACCCCGATGGCGGCGACGACACGCGTCACTGGGGTCCGCCGTGGACCGACGCCGGAACCTCGTACTTCGGTTCGGTGAATCGCACCAAGAGCAGCATCACCCTCGATCTTCGCGATGCTGACGACCTGCAGGTTGCACACGACCTCGTGGCGCGAGCCGATGTACTCGTCGAGAACTTCCGGCCAGGCTCACTGGTCAAATTCGGTCTGGACCCCATCGCCTCCCGCGAGATCAACCCGCGGCTCATCCATTGCTCGGTGACCGGGTTCGGTGCGGCAAGCGGAGCTCATCTTCCCGGCTACGACTTCGTGGTGCAGGCGCTCGGTGGACTGATGAGCATCACCGGCGAACCGGACCGCGATCCCCAGAAAGTCGGGGTTGCCCTGGTCGATGTACTGACGGGAAAGGACGCCGTCATCGGCATTCTTGCTTCCCTCAGGCACCGAGAGGCGACCGGCCGCGGCCAACATGTCGAGGTCAACTTGCTGCAGAGCCTGCTGGGGTCACTCGCGAACCAGGCCAGTGCGTATCTCGCGACGGGGGTCGCTCCCGAACGGATGGGCAATGTCCACCCCTCGATCGCGCCGTACGAGACCTTGCGGTGCTCCGACGGACTCCTCGTCGTCGCCTGCGGAAACGATGGCCAGTTCGTTCGGCTGTGCAGCGCCCTGGAACTACCCAACCTTGCCGATGACCCGCGGTTCGCGACCAATGGCGAGCGCGTCACTCATCGCGACGAGCTCGTCGAACACCTCGAGCAACGCCTGGGCGAGCGCTCGGCCGCAACATGGCAGTCGCTCCTGACAGCGGTGGGAGTTCCGGCTGGGCAGGTCAAGAACATCGCGGAAGGAATCGCACTCGCTGCATCCCTCGGGCTCGATCCGGTCATCGAGATCGATGGCGCATCCCCGCAGATCGCCCACCCCATTCGCTACTCGGACTTTGCAAGCGCGTCACCCACTGCACCACCTGCCCTCGGGCAACACAGCCACGAGATCCGTCGTTGGCTGGCAACCCCTCTCACCGACCAGGAGCACCCATGAGCACCAGCACCCGCAGGGCATTCGATCCCGCCGATCCCGCCGGCATCGATCTCCTCCTGAGCGAGCAGGAGCGCGACGTACGCGAAGCCGTCCGCACATTCTGCGATAGAAACGTCGAACCGCACGTCGCGACGTGGTTCGAGAACGGCACGATCCCCGACATCCGCGAACTGGCTGTCGAGCTGGGTTCGCTCGGCGTTCTCGGCATGCATCTGGACGGCTACGGATGCCCGGGCATGACGGCCACCGAGTACGGACTTGCATGCCTCGAGCTGGAGGCCACCGACTCGGGCCTGCGCTCGCTGGTTTCGGTGCAGGGGTCGTTGGCAATGTTCGCGATCCACCGATGGGGCTCGGAGGAGCAGAAGAACCAGTGGCTGCCCGAGATGGCTGCGGGCCGCGCGATCGGATGCTTCGGCCTCACCGAGCCCGACGCCGGCTCCGACCCGGCCTCGATGCGCAGTCGCGCCCGACGTGACGGCGACGACTGGGTGCTCGATGCCCGCAAGATGTGGATCACCAACGGCTCGGTCGCCGACGTCGCGGTGGTGTGGGCGCAGACCGACGAAGGCATCCGTGGCTTCGTCGTGCCGACCGACACGCCGGGCTTCAGCGCCCCGCTGATCAAACACAAGATGTCGCTGCGTGCGTCGGTCACCAGCGAGCTCGTGCTCGACGGCGTCCGACTCCCCAACGACGCGGTGCTGCCCGGGGTGACGGGTCTCAAGGGCCCTCTCAGCTGCCTGAACGAGGCTCGGTACGGCATCGTCTGGGGAGCCATGGGCGCCGCGCGGTCCTCGCTGCACACTGCGCTGGACTATGCGGGCCAGCGGACCCAGTTCGGCAAGCCGATCGCGGGCTTCCAGCTGACGCAGTCCAAGTTCGCCGACATGACACTCGAAGTCGTCAAGGGCACACTGCTGGCCCTTCACCTCGGCCGGGCCAAGGACGCAACCGGCCTGCTCCCCGTCGAGGTCAGCCTCGGCAAGCTCAACAACGTCCGCGAGGCGCTCGAGGTCTGTCGCACGGCTCGGACCATCCTGGGTGCCAACGGCATCAGCCTGGAGTACCCGGTCATCCGGCACATGAACAACCTCGAGTCGGTGCTGACCTACGAGGGAACCTCGGAGATGCACGCACTGTCCATCGGACAGGCCATGACCGGAATTGCGGCCTTCCGCTAGGAGGACCACCGCGAGAGGCGCCCCCGTCACCACCTGATCGGTGGTGACGGGGGCGCACTGGTGCTGAGGGGCGCGCAGTTGTGCGTGCTGTGGTTACCGCTGTGTCAGCGGGTCACCACGCCACGCCGGTCGGCAGTACCGACAGACGGACCACAGAGCGGTCCGAGCACCGCAAGGTCTGGGTGCTCGGCCTGGTCTCGACGGCCGACCAGGCCGGCTCCCCCGTCCCTGGATGTGGCTGGAACGCGGGAAACTCGCTGCTGGCGATCTGAAGGCGGAGCGCATGTCCTGCCTCGAGACGGTAGGCCACGTGGCCGAGTTCGATCGTCGCCTCGACATCGCCATCGGCCGTGTCGATCTGGCCGTCCCCCCAGGCCACGACGCGGGCCGCGCCGCCAGGGTCGACGTCGAGCACCTTGACGATGAGGTCGGTCGTCGGTGCGGTCGAACCGACGGTCAGGGTCACATCGATGGGCCCGACGAGGTCGAGGTCTGCCGAACCGACCTCCGATGTGAAGGTCAGAACGTCGGGACGCGAGTGGAGGCCGCTTTCGTCCGGGTACTCGAGCAAGGACGCGAACGGATTGATCACGCTGACGGGAACCAAGTCGTCCGGGTCGTGGACCCACGTGGCCGTGGACTCGGCCTGCAGGTCGGGCGTGAGGCGCCCGCCCATCGCGCCGCTCGTCGCCCGGCCACCGTCGGAGATGACCAGCTCGCGCACCTCGACACCGGCCGGAGGCCACGAGTCGCTCGTCCGGAACTCCAGTGGATCGTCGCCATGGCCGAGGTGCCACTGCACGCGGCTCAGAGAGGAGGCCGGTCGCGTCTCGCGGACGAAGACGTCGAAGAAATCGGCCGCGGGAGCGACGTACTTCGCGAGGTGCCGACCCAGAGCGTCATCGTCGACACCGTGATCGTTCTCGGGCGCGACGGGAGCGTCGGGTAAGCGGTAGCCCTCGTGGTCGGTCGAGTCGTGGGGCGTCACGGCGTTACAGCGATCTTCGAGGCCGTGATCGCCCACGAGAGCACCGTGCAGGCCGTCGCGGCGCTCGACACCGCCGGCGAACTGCACTGCCACTACGAGGGAGCTGTCCGATTCCGGACCGCCGAGGACCTGCCCGACGCCATCGAGACGGTGCAGCGTTACCAGAACCGCTACGGCAGTGACCGGGTGAGGATCAGGACACTCAAGCTCTTTCTCGACGGCACCAACGAGGTCGGCAACAGTGCCTTGCTCGCACCACAGGGCCGGGCGTGCTCGCACGGCGACGGGGGCATGCAGATGAGCACGGATGAGCTGACGCAGTGTCTGCTCACCAGCAACCGGGCCGACGTCGACGTCCACATCCATATGGTCGGCGACCGGGCCTTCCGGGCCGGGTGTGACGCCGTGCAGGCCGCGAAGGAGCTCACAGTCGCCGAGTCCGATACGTGGCGGATCCAGGTGACATTCGCCCACTGCGAGCTCGTGGACCCCGCTGACATGCATCGCCCCGCGGAGTTGGGCGTCCTCATCAACTGGACGACGCATTGGTCGGGTGGCTACTTCGGTGAAGAAGCGAAGGAACACCTCGGCGAAGAATGCTGGAACAGGA
The DNA here is from genome assembly GCF_000333955.1 of Rhodococcus sp. AW25M09. Classification (GTDB taxonomy): domain Bacteria; phylum Actinomycetota; class Actinomycetes; order Mycobacteriales; family Mycobacteriaceae; genus Rhodococcoides. The sequence goes on from NZ_CAPS01000112.1 coordinate 81,492, forward strand.
TGTACGCCTTCAACGAGATGATAGATAGCGGCGCGACCGTGGCCTACTCCAGCGATGTCGTGACCGACTACGAACTGAACCGAGCGAACCCGTTCTTCGGCATTCAGGTCGCGCACACCCGCGTCGACCCCGAGTACCCACTCGACGCCGACCGGTTCCCCGGCAGCGTGCGTCCTGCAGCCGAGTCGGTGCTGTCGCTGGAGCAGCTGATCGAGGGATACACCACGGGCGCCGCCAAGCAGCTGCGGATCGATGACCGTGCCGGTTCCATCGAAGTCGGCAAGGCGGCGAACCTCGTGGTCCTCGACACCGATCTCTTCACGGCACCGCCGTCCACCATCAGCGACATCCTTCCCGAGGCCGTGCTGTTCGACGGATCCGTCGTATTCGGGGCGCTGTGAACCCTCGCTTGCTTCGTAGTTGACCCATCGTGGGTCGTCCAACTCGACGAAGAATCGAGTTCAGCGCAGCGAAGGCTGCGGCGTTTCCTGTGTTCCGATCGTCGCAGCTGGCCGTCGGGAGCATCGCCGCAATCGCGGTCGGTGATTGGTTCACAGCGTCTGAGATCCAGACGGTTGACGAGCGGCAAATGCGACTTGGCCTTCTCCACCGATCTAAGGGTTGCCCGGTGTAAACCGTCCAAGAAGTCGACTCAGTGCGATGATCTGGCAGTGCATCTCCAAGCCTCGGCGCCCCGGCATCCGTTCGCGGTGTGGGACATATCCGAGTGGGTTGTGGTCAGTCAGGAAGCGCGCGGACTCGACCCGAAGGACTGGGTCGCACTACAAGCGGACGCACGAGACGACAGTCAGTCATCGTGGTGGTTGTTCAAACCGATCAAGACGGCGAGCTATCGCCGGTTCGACGACTCGTCGGAGAAGATCGCCTCCGAATTGGCCGGGCTGATCGGTCTGCCTGCTGCTCGGGTAGAACTCGCCGCAAGGGATGGTGCGGTCGGGATCATCTCTCGTAACGTCACCCCGGACGGGTGCTCACTCGATTCCGGGGACACACTGCTCTCGGAATTCGACGGGTACCTCTCATGCGCGGGCGACAATCGCCCGAAGAACCGTGTGGGCCACAGCCTCGACAACATTCAGCGCCTTCTCGATGGTGTTCGAACGCCCGGTGACCTTGCACCGGAGACGAGTGGCTTCGACCTCTTTGCCGGCTACCTGGTGTTCGACGCCTGGATCGCCAACACCGACCGCCACGCGATCAACTGGGGCGTCCTGACTCGAAACGATGACGGCAACCGCTTTCTTGCCCCGTCTTTCGATCACGGAAGTGCCCTCGCCTCTGGGGTCCAAGACAAGTTCATGGCCACGAAGGACGCCGCGGCGTATGCCGGACGGGGCATGGCGCACCGTTTCGAGAACGGCAGTCGACTTCCTTTGGTGGAGATGGCATTGGACGCGGTCATGCGTTCGGGGCAGAACGGGCACGAATGGATCGATCGGATCGGCGACCTCGACGCCGAAGTTGTCCGGTCGGTCGTGGAGGCAGTCCCGGGAATGTCGGAGGTCCGACGTAACTTTGTCAGTACGCTGTTGGAAACGAACCGGAGGAGGTTGACAGCATGACCACGACTGCGGTCGACCACAGGCCCGCGGATGCTCCCGAGACGCTGAGCCGGCTGCTTGTCACCGTTCGCGATCCCAATACACGTCAGTACGTGCCGGTCGGCTTCCTGCGCCACCTGCTCGACTGCTTCGAATTCGCATACTTGGAGTCAGCGCTCGCGCGGGACGATTTTCGGCCCTTACCCGGGCTGACCCATGCCACGCAAGCTCCGATGCGCAGCGGCCAACTCTTCCCCGTGTTCGCCGAACGCGTGGTCTCGTCGCGTCGGCCCGACCGAAGCGCATCGATGAACGCGCTCGGCCTGCCAGCGAACGCCGCGCCGTTCGAGGTTCTGGCACGCTCGCACGGACAACGGGTCGGTGACACGATCGAACTACTGCCTGCTCCCACGGCGGGGCCCGGCGAATTGGTGTCGTTCCCATTCCTCACACACGGAGTGCGCCACCTGGAGCCGGTGGAGCAAAAGCGCATTGCCTCGCTCTCGCCCGGAGACGCCCTTCAGCTGGTTCGGGACAGTACTAATACGGTCAACCCGCACGCTTTCCTCGTCACCGACGACGACAAGATTCGGCTCGGCTGGGTCCCCGATCCGCTGATAGCCGTCTTCGAATCGCTGACCGATCGACATTTGACGGTGGAGCGGGCCAACGGTCCCGAGATCGGATTCCATTTCCGCCTTCTCGTCAAAATCGCAGGGCGGACGCCCAGCGATCTAGGCCTCTTCGACGGACCGGCGTGGGTCACTCGCGGGTTCGCCGACGCTGACGCTCCGACCGATCTGTCCCTTTCGAACCGTTAGGTCGGTCTGCGTGACTCTGTGACGATGCTCGTGATCTACGACGTCGAACTGTATTCGCGCACCACGCCAACGGAACTCGGCGAGCGGGTGAGATTCGAACTGTTCTGGAACGCCCGGTTCGCTCGGATGTGGGCAGGTGTGCAACCAGAGTGGTCGCTTATCGCACAGCTGGCCGCGACGGCAGCTCCCACGGTCACGCACCTCGGCGCGACTCCCGAGCAGAACACCCAGATGTAGCCCGCTACAGCTATATTGGGCAATCTCCGATTCCGAAACAGGTCATCGAACACCGTCGACGACAACCTACGTCCTCGGGTGCCACCCGGATACGTCGAGTGTTCCGAGCTGACGGGTATGACCGTCGGTACCCTGGAACGTCACCGTCATAGCGCTATCCGGACGCATCCGAAGAAGCATCCGCGCAACACGTTTGGCCTCATCTTCTGTCCTGCATTCCCGCGAGGGCACCTGCGAATCGTGTGCGAGGGGCTGACCCACTTCTTCGGAGACCACGAAAATCCCAGTCTCGCGCTGTGGGCGATCACCGTCGGACACCGTCATCGACTCATGGTGGCACCCGCCACCGCATTCCGCCATGATATCCGTGGCACCCGTTCGGCTGACTAAGTGGTTTCTCGGTGGGTCCTACGAATCCGACCCGTGTAGCTCGTCCAGCGACAATCTGAATCCACCGACGATGCGACCGCCCCACAGCCCAGGCGAGCTCAGTCCGGTTAAAATCACCACCGGAGGAACTCGTCGAATCCCGGCCTGAGCGCTGGCAACTTTCGCAACCGAAGCTGCCGAAATCCGGACCAACGGGACGACGCTGCTGTGTTCTTTTGCGGTGGTTCACGAAACTTCGAGCGATTCCTGGATGGGTCCGATCAAGTCTTCGTCCGCCTCGTAGACCCCGAGACTCTCCTTCGACGTCTCGATTCTCGGGCCGAGAACGACTGGGCGCCCGATCGGCCGAGCGCGAGCTCATCGTTGCGCTGCACCTCAGCAAAGAAGACATCCCCAAGAATGGAACCGGCATCGATGCCGCACGACCGGTCGGGGACGTCGTCGACGGGATACTCCATCTCGCAGACATCGACGATAGCGAGCCACGCGCTCAGCAATCGTCCTAATTTCTGCACGGCGGCAGCACGTTCGGCTTGACCTAGACCGCGCTCCAGCTTTTACGGTCGGGTCATGACTAATTCACAGGCTGCCCTAGGTTCGGGTTTCGACGCGCGGTCCACGACCGATGGCGTTCTCACTGGTATCGACTTGGAAGGGCAGTTCGCGATCGTGACCGGAGGGCATTCGGGTCTCGGGTTGCAGACAACTCGCGCGCTGATCGACGCCGGTGCCGACGTGCTTGTCGCCGCCCGAGACATCGCGGCGGCGAACCGCGTTCTGGGCGAACACGATCGGATGCGAGTCGAACAGCTCGATCTCGCCGATCAAGACAGCATCAAGATTTTCGCGGGCACCGTCAGATCATCGGACCGCCCGGTAGACATCCTGATCAACAGCGCCGGGGTCATGGCCTGCCCGGAAACGAGGGTCGGACCGGGATGGGAAGCGCAATTCGGCGTGAACCACCTCGGCCATTTCGCGCTCGTCAACCGCCTGTGGCCTCAGCTGCGACGCGGATCGGCACGCGTGGTGTCGGTGTCGTCGAGTGGCCATCACGCCTCCGCAATGCGTTGGCACGATGTGCAATTCGACACCGGCTACGACAGATTCTTGGCGTACGGGCAGTCGAAGACAGCGAACGCACTGTTCGCAGTGCATCTCGACTCACTCGGTCGTCGCGACGGCGTGAGTGCGTTCTCGTTGCACCCCGGAATGATCCTGACCAATCTCGTCCGCCACCTACCGCGTGCGGAGATGCAGGACAACGGGTGGATCGACGAAAACGGAACGGTGATCGACCCGAGATTCAAGACCGTCGAGCAAGGCGCCGCGACCCAGGTGTGGGCGGCGACGTCACCGATGCTTACCGACCAGGGCGGGGTGTACTGCGAGGATTGCGACATCGCCGCACCCGCTCCGGCCTCGGGTGAGCAGGTCGGGGTGAAGCCGTGGGCCAGCGATGTGCAGGAGGCACGCCGACTGTGGGCGTTGTCGGCGGAGCTGACCGGTATCGACGCGTTCGGCAGCAGCTGACCTCGGACCGTATCGACCGGTTCGGGTCAGGCGAATTCGTCGGGTGCACGTCCCCACAGGTCCGTGGGTGCGCCGGTGTCGAGGTGATTTCGGTAGATGTCGACTTTGGTGTCGATCACCTGTAGACAGTCGTTGATGGACGCGAGCTGCTCACGTACTCGGGTCTGGTGTTGCTGCAACAGGTTCAGACGTTCCTGCTCGTTGCCGGGTCCAGTTCGGACCAGTTCGGCGAACCGCCGCAGCTCCGCGAGCGGCATCCCGGATTCGCGCAGCTTCACGCACACCCGCAGCCAATCCACGTCCGTCCGGCTGTAACGCCGTTGGCCGCCGGCGGTCCTTTCGATCGGGTCCACGAGGAGGTCGTTGCGTTCGTAGAACCGCAACGCGTGAACACCGAGACCTGTCTGCGCCGACACCTCGCTAATCGTGAAGGTCTCGTCCATGACCCGCCCCATCCTGTCCATACGAACCGCGACAGTTCCGACAATATTCGGATCGACCCTGAGAGGTGGCGCGCCCTCGCCAGCGGCGACAGCTCCGCGCGTGACGCGTTCGTCTCGACAGCGAAATCCATCTGCCCCGTACTGCGTCCATCTGCTCACCTTTTCAGACGCGTCACGGGCTGACGACAAAACCCAAGGTAATGGTGGCTTTGTCCCACGATTTGGCGACAGCGGTAGAGTCTGTCTCCACCCGAGCTCGGTGACCTGCTGGGATCCAAAGCGTGGAATCGCATGTTCCTCAGGTCCATTCGATAACACCATCGACCAGCGCCGGTCGCCAACTGCCTTCGAACGGCGCACCGGTGTCGAAGCTCGAAGCGAGATCCGACAGCATCGCACTGATCGAATTCCATTGCGGTCCAGCCGCATCGCTGTCCACCTTGTCGAACATCGTCACACAGCCATGGAGTTCGCCGGGCCGGGTGTCGACCACGAGGAACGAGCCGTCGAGTCCTGCGATCGGTATGAACTCCGGGATGAACGTCCAGGCGCTCACCCCGGCTTCCGCACTCGGGACGTTCTCTACACCCTCCTCTTCGGCTACCGAGGCCCAAATCTCAACCATCATCGCCTGCTCCGATCGCATGCGTTCCCGGTCGAACAATTCGAGCATGGGTAGCAGCGACAGTCGATAATTTTCAGGGAGGGTATCGATTCCGTCGGCGAGCTCGATCAGCTCGGGAGGCCACGCCGCGCTATCCGAGTTCTTCTGCTGCGCAGGTTCTCTCGGAAGCCGCAGCCACGATGCTATTCGCGACCACTGTTCGGGTACCGACGATGCAACGGTGTCGTATTGCACTCCCGGTCGATCTGCCGGTGGCACAGTTTTATCCCGAATCTCGGACTCAGTCTCCGCCTCATCGTGCAGTGCGGACTCTATGCGAGCTGCCAAATCACCGTCGTCCAGTGCCGGATCGTCGAAGCCGTGAACTCGTGCGGATTCGAAACCGAAGCCGACCGACATTCCGGTCGCCGGGGCGCTGTCCGGTTCCGAATACACGCTGCGCAACAGAATCCGACCTGCGTCGATGACCTCGCCCATCGCTGCCTGCCGTGAACGTGCGGCTCCGTTGGCGCTGACGTGCCGACCGCCACCCGGTACCGAGCAGCCAACGCTCCAGAACACGTCACCTGCACTCGAAGCGGACTGAGCCGTCGCGATCGCTTCGTCACGTCCGGACGGCTGCCCCGAAACTTTCATGAAGGGCATCAATTCGAGGAGATAGCGCTCGGATCCGTCATCGACGGTCGGGCGAAAGAGTCTGAAGGTCAACTCCGACGGAAGAATGATCTGCGAAAGCGACCCGAAACCTGCGAACACCAGGCCCTCTGCATTCTCCAACTGCAACGGGCTGGAGACATCGAACTTGCCGAACGCCAGAACAGTCCACCCCTCGGCGAGACGGTTCGGTCGTGGGCGAAAAAGAACGTCGACACTGACTTCCACCTCGCGCGTTGACGACCGCAGAGCCAGACCTCGCTCGGACGGCTCGCACAGCCCGCCCGCAGCGGACATCGCGATGTCGATGTTGCCAGCGCCCGTGAGGAAGTACGTCCCGTCGGTAATTGAAAGTCGCGCTGTGTCCATGGTGATCGAATCTACGGCGCGAAGCCATGCTGGTCGAGGACAGCCGCGCAGTCGACGACCACGGCTCCGCGACACCGGTCGACCTCAGCAGCGGTCCCCAACTGCGGAACAAGTAACTCCACGGGCTGCAGGCCGGTGCGGACGGTGACAACGCCAATATCGACACCTTTAACACCGCCCTGCGAGTGACCGTGTGTCTCGTGATCAAAGTCAACGACGAACTCCAGCTAGCAGCATTCGAGACGGCATAGCGCACCGCAATTGCCGTCACGAATAGACATCGAACGCGCCCTCACCTCACCAGCGTCATCAGAGAACCTGCCGACTACGACTCGCGGGTCAAAACCTCGAACTGGTATCAGCCGGTTCGGATCATCCTGGCCGCTGCTGTCTCGACGTCGCGTACGGTACCGAGCTGCCACGGATATGCTGCTCTCGCCAGCAACTCGTCCCACTCGCCCGCTCACGCCGATCACCGACGACACCAAGGGCCAGGCATCCAACCCTAATCAAGACCAGCGAGTAGATTCCGGCCGACCTATGGAGTCTCGTACACGGTGTCATGGCACTCGAGATGATCGGTCACTTCGAGTAGCTCGCCGATCCGGTGTCGACGTCGCTGCTACCGATGGCGGTCGAATCGATTCGCGGGGAGGGGGTTTACATGCGTCTTTCATTCTTGCGTTCACCGACCGCCTCGCGCGGTACGGTGACCGCGGGGAACGGTACGGCTCGGGAAGACTGTCGGGGGATCATGACTCTGTTCGGTGTGCTCGATCGCGTCCTGACTCGACGACTGCCCCTGGAGCCTCCGGACGATCCCCATGCCGCAATCCTTCCGACCCCGATCGACAACGACGCCTTCTTCCTCACCCCTCCCGGCATCGAGGACCTCGCACCCGGTGTGGTGATCCGGCAGCGCACGACCCGCGGTCTGGTGCCGCGGCCGCGAACCACCCTGCATCAGTTCATGGTGCGATCGACCGACGCGCGGGGTCTCCCCGCCGGCGTCACCGCCTCGCTGCTGATCCCGAGGCGGCCGTGGACCGGGCGCGGACCGCGGCCCGTCGTCGCCCACAACGTGGCCATCGATTCCCTCGGAGCCAAGAGCACGCCGTCGTATCGGCTCGTGCACGGCGTCGGTGCCGACCTCCCGCCGGTGATGCCGCTATGGCTCGCACGCGGATACGCCGTCCTCGTCGCCGATCACCAAGGCCCGCGGATGTCGTACTCCGAAGGCACGATGGCCGGGCATGCCGTCCTGGACTCGCTACGCGGGATGACGGTCGTCGCCCCGGAGCTCGCCGACAGCCCAGTGGTGGCCTACGGCTACAGCGGCGGCGCGATCGCCACCACATGGACGGCGCAACTACAGCCCAGGTACGCGCCGGAGGTGAGGTTGGCGGGCGCCGTCGCCGGTGGAACGCCCACCGATTTCTCGATGCTGCTGGACACCATGAACGGCACCGTCGCGGCCGGCCTGCTGGGTGCGGCGAGCATGGGTCTCGCGCGTGAGCACCCCGAGATGGTCGAGCTGTTCGGCCCGAAAGCGCTGCTGTTGGCGTCCTGGGTCAAGGACATGTCCGTCCTCCCCCTGGCCTTGGGCGGGTTGGTACGCATGCGAATCGAGGACTTGGCGTCCGAGCCCGACCCGTTCGACTCCGACATCGCGCGGCGGGTGATCGCCGCGAACCGTCCGGGTGCCGATGCGCCGTCGGTGCCGGTCGCGTTCTTCCACGGTTCCGCGAGCAAGATGATCGGCGATCGCTTCATCCCCGAGGCCGGCGTGACCGCCCTGATCGAGCAGTGGCGCAGCAAGGGTGCCGACGTGCACTACGAGCCCGTGGCAGGCGACCACTTCATCGGTGCCGTGACTGGGCTGCCGTTCGTGTTGCGTTGGACCGCAATGCAATTCGCGATCAACGGCTCAGGGTAGCTCGCCGCCCGCCGAGTTCGGCGTGATAGGTCTGCATCGCGTCGACCATGTACGGCCGTGATCACCGACGGCGGGCCTCGACGAAAGAATCCTCGAACTGTCACGGACCAGGTCGCGATATACGGATAGACCGGCGTCAGTTTCGTTGGCCTATGTCTAAGCCTTCATCACACTTCCGGCCGCGACAGAACGCTGGTCGGCCAAGAACCACGGCTCTGAAAGTATTGTGTTGCTTCGGGTTCCTCTTTGTACTCCAAGAGGTTCCCTACTTTTTGAGCCAACACCTTTCGCACTTGGCTAGGTTCGGCGAAGAAGAATTCTCGCCTGAGGTTGGCGTGGTTCAGTCGACGAGTCGTGAATGCCGCGTGGAGTGCTCCCTCGAGGGCAACGGCGTCGTCGGAGAAGTACAACGCGTGCACATCGAATGGAAACGGTACTGAGGCGCTCCCCAATTCGCGGACCCGATCCATCGGTTCGAGCCGTCGCGTCATACCGATCTTGACCACATCCGGTCCGAATGCACCGCGGTTGCTGATCACGTAGACATAACCGGCGCGAATATTGGCACGCCGATAATCGTTCTGTGCGATGGCCTGTTCGAGTTCACCCAACTTGTCTCGAATACGCTTGGACTCCGCATCGGTGCTGCCGGCCAGGGACTCGAGCACGTTCTGATAATGCGCTCGTTCCTTGTCGAGCTCCTCCCTCTGCGCGGCCAATTCCAGCTCGACCTTGCGTTCCTCTCGGAGACGCTCGCGCTCCTCACGTTGAGCGAGTTTCTCTTCCTGCACTTTCATCATGTAGTCGGCTGTGAGCTCGAGTTCTTCGACCCGAAGCCTGTGGTAGGTCTCGGCGACATGCATCTGCATCATGTCGCCGAGCTTGGCGATCGTGGCGGCGGCCTTCTCCAGACGGCTCACGGCCGTCGCTAGGTTTCCAGCCCGGATGGTACGGACACAAATGTCGGCCTCGGCGTTGTAGGCGCGCAGCATGAGCTTCGACAGATCCGAAGTCATCTTGCGGCCTTTGGCGAGAGAGTTGTTGAAGCTGAACATGTCCGACGCGACTATGGCCTCTCCCCCGACGACCGCAGCCTTGATCTCGTCACGAACCGCGGCCAACCGTTCACGGAATTGCTCGGCGTTCTCCAGTGGGTGCTGATAGGTGTAGATGCCCACCTCCTGCAATACGATCCGGTCGTCGGTCTCCACCACTGCGGCAGCCGCCGACCCCGACGTCGGGGTCACAACTGTGCCCCGTCGCGCAGCTTGCGATAGTGCCTCGTCGCGTTCTTGCTCGACCACTTTTAGCCGATCCAACAGATCGTTGAGCTCGCGCTCTTTGGCTACCAGGGTGGTTCGCAGAGCCCGGATAGTGTCGTCTGGACCTGTCATCGTGGACTGCACACTTGATCGCAGACAGGGTTCTTCTGATAGTTACTCACCCACGAACTCCCCGTGTGTTGCCCACGGGTACCAGGTCGTGTGGATTCTTCGATACACCGGCACTCAAGTGCTCTAGCGTCGCGGCCGCCTGAACGCCGGAAAGATTGAGCCGCTCGAAGGCGGTTCGGTCCGTCGCCAGTTCAACCAGCGTGATCCGAGTGGGATGGCCAGTGGCCGGGTCCGCGGTGTCGACCCCGACTGTCATCGACAACGTGTTGACCACACCGTCACGGTCAGCCTCGAAAATTTCGTGGGCGGTGCGGACCGCGACCTCGGCCACTGCGGTGGCATATCGATCCTTGCGCGCTTTAAGCGGTAGTGGCGTGCTGGTGATCGTGTCACTCGCCTTGGTGTACTTGAACGACTTCTCGGTCGGCAAATCCGAGGGCAAGGGAACCGACACGGTCAGTTCGAGTTCTCGATCCTGGCCGTGAAAAGAGAAGTCGTATTGGACCTCGAAACACTCCGGGTACACCGAATTCCCGAGCACGATGGAGACATACTCTTCGAGCGCATTCGGTTCACCCTCCTGCAGCCCTACTATCAGCCGTTCCAACTGGACATTCGCCTGCATCACCTGTTTGCGGCGTTCAGCACACTCCGCCTCGTACTCGGACTGAGCGACAGAAAGGGCCCGTAGCCGGTTCGCTTCGGCGGCACCGTGCGCGCGCTCGTTGGCCTCCTGGGCGTAATTTCGTTGAGCGACAGCCTGTTCCCACTCGTGTCGCTGCTGCCAGTACATCGCCTGCGCTTGCTCCACAGCTGCCACATGGCGTTTTCGTCCCCCCAGTAGGGAGCCGAGACCCTCAGGTGCGGCTGGTTCGACGTAGACCGGCTCCGGTGGGAGCGGTAGAGGTAGAGGCGGGGTTGTCGGTGTAGTCAGATCCGGTCGATCGAACGCCGGATGCTCGATCTTCTGTCGTAAAGCGTTCAGGTCGACATAATCGTCGACGTCCAGCGTGGCCGCCAGGATGCCGTCGATCGCCCCGTACTTCTCAGCCAAGGTAGCGTCGCGCGCCTCGACCTCAGCCAGTTGCGCCTCCACGTGCAAGCGGGCGCGTTCTTTCACCGCCGCTGCAGACGCTTGATTCGCCGCGCGGTCAGCAGAGGCGCACGCGCGCTCCCAATCGCGCCTCGCCTTTTCCGACAACCGCACCGCTCGAGCAGTCGCCTGCGCATGGGCCCGTGCTTGCTGGCGCTCACGTTGCTCGCGTAGCCGGTTCTGGTGCTGCATCTCCGCGAAAAAACCTCGACGCTTCGCCACCTGTGACACCTCTGTTCTGATCGTTGCGAGTTCCTGCACTGTAACGACCCATCCAGACAAATCCGGTGCCCTTCGACTTCGGCCGGCGGCCCCTTCATCTACTCGAATGACGCTTCCGGATGACATTGCCGCGACCGATCGAGTCACGGGCAAAGCCAGTTGCCCGGACGGATGGACTCGTGCAGCACCCGTCCAGTTCGCGATGACTTGTGACATTCGGTGACACCGAGCCATGACACTCGAGGCGAGGGACTGTCCCCGCCTCAGTTGACATCCAATCTGTAAGGACCGCCCGCGTTGGCCCGTCTCACACCCCTAAAATCAGGCAGCGTGACCTTCTACCGAACCACCGCTGGTGTCATAGCTCTTACAGCCGCACTCACTGCCGCAGGATGTACGAGTTCCAATGAGTCGTCGAGCGCCGTGGCGTCAACCACCGCGCAATCGACAATCACGACTCCGACACCCACATCCACCCGAACAAGTGCCAGTTCAGCAGTGCCGTCACTTGCGCCATCCCGTGCAAGCGTCGCTGGACCCACTGCTGACGACACTGCAGCATTCGTAAGGGAATTTCGATCTGTCTATCCCGAGTTGGCAGACGGTCGTAGGGACGACCCGATTGCGAACATTCTCGACAACACATGTCAGGAGATCGGTGCAGACAAGGAAGCCAGCATCGTTGTGGTCAACACCGGCAAGCGGGCTGCGTATCAGAACGCCACGCCGACTCCAGACCAGGCACAGGCGATCTACGACTTGGCGTCCACGTACTGCCCGAACTGACCACGCTGATGAACCATCGAGGATCGGAATCTGCTCACAGGGAATGCCTTCCACATTCGCGCCGCGCTAGTTGCTGACGTCTATCTTGCGCAAGAGTGCGTTCGAGAGGCAACGAATTAGCGGTTTACGGGTTGAGGGCCGGCAGATCCAGAGCGGGCGTCCGGCGACGGTTAAGTCTCGGCTGGTGAAGATTGGCGTTGAGTTGCGCCTACGGGTCAAGATGGGTCAGTGCCCGATGAGAAGGAAGTTGCTCACCCGAAGCCGACTTTGGCGACGGTGCGTGAGTTGTATTCACATGCATTCACCTGTGCTCAGCCGGACTGCCCGGAATGGCTGTACAGGCAAGAACTGGGTGTTGCTCGACCGGTTTTGAACAGTCGGGTCTCGCACATTCATGCGCGGCAGCCGGGCGGACCGCGATGGAAGCCGGGGATGTCATCGGCAGATAACCGGTCGGTCGAGAGCTTGCTCTTGATGTGCATACCGCACTCGTATGAGATCGATGAGCACGAGATGCGGTTCTCGGCGGACTTGCTGCAGGAATGGCGAGGTGGGCAGCTTCAGGAGTATTTCGAGCGTCGTCATAGTTGGCCGATCGACGATGATGAAGCGGCTGAGGTGTTGGCCGTTTCGTTCGACTCTCCGACGGTCGCGGCACCGGTGCTGACAGCGGTCGTTGAAGCTGTCGAGTTGTTCGCACTCAGGACTGTGAGCACCCGATCCGGGCCGGCAGCTGCTGCTGCAGCCTGGCGGAAGTCGCGTGCCATGGCGAACGCTACGCCGCTGTTGTACGACGACGAAGGCAACCGATTGGTCGTGGAACCGTCGAATATGGAGCGACAGCAACACGAGCGAGCTGTGCGTGCGGCGTTGGCTGAGGTGCGGGCGGCAGTGGAGCCATTGTACGAAGACGCCCTGGCGAAGGTCGCGGCCGCCCGCCACACGTCAGTGCGGTCGGGTCCATGGTGCGACTGGGTGACACGTGCTGCCGACGAACTCCTGGCCGCTTCCTCAGCCTGGCAATGGAAACCTCCGTACGAAGAAACTGACCGGCTAAGCGACGCCGCTGCCGAGGTGCGCTTAGCGGCCGGGGGGGCTCGCGGCATCGCTGCGTGGCGAGACGCCGCCGGCCCCGCCAACCACCCCTCAACTCGTTGCTAGCGAGGCGGACAAAGCTCGTGCCGCTCTACAGGAGGCGATGGCAGCCCACAAAGCTCTCCTGGAGCGGGCGCGGCCGTGGTCCCGTGTCAGAACGAAAACATACGACCCCGACCTGAGGGCTGAGCTCGTTGCGGCGGCCGACGCGGTCACCCCGATACCGCAGGTAATTTCGACTTACGGAGTCGCGTTGGGTTCTGTTGCCGGCCTTGCTGCGTCGGTCGCCCGGAACGCCACAGACGACGAGGTAACGACACTCATCCAGGAGGATCGTCCGCGCCGACCATTTGTACTTGCAGCCGCCCTGTTAGTAGAGCTCTGGCGAGAGATGAGCGATGCCGAACGTGGCGACCTGGCCAACCAGGCCCGCGAGAGCTTTCTCGAGGAACTCGCCTCACAGGACTGGTCGACCGAGGATGCTTGGGTCGGAAACGAGGTCCATGGGGCGCAAATATTCACCCCGTGGTCGCACTGGACTTCAGTTGAGGTGGTACGGACTGCGCTCGAGGATGCGCTGGATGCAGCACCGGAGCGTGTGGACGACATCGTCCTCACGTGCGCCCCTGGTTAGAACGTGAGAACAGAGTTGATGGATCGCGGCGAGCCGAACGCTCTTACCGGGAACTGCCGCCCTGGTTCCCGACCGAAGCGGTCATCCGCGCGGCCGCGATCCAGTACCCACACGTGGTCGCCGCGACCTCTGAGTACAACGACGGCGCAGCCGACGGAACCCCCGAAGTCAAGCATCACCTGAGCCGCATTCTGCACCTAGCGACCTAACCGCGCGCCCATTCGGCAAGCGGTCCGTGAGCAACCGAGCTTGCCCCTGGGGTACGTAGGCGCACGCCCCCTCCCTGGTGCGGGTACCGATGGAGTCGAAGAGATTGGCAGCGCTGATTAGCGGCGCGCCGGTAACATTGCCCTCGCACTCGCGCTCCGCGAGCCTGCTCGGCCGTTGCCTAGGTCGGGCGGCTGCCCTCACGGCCGTCGCGATCCGAGCATGCCATTTCCAGCAATATTCAAGGCATCACGGCCGCCGAGGCAGTGCCTACAAAAGCAATAATCCAGGCGTTCGACCTGGTCGTGAGACATGTCCGCAGACTGGGCAGGTCACCTGCTAACCAAAAGTGCGCTGAACTGGCTGTTCGATGCCGTTGGTGCGGCAAGTGCAACCTACGTTGGCGACATCCGAGAGTGCTTCGTCGAAAACGTAGCAATCGTCGCATTGCCTACCTACTTGCGAAACCTGTTTCAGCGCAATATTTTCGACAGTAGAAGCTGAGAGGTCACGTGTGTCAACCAGGTCATACAGCCCCAGTTGTGACAGCCTCGTGACACCGAGCCACCCGCAGAGACGACCATTCAACGCGAAAACCAGTCCTGAGCTGCACGAATGCCAAGACACAGCAACGGAGAACGTGCATCCTGACGCGGATCTGAAATCCGCTGTCTCGGTTGTCCACTCAGATCCGTGGGAAGCCACCAAAGTCCACGCTACCACCCCAAAAGCACTGTCCTAGTCCAGAAATCTGGATCCATATGGACTCCGGTGCCCCCAGTCGGACTCGAACCGACACTGTGCGGATTTTAAGTACTCCCGACCCGCTTTTCGTGCGCTCCCCCGACCTCGCCGTCTCTGAGCTTGGACAGTTCAATCAAGTTGTAGCGCAGCGCCTTTAGGCCGATCGAATACGCGTCGAGTTCCGACCGGTTTCGATCGAGTACGCCCGCACCTCACGGCCTTTTCACGGCCCTAGACCTCGGTCGCGGGACTACCGTAAGGTCGGATTCGTAAGCCGGTGACGCCGCTCGGAGAGCGCTCCTGGCAAGCACGGATTCACGGGCTGGAAGCCCAACAGGTACGGACTGGAAGTCCACCGGCGGTTCCGCCGCACGCGCGAGACGCGCACCCCTCCCAGCCGACCTCGGCTCCACTCCGTCTCGAAGGAACTACCCATGACGAACACGCTTCTCGACCCAATTCTGCGGGCCGCTATGGCTGACCCCGCGTACTTCTCGCTCTTCGGCGGTGAACGCGGCACCAACGTCGAGGGCGACGTACTCGTATCGCAGACCTCCGACGGCACCGACCTCAACGCGGTCTGGGCCGAATTCATCACGACGCTGTCGATCTACAACGAGGAACGCAGCGCGCTTGCGTCGCTTCTCAGTTACCAGACCACGCGCCAGATCGACGCCGTGCCGCAGTCGGTTGCCGGTGCCCAATTCGAGGTCGCCAGCGAGTTCGGGGTGCCGCAGGGCCACGCGATCCCGAACGACGTGATCAAGCTTGGATACGACTACGAGGACTACGACATTGCGACTCGCTACACGTGGAAGTACCTCCGAGACGCGGACGCTCGACAGGCAGCAGCGGTCCACAATTCGGTGCTCGAAGGTGCGAACCGGGCAACGACCACGGCCATTCTGAAGCGCTTGTTCGACCCGGAACAGCATCAATCCACCGAGGGCAACACGGTTTACGGCCTCTACAACGGCGACGGAATGTACATTCCGCCTTACCTGGGCGACGAGTTCGACCCGGCAACGGAAACCCACTACCTCACCACGGGCAGTGCGATTCTCGACCCGTCGGACGTCGAGACTCTGATGGACAAGGTCACCCGCAAGGGCTTCTCCAACGACACGGGCCGTCAGCTCGTCATCCTGGCCAATCCGTTGGAAGCGAAGCGCATCGCACAGTTCCGCGCTGGTGAGCCGGGTGCCGACGGCGTTGAGGCGCATCATGATTACATTCCGTCGGACTCCGCACCGCCCCGACTTCTCGTGGAGCAGATCGTCGGAGACGTTGCGCCAGCGAAGTGGAACAACCTCCCGGTGCTCGGCAGCTACGGCGAAGCGTACGTCATCCAGTCGGCCTTCGTCCCCAAGGGCTACGTGGCCGTAGTTGCTTCTGCGGGACCGAACGCAGAAGGTAACCCAATCGGCTTCCGAGTCCACGCGAACCCGAATTATGTTGGGCTACGGCTAATTCCGGGATCCGATTCACGGTACCCGGTTGTGGGTTCCATCTATGCAATTGGGTACGGCACGGGAGTTCGGTACCGGGGTGGAGCTGCCGTCACGCAGGTCACGACCGGCGCGTACACGCCGCCCACCTTCCCGAAGTAGCCGAGATGGCGCGACGAAACAGCGGCAAAGACGCACCGGCACCTGGCGCGTCGGAGTTCTCGCACGGCGCGGGACTGACGCCGCCCGACGCGACTCGATACATCGGTACAGTCGCCGGCCAGACCGTGTCTGATCCGAACAGTCGCAAGTCCCGAAAGCTCATGGCGCAAGTGACGCCGGGCCGTAGGGTTTAGTGATGGGGATACGTCGAAGTAAGGGCAAGCGGCAGCGGGTACCGGAGCTTACGCCCGTCGAGACCGTGCGTATACGCGACTTCCGCGATCACCCCGAACTTGCCGGGCGTAAGGCGATCAAATGCCTGTCGTGCGGCCAGCAGGCCACGCACCAGCGGATCATCCTTCACGACGGCGAACCGCACTTTGGGACGAACCGCTGCGCAGAGCACAAGGACGACGAGTTCGCCTGAGATCGCGCTTCCGCGAGGTTGAGGTACGCGTCGAAGCGTCGGCCCGTACGGCAGCTCGCAGGCCCTCGACAGCCAGTACGGCTGGGCGAAAGTGCGGTCGAGATAGTCCTCGGCGTCGACCGACTCACACAACTTCATAGCTCTCCCACTGCACAAGTCTCTCGGGTGATTGGCCTACGGGCAGTGGGAACGGCAGACCACGGCTTTAGACTTGTCGAAACGTGGACTGATCCTGCGGCCGCAGGCATGACATGTCGGCTCGGCGCGGCAGGACCTCAGCACCTCGATCCGTGAATCTTCCGGGTCGAGGTGCTGTTGCTTTCGCTTCGACGCCATGTCAAAATCTTGAAGCTGGGCCGATCAAGTTCGCCAGTAGCACCGGTAGGGTAGGCGCGCAACATCTTTCGGATTCCCGGCGTAGACGCGCCGGTTCCGTTTCGGGTACGGTAGGGATACCGCCGGATCGTCGGCGGGCGCGACCGACATACGAAACCAGTCCTGATACGAAACCGCAGGGTCGCTAGACCGCAGGCCGCAGGGCCGATGGAGAAACAACCGTCGACCACCGCCTGACTGACAAGGGTAATTGCTGCCGTTTACGGCAGCACCGGTTCGCCGCCAATCGGGCGAATCGTGCGCACGACCCTTCGAGGTGTCGAAGCTCGCTGGTACGGCAGCGAGGGACGCTTCGGAATATCACGCGAACTACACCGACAAATGTCGGGAGATGGTTCGCGTTTTTTGTGCCCATCTCCTGCCCGTAACCAGGAGGAACTGTGGGAAAGCCAGTAGAGGTACCGCGCGACGCACTTGCCGAGGTCGCGCCAAAGATGGACCGCGTAGCCGTGGTCGCGATGCTGCGTGGCGAGCTGGGTCTGACGTATGTCACAGAGCGCACAGTCTTGACCGCGACGTATGCGCGAAAGCTGCGTAGGCATCTCATCGGAGGGCGCGTCCGGTACAGCCGTGCTGACGTGCTCGCTTGGATCGAATCCACCAGGGACGCTGAGTACCTGGATCGACGGAACGAGGCAGCATCGTGAGCGCGCCAATAGGCGGCGATGAGATGCGAGCGCACGTCGAAGCTTTGCGGAACAATATCCACCGTGTGGACGACGTTGCCGATGAGATTATGGCTTCCCAGCTTCGCGGGCACAAGGCCATCGGGCAATGGCGAGGCCGTCGTGGACGTCAAAAGTTCGAGGTCACTGGGCACCGAAAACTCTCGCCTGGCGCTGCAGAGAATCCAAGCATTCGTGATGCGATCGACCACGCGAGATTGCAGAAAAGAACTGTTGCCGAACCCAATTGGATGAAGCGGCGAGGGTTTGACTACGCCCACTCGAACCTTGCCGATCGGCGTGCTTTGCCCTACCGCGCTGAAGGCTACGACTTGAGCGGGGTGCACGCGCTGGATTCTCAAGCTGACCGCGCCCGAATCCGAGCTTCACTGGAAGCCGCGTCGATGGGGGAACCGGGTGCGTGTGTAGTCCTGATCGATCCTGGGGTGGCGCGAGTGATCCCCGGATATCCGCTGCGGTTGTGGGAGGGCGAATTGGAGCCCTGTGCCGTGACGTTCCCGGTACCGCATGGCTACACAGGCTTGCGAATTGCGGCCCAGGTCGTGCACAGATATGCCTCAAGGTGCCGCTGGTGCGACACGAACGGCGCCACGCCGTCAGAGGGCCTAGTTGTCTCGGCGGGCTCGACAGCCTACGTATTTCCCACATGCAGGTCCTGCCACGACGATCTCGAGTCGTTCTTCGATCCAGCCGCGAGCCCACTCGACTTCGTCAGCAACGACGGTGAGCAGCACGCGATGGGGTGGCCCGCCGATTGGTGGTTCTGACGCAAAAGCGGCCAGACCGTGACTGCATTCGGTCTGGCCGCTCGTGATGCTCTTCGTGCGGTCCCACCCGCACGTCAATTTCTCTGCTAGAAAGGCACTTTCATGTCAAAGTATACCCGAACCTCGCGGCACTCGTCGGTGCCCTCAGTCGATGATCTGCTGCGTGCACTCGGCCACCGTGACACTGACCGGGTGTCGATCTGCTCGAAACCGGCCCAGGGAGGTTTCCGAGCAAAATTGATGACGGTCGATCAGGTCGCGGAGGTCGGCCTACCTTCCGGCTGCGATGTGTGGTTCTCGCCCAACCCCATTTCCAAGGAGGTGTCTCGTGGCCGAGGTACCGATGGCGATGTGCCGCGAGTGCGAGCGCTGTTCGCTGACCTCGACGTCAAGCCTGGTGCCCTAAAGACCGTGGATGAATGCGTGAAGGTCGTGGGCCGACTCTCGCGTGCCCTCGGGCAGCGTCCCGTCGCGCTCGTCTACACGGGCGGCGGTGTCCAACCGTACTGGCGTATCGCTTCTCCGCGTTCACGGTCCGGCCTCATCGTGCCGGAAGCGGACGAGGCGAGGCTTGATCGTGAGAGCTGGCGCTTGTTGTACGAGCGGTGGGGAGGGCTCGTGCAGGCCGTCGTAACGTCGGTGAATCGAAACGCGCAGATAGACAACGTGTATCAGCTTTCCCACATCATGCGTTGCCCGGGAACCGTGAACCAAAAGTACCCCGCGTCAGTGGTGACCGAGCTGTGTCCTCTCGCTCAGGGAGTGAGGTGGGATCGAATCAAGGCAGCGGTCGACCGCGACGGGATCGGCCCGCTCAGCGGAGTGCTACGTCCGCGAGCCGAGTCGGTTCCCACGTCCTGGGCCGAGGCAACCGAATGGGTCAACGCCCAACCGGGGGCAGGCGTGGGAGTAACGGAGATGAGCGCGCTCGGACCACACCGGTCGATGCTCGCGGAGTTGGACGAGGACGCCCTGTTGCGCCTGTTCATCTCGGGAGATTCCAACGAACTGTCCGCGCACAACTTGATGCGAAACAAGGTCCAGTCCGTCGTCTACCAATCATGCGAGAACCGGGCTGGATTGGTACTGGCCCTTGAGGTGGTCGAGCGCGCGTACTTGCGCGTGATGGAGCTTCGGAGGGAGGGCCGCGTCGGCGGCGACCGACGCGGCGAAATCGAGGCCCGTCAAGACTTCCGGCGAGCCGTGACGGGCGCTGTCGCGCGGGGACGGGCGCGACGTAACTCCCCGAAACCTCAACGCGACTCCGACGGCCGCATCGTCCTGCGTACCCGGCGCGAGAAAGGGTTGGGAGCGTGAGCAATTCGATTGCACACCTCAAACCGGTCCCAACAATCGACGTCGAAACGTCGCTGAACACGGACGGGGGCTACGCCCACGCCTTTCCCGTACCCGACGCGGTCGGACTGGTGATGGATGGGCCGAATCCCTTCACCTTGGAGGAGTGGGAGGAGGAGCTGGACTATGGGGCGTTCTCCCGCGAAGCGCGGCTGGTGACGGAGACGGAGCGACAGCTTTTACAGATGGAGGCGAGGGACGCCGCGAGGCAACAGCTCGCCGCCGCGAACTGGGAACCGCCCACGCTCAGCGAAGACATTCTGACCGAGCTGGCGAAGGACGCCCCTCCCGTTCAGTACGTCGTGGAGGACTTGGCCCCGGGTGGCTCCAACGTCTTACTCGTTGCAGAGGCAAAAGCCGGCAAGACGACTTTGGTGATGAATCTGGTTTCGGCGATCGTGACCGGCTCGAAGTTCCTCGGCAGATACAGCATCGACGCTCTGCCGGAAGGTAGCTCGATTACCTACCTGAATTTCGAGCTGGAGAAGAACATGGCCGAGAACTGGTTGCGGGACATGGAGATTGCGAATGAGCCAGAGACGCACCGGCACCGGTTGTTCGTGGATCACTGGAAGGGATTTCCGCTGCCCTTGCCGTCACAGGTGACCGAGGACTACCTGGTTGATGTGCTCAACCGTCGCGCGTCTTCGGTGCTGGTACTCGACCCGTACGGCGCAGCTATCAACCACGACGAGAACTCCAATGACGACACCCGTGCCTGGACGAACTCGCTGGACCGGATTGCGCGTCGGGCCGGACTGGCGTTGGTGGTGATCGCGGCGCACTCCGGTAGCTCGTCGGTGTCGAGCGGGGATCTGCGGGTGCGGGGCGCGTACCGACTGGAGGACTGGATGTCGGTGAAGTGGACGTATACGCACGGTGGCGAAGTCAACGAACCGCCCCCAGACCGATTCCGGTATCTCGCTGCGCGCGGGCGCGACGTGGCGATCCCACAGTTCACGGTCGACTACGCGGAACCGCGACGGAGGTTGTTCGTTGCGTCCGGGGCCGCCTCGAAAACCGCAAACGAAGCGGAGCGGTGGGCGTTGAAGGTGTATGACGCCGTATTCGCTCACGAACACCGAGCCCGCACGGAGGGGCGGGAACCGGGGGCATTGAAAGCTGGCGATCTGCGGGAGCTGATGGGAATCGCGCAGACCGATAGCAAGACCCGCGGCAAGTCGTTCAACGCCGGGCGGGGCAGGGCCGTGGCGAGCGGATGGATCACCGAATCCCCGGGACCGGGCAACTCTAAGCTGTACGCGGTCGGCGAGGTCGATCCCCGCGCCAAGATCACCTTTCCCGGCCACCGAACCGACAGCGCGGAATCGTGAGGGAGCGGATGGAGCAGCGCCGCTCGACACGGTGCAGCTCTTCGGGCTTGTCTCGTAGCGACCCGGGTCTCACCAAATCTATTGTTAGTCAGTGTTATCCGCTAGTACCGGCTATGACTGGATATATTCGTACTATCCAGTGTTATCCGGTGGCACTGGGTAGTGTTAGTACCCCCGTAGGGGGTAACTACTACCCGACCGCCGCTCGTCGCGGCGAGGGATACGACTACTACTTCCCGAAGCGACGGAGTGTCGATGGCGAGTGAGTCGTGGACGAGTGAACGCCGGACTGCGCGGCACGAAGCAGTGGTTCTGGAGAACGACCGCGTCAGGTACGCACGCCGCGACGCGAAGGTATGGGCCGAGGTCGACGCCATGGCGGCCGACGAGGAAGAACGCAGGAAAGCCCCGAAGAAGTTGAATGACGGGAACTTTGGTGCGCCGATGCCTGCGCCGCCAGAGGAAGGATGGGACTGGTTCTGAGCACTCGGCGATAATCACGGTTGTAGTGGATTCGACGCGCTTGTCTCTCCGGTCAGTCTCACCCCTCGCAGAGCGGCACCCAGTGACCCCACCCCGACCTCAGCAGTGGTCACAGGGCCAAGGTCGACGGGGCTACCGGCCTCTCGCGGAGTACGGGCCGAACGAGAAGCGACGATAGCTCTGTCACCCACCTAGCTCCACAGCTCCCCAGCGTTGACGGCGAATCGGGGTACTCGTCTCATCTCAGGGGTTCAAGCCCTTAGAACCAGAATGCACTGGCACTGAGCACATTTCAGTTGTAGCAAGCCTTGTAGCTTCCGGTGGGCGACTGGCGTACTTTCGGGGCCGAAAGCGTTCCCGATGACCGTCGAGAACGTTTCCGGCCCCACTCAGCAAGGCGAACAGGAGAACGAAATGACGACGATGCAGGCGTTCGACCAGCGCGAACACGCGGGACCAAAACTCAAGGGCCTCAGAGTTATCGGCTATGCGCGGGTCAGCACCAGTGCGCAGGAGCGGGCACACGGCCTTGGAGCACAGTCCGACGAGATGCGCCGCTACTGCCAAGCCAACGAGCTTCAGTTACTCACTGTCACATACGATGTGATGAGCAGTGGGAGCGTGCCCAAGCTCTTCGGACGTCAGACGGCCATCGCTGCGATTGAATCAGGTCTCGCGGACGGACTGCTGGTTCGTGCACTCGATCGCGCCACGCGGGACCAGCTCGATGCTGCCTCAATTGCTAAGCGCGCCAATACGAATGGTTGGACCTTGCTCGACTGCAACGGGGCCAACTCCAGCGATGCGAGCCAGCGCCTTCTCTTCGACATTCGAGTAGCGATGGCTGCCGAAGAGAAGCGGAAGATCAGCGAGCGGACCAAGGAGGGGCTGCGTCGGGCCAAGGCTCAGGGCCAGCAGCTCGGCAGGCCGTCCAAGATCGACCCCAGCATCGTCGCGGAGATCATCGCCATGCGCCAAGAGGACGGCCTCAGCGCCAAGGTCATAGCTCGGAAGCTGGACGAGTACGGCGTGCCCACCCCAGGTCAGGGCCTCCAGTGGCACCACAGCACGATTCGCCGCCTGCTCCAGCGAGAGGGCGTGGCCTGACATGGACACCTTCGCCCTGATCCTCGTCGTCGTTCTGCCCATCACGTTCATCGTGATCGGCGCAATCTTCGGAACCGGAAAGAAGTAGCAATGGCCTACGTACGCAAGATCGAGACCACCCGCACCAAGAACAGCAAGCCGGTCCCGAGCTACCAAGTTCGATGGCAGGAACCAGCGCGCGACGAGATGGGTAGACCGATACCAGTCAGCCCATCTCGACCCGACGGCCAGAAGAAGCAAGTCCACCTCAAGGAGACGTTCGGTTCCAAGGAAGCTGCGCAGGAGCGATGCGACGAACTGAATGCCCAAAGGCACAGGACTACTGCGCAATCCGCCTCGGAGATACGCAAGGCAGGCGACCAACCATTCGGCCACTATGCGGCGGCGTGGTTGGAGTCGATGGAGGTCAAGGTCGCACGCGGTCAACTCAAAGAGCGCACCCTCAACGACTACCGGAAGCTGCTCCATCGGTACGTGCTCGACAGGTTCGGCGGTCAGGCCGTCGCGACCATCACAGCGAGGCAGTGCGAGGAGTTCTTGGCAGCCCTGGTTCGGCAGCAATCCCGGCAAGGCGCAGACGGCGTGCTGAACAACCGACTCACCCCGGCGACGATCAAGCACGCCTGGTCGACGTTCGGGCGCGTGCTGAAGTACGCCATGCGGCACGACGCAATCCCGTCGAACCCAGCCGACCGAGTGGACTTCGCCGGGAAGCGATCCACCGGAGACCACGACCGCTTCGAGCACCACCCGCTCACTGCCGCTCAGGTTTCCGCAGTCTCCAACGCGGTCGCGGGTGAGGTGGACGGGCTGCCTGCGTACCCGATCTACGCGCTGATGGTGGACTTCCTCGCCTACAGCGGCATCCGCGCCGCCGAAAACGCGGGGCTGGAAGTCGGAGACCTGGCTTTCACGACCGGCCCCGCCAGAGCCGACGGCTCCCCTACTGTTCGATGCGCGATCCAAGTACGCCGAACCAAGGACCGAAAGAACGGGCAGTGGGTCGTGAGCACGCCCAAATCCCGGAAGTCTCGACGCACGGTGCCGCTGCCGACCTGGCTCGCGGAACGGATGCGGGCGTACCTCACGGAACGCCACCCGAGAGAAAACGAGCCGACCGCTCCCCTGTGGCCGTCGCGGAAGAACGGCGGCGGATACCGCGCGGCAGGCGAACGCTACGCGGTCCCGCTGGACTGGTCCCAGCCGCAAGCGATGGGATCGTTCTACGACACGATCTTCCGACCGGCGTTGGTCGCGGTCGGCCTGCCCGCCAGCGCCCCGGCAGACGGCGACACCCCGGCAACTCGCGGAGTACGTCTCCACGACCTCAGGCACACGTTTGCGACAATGCAGCTCATGTCAGGTACACATTTCATGCAGGTATCGAAGTGGTTGGGGCACAGCACTTTTACACTCACGCTCGACACGTACGGCGATTGGATCCCTGAAGAGGACGGCGGCGCGGGCAACAACCTTCCCGAGCCAACCGCAGCATCAGCAACCGCCGCAGCCGAACCGTCGAACGTCGTGCCGCTTTTCGGCAAGAGGTCAGGCTGACTCGAAGCTCAGCGCAGTTGAACCTTAACGGTTGCCCTTCGCTCGGTTGTGGGTGACGCAGAGCATCTCACAGTTGTCGAGATCGGTGTTTCCACCATTCGACCAAGCCGTCACGTGGTCGGCCTCCATCTCCTTCGGCAGATATGGGCGGGTCCTGTTGGCACCGGCACCAGACGCGCACAGCGCGCAGTTCGAGATTCCCGCCGCTTTGGCGGCTTGCGTCTGCTGTGTGTAGGCCGCAACCTTCGTACGGTCGTCGAACAGCCTGATCGAAAGCAGCTGCGGATCCAACTTGCCGCCCAATAAGTATTCGTAAATTCCCTTATTGTTCTGCACCGCAGGATCGGCGCGTAGAGCGTTGACTTCGGCGTCGATCTCAACAGAGTTGTACGGCTTGGGGTGGTAGGTCTCGTACCACTCCCCCCATTCCAAACCTCGCATCTCGCGGTCAGGCGACCGAATGAAAACGCTGCCGATCCAGTCGATGACCGACGTGAAGTACACCTTCAGCTCAGCGATATCCGATTCTTGACGATGCTGGGCGAGGTAGGAATCCACGGTCTTGCCCTGAGCCGATGCGACCCAGTTCAGGGCCTCGGCCAACACTTCCTGCCGCTTCGGATCGCCCTTGATGTAACTCGACCACTTTTGCATGTTGGCGTTTTGGCTATTCGAGAACTCAGCCTTCGCCTTGGTGACGAATGGCCCAGAATAGATCGAGTTCAACAGTTCTTGCCTGGTCAGCGGGACACCCGCAATGTTGACTGTTTGGAACCACTCTTTGATCTCTTTCTCGGTACCTTTGCACTCGTACACCAGCAGCTTGCTCGCCTTCAGCAACGACTGGTCCTCAGGAGACAATGACGAGAACGACTGCTCGTTGCCATCCAACTTGATTGCAAACTTCCCGGTGATAAACCGCCCAATACTGGTGATGCGCTGCTGACCATCGAGCACTTCAAGCTGATCGTTAACGTCATCGACGTTGAAGTAAATCAATCCGAGCGGATATCCCTTAAGCAACGAAGCGATCACGGCAACGTCTTTTTTGCCGTCATTATAGATATAGCTCCGCTGATACTCGGGCTGGACCACCAACTTTCCAGCTAAACCGAAGAGGCCCTTTCCTTCCAAATCGTTATAAACGAAACCCTGAACGATCTCCTCAACTGAGTATTCCTTTAGTACGGTTTTCACGACTGAGCCGTTCGGTGCCGAATCGCAATGCGCTTGAAGGGAACGTACGGCCGGGGATGGTAGAGGAAAAGCTTGCGACGCCCCGGACTATTCGCAGCGGTACCTCCCGCAGCATAATAGTCAGCAACCCGCTTTTCGCCGAGGGGCTCGACTCCATGGGCTTCCGTCTGAGCCATGTCTTCGGTGTTGAATAGAATCTCGAACTGCTCGGGGTTGTACCGGTCGAGAAAAGTAATCGGGACGCCCATCACACCTTCATAGTCACTCGGAATCGCACTAGTAAAAGGGATCTCTATTGCGTCGTAGGTATCGTATTTCAGGTAGTCCACTGCACCCGCCAGGGCTTTTATTAGCTTTTTGTTAAACCGCAAGTTGTCGGCTTTGGACATTAACTGGAGTGGTTCGTGACGACGCCCATGGTCTATATTCGTAAACCACCGGACACCCTTGATTCGGACAAACTTCCGGCCATTCTCATCCACACGCGCCCCAACGGCGTCGAGCGGATAATGACTGGGTATACCGAACTCGCGGTCTCCGCTGGAAATGCTCGGCCCGTACCATGCCTGGTTCGACTTGAAGAGGGGGAACACATCATTGTAGGTGATGGCGTTCATGTTGCCGATTACAGAGAATTTGACATCGCCGTCGACTAGCCAAGCAAGAAAACCGCGAAAAAGGCTGAACGGCGGATTTGTAATTACGATGTCTGCCTCATCTCGCAATGCCGTGACCTCCCGACTTCGGAAGTCACCGTCACCTTTTAGGTACTCCCATTGGAGATCGTGGATATTGACGACACCATCCCCGTTGACGTCCTTCCGTTCAAGCACGAATTTCTTTCCCAGCACCCGTGTCTTGGCCGCGTCGAACTTCGGATCCTCGACCTCGAAGAGCGTCGGTTGGAGGAACTCACCTGCTGGGTTGCTGTCGGGTGCGTACGACGTGGAAATGAGTTTCTTAAGCCCCAAGTCCGCGAAGTTGAGCGCAAAGAACTTTGTGAAGTTTGAGTACTCGGGGTCATCGCACGGAAGCAGGACGACCTGATCGCGGAAGACGTCTGGGTCGTACTCCAGATAGGCGTTTATCTCGCGCTCGATATCGACCCACTGTGTGTAGAACTCATCCTTCTTCGCCGACTTAGCGGCCACGAGGAGACTGTTCGCTGCTACCGGTGTAGTCATGCTCTCTCCTAGTCGGCTCGCTTGTTCGCTCCATGCTATGCCATCGCGCCGACAAAAACTCAAACGCCACCACCCGGTCCTGACATGCCGCAGCGGCCAAATCGCACGTCACGGCCTTTTCACGGCCCGGAAGGGGCTACCTTCCGCCTGAGGCAGGTTCGGTAGGCTCCCTAGCTGCGGAGACATCGTGCCCCCAGTCGGACTCGAACCGACACTGTGCGGATTTTAAGTCCGCTGCCTCTGCCAATTGGGCTATAGGGGCCGTACTGCAGATCAGATCTTGATCGACATCGCGATGCCGTCGAGGATGTCGTGCTCACTGACCGTCAACGAGCTTACGGCGCCGCGTCGCTCGAATTCCTCGGCCAAGACGCTGCACACAATTGCTCCGCCGCCGATGACGTCGACCCGTCCGGGATGCATGGGGCCCAACGCACTTCGCTGCGTGTGGGTCATCCCGATGAGTCGCTCACACACCTCGAAGAGCTGATCGAAGGGCACACGCGACAGGTGCACCGCATCGGCGTCGTACTCGGGCAGGTCCTTGGCGATGGCAGCGATGGTCGTCATCGTGCCGGCCACTCCCACCCAGCTCGACGCGTCGCCGATCGATACTTCCTCGAAGGCCTCCGCCAACTTCTCGCGGGCATACTCACGCGCACCGTTGATTTCGTCCGCGGTGGGCGGATCGGAATGCAGGAACCGCTCCGTCAGGCGCACACAACCGATGTTCGCCGAGAATGCCGACTTCACGCCCTTGGCGTCGCCCAGTACGAGTTCGGTGGAACCGCCGCCCAGGTCGACGACGACGAAAGGCCCAGCGGCAGCATCGAGTTCACCGACAGCACCAGCAAAGGATAGCCGCGCTTCCTCGTCTCCAGTGATCACCTCGGCCTCGGCACCGGGGATGACCTTGCCGAGGACCTCGCGCACCATCGAGAAGAAGTCCTCCCGATTGGATGCGTCCCGGGTGGCCGAGGTGGCGACCATCCGTACTGCTGTCGCCCCAGTCTTGCGAATGATCTCCGCATATTCGACCAACGCCACCCGGGTGCGCTCGATCGCCTCGGGCACGAATGCTCCGGTTGCGTCCACGCCCTGGCCGAGCCGCACGATCCGCATCTCGCGAGCAACGTCCGCCAGGGACTTGCCGTTGTTGTCCGCCACCAGCAGACGGATCGAGTTGGTGCCGCAATCGATTGCTGCAACCCGGGTCATAGCTTCTCCGCACGTAGTTCTTCGATGGTGGGCCAATCGGCCGGAATAGCTTTGCCGCGCAACGAGTTCTCAGCCGCCAACGCGACCGACTCGTCACCCAGGGGGTTGACGCCCGGCCCCTTGGCCAACGAGTGCGCGATCAACACGTGCAAGCACTTGACGCGATCGGGCATGCCGCCGCCGGTGAAATCGGTTCCGAGAGATTCGATCTCGTCGCGCTCGGCCAGATACGAATGATGGGCACGCAGGTAGCCGGCAGCCAATTCTGGATCGGTGCCCAGACGTTCGGTCATCTCCCGCATCACTCCGGCCGATTCCTGACGGCTCGCCTCGGCCGTCAGCCTCGGGTCCGTCAAGTAGAACAGGGTGGGAAAAGGGGTACCGTCGGGCAGCTTGGGGGCGGTTTTCACCACGCCCGGCCTGCCGTCCGGAGATCGGTACGCGATCTCGAGTACGCCACGCGGTTCACGTCCGAGCTGCGATGCGACCGCATCGAGGTCTTCCTGCGAGACTGCCGAGGAATTCACCCGACGGGTCCTCCTTCTTGTTCTGGCACCGGCGGCACGGCCGGCGGCGCGGGTTCTGGCTGTACGACGGGCATCGGCGCGGAGGTCGGCTCCGTGGGCTCGTCCGACCTCTGCGGCTGCACCGCGGTGTTCCACAAATCGGTGTACCAGGGCCCGATCGGATCGTTCTCGGTCGCGAGTGGCTCCGGGGCCTTTCCGTAGTCACCGGGCAACTGCACCTGATACGGCGTCTCCCCCGGCATGACGAAGCGCAGGCGTTCACGCGCGTCGGCCGCAATGCGGGACGGCTCGTCGAGCTGAGATTTCTGGGTCTGCAGGTCGTCCACGTCGTTCTGCAACGCCTGCCGCTCGGCCAACACGGACTCGAGCTCACTGCGTTGAGTGAAGTACGTCCGCAGCGGTACCGCCAACGTCAACGCCAGCGCACACACCACGACGCCGAGAATGACAGCACGCCCGGTGGACAGACCGAGGAAGGTCCGCTCGGGCATCGTCGGCCTACGAATCCCGACGCGCCGGGGAGCGGGCTTGCCGCCGACCACGGCGTCGCGGACCTGCTCGGACGTCTCCGGCGGGGTAGCCGGACGGCCGGAGGCGTTCTCGTCTCGAGAAACACCCCCGGCCTTGGACCGATTGGAAGAGGACGAACGGCCACGGGGTCGGGGATCACGTCCACCTGGACTGGTCCCGGAACGTCCTCGCCGTGCCATCATCACTCTCCGCTTCGTGCCATACGTGCCTGTTCGCTATCCCTCGTAATTGAACCGGGGGAAAGACAACTCGCCGGCGTAACGCGCCGCGTCGCCCAGAGCTTCTTCGATACGCAGCAACTGGTTGTACTTCGCGACGCGCTCGCTTCGAGCCGGGGCACCGGTCTTGATCTGGCCGCTGCCGACAGCAACTGCCAGGTCAGCGATGGTGGTGTCCTCCGTCTCGCCGGACCGGTGGCTCATCATCGTCTTGTAACCGTTGCGGTGCGCCAGATCGACGGCGTCGAGGGTCTCGGTCAGCGTGCCGATCTGGTTGACCTTGACCAGCAGCGCGTTGGCCGCACCCTTGACGATGCCGTCTTCGAGACGCTCGGGGTTGGTGACGAACAGGTCGTCGCCGACGAGCTGAACCTTGTCGCCGATCGACTCGGTGAGTGCAACCCAGCCGTCCCAGTCGTTCTCGTCGAGCGGATCCTCGATGGAGACCAGCGGGTAGGCGTCGACGAGCTCGCCGTAAAAGGCCGACATCTGCTCGGCGGACTTGGTCTCACGCTCGAAGGCGTAGCCGGTGCCCGCGGTGTAGAACTCGGTTGCTGCCACGTCGAGCGCGAGGGCGACGTCCTGGCCGGGCTTCAGGCCGGTCTTGCCGATGGCCTCGAGGATCAGGTCGAGAGCTGCCTTGGTGCCGGCGAGATCGGGAGCGAAGCCGCCCTCGTCGCCGAGTCCGGTGGACAGGCCCTTGGCCTTGAGCACGGACTTGAGCGCGTGGTAGACCTCTGCGCCCCAGCGCAGCGACTCCTTGAACGTGGGCGCACCGATCGGCGCGATCATGAATTCCTGCACGTCGACGCCACTATCGGCGTGTGCGCCGCCGTTGATGATGTTCATCATCGGCACGGGAAGAATGTGTGCGTTCGGGCCGCCGAGGTAGCGGAAGAGCTCCAGACCGGTGGACTCGGCCGCAGCCTTGGCGACAGCGAGCGAAACACCCAGCAGGGAGTTCGCGCCGAGGCGAGACTTGTCGGGAGTGCCGTCGAGATCCAGCAGAGCCTGGTCGACCGTGCGCTGCTCGATGGCGTCGAGGCCGATGACCGCGGGCGCGATCTCGTCGAGCACCGCGTTCACGGCCTTCTCGACGCCCTTGCCGCCGTAGCGGTCTCCGCCGTCACGAAGCTCGACGGCCTCGTGCTCACCGGTGGATGCGCCGGAGGGGACGGCTGCGCGGGTCAACGTCCCGTCGTCCAATGCGACCTCGACCTCAACCGTGGGGTTGCCACGGGAATCGAGGATCTCGCGAGCTCCGACCTGCTCAATGATGGCCACGAATGCTTCTCCTAGTAACGGGGACCGGCGGACTGTGCCGGATGCAAGACTAGCCGCTCACATGTCATGCCCGCGATGCATGGAGTTCTAGGGCCTGGTGCCCACCGAGTACGCGGCAGCCCCGTCCCGCACATCACGCAGGTACCGACCGGACAGGTTGTAGGCCATCAACCCTGCCTCCCAGCCCTGCGCGGTTCGAAGATCACCGCCACGCGCGCACAGATATCGCGCTGCGGTCAGGGCCGCGTCGTCGATGTTGTCGGGATCGGCCTTGCCATCACCGTTGGCGTCGACTCCCCATTTCTTCCATGTCTCCGGGATGAACTGCATCGGGCCCATGGCCCGGTCGAACTCGGTGTCACCGTCCATGATGCCTCCGTCGGTGTCCGGAATTTCGGCGACGCCCGGCCCGCCGTCGAGCGGGATGCCGCGGATCGGCGGTGCGACGAGACCGTCGGGTGCCACGGACGAACCCTGGTACGTACCGTGCCGACTCTCGATATATCCGATGCCTGCGAGAGTCGTCCACGCGATTCCGCAGTCCACATCCGTCTCGGCCATGATCGCGGCCGCGTGACCGTACGACGCGAGAGCGGTCACCGAGATGCCCAGCGCGTCGGTCTGCGGTTCGGCCCAGGCGAGAAGCAGATCGGCCGTCCGGCCGGGCGCGTTGAAGTCGATGGCCGGGACTGCAGTGCCCGGCCCCGGCGGGATGCCTTCGGGAATCTCACGCTTGGGTTCGCCGGTGCCGCACGCCGTGAGGACGAGCAGGAGTGAGGCTGCGGCAAGCACGCACATTCGTGAGATCACCTCACCATCCTGCACATTCTAGGTAATAGAAAGCTAAAGACCGATAAAAGCAACGTTCGAAGTGCTTCGGCCCCACACCTCAGGGTGTATGTTTGGGCAGCCTTCACTGATGAGGGTCGCCTACCCTATGGGAGGCAAGGCGTACCAATGTTCGACGTACCAGGAGCACCGCCCGTGTCCACAGCCGTTTTCGCCGCCGCAGGATCGGCGCCGTCGATTGCCACCCAGATGTTCGGCAGTGGCTTGATCGGTCTGCGTGAGGGTCTCGAAACCGGCATCGTGGTGATGATCCTCGTCGCGTTCCTCGTCAAATCCGACCGACGCGACGCGCTCAAGTGGGTGTGGCTCGGCGTCGGTCTCGCCGTCGCCACGGTGGCTGCCATCTTCTTCGTGATCCACTACGGCACATCCACGGTCACCGGCCTCACCGCCGAGATCATCGCGGGTGCGGCATCGCTCGTCGCGGTGATCATCGTGACGGCAATGGTGCTCTGGATGCGCACCGCCGCGAAGAACATCTCCGGCGAATTGCGCGCGGGTATGGCGAAAGCACTGACCGTCGGACCCGCCGCAGTGCTGACGCTCTCCTTCTTCGCGGTCGGCCGCGAAGGCGTCGAAACCGCCCTGCTCATGGTCGGCTACGCCGAGAACACCAACGGCAGCCTGTGGCCACTTCTCGGACTTCTGCTCGGCATCGTCGTGGCCGCCGTGCTGACGGTGTTCCTGTATTTCGGTGCCGTGCGCATCAATTTCGCGGTGTTCTTCAAGTACACCGGCATCTTCCTCATCGTCGTCGCCGCCGGAATCCTCGCCTACGGCATCCGCGCACTGCAGATCGGCGGAGTGCTCCCCGGCGGCAGCGCGGTTGCCTTCGACATCACCGCTCACTTCGACGCGTCGAGCTGGTACGGCACCGTGCTCGGCGGCATCTTCAACTTCCGCCCCGAACCCACGGTCTTTCAAGCGATCGCGTGGGTTCTGTACATCGTCGTCGTGCTCTACCTCTTCCTCCGCCCGGTCCGCGTTCCCGCGGCTGCCGAGCGTGTACTTCAGAACTCCTGAAAGGCAACACCATGCGTCGTTCCACCTACGCCCTGGCCGCGGCCGCGGTTCTGCCGATGGCTCTGGCCGGCTGCACCGAGAAGTCCTCCGCCGACGCCGCGGCCGGCGACATCGCCGTCACCACGACCGACTCCTCCTGCGACATCAGCGCATCCGAGGGCACCACCGGAAACTCGACGTTCCAGATCACCAACAACGGCACCAAGGTCACCGAGTTCTACGTCTACGGCGAGGGCGACCGCGTCATGGGCGAGGTGGAAAACATCGGGCCGGGCCTGACGCGTCAGCTCATCGTCGCTCTGCCCGACCCCGGCACGTACAAGACCGCCTGCAAGGCAGGCATGGTGGGCGACGGCATCCGAGCAGACTTCGTCGTCACCGGCGATTCGGTCCGCAACGCCGACGAGGACGGTCTCCTCACCGAGGCGGCCGCCGGCTACAAGCGCTACGTCGTCAGCCAGATCGACGCGTTGCAGGACACGACGGCGTCGTTCGTGACCGCAGTCAAGAACGGGGACGTGGCCGCAGCGAAGGCCCAGTTCCCCATTGCGCGTAGCTATTACGAGCGCATCGAGCCCGTCGCCGAGAGCTTCCCGGACGATCTCGATCCGCGCATCGACCTGCGCGAGCCGGACGTGGAGCCCGGTGCGGAATGGACCGGATTCCACCGCATCGAGAAAGACCTGTGGACGCAGGGACTGCAGCCCGACACCGACGCGATGGCAGATCAGTTGCAGGCCGACATCTCCGAGCTCGCCGACAAGATCAAGGACGAGGACTTCACCATCGACCCGATCCAGGTGGCCGGTGGCGCACAGGGATTGCTCGACGAGGTGGCCAAGACCAAGATCAGCGGTGAAGAAGACTTCTTCTCGCACACCGATCTGTGGGACTTCCAGGCCAACGTCGACGGCTCGCAGGCGGCCGTCGCCGCAGTCCGTCCGATCCTCGACGAGCGCAACGCCGAGCTCGGTACCGCCATCGATGCGCGGTTCGCAGAACTCGACGCAGAGCTCGCCAAGTACCGCAGCGGCGACGGGTTCGTCTTCTACGACACGGTGACCGAACCTCAGCGCCAGGAACTGTCGAACAAAATCGATGCGGTGTCCGCCGAAGTGAGTCAGGTGCAGGGTGTCGTTGCCGGACAGTAAGACTGGACGCATCTCCCGGCGACGCCTCTTCGGCGCCGTCGGGACCGGTGCGGCACTCGTCGGAGCCGGGGCGCTCGCCGGACACGCGACGGCGTCCGGTGCCGAGGTGCCTTCGGACGTCGTCGACTTTCGCGGAGACCATCAGGCCGGCATCGTCACCCCGGCGCAGGACCGCATGCACTTCGTCGCGTTCGACGTCACCACCGACTCGCAGGACGATTTCGTTGCGCTGCTGAAGAAGTGGACCCTGATGGCCGAACGTCTCACCAAAGGCGAGGAGACGTTCGACGGCGGGGCAGTAGACAGCGGCGAGTACAACCCGCCGTCGGACACCGGCGAAGCTCTGGGTCTGACGGCGTCGTCGTTGACGTTCACGATCGGCTTCGGTCCCAGCCTGTTCGATCGCTTCGACCTGGCATCGAAAAGACCTGCCTCTCTTGCCGATCTACAGCATTTTCCGGCGGACAATCTCGACCCCCGCCGCTCCGGCGGCGACCTCTGCATCCAGGCCTGCGCCGACGACCCGCAGGTTGCCGTGCACGCGATCCGTAACCTCGCCCGCGTCGGATTCGGCACCGTCTCGGTGAAGTGGTCGCAACTCGGATTCGGCAGAACCTCGTCCACCTCCACCACTCAGGCCACCCCGCGAAACCTGTTCGGCTTCAAGGACGGAACGGCCAACCTCAAAGCCGAGGACCCGACGCTGCTCGACGACAACGTGTGGGTCGCTGCTGAGGACGATCAGGAATGGATGGCCGGCGGCTCGTACCTCGTGGCGCGTCGAATCCGAATGTTGATCGAGTCCTGGGACCGCACCACGCTCAAAGAGCAAGAGCGAGTGATCGGGCGCAGCAAGGGAACCGGCGCACCACTGGGTCAGAAGGACGAATTCGACGCACTCGACTTTCAGTCTCAAGGACCCGAAGGCACCTTCATCGACAAGAACGCCCACGTGCGCCTGGCGTCGAAGGAAGAACTCGGCGGGATCCAGATCCTGCGCCGGGGGTACAACTTCACCGACGGATCCGACGGCTTCGGCCACCTCGACGCCGGACTGTTCTTCATCGCCTACTGCCGCGACCCACTGACCCAATTCGTTCCGATGCAACTCGCGCTCTCCCGCAAGGACGCACTGAACGAATACATCCAACACGTGGGATCTGCGGTGTTCGCCTGCCCACCCGGTCTCGGAGAATCCGAGTACTGGGGTTCGACGCTGTTCGAGTAGACCTGTTCACCCCCATCCCCACCCGCGCCCACCCCTCCCCCAGTCCGGGTGGAGTGCGATCAGCCGCGCAGACCCCAGTGCTCGATCCAGTCGAGTGCAGACATCTCCCCCGGTGCGATGCCGACGTTGCGGGCCGAGGCTTCGGCGTTCCGGATTAGCGAGGCGAAATCCAGCACCCGACGCCGCAGCACGTCCTCGACGCTGTCGCCACCGTGCGAGTGATCGACACCGATGTGCACGACGCGGAGGCCGTCGGGAACGAGTTCGTCGGGCAGTCCCGCCTTGGTGGCTCGTCCGATCACTTTCTGTGCCAGGGCGAGTGACGGCTGGGACAGCGCAATGCCGTCGAGGCAGGATCCTCGCGCCTTCTCCGACGCCTTCTTCTCTTCCCAGGCTCGCTCTTGTTCGGCGATGTCGATGGGACCTGCATCCTGTCGACCGAGGTGCGGGCTGCGGTGGGTCAACTTGGCGACGAGTCCCGCAGCGACGTCGTCCACATCGAAGGCGTTCTCGTCTGCGTCCTGCGCAATTCTGGAGTGAAAGAGCACCTGCAGCAACAGGTCTCCGAGTTCTTCGCGTAGATCGTTCAGATTGCCTGCGGCGATGGCGTCGAGCAGTTCGTACGTTTCTTCCAGCAGGTAGCCGCGCAGCGATTCGTGGGTCTGCTGTGCTTCCCATCCGCCGAGGGTGCGCAGCCGGTCCATCAAGTTCACTGCCGCGATGAGGTCGTCACCGGGAAGTTTGTCGGCGGCGATGACGCGTTCGCCGCTCGCGATCCGGTTCCGGACGTCGCGATTGGCCGGATCAGTGCTGACCAGGACTGGGTCGACGGCGTCGGGCGCGGCGGTGCCCGAGAACAGCCACCGCACTCGCACCGGCACTTCTTCGGTGAATTCCACGGGCTCGCCGAGGAATTCGATGGCGTCGACCGGCACCTGGGTAGGACGAACAGGGTCGAGCAGAACTATCGTCACCGCTACACCCCCACTGTTTGCTCCAACAAGACCGACCGAGATGGCTTCCCGTCCAAGGATAGGATGAGGTCGGCAATGAACTGCACCAATTCGACGTCGCGTACGCGCGCCGCGCCCACACCGCCGCCTTCGACGCGCGGCAGCGGCAACTGCACCACTCCCGTCGTCGCCCGGTACGTGGCGCTCGGGTACAGCCGCTTGAGGCGAATCTGCTTGGAGTCGGGCAACTCCATCGGAGCCAGCTTCACCTGAGTTCCGGCAACGTTGACATCGGTCAAGCCGTATTCCTTGGCGATCAGCCGCAGTTTCGCGACGGAAACCAGGCGGCCCACCTCCTCGGGCAGAGGACCGTATCGATCGACGAGTTCGTCGATGACGGCATCGATTCCGGCGGAGTCGGCCGCAGCAGCCAGCTTTCGGTAGCCCTCGAGCCGCAGCCGATCGCTGGTGACGTAGTCGGGTGGAATGTTGGCGTCGACGGGAAGGTCGATACGCACTTCCTTGGGAGCCTCGTCGGTGGTGATGGGCTTGCCGTCGGCAGCCGCACGGTATGCCTCGACCGCCTCACCCACGAGTCGCACGTACAGGTCGAATCCGACGCCCGCCACATGGCCGGACTGTTCGGCTCCCAGAACGTTTCCGGCACCGCGGATTTCGAGGTCCTTCATCGCCACGGCCATACCGGCACCGAGATCGGAGTTCTGCGAGATGGTCGCCAACCGGTCGTAGGCGGTCTCGGTGAGCGGCTTCTCCGGCGGGTAGAGGAAGTACGCGTAGCCGCGCTCGCGGCTGCGCCCCACGCGGCCGCGTAGCTGATGGAGCTGAGACAGGCCGAGCGAATCGGACCGCTCGACGATCAGCGTATTGGCGTTGGAGATATCGAGACCGGTCTCGATGATGGTGGTGCACACCAGCACGTCGGTCTCGCGCTCCCAGAAGCCCTGCACGGTGCGTTCGAGTGTTTCCTCGTTCATCTGACCGTGTGCGGTCGCGACGCGCGCCTCGGGCACCAGATCACGAATCTTCTTGGCGGCCTTGTCGATCGAGCTGACCCGGTTGTGCACGAAGAACACCTGACCGTCACGCAGCAACTCGCGCCGAATGGCGGCTGCAACCTGCTTGTCGTTGTAGGCGCCGACGTACGTCAGCACCGGGTGCCGCTCCTCGGGAGGGGTGAGAATGGTGGACAACTCACGAATTCCGGCCAGGCTCATCTCGAGGGTTCGCGGAATCGGCGTCGCCGACATCGTCAGCACGTCGACGTGAGTTCGGAGCGACTTGATGTGCTCCTTGTGCTCGACGCCGAAGCGCTGTTCCTCGTCGACGATGACCAGACCGAGGTCCTTCCAGGCCACACCGGTCTGCAACAACCGGTGCGTGCCGACGACGATGTCGACGGTGCCGTCGGCCAGCCCGGCCATGACCTGCTTGGAATCGGAGCCGTGGGTGAAGCGGGAGAGCCCCTTCACCGTGACCGGGAACGAGGCCATTCTGGCCGTGAACGTCTGCAGATGCTGTTGCGCCAGAAGAGTTGTCGGAACCAGTACGGCTACCTGCTTGCCGTCCTGGACAGCCTTGAACGCTGCTCGAACCGCGATCTCGGTCTTGCCGTATCCGACGTCGCCGAGAATGACGCGGTCCATCGGGACCGCCTTCTCCATGTCGGCCTTGACGTCGGTGATGGCCGTCATCTGATCGACCGTCTCGGTGAATCCGAACGCGTCTTCCATCTCGAGCTGCCACGGGGTGTCGGCACCGAACGCGTGGCCCGGAGCTGCCTGGCGAGCGGCGTACAGCTGGACGAGCTCTCCGGCGATCTCACGAACCGCCTTGCGCGCCTTACGTTTGGTGTTCGCCCAGTCGGATCCGCCCAACTTGCTGAGCGACGGCAGCTCACCGCCGACGTAGCGCGAGAGCTGATCGAGCGAGTCCATCGGGACGAAGAGTCGGTCTCCGGGATGGCCACGCTTGCTGGGTGCGTACTCCACGACGAGGTATTCGCGTCGGGCACCGCCGATGGTGCGCTCGACCATCTCGACGAATCGGCCGATGCCGTGCTGATCGTGCACGACGCTGTCGCCGGCGACGAGGGCGAGCGGATCGACCTGATTACGTCGCTTGGCCGGGAGCTTGCGCCCCTCGCCTGCAGCAGCGACGCGGTTACCGGTCAGATCACTCTCGGTGACGACGACGAGTTGGGCATCGGGAAACACCAGACCGTCGTGCAGCGACCCACACAGCACGTTGACGACGTCTGCGACCGGGACCGCACCGGAATCGAGATGCGCTGCAGGAACTTCGGCTTCGGCAAGGCGTTCGATGATGCGCGTGGCGGTGCCTGCGCCTGCCACGGAGATGACCGCCCGGCCACCCGTTGCGATGTGTGCGCGCAGCGTGGCGAACAGGGCCGTCAAGGCTTCTTCGGATCCCCGAACCTCCGGCACCGAATCGACGGCGAGTTCGACTTCCTCGCCGTTCCCGGAAGCCAATGGGCTGATGGTCCACCAGGGCCGACCATGGACCTGGGCCGACTCGCGAACCTGTCGCAGCGAACGGTACGCCGAGGCACCGAGATCGAGCGACGCGCCCTCGAGACTGGAGGTGTCGAGGGTCGAGGTATCGAGCGGTGCGGCTCCGCCGATCGACGCTGCCGTCCAGGACGCTTCGAGGAATTCCTGGCCGGTGCGCACCAGATCGGTTGCACGCGTGCGGATTCGCTCGGGATCACAGAGCAGCACGTGCGCTCCGGCGGGGAGCGTATCGGCGAGCAGCTGCAGCTCACCCGGCTGCAGCAGTGGCAGCAGCGCCTCCATGCCTTCGACGGGGACGCCGGCAGAGAGCTTGTCGAGCATCTCCACCAGGGCGGTGTCGCCGGCATTGTCGGCAGCGAGTACCGCCGCCCGATCGCGCACTTCCTGGGTGAGGAGCAGCTCGCGACACGGCGGCGCGATGACGAGGTCCACCTCGTGATCGGGCAACGAACGCTGATCGGAGACGGCGAACGCGCGAAGTTCGGTGATTTCGTCACCCCAGAACTCCACGCGGACCGGGTGATCTGCCGTCGGTGAAAAGAGGTCGAGGATGCCGCCGCGAACGGCGAACTCGCCGCGCTTGCCCACCATATCCACCCGTAGGTATCCGAATTCGACGAGTCGGTGGATCAGACCGTCGAAGTCGATGTCGAGTCCGACCTTCAGGGTCACCGGTTCGATCTCGCCGAGGCCGGGAGCCATCGGCTGAACCAGCGAACGCACAGTGGTGACGATGACGCGCAGCGGGTCGCCGTAATCGGTATCGCCGGGGCGAGCGAGTCTGCGCAGCACATCGAGACGTTTTCCGACGGTATCGGCGCTCGGCGACAGACGTTCGTGCGGAAGCGTCTCCCACGACGGGAACATCGCGACACCACCGCCGAGGATCTGGCCGAGTTCGTTGGTGAGATCGTCGGCTTCACGTCCGGTCGCGGTGACGATCAGCAACTGGGTGTGCTGCGCGATTGCGGCAGCGACGAACGGGCGCACCGAGTGCGGGCCGATGAGAGTGTGCTCGGCGGTTCCGATCGCGTCGGCAACGGCCACCATCGACGAATCCGTCAGGGCGATGCTGGCCAGACCCGAGAGTTGGAGCGCCGCGTCGGCAACGATCGGGGCCGGCCCGGATGCAGATATGGCAGGCAGAGAATCGGAAGACAACAGCAATACTCCTACAAGCGTGTCGAGGCGATGGCTGCTCACGCACAGTCACCGTCGAGTCTATGGGAGTACACCGACAACCCGGCAGTCGGGAGCTAGGACAAAGCGGCGTCGAGCATCGCAGTAAGGGATTCGGCGGCGCGGGCAGAGTCGTACTCCGGGTCTCGCATGCATTCGGTGACGATCGCGTCGATCGCGCCGCCGGTGATGATCGCGAGCGTGCGTGAATCGACGCCCCGACTGCCGCGAGCCCCGACCGACGCGTCGATGATGTCGGCCAGAGGCCGCCACCGCTGCTCCGGGGTGTGTCCGAGCGCAGAGTTGCCCAGCGCCTCTATCAGCATGCGGGTGTGCCGAGGGTGAGCGCGGAGATGACCGACCATCGCACGCACGTACGCCTGGGGTCCGTCCTGCGCCCGAACCGCCCCGACCGCGGCCGCGACGTCTGCGACGAGAGCATCGAGAACGAATCGATACGCCGCCTCCACCACCGCGTGCTTGGTTCGAAAGTGGTACAGCACCGCCGCTTTGGTGATTCCGGCACTGTCCGCGATGCGCGCGAGCGAGACCTTCGCGTAACCGTGCTCCGCGACCGAGCCGATCGTGACGTCGATCAACTGTGCGCGCCTGGTGCGTTCGATGAAGCTCGGTTCCTTCGTTGCCACGACCGCGAGCTTACCGTACGGTTGAATTACTTACCGATCGGTTAGGACATGTCATATGAGTGATTCGCCTCCGAAATCCACGCGCCGATATCTGCGCATCCTTGCCTGCACAGTGGTGGTCGGCGTGGTTGCCCTTGCCTTCGCACTCCGATCCCCATCACCGGTAGGGCACTGGAACAGCCCGGCGAGCGAGGACCGATTTCTCGCCGCGTACGACCGCGCGTTCGAGGACCTCCCCAGTCCGGCGGAGACGCTGGACGTACGCACCGACTACGGCGTCGTGCGCGTATATCGATTCGCCGGCACCGGCACCTCGACGCACCCGCTGTTGCTCCTGCCAGGTCGGTCCTCGGCCACCCCGGTGTGGGCAGCCAACCTGCCCGGCCTGTTGACGATCGGAGACGTCTACACCGTCGATCTGCTCGGCGAACCGGGTCGAAGCATTCAAGAACGACCGATCTCCAGCGACGAGGATCAGGCGAACTGGCTCGATCAGATGCTCGCGGGCCTGCCTGCCGACCAGGTCCATCTGGTCGGGCTCTCCATCGGCGGGTGGACGGCGACGAATCTGGCCCTGCACGACAGCTCGCACATCGCCAGTCTGACGCTGATCGAGCCGGTCGAGGTATTTGCCGACATACCGTGGGGCACCGCGATCCGCGCCCTACCGGCAGCCGTACCGTGGCTTCCCAAATCCTGGCGAGACGGCTTCAACTCCTACACTGCGGGCGGGGCAGAGGTGCAGGACGTGCCCATTGCAGACATGATCGAGGCCGGGATGCAGGGCTACACCCTGAAACTGCCGCAGCCGACGCGGATCACCGAGGAGCGTCTGGCAACTCTGGATGTGCCGGTACTGGCCGTCATCGCAGGCAGATCCGTGATGCACGATGCCGGGGAAGCCGTCGACACGGCAGAAAGGGCGCTTCGCGGTGGATCCGTGCGGCTCTATCCCGACGCATCACATGCGGTCAACGGCGAGTACCCGAATCGACTCCGAGACGACATCGCGGAGTTCCTGGGAAAATATCAGTAGTTACGGACCGAAGCGGATGACTCGACGCGCAGCGAACTCGCGGAAGTAGTCCAATTTGTTGGTAGGCACCAGCGCAGGCAGGAGGTAGTACCAGAGGCGCTCCATGCGCGAGGGCAATTCCTCGGTGGTGGAGGTCGCGACCGCAACCATGTGCACGCCGGTCAGGATCTCGAGAACGAGCGAACCGATGGTGCGCGAGTCCGAGTTGGGATCGATGTCGCCCTGCGCGATGGCTTTGGCGGCGAGCCTGTCGAAGGACTCGCTCCATCCGGCCATGACATTGCCCTCGGTACCCCGGTAATCACCGATCTGATGGCTCAACCGGAGCATGGCCGAGACCATGGGATCGCTGACCGACAGGTCGACCACGATGTACGAGATGCCGATCGCTGCCTCGAGTGCGGGGATGCGGCCGTCGTTGAACTGCGAGCACGCAGTGGTCAGACGGGCGTTGCCCTCATCGATCACCGCGCGTGCGAGCTCTTCCTTGGAACCGAAATGGAAGTAGAGAGCACCCTTGGTGACCTGAGATTGAGAGATGATTTCACTGAGACTCGCGTTCGCGTATCCGAGGCGCAGGAATACATTTGCTGCGCCAGCGAGCACGGTGTCGCGGGTTATTTCAGCGCGGGCCTGCCTGACCATGGGATCCGCCTTCGCAATTCTGTACTGCCACTGCGCAAATTACGCCCGAACGGTACCACTGAGCGGCTTTACGTCTCTTTCCAACATGCATCGGTCCGATTGAGCGCTACCCCCTGAGGGACCCAGCCCTCATGGCCGACAAAGGGGACGATACTCCCTCTTTCACCGCGAAGAGACGAAAACCGGGTACTCAATACTCGGTCAATCGAGGGTCCGCCTCCAGGTTTGTCAGCCCGTTCCAGCACAGGTTGACCACGTGCGCAGCAACCACTTCTTTCGACGGAGTGCGCACGTCCAGCCACCACTGCGCCGTCATCGACACCATTCCGACCAAGGCTTGGGCGTACATCGGCGCGAACTCGGGATCGAGACCGCGGCGCGAGAAGTCTCCCGCAAGCATGTGTCCGACGCGTCCGATGGCTTCGTTCAGAAGCGATGAGTACTTGCCGTCCTCGGCAGAGGCCGGGGAATCGCGCACCAGGATGCGAAAGCCGTCGGTCCGATCCTCGATGTAGGTCAGCAGCGCGAGTGCGACACGTTCGACGCGGATTCGAGAGCGATTGAGGTCGAGCGACTTGGTGATCATGCCCATGAGCGTGGACATCTCACGATCGACGATGACGGCGTAGAGGCCTTCCTTACCGCCGAAGTGTTCGTAGACGACCGGCTTGGACACGTTGGCGCGGCCGGCGATCTCCTCTACCGACGCCGCCTCGTAGCCGCGTTCGGCGAACAGAGTCCGACCGACCTCGATCAACTGCTCGCGCCGCTGAGTGCCGGTCATCCGAACCCGGGGTGTGCGTTCCTGCTCGGAGGCTGCGCCTGACATGGAGAACCGCTTCCGTTGCCGACCGTGCATGTCCAGACGCCGGAATCGACGTCTCCCTCACTTTAGCGATGCCCGATCCATCCCATTCATCAGCCGGGAGTGGAGCCTGCGGGAACGACCCAGACAGCCGGGAGTGGAGCCTGCGGGAACGACCGAGGTGGTCTGTTCTTTATCGCAGTTCGACT
Organism: Rhodococcus sp. AW25M09; assembly: GCF_000333955.1. GTDB lineage: Bacteria > Actinomycetota > Actinomycetes > Mycobacteriales > Mycobacteriaceae > Rhodococcoides. Next base: position 124,396 of record NZ_CAPS01000112.1, read on the forward strand.
CACCACTACCTCTCATGCGAGGATCGTTGCGCTCGGTGGGAGCGCAACGGCTTCACGAATGCGTCGTTCGATTCGTAGGCCACTGACGATGCCACGGGGCGATTATCCGCCGTGGTGTAATGGCAGCACCTCTGATTTTGGTTCAGATAGTTCAGGTTCGAGTCCTGGCGGCGGAGCGAGCAACACCATTCATGCATGTCGTTTGTCGCGTACCGCCTGAGGAGCTCAATGCCTGTGCAGACCGCCGTGGTCGTTCTCGCCGCGGGTGCAGGTACCCGGATGCGGTCGAAGACTCCGAAGGTTCTGCATCCTCTGGCCGGGCGCACGATGCTCGCGCACGCCCTCCACGCCGCCGCCGACCTCGGTCCCGACCACCTGGTGACCGTCGTCGGGCACGATCGTGAACGAGTGTCCACTGCCGTGCACGATCTTGCGACCACCTTGGGTCGGACGATTCACACCGCCGTCCAGGATCGCCAGTTGGGCACCGGGCATGCCGTGCAATGCGGCTTGGCTGCGCTGCCGGACGATTTCGAGGGCACGATCCTCGTCACCGCAGCCGACGTCCCCCTGCTGGACGGCCACACTCTCAAAGCTCTGCTCGACGAGCACCTGAGCGCTCCCCGGCCAGCGGCCGCAACGGTTCTGACCTTTCTCCCTGACGACCCGAACGGCTACGGCCGCATCGTTCGGACCGACGACGGTGAAGTGGCCGAGATCGTCGAACACGCGGACGCCACCCCCGCGCAGGTGCTGATCGGCGAGGTCAACTCCGGTGTATATGCGTTCGATGCGGTGGCGCTGCGCACCGCACTGGGCAAACTCAGCACCGCCAACGCCCAACACGAGCTGTATCTGACCGATGTCGTCAAGATCAGCAAGTCCGACGGCAAGGCCGTCTACGGCACCCAACTCGCCGATCCCGATCTGGTGGTGGGCGTCAACGATCGCGTGCAGTTGGCGCACGTCACGTCGGTACTCAATCGCCACATCATCGAGCGGCACATGCGGGCCGGCGTCACCGTCGTGGACCCGTCGACCACCTGGATCGACATCGACGTCACCCTCGGTGCAGACGTCCGCCTCGAACCCGGCGTCCAGCTGCACGGCAAGACCCACATCTCCGACGACGCGATCGTCGGGCCGGATTCCACGCTGCGTGACGTCGAGATCGGCGAGCGCGCGTCGGTCGTGCGCACGCACGCCGAACAGGCCGTCATCGGACCGGACGCGACCGTCGGACCGTTCACCTATCTGCGCCCCGGCACCGTTCTCGGTGAAGGCGGCAAGCTCGGCGCATACGTCGAAACGAAGAACTCGACGATCGGTAAGCACACCAAGGTGCCGCACCTCACCTACGTCGGGGACGCCACGATCGGCGACCACAGCAACATTGGTTGCTCCAACGTCTTCGCCAACTACGACGGCGTCAACAAGAGCCGCACGGAAATCGGGTCCCATGTCCGGACCGGTTCCGACTCGACGTTCGTCGCTCCCGTTCATGTGGGCGACGGCGCTTACACCGGCGCAGGAACAGTGATTCGGGAAGATGTTCCGCCCGGCGCGCTGGCTGTCTCCGGCGGTAAGCAACGCAATATCGAAGGCTGGGTCATCGACAACAGGCCCGGAACCGAAGCTGCTCGAGCAGCGGCGCTCGTAGATCGTGATCGGCAAGAACAAAAGGACGGCGAACAGCAGTGACCACCCCTAATTGGATCGACAACCAGAAGAACCTGATGTTGTTTTCTGGTCGAGCACATCCGGAGTTGGCCGAGCAGGTCGCCAAGGAACTCGGAATCGATATCACCCCGCAGACGGCTCGTGACTTCGCCAACGGCGAGATCTTCGTTCGTTTCGAGGAGTCGGTCCGCGGATCGGACGCATTCGTTCTGCAGTCGCACCCGTTCCCGCTCAACACCTGGTTGATGGAACAGCTCATCATGATCGACGCGCTCAAGCGTGGATCCGCCAAGCGCATCACCGCGATCCTGCCGTTCTACCCGTACGCCCGCCAGGACAAGAAGCACCGCGGACGTGAGCCCATCTCCGCCCGCCTCGTCGCGGATCTGCTCAAGACCGCAGGTGCCGACCGCATCATCACCGTCGACCTGCACACCGATCAGATCCAGGGCTTCTTCGACGGCCCCGTCGACCATATGCACGCGCACAGCCAGCTCGCCGATCACATCCGCGGCAAGTACAGCCTCGAGCACATCACCGTCGTCTCCCCCGACTCCGGCCGTGTGCGCGTCGCCGAGAAATGGGCCGACTCGTTCGGCGGCGCACCGCTCGCCTTCATCCACAAGACGCGTGATCCCCTGGTGCCCAACCAGGTCAAGTCCAACCGCGTCGTCGGCGAGGTCGAAGGCCGTACCTGCATCCTCATCGACGACATGATCGACACCGGCGGCACCATCGCGGGAGCTGTGAAGGTACTCAAGGAGGCAGGCGCAGGCGATGTCGTCATCGCCGCCACCCACGGCGTTCTGTCCAGCCCGGCCGCCGAGCGCCTCGCCAACTGCGGTGCCAAGGAAGTCGTCGTCACCAACACCCTGCCGATCAGCGACGAGAAGCGTTTCGACACGCTGACCGAGCTCTCGATTGCTCCGCTACTGGCCCGGACCATCCGCGAGGTCTTCGAAAACGGTTCGGTCACCAGCCTTTTCAACGGCTCCGCCTAGCCCTATTGGGTCGTTCCGCAGGCTCCACTCCCGCGGCTCCGCCTAGCCCCACTGGGTCGTTCCGCAGGCTCCACTCCCGCGGCTCCGCCTAGCCCACTGGGTCGTTCCG
>NZ_CAPS01000111.1 GCF_000333955.1 Rhodococcus sp. AW25M09
CCGTCTGGACAGGATGGCGATGAAGGCGGGAACACCGACCAGTGCAGTCCCCACCCCCACCGGCAACGGGGTCGGTGCGAACGCAATGCGGGACACCGCGTCGACCCACACCATGAAGACCGCTCCGATCAGCGCAGTGACCGGAATCAGCCGACTGTGTCTCGAACCGATGAGGAACCGCGCAGCGTGGGGCAACACGAGTCCGAGGAAACCGATGGCTCCGGCCACACTCACCAGAGTTGCGGTGATGAGTGCCGTCACGACCAGCAATGCGATGCGGGCCTTGCGCACCGGGATGCCCAGCGAGGACGCGACCTCGTTGCCGAACGAGAACGCGTCGAGAACGAACGCATAGTAGAAGCAGACGGCGATGCCGGCCACGACGACTGCCACGCACAGAATCACGTCGTCCCACCGGATGCCCTCCAACGAACCCAGTAGCCAGAACATCACACCGCGAGTTTCGTCGGAATCGGCGAACGCGAAGATCACCAACGACGTCAGAGCCGAGAACAACTGGGTGGAGGCCACTCCGGCCAGAATCACGCGGTCGTTGTTCCCGCCGGAGAGTTGAGCGAGCAGCAGCACCAGCCCGAACGCCACCAGCGCGCCGACGAATGCGCCACCGGACAGACCGAGGGCTGCACCACCGATTCCCAGGATGCCGACCAACACCGCGCCCGTCGACGCACCGGAACTGATCCCGAGCACGAACGGGTCGGCGAGCGGGTTGCGGAGCAGGGACTGCATGATGACTCCGCATATCCCGAGTCCACTACCGCACGCAGCAGCCACGAGGCTACGTGGCAGTCGCTCTTCCCACACGATGGCGTTCTTGGACGTCTTGACCGGTATGTCGGCCAGTCCCACATGGTTGAGCACGACGTCCCGAACATTGACCAGCGATACCTGGGCCGGTCCGAGCGTCATCGCAATCGCAACGGATACGAGCAACAGGAGGAGTCCACCGAACATGACCGACGTCAGGCCGATCTGCCGTTTCGCGGAGGCGCGCGGCTCGGTGGTCGTGGAGCTCAGGACCGCGGCCCGATCTCGTTCAGGCCGACGACCAACTTCTCGATTGCGTCGACCATCCGGATGGAGGGGTTCATCTCCGCGCCGTGCAGCGAGATGTACCGCTTGTTCTTCACGGCGTACATCGTGCTGGTCAACGGGTCCGACTCGAGAAATGCGATCTTGTCGGCCAGCTTGTCACCGGTGAAGCGATTGCGGAGCAGGTCGCCGAGGACGAGGACGGACGGATCGCGGTCCACGACGGTTTCCCACCCGACCGCCTCCCAGTCGTCCTGCAGATCCGGGTAGACGTTCTTCGCGCCTACCTGCTCGGCGAGCAGTGCGGGTGCGCCGGTTCGACCCGCGAGGTACGGACTCTTGGTGTCGGCGAACCAGAACGCGATGCTCTCACCGGTCTTGTCACGACCCGAAGTGGCTGCATCGAGGCGGCCCTGAAGTTCCGAGACGAAGTTCTCGCCACGTTCTCGGACGTCGAACACCTCGGCCATTTCCCGAATCGTCCGATACAACGCTTCCATGGTCAGTGGGCTCGTCCGGGGATTGCCACCATTGACACTGAGTCCGTTGTCGCAATCGGTGGGGGCGAGGTATGTCTCGATGTCCGACTCGGCGAAGCGACTGCGGTCTGCGACACCGCCCTGCTCGTAGTGTCGACCGAACGATGCCGTGACGAAATCCGGATCGGTGCCCAGCACCACCTCGTAGGTCGGCGCATTGTCTGCCAATCGCGGCACGGATGCGTTCGCCTCGGCTAGATTCTCGCGGACCGGATCCGTCCACGACGCGGTACCGACGATGCGATCCTGCAGCCCGAGCGACAGCAAGATCTCTGTGGAGTCCTGGTCGAGGGACACCACACGCTGCGGCGGAGCGTCCACGGTCACCGACCGGCCACAGTTGTCGAGAACGAGGGGGTAGACGGTCTCACCGTCGCCGCCGGTGGCCACGGCCTCCGACACCGCCTCGGATTCACCGCATGCGGTGATCAGACCGGCGGCCAGAACCAGAGACGTGAGGGCAGCGATGCGCCTCGTACCTATTTTCACGAAATGACCGAACTTTCTCGACGTACTGAGCGGGTGGGCAGACTCGATGCGCCCGGAAGTTCTTCGACAACCGAATCACACCAGAAAGCGAGGATACCCTGTCCTATCTTTCGCCACGCCCATCCCGCGACCGAGCCCCTGCAAGTCGGCCTCGACGAAGCGCCACGCGCACCCTCAGCCCTGGGCGGCCAGCGCCCGCCCTGCCTGGCGCCCGCTGAAGATGCACCCGCCCAGGAATGTGCCCTCCAACGATCGGTAACCGTGCACACCACCGCCGCCGAATCCCGCGATCTCGCCTGCCGCCCACAATCCGTCGATCACGTTTCCGTCGCCGCCGAGGACGCGGCCCTGGAGGTCGGTTTGGATGCCGCCCAGTGTCTTCCGGGTGATGATGTTCAGCCGCACGGCTATCAGCGGTCCCGACTTGGGATCGAGAATCTTGTGCAGTGACGCCGTCCGCGCGATACGTTCTCCTCGCGACCGACGAGAATTGTGGATCGCGGAAATCTGCAGGTCCTTGGTGAACGGATTGTCGACCTCACGGTCGCGCGCCTCGATCTGTCGTTTCAGATCGGTGACGTCGATCAGACTGTCGCCGGAGATGCGGTTCATCCCCGCCACCAGCTCACCGAGGGTGTCGGCGACGACGAAATCCTCACCGTTCTTCTTGAACGCCTCGACCGGTCCACTGGCACCGGGCAACACGCGGCCGAGGACGAGCTTGAGGTCCTTACCGGTGATGTCCGGGTTCTGCTCCGAACCCGAGAGCGCAAATTCCTTCTCGACGATCTTCTGGGTGAGGACGAACCAGGAGTACTCGAATCCACTGTCCTGGATTGCCTTCAACGTTCCCAGGGTGTCGAATCCAGGGAAATTGGGCACCGGAAATCGCTGACCTCGCGCATCGAACCACATGGACGACGGTCCTGGAATGATCCTGATTCCATGGTTCTTCCAGATCGGGTTCCAGTTCTTGATGCCCTCGGTGTAATGCCACATGCGGTCCCTGTTGACCATACGACCCCCGACCTTCTCGGTGATGCCGAGCATGCGCCCGTCGACATGTTCGGGCACTCCGGAAATCATGGATTTCGGGGGTGCTCCCAGCCGGGCCGGCCAGTTCTCCCGCACCAGATCGTGGTTGGCTCCGAGCCCGCCCGCAGTGACCAGCACAGCTCCGGCACGCAGCTCGAACTCCCCCACTTCGGTGCGCGTGCTGCCCGCACCCCGCTCCGCTGCACTGGGCTCGAGGATCGCTCCACGGACTCCCTCGACCACACCGGCACTGACGACGAAATCATCGACTCGATGTCGAAAAGCGAAGCGCACCAGCCCTTTGTCTGCGGCCTCGCGTACCCGTCGCTCGAACGGTGCGACGACGCCCGGGCCGGTACCCCACGTCATGTGGAAACGCGGAACCGAGTTGCCGTGCCCCTCGGCGAGGTATCCGCCGCGCTCGGCCCAGCCGACGATGGGGACCCACCGGACCCCCTGTGCATGCAGCCACGATCGCTTCTCCCCGGCCGCGAAATCGAGGTAGGCCCTCGCCCAGCGGTGGCCCCAGTAGTCCTCGCCCGCAGGATCGTCGATTCCGCGGTCGAAGTTCGCGGTGCCGAGCCAGTCCTGCCATGCCAGGTCCGCGGAGTCCTTGATACCCATGCGTCGCTGTTCCGGGGTGTCGACCATGAAGAGGCCACCCAGAGACCAGAACGCCTGACCACCGAGGTTCTGCTCGGGCTCTTGGTCGAGGAGAAGTACGCGTTTTCCGGCGTCGGCCAGTTCGGCGGTTGCCACCAGTCCGGCCAAGCCTGCACCCACCACGATCACGTCTGCGTCCATTGCCCCACTCTTCTGCTCGCTCGGTCTCTCTCACTGCACTGTGCTGTCGTCAGCACCGGAACTCAAGGAAATCGGCTCGAATGACGATACGGTTTGTCAGTCACTGACAAACGTGGGAGGTAGCTCGATGTACCCAGCTCGGGTCGCCGTCGTCGCGAAGATCGAATCGGAGATGGGCCCCGTCGTGGCATCGGCTGTGCAGGCGGTCCGCGACACGATCCCCGTCTACCGCACCCTGCACGGCCCACAGTTGGCCGATGTCGAGGCGATCGCGTACTGGTCGTTGCGCCGACTGCTGACGCTGTGGGCGGGTGGGGATCGAACGATCGACCGACGAGATCACAGCCGATTCCGCGCAATCGGTGCGGCGCGTGCCGCTGACGGGCGCCCGCTGGCCGACGTGCTGCGAGCGTACCGAGTCGCGTCGAGCGTGTTCGTGCGGCACGTGGCCACCGAATATCTCGACGTCCTCGAACCACCGGATATCGCCGAACTCAGTCTCGGTGTGCTCGATGCCATCGACGCGATCTCCGAGGAGATCATCGACGCGTATGTCGTTGCGCGCGAGCAGCTCACGTCCAATCGTGCGCAGGCGCACGCCGTGTTGCTCGACGACCTCGTGGCAGGTAGGCACAACTCGCCCGGGGCTCTGACCGACCGCACCCGCGAGCTCGACTTGGAGCTACCCACTCGCCCGAATCTTCTTGTGGTGCAGTCGGCAGATGCGGGCAGACCCATGTCCGACGACACCGTGGAATCGCTCGTTCTCGCACTGGGCCTCGTTCCACCCGATCGCAGCACCGCGTCGAGTCAGCGGAGTCACTTGTGTACGCGGCGCGAACACCGGGCAATTCTGCTGTTGCCCAGCAGTGTCGGGCGGAACGAGGCCCACGCTGCATGCGCAGAGTCGACGTTGCGCGGATGCCTGTTGGAGAGTTCGACCGTCGCCGACATCGGTAGTTCGTGGCGACTCGCGACGGAAGCACTGGACACCGCACCGGATCATGCCTTCGACGGTCGAGCAGTCCTCGACCGCGGCGATGCGCAGCTGCTGTCGTTGTTGACCGCGCGCCCCGACGCCGACACGGGTGAGGTGGTACGCACCGTGCTCGGACCGCTCACCGAGGCGGCACACGAGCATATTCTGCAAGGCCTTTCGGCGTTCATCGCCACCGGCACGGCAACTGCAGCAGCGACCAGGCTGCACGTGCATCCACAGACGCTGCGCTACCGATTACGCCGGGCCCAGGAGCTCACCGGCCGAGATCCGCGATCGGCCTGGCATCGACTGGCCCTGGACACCGCGATCCAACTGCGTCAACTGGGCTGAGCAGACAAGCCGGAGTCGTCGATCCTAGGATGACCGGTATGTCGGAACAGGTCACGTTTCCCAGCGCCACCGGACCCATGCTGGCCGGAGTGGTCGATGTTCCGGAGGGTGAGGCACGGGGATGGGGCGTGTTCGCTCACGGTTTCACGCTGGGCAAGGATTGCCCGGCGGCGAATCGAATGTGCAAGCAGCTCGCCGCCGACGGCATCGGAATGCTCCGCTTCGACAACCTCGGTCTGGGTCACTCCGAGGGCGATTGGGGCGACGGTTCGTTCTCGAACAAGGTGCACGACACCGTCAAGGCTGTCGAGTTCATGAACGAGACCGGTCGCGAGGTGAAGCTGCTCGTCGGCCATTCCTTCGGCGGCTCCGCTGCCATTGCTGCGGCGCACGACTGTCCGACGGTCGAAGCAGTGGCCATTGTCGCCGCCCCGTTTCAGCCCGCGCACGTCGAGCACAACTACGACGCGCTCATCCACCGGATCCAGGAAGAGGGCGAAGCGCCGTTCCACGCCGGCGGCAAAGCGCTGACCCTCAAGCGACAGTTCGTCGACGACGTCCGCGAAGCGGACCTGCGCGAGCGAATCACCACCCTGCGTCGGCCACTGCTCCTCATGCACTCCCCCACCGACAACACGGTAGGGATCGACAACGCCAGCGACATCTTCCAGGCCGCCCGCCACCCTCGGAGCTTCGTGTCACTCGAGGGGGCCAATCATCTTCTCACCGGCAAGAATCAAGCAGCTCGTGCCGGTCGGATCATCAGCGCCTGGGCGGATCCGTACCTCTGATGGACGCGGGGCTGCCTACACGGCAATGATCGAGCGATTCAGTTGATGTTCCACGACTCGACAGCATCGAGTCGCTGGCCGTCGGAGTCGTACGTGTAGAAGCCTTCACCGTCCCCGAGACCTGTCTTTCCCGCGTCGATACCCTTCTGCAGCATGTCGGCAAATTCGACCTGATCCTCGCCCCCGCTTGCGCGCGCGATGTGTGCTGCGACGTTGAAGCCGACTGTGTCGTATATCTGGAACGGACCGGACGGCGCCCCGGTGGCTATGCGCCACACGTTGTCGATGTCCGCCGGGTTGGCAACCCCGCCGACGTAGAGGCCGGCTCCCGCTTGCAGCAGCGGAATCAGGAGACTGTTCAACACGTATCCCGGAACTTCCTTTCGGACCGGAACGGGAACCAGACCGATCTCCGAAGCAAAGCTCAGTACGATATCGAAGTAAGCGGGATCTGTTGCCGCAGTTGCCATCACCTCACCGGTATTGTACCGCCACACAAGATTGGCGAAGTGCAATGCAAGAAACTTTTCCGGTCGCCCGGTAGCTTCTGCGAAACTGCTGGGCAGTAGCGACGACGAGTTGGTCACGAAGATCGTTTTCGGCGGGGCGGACGCGCCGATATCCGACCAGACCTTCTTCTTCAGATCGAGATCCTCCGGAACTGCTTCGATCACCAGGTCGGCGTCCGAAACGGCGTCCGCGACGCTGGTGGTGGTGGTGATGGATTCGATGGCCTCGTCGAAGCGGGCCTCGTCGAAATTCTTCAGGTCACGCTTGTAGTATCCGCGCATCCATTCCCAGCGATCCGGAAGTTTGGCCAGCAATTCATCGGAAATGTCGTATCCCACAACGGTTTTGCCGTGGTACGCAGCCTGCATCATGATCTGTGAACCGAGCACTCCAGTTCCGAATACGGTCACTTTCTCAACATCGGTCATAGACGACACACTTCCCGTTCATCGAGTCACTTGTTTTCCCACTCTCCAAGTTACATTGCTCGCGACCTGTCACCCGGCGCAGGAAATAGAGCGCGCTCCCCCAGACAGCTGCCCCGGCCATCTGCCCAGCGGCGTCACCGATACTGTCGGTCGTATCCGAATCCGGTGGCCTTTCGCCTCCGTCCGTGCTGGTTTTTCGACACTATCGGGGAACCGACGCGGTGAACAGACAGGCACCGCACCGACGACGAAAGCTGGACACCGTGGCCTTGTGGTCCGAACACCTGCTCCCCCGACTGATCGACGTGGTGCTCGACGGGTCCTACGTACACCGCTTGCGGGCCCGCGCGCTCGCCGGACTGAGCGGCGACGTCGTGGAGATCGGATTCGGATCCGGCACCAACGTTCCGGTCTACCCGACGGCGGTGACGTCCGTGGCCGCCGTCGAACCGTCCACCGGTGCACGGGATCTGGCCGCCGGCCGCATTGCTGCGTCATCGATTCCGGTGCGCTTCGTGGGGCTCGACGGCCAGTCGCTTCCCCTGCCCGACAACAGCTGCGACGCCGCGGTCAGCACTTTCACATTGTGTACTGTGCCCGACCCCGCTCTGGCCCTGCGCGAGATCGGACGCGTGCTGCGTCCTGGCGGCAAGCTGTTCTTCCTCGAGCACGGCCTGTCCCCGGACCCCGGCGTCGCTGCCTGGCAGCGGCGGCTCGACGGCATCGAACAACGCGTCGCCGGTGGATGCCATCTCGTTCGCAACGTCCCCGAGTTGCTGACGGCCGCCGGCTTCACGATGGAGGAGTTGGACACCGACCGGCTACCCGGGCCACGGCTGCTGCGTCCGTGGGGACACCTTTCCCTCGGGGTTGCCGCCACACCGTCCTGAGCGCGGGTGCGGGCCGACCGAACGTCCGCGGTACTCACTCCGTCGTGAGCAACCGACTACGAAACAGGTCGAGCACCTTATCCAAGGCCTCTCGGGTGGGCTGTCCCGGCTCGTCGACGAGTCCTTCCGTGACAACCGAATGCGGCGGACCGAACGCGTTCGGATTGAAGGAGGAATCGGGTAGTTCCACCGAGACGAACGCATCGCCGAGCTCCTCGCGCAGGAACTCGAACCGGGCGGGCGGGCACATCCTGTCACCCTCGAATCTCATGCCGAGAACTGTCAGTTCGCCTGCAGCGCAGCGACCTTTCACCTTCGAAAGGTCACCTGCACTGATGTCGATGGAACGACCACGCGACTTCGATGCCGCGAACGGAAGCGATGGCTGAGACAACACCGGTGCGATCAATCGATCGTCGGCTGCCATCGCGAGAGCGAACCCACCCGTGAAACACATGCCGATGGCACCGACACCCGGGCCGCCGCAGCGCTCGTGCTCCTGCGCCGCGAGGGCACGGAGCCAGACCACGATTCGCGAGGACTTGCCGGTCGCCAGGATGGTGAACTCGCGACTGATGCACGCCGGAACCATGGCGCGAGACATGGTGGCCAAGGTGCCGAGCATTCCCAAAGGCGCAGCCAGCGGATCCTTACCGTCGACGCCGAACAGATGCGGAACGATCGCGGTGCAACCGATACCGGCGACGGTGCGCGCGAAATCCGCCACTTTCGGTGTGATGCCAGGCATTTCGGACATCACGATGACCGCGGGCCCGGTCCCGATGCGATAGACCGGGGCTGTACGCCCGTCCGCGGTGAACTCGGTTCGCTCGAAATCTGCCAGCGTGTCATCGGTCATCGGTCATCCTTTTGCCAGGGGCAAGCGCGGCCGCAGTGCCGAAAAGAAGCATAGGCGGGTTGTGACGATGCTGCCGCAGAGGTGAAGGATCTCGCGTCGACCGCAGCGTACGATCTCGAGCAGTATCCGGCCATCGAGGGAGTCTGCAGTGCGCAGTAGGACGAAGCAGTTCGGGCTCGGTGTTGTCGCGGTTGTGATTACCGCACTGGCGTCGCCCCCTACCGCCGCCGCGTCACCGATCGAGCACGTCAACCTCGGCGACAGCTTCAGCGCAGGCAACGGTGTGCTCCCGCTGGCACCGGGCACTCCACTTCGATGCCTGCAATCCGAGCAGAACTTTGCGCACATCGTGGCGCAACAGCAGGGCTACAGCCTTACCGACGTCAGTTGCGGCGGCGCAGCAACCGAAGACTTCTACACTCCTCAATTCGACGGGACCCGCGCGCAATTCGACGCGTTGTCGCCGTCCACCGACGTGGTGACCGTGATGATCGGCGGAAACGACAACAGCGTGTTCTCGGGGGCGATCGCAGCGTGCGTCAGAGCATCGGTGACCGGTGCCGGTGCAGTCGATCCGTGCCAGCAGCAGAACGGGAGCAGCTTCGACGACAAGATCATCGACAGCACGCTGCCGTCGGTTCGACAAGCATTGCGCGACATCCACACTCACGCACCCGACGCGAAGGTGGTCATCATCGGCTATCCGTGGCTCATCCCGGCCGCCACCACATGCGAGCCCCAGGTCCCGGTTGCGCTCGGTGATGTTCCGTATCTGCGCAACCTACAGAACACCCTGAACGAGGCCGTTCGCCAGGCGGCGACCGAGACCGACACGACATTTGTCGACATGTCCGCGGTGTCCGAGGGACACGATGCCTGCCAACCCGTCGGAGTGCGATGGGTGGAACCACTGCTGTTCGCAGACCAGTTCGTCCCGTTGCATCCCAATGCTCTCGGCGAAGCCGCCATCGCGGCAGAAGTGACCGAGGCACTGACGGCACGCTGATCAGCGGAGTCGCTCTCCACAACGGGCGGGCGAATCACGCCGGTTCGGCGAGGGGCGTCTGGAACGACCACAGATGCCCTTCCGGGTCGCGAACGCTGTATTCACGGACGCCGTACGGCATATCGGTGGGCTCGTAGTCGATGGCTGCCCCGGTCGCGGCCACTCGGGTGAAGTG
>NZ_CAPS01000110.1 GCF_000333955.1 Rhodococcus sp. AW25M09
GCGTCCTGGGAGAACACGCATACATCGCGGCCGTCGACGGTGCCGTAGCCGGTGACGACACCGTCGCCGAGGGGCCGGTTCTCACCCAATCCGAAGTTCTGGGACCGGTGCCGCGCCAACGCGTCGAGTTCGACGAACGAGCCCTCGTCGAGCAGGGCGGTGATCCGCTCGCGGGCGGTCAACTTGCCTTTCGCGTGGACCTTGTCCACTGCCGCTTCACCCGACGGAACTTCCGCATCCGCGAGACGTTTACGAAGATCGGCCAACTTACCCGCAGTGGTATGGATATCGGGTTCGGTTGTGGTCATGAAGAGTGTCCCTTACGTTCTCGGTGCGAAAGGTCGATGGAGCGGGGAGGTCAACGGGTAGCCAGCGACCGGGCGATGACCAGTCGCTGAATCTGGTTGGTGCCCTCGAAGATCTGCGTGATCTTGGCCTCGCGCATGTAGCGCTCGACACGGAAGTCCCTGGTGTATCCGTAGCCGCCGAAGACCTGCACGGCGTCGGTGGTCACCTTCATGGCTGCATCGGTGGCGATCAACTTGGCCACGGATGCGTTGCGGGAGTAGGGAAGTCCGGCGTCCCGGCGGCGGGCCGCATCGAGGTAGGTGGCGCGGGCGGAGTCGACCGCCGCAGCCATGTCGGCCAGCACGAAGCCCAGACCCTGGTGATCGATGATCTTCTTGCCGAACGCAGTGCGCTCCTGAGAGTATTTCACCGCATCGTCGAGTGCTGCCTGGGCAATTCCGACTGCGACAGCAGCAATTCCGAGCCTTCCCGCATCGAGCGCGCTGAAGGCGATCTGGAGCCCTTGACCCTCCTCGCCGATCCGCCACTCGGTGGGGACGTGCACGTTGTCGTAGTGCGCAGAGGTCGTGGGGATCGCGTGCAATCCCATCTTCTCCTCGGGCTTGCCGAAGCTCAGACCATCGGTTCCGCCGGGCACGAGGAAGCACGAGATGCCTTTGGAGCCTTCGCCGGTGCGGGCGAACAGGTTGTAGAAGTCTGCCACTCCCCCGTGCGTGATCCACGCCTTCGACCCGGTCACCGTGTAACCGCCGTCGGTTGCGGTGGCCTTGCAGCTCAGCGCGGCAGCGTCCGAGCCCGCCTGTGCCTCGGACAGCGAGTACGCACCGATCTGGGCACCGCCGAGCATGACGGGGAGCTTGTCTTCCTTCTGCTGATCGGTGCCGAACGCCATCAGTGGGTGGCAGGCCAGGCCATGCACGCTCACCGCAACTGCCACTGCCGCCCAGCGAGATGCCAACTCCTCGAGAACCTGGAGGTAGACCTCGTACGGTTGACCGCCGCCGCCCCATTCCTCCGCGTACGGGAGGCTGAGCAGCCCTGCTTCGCCCAGAGTCGCGAACACTCCTTCGGGATAGGCCTCACGGCGCTCGTGATCGTCGACGATGGGGTCGAGCACCTTGTCTGCCACATCGCGGGTGAGCGCGAGAAGGTCACGCGCTTCGGCAGTAGGCAACAGACGATCGACGGGCACGGACAACCTCCGGGGCGTTCAGCATCAGTACTGCAGGGTGATCCGCAGTACTGATGCACAGTACTGCACAAGTCGATGCAGTACCATCACTGGCGTGAACGCACCCGTGACCTCGCATGCCACGGCACGCCGTTCCGAGCTTTTCGACCAGCTCGTGAGTCTGTTCCTGGCCGAGGGTTTTGCGCACCTGACGCTCGACACCATTGCGGCACGGCTTCGATGCTCCAAATCCACCCTGTACACCTTGGCGTCCAGCAAGGATCAGCTGGTCGGTGGAGCCACCGTGCACTACTTCAAGTCCATGACCACGCAGGTCGAAAATGCGGTTGCCGAGGTGGACGGCACCCGTAATCGGATCACCACCTATCTCACCGCCGTCGGCGCGGCCCTGGAATCGGCATCCGAGCAATTCATGACCGATCTCGCGTCCCTCGAATCTGCCCGTTCGGTATACGAGCGCAACACCGCGATCGCCGCCCGTCGTGTTCAAGAATTGATCAGCGAAGGCGTGGCCAGCGGCGAAGTGCGGGACGTGCACGCAGCATTCGTCGGCGACGTCGCCTCCTCGGTCATGGTTCGAATCCAGACCCGCGAAGTGTTTCGGTTGACCGGACTGAGCGATGGCGACGCATACCTCGAACTGGCGAAATTGTTGACGGCCGGCATCGGCGCGTAGCGCCGGAACAGGAATGAATTCGTCCCTGCAGGCGCTGTAGTGTGCGAACACAGTTGATCCTTCAACGAAAGAGCACGCGATGAAGAAGATCGGATTCCTGTCCTTCGGACATTGGTCCCCGTCCCCGCAGTCACAGACGCGGTCGGCGTCGGACGTCCTACTGCAGTCGATCGACCTGGCGGTCGCAGCCGAAGAACTCGGAGCCGACGGGGCGTACTACCGCGTCCATCACTTCGCCAACCAACTCGCGTCGCCGTTTCCACTGCTCGCTGCTGTAGGTGCGCGAACGAGCACCATCGAAATCGGCACCGGTGTCATCGACATGCGATACGAGAATCCGTTCTACATGGCCGAGGACTCGGGTTCTGCCGATCTCATCTCGGGTGGACGGTTGCAGCTCGGTGTCAGCCGAGGATCGCCCGAACAGGTCATCGAGGGCTACCGCCACTTCGGATACACGCCCGCCGAGGGCACCGACCAGGCCGATATGGCTCGTGAGCACACCCGCATCTACCTCGATCTCCTCGAGGGCAAGGGCTTCGCACAGCCGAATCCGCGGCCGATGTTCCCCAATCCGCCCGGACTGCTGCGCCTCGAACCGCACTCCCCCGGGCTGCGTCAACGTATCTGGTGGGGTGCCGGCACCCGCGAGAGCGCTGAATGGACCGCGCGTCAGGGCATGAACCTGATGAGCTCGACCCTGCTCAGCGAAGACACCGGAGTGCCCTTTCACCAACTGCAGGCCGAGCAGATCGAACGCTTCCACAAGGCGTGGAGCGACGCCGGGCATGGCTTCAATCCGCGAACCTCCGTCAGTCGGAGCATCTTTCCGATCGTGAGCGACCTCGATCGTGCCTACTTCGGACGTGAAGGTAGCGGCGAGGATCAGGTCGGTTACCTCGACGGCGGCAAGGCCCGATTCGGCAAGACCTACGCGGGTGAGCCCGATCGACTGATCGAAGAACTGGCCGCTGACGAAGCAATTGCAGCCGCCGACACCCTGCTGCTCACCGTTCCCAACCAGCTGGGGGTGGACTACTGCGCGCACGTGGTCGAGACCTTGCTGCGCGATGTCGCTCCTGCGCTGGGGTGGCGCTGATCACCTGGTGAACGGCGGCGTTTGGGCTGGGTGCGCCTGGGTATTGGCAGCGAGTTCATCCTCCACCATCTGCCGGGAGTTCCCATGCTCAAACGCGACGTATCCGCGCGCCTCGATGTCGACATCACCGCGGCCACCACACTCGAATTTCAGATCGCAGTTGCACCGCACCCAGGGACGACCGTGACCGAGTCGCTGTCCTTCGTTCTCGACGGTAACCCGATCGAGGCGAAGGAAGTCAGCGGTCCGCACGGCAATCGAATTCACGTCATGCCCGCCGATGTCGGCAATCTGCAGGTCTCCTACGACGCGACCATTCTGGGTAACACCACCCCGGCACCGGTCACCGATTACGACATGTCGCTCTACCTACGCCCGAGCCGCTACGCCGAGGCCGACAAGTTCTACGGTTTCGCCGCAACGGAATTCGGCGCGTACGCCGATTCCGAGGAGCTGCTCGCCAAGATATCCGCATGGGTGGGTGCACGGCTGAGTTACGTTCCGGGAAGCAGTGATCCGATCGACGGAGCTGTCGACACACTACTGGCCGGCCAGGGCGTGTGCCGCGACTACTCCCATCTGGTGGTCGCCATGCTGCGCGCGGTCAATGTTCCCGCCCGTCTCGTTGCGGTGTACGCGCCCGGCTGCGATCCGATGGACTTCCACGCGGTCGCCGAAGCGTTCGTGGGCGGCCAGTGGCGTGTCGTCGACGCCACGTGCCTCGCTCCTCGTTCGACGCTGGTGCGCATTTCGGTCGGTCGCGACGCTGCCGATACCGCGTTCCTGGACAACCACAAGGGTGCGATCACGCTGAACAGTTCGGTGGTCACCGCCGTGGTCGACGGCGACCTTCCCCATGACGACATCACCGAGCTGGTCTCACTCACCTGACATCACACCTTCCTGTGACGCAGATCACTCAAGGGTGGCGTTTGCTTCGCGCGAGAAAAACCGACTAAGTATCCGTTACCAGCAATCACAGCCACCTGAGAGGGACCAGCATGAGCTTCATCGACAAGGCCAAGAACGCAGCAGAAGACGCCATCGGCAAGGCGAAGGAAGTTGTGGGCGACGCCACGGACAACAAGGACCTCGAGGCCGAGGGCAAGAAGGATCAGGGTTCGGCAGGCGTGAAGAAGGTCGGCGAGAACATCAAGGACACCTTCAAGTAACCACCCCAGCTCATCGAGTGCCGCCGATCTCGATGATCGGCGGCACTTGCACTTCATCCCACTATGACGCTCGAGAACGGAAACGCCCTGATGTCCCCATCGACCGATACCACGACCACCGAGCGACGCGGCGGATTCGCCTCGAAGCTCGCCCTGCTCATCACACTCGTACTGGTCGCAGCACTGGTGATCTTCGTTCTGCAGAACACCGTGCACACCACGATCAACTTCCTGGGCTGGAACTTCGACCTCGGCCAAGGAGTCTCTCTACTCGGCGCAGCTGCCGTCGGTGCCGTCATCACGCTGACCGCTACCGCCGCACTGAAGGTACGACGCGCAGTTCGCTGACCATTGTCGACCGGCCCCGGGGCCGGTCGACAGACGATCAGTGACCCCCGGGATCGCTCAGCGATTTGTCTTCTCCGGCCTTCACGCGCTTTCGCTCGAGCAGCACCAGAACGATTCCCGATACGAGCAGAACAAGCGCAACCACCACCCCGATCCAGGCCCACCCCGCAAATCCGTAGCCTGCGGCAGTGAGTGTCAACCCGAGACACACCAGCGCCAGACCGATGCAGATGTAACCCGGCCAATTGCGGGTGTCCACGATCGCCTCACCCGCGTGACCTCGTACCGTCCTGTGGTCGTCGGGGGTCTCACTGTCGGAATCGGTGGTGTTCTCGCCTGCCATGGGGATCCTCTCCGGATTCGGACGGTTCACCCCGTCCGGGGCGAACCGTCCTGGTCGGCTGCCCGCTCGGTACCGGCGGTAAACCTGACCTCGGACAGGACGATCAGTCGTGCCATCCCACCGCGGCGAACGGCGCATTGCTCGTCACGCGGCCGACGATGCCCGCGTGCGCAAAATCCTTGGCAGCGGCGACGGCGTCGAGCACGTCCGTGCCCTTGGCAAGTTCTGCGGTGATTGCTGCAGCGAAGACGCATCCAGCCCCGGACACGCGTTCGTCGCCCACCTTGGAGGCTCGCAACACGGTCAGTTCGGACCCGTCGTAGACGACGTCGACGGCCTCGTCACCGGGCAATCCGGCACCGCCCTTGACCACCACGTACCGAGGTCCGAGGTCTGCGATCCTCTTCGCAGCCTCGCCGAGTTCGTCGACGGAGGTGATGGAGTCCATTCCGGACAGGGTCTGAGCTTCGAAGAGGTTCGGTGTGACGACGGTGGCCAGCGGAAGGATCTCGCGCCGCAGTGCATTGTCGGTGTCCAGCGCTGCGCCCGGCTCCTGGCCTTTGCAGATCAACACCGGATCGACCACCACATGCCGCCACGATTGCAGGCGCAGCGAGGCTGCGACGGTTTCGACGGTCGCAGGCGTACCGAGCATGCCGATCTTGACGACATCGAGATCGTGTGCAGCAGTGGCAACTTCGATCTGATCGGCGATGACCGAGCTGTCGATGGGAACGAAACGATGCCCCCAGCCGGCCTTCGGATCGAACGACACGATGCACGTGATCGTCCCGACCCCGTAGACCCCGAGTCGCTCGAATGTCTTGAGATCGGCTTGCAGACCGGCTCCACCGGTGGCTTCCGAACCTGCGATGACATACGCGATTGTCGACATGCTTCCAGTATGACAACCGGCGATCGCTGTCGAAAAAGGTGGTCGCTCCGGCTGTCCGCTGCCCTCTCGCTCCCGATCCACCGTGTCGGTAAAGTCCCTCGGAAGCAACACCACGACCGACTCGAGGAGCATTACCCGATGACCACCACCGACGTCGACGCGATCGTCATCGGCAGCGGCCACAACGGGTTGGTCGCCGCTGCCGCGATGGCCGATGCAGGCTGGGACGTAGTGGTCCTCGAAGCAGCCGAACATCCCGGCGGTGCCGTTCGAAGCGCAGAGCTGGTTCCCGGGTTCACCAGCGACCTCTACAGCGCGTTCTACCCGATGGCGCTCGCCTCACCCGCCATGACGGCGCTCGAGCTCGAGAACTACGGGCTGCAGTGGTCGCACTCCCCCACGGTCTACGGCCATGCACGGTCGGCACAGGACACCCACGCCCCGGTCGTCCACCACGACGTCGAGGTCACCGCTGCGCTGCTGGCCGAACACGACAAGCGGGACGGCGACACCTGGCTGCGGCTCTTCGAGCAGTGGGAACGCGTTCGTAAGCCACTTCTCGATTCACTGTTCGGGCCTTTTCCACCCGTGGCATCCGGGGCACGGCTGGTTCGTACCCTCGGCCTGTCCGAGACACTGCGTTTCGCGCGTTTCGCTGCCCTGCCTGCGCGGGTGATGGCTCACGAGCTGTTCCACAGCGAGGCCGCGAGGTGCCTGTTGCTGGGCAACGCCATGCACGGTGACGTGCCCACCGACGCTCCCGCGAGCGGAATGATGGGCTACCTGCTCACGATGCTCGCCCAGGACGTCGGCTATCCGGTACCGGTGGGTGGATCGTCTGCGTTGACCACCGCCCTGATTCGCCGGGGGGCCGCGTCGGGTGCCGGTCTCCAATGCGGGCAAGGAGTCGAGTCCATCGAGGTGAGCGGTGGCCGCGCCCGCGTTGTGCATACCGCGGCCGGAGATACCTTCCGTGCGCGCAGAGCGATCGTGGCCGACGTCTCGGCACCCTCACTGTACGGTTCACTGCTTCCGTTCGACGCCGTGCCGCGACGTCTGCACGAGGACCTTCGTGCCTTCGAGTGGGACACCCCGGTGGTGAAGGTGAACTACGCCCTCGATCGCCGAATACCATGGAATTCAACGTCTTTGGCCGATGCCGGCACAGTCCACCTAGGGGCGGACGACAACGGCCTCGTGCATTGGGCAGCAGACCTCACCACCGGCGTTCTTCCGGAGAGCCCGTTCATGCTGTTCGGCCAAATGACCACTGCCGACAGGAGCAGGTCGCCGGAGGGCACCGAAAGCGCCTGGGCCTACACGCATCTGCCCCGAGGCGTCGTCGACGATGCCGCCGCCGACATCGTGGCGGACCGCGTCGACCGCGTCCTCGACGCCCACGCACCCGGATTTCTGGATTCGGTCGTCGGGCGGGTGGTCCAGCGGCCGAGCGATCTCCACGGAGCCGATGCCAATCTGTACGGCGGCGCAGTGAACGGCGGGACGGCGCAGCTCCAGCAACAGTTGATCTTCCGGCCGACGCCGGGTCTCGGGCGGTCGGAGACCCCGGTGGAGGGGTTGTTCTTGGGTTCGGCATCGGCACACCCCGGTGGCGGGGTCCACGGGGCGGCCGGCCTGAACGCTGCACGCGCGGCGCTCGGCCAGCGAGGCGCACGGGGCTGGATGAAGAAGAAGATCACCAGCTCACTCATCGAATTCTTGGCCCGTTGACGGCGTTACCGAATCGAGACATTTCGTTACCGAATCGAGATCTTGCACGCAGCCCTTTCGCAATTGCACGCTGACATCGTTGACTGCACAACGACTCAGCGTCTTGCATCCTTCGGGTACACCGACCGGGACGAGCGCTTCGGGGAAGAGGTCACCACATGCTCACGAGCACTGCAACCATGGAACGCTCCCTTCGCGATGACGAAGGCGTATTTCGACTCGAAACCGTTCTGCATCCGGACGGTCGCCACACACTGCGCGCTTTCGGCGAGCTGGACATGTCCACTCGGGCCGAGTTCGTCCACAGTCTCGACCGCCTGGCATCGACCTCCGATCGCGTGACGGTCGATCTGGCGGAGGTGTCGTTCATGTACTCGGGCGTCGCCAACGCGATCATCGACGCCACATACGTACATCCCGGCAAGATTGCCGTTTTCGCTCCGGCCCGCTCGGTACGCATGGTGCTGGACGTGCTGGGCGCAGGCGGTCTGTTGATCGACGACTTTCGGTCCTGAACCGTCCTCCACAACGGGTAACGTCGGGATCATGTCAGAGGTGCCGGCCGAAGGCCCATTCGAAATCATGTCGGATGCGTACGACTCGACGACGGTGCTCACCGTTCGCGGCGAACTCGATCTCGATACCCTCCCCGAACTGTCTGCCACAGCGTTTCCCGCGGCCGACACTGCAGAAGGGGGGCTCGTCGTGGACCTGACCGACGTGAGCTTTCTGTCGTCGAGCGCAATCACCGTGCTGGTACGAGTGTGCAATCGTCTGCCCGATTCATCACGGATGGCGCTGGTGGCAGTCAGCGGCGTCGTCGTCAGACCGGTGCAGCTCAGCGGGATCGATCGTGTGATGGCAACGTTCGCAACCGTTTCGGACGCAGTGGCCCACGTGCGGTCCACGGCTCACGACAGCGAGATCGAACGATGACGCATCCACCTTCGCTACAGAGGTGGAGCCACACCGCACAGGCAGAGTCGAACGTGGCGACCACGATCCGACGACGGCTGCACAGTTGGGTTCTCGAACTCGGTGTGGACCGATCTCTGGTGGACGACATCGTGCTCGGTGTCTACGAGGCCCTCGCCAACGTGGTCGAGCACGCGTACTCCTCGGCACCCGAGACCGGAACCATGACGATCACCGTGACCTACGAACACGAGACGCTGACCGTCACCATCTCCGACACCGGAACGTGGCGCCCACCGACACCGACGACGGGTCGCAGCCACGGTCTGCAACTCGCCGCCGCGGTGGCCGATGACCTCTCGGTCGATCACCGACCGGGACTGGGCACCGTGGTGACAGCGGTCTGGAGCAGGCCGCTCGCTGCGGCCGGCCGCACCTGATCACCCGCCCACCCGTACCGACTCGGAGGAGTGCACATGACCGCTTCGGCAGCCGACCTGCTTGCGACCGCACCGTGCGGAGTGTTCTCTATCGACGTCGTCAGCGGCAGAATTCTGTACGCGAACGAGGCGGCCGCCCGAATCACTGCTCGAAGCCGCGACGCGCTCGTCGGCACCGCCGTCGCAGATTTGTTCAGCGCCGAGTTCGCGCCTGTGTTGTCCGACCTGCTCGAGGCCGCGTCGAACTCGGATTCCCATTCGCCGATCGGGGCGACGGCGCAGTTGACCGGCGGGCCCGAGCGTGCTTCGTCGACGGCAGTGTCCATGCTCGCGAACAGTATTCGCGAGGAATCGGGCGCGGTGACGGTGACGATGACGCTGCACAACGAGACCGAAGGCCGCGTGCGTGAGAAGGATCTGGTCGACGCGCGAAGGTTCGCCGAGGCGGCGCAGGACGACGCCGAGGCAGCTCTCGACAGGTCCCAGGATGCCTTGGGAGCTTCGGAGGAAGCACGAAAACTGGCCGAGGCCGAGAGAACGCAGGTGCAGATCCTGGCGTCGACTCTGCAGCGGACGCTCTTGCCGCCGATCCTGTCCGCTCCGACGGGCATGAACGTCGCCGCCCACTACCACCCGGCGTCCCTCGACGAAGTCGGCGGGGATTTCTACGATGTGTTTCCACTCGACAAAGACACCTGGGGCTTCTTCCTCGGTGATGTGAGCGGCAAAGGCGCGGGAGCTGCTGCAGTCACTTCACTGACCCGGTACACGCTGCGGGCCGCAGCGGTGTTCGACCGCAACCCGATCTCGGTGTTGGAGAACCTCAATACCGTTCTGCACCACGAGTTTCACGGAGACGACCCGAGGTTCTGCACGGTGGTGTTCGGCACCATCACCCCTGGACCGGACGGCGCGGTGGTGCATCTCGCCAGCGGTGGGCACCCACCTGCGATACGGGTCACCCACGATGCCGAAGTCGATTACGTCGACACGACCGGTGGCCAACTCGTCGGAGCCCTGTCCGAGCCCCACTTCGCGTCGGCCTCGGTGACACTGCGGGCCGGTGACGTCATGACTTTCTACACCGATGGACTCACCGAGGCCATCGTCGGACCCGGCCGAACTCGGTTCGACGACGACGGCAGCCTCGAATCGTTTGTCGCAGCAAAGGGTCCCACCACCGCAGCGAAAATCGTCGACGACCTCACCGTGCTGCTGGCATCGTTCGGCGACGGACTTCAGGACGACGTGGCGCTACTTTCCTTCGAGGTCCCCCCGGCCGTGGCCGATTCAGAATCAGTCGAGTCGGCAGTTGCCGACCACCAGCCCGAACGGATGCGCTAGACGAACGCCCCGATGCCGGGCTCGAATCGAATCGACGGCCGATCGTTCGGTCCCACGAGCGTCACATGGGCGCGGACTCGGTAGACCCGCTCGATCAACTCCTCGGTCAGCACCTCGGCGGGGGCTCCGGCCGCCACCACTGCGCCTTCCGACAGCACCACCAGCTGGGTACAGAACATTGCCGCCAGGTTCAGATCGTGCAGTGCGATGACGCTGGTGATGGGCAATCGTGCAACGAGCGCGAGCAATTCGAGCTGATGATGGATGTCGAGGTGATTGGTCGGCTCGTCGAGGAGAAGTTCCCGCGGCTCCTGCGCCAGAGCGCGCGCGATCTGTGCTCGCTGGCGTTCTCCCCCGGACAGCTGATGCCACAGACGGTGCGCCTTGTCCGCCAACCCGGTGTGCCGCAGCGCTGAATCCACGGCCGCTGCGTCGGCGGCCGCGTCGCCGCCGAATGCACCACGATGCGGAATGCGCCCGAGTCGAACGATGTCGGCGACGGTGATGTCGAAGTCGGTGTCGGCGTGCTGACTCACCACGGCAACGACTTTCGCCACGTCCTTGCGACGCATCGTGGACAACTCGGCACCATCGAGGGTCACGACGCCGGAGGTGGCTTTGACGGCACCGTTCATCAAGTGCAGCAGCGAGGATTTGCCGGAACCGTTGGGTCCGAGCAGCCCGACGGTATCGCCGGGGCCGGGCTCGAGCGACACTCCGTCGACGACGAGTGCACCGCCGCGACGCCAGGTGAGATCGGTTGCCGAGAGCGTCATGACGCCTTCTTCCGTCTGGACAGGATGGCGATGAAGGCGGGAACACCGACCAGTGCAGTCCCCACCCCACCGGCAACGGGGTCGGTGCGAACGCAATGCGGGACACCGCGTCGACCCACACCATGAAGACCGCTCCGATCAGCGCAGTGACCGGAATCAGCCGAC
>NZ_CAPS01000109.1 GCF_000333955.1 Rhodococcus sp. AW25M09
GGGCGAGAGAGAGCGGAATTCGTTCGCGGCGTTCCTGAGCGACCAGCGGCGTGGACACACCACTGCCGACGTGGCTTTCGAGCGCTACAGCCAGCGCGCCGACGGCGCTGGCCTCGAACAGCATTCGAACCGGCACTTTCGTGCGTAGTTCGGCACTCAGCCGCGAGGCCACCTGCGTTGCGACGAGAGAGTTTCCGCCGAGAGCAAAGAAGTCGTCGTCGACACCGACCCGATCGACCCCGAGGACGTCTCCGAACACCTGGGCCACGATCTCCTCGACCGGCGTCGAAGGAGCACGGAACTCTCGAGTGGCAAACAACGGAACCGGCAGAGCCCGTCGATCCAACTTGCCGTTGGGAGTGAGGGGTAACGCATCCAACACCACGAATGCATCGGGCACCATGTATCCGGTCAGGAATCCGCCCGCGAACTCTGCGAGATCATTCGATTCGACAACTGATCCGTGCTCGGGCACCACGTACCCGACCAACCTGTCGCCGACTCGGTCGTCGGTACGTACCTCCACCACGGCCCGCAATACCGATTCGTGGCGCTCGAGCACCGATTCGACCTCACCGAGTTCGATGCGGAAACCGCGCAACTGCACCTGACTGTCGCTACGACCGGCGTAGTCCAGTTCTCCGTCTACAGTCAGGCGCGCCAGATCGCCGGTGCGGTATATCCGCTCGCCGTGATGGGAGTAAGGATGCGCAACGAATCGGACGGCGGACAGGTCCGGCCGATCCAGGTACCCGAGAGCTAGTTGCTCACCCGCGACGTACATTTCACCGACAACTCCGGGTGGGACAGGCTGCAACCTCGAGTTCAACACGAACACGCTCAGTCCGGGAATCGCGTCGCCCACCGGACTCGACGCCGCGGCCCGATCGGTCGAGGGGTGGAGCTCACGGAACGACACGTGCACCGTGGTCTCGGTGATGCCGTACATGTTCACCAGTATCGGGCGCTCGCCGTGGCGGGCGACCCACCGATCCAGCCGAGCGGGATCGAGTGCCTCGCCGCCGAAAATCACGTACCGCAGCGAGAGTACTCCCGCAGCACCGTCGAGCCGGCGCTCCGCATCGATCAGTTGATAGAAAGCCGACGGCGTTTGGTTGAGCACCGTCACCCGTTCGCGGACGAGGAGTTCGACCATCGCTTCGGGTGAGCGACTGGTGAAGAAATCCACCACCACCACCCGGCCACCCGACAGCAGCGGAGCCCACAATTCCCACACCGAGAAGTCGAAGGCGAACGAGTGGAACATCGTCCAGACGTCGGTGTCGTCGAATCGATAGAGCTCTGCCGTGTTGTCCAGCAATCGGGTGACGTTGCGGTGCGAGATCCGCACGCCCTTGGGCACGCCGGTCGACCCCGAGGTGTAGATGACGTAGGCAGTGTTGTCTTCGCGCACCGGCCGGAGCCGGTCCGCGTCGGTCACCGGGGTCGAACTGCGCGTCGACGCCGTGGTCTCAGCGAGCACGACAACCGGAATGTCCGAAGCCGGAAGCGTGCCGTGGTTGTCCACATCGACCACGAGCACGACCGGCCGTGCGTCAAGCATGACGAAGTCGAGCCGCTCGGCAGGGTAGGTGGTGTCGATCGGCAGATAACCGGCACCGGACTTCAGTACTGCCAACAACGCCACGACCAACTCGGCCGAACGCGGTAGTGCCACCGCCACAAGCGTTTCAGGTCCTGCGCCGTGCGCGATGAGCTCGCGCGCGAGGCGGTTCGAGCGGGCGGCCAGGTCGCCGTACGACAACGATCGCCCCTCGAAGGTCACGGCCTCCGCTTCGGGATCCGCGAGAACCCGAGCGTCGAACCGGTCGCCGAGGACGGTGCCGGAGGCCATGGCCGCCGCAGTCGCTGCAGGACGGACACGATCGAGCGCTCGCACCCGTTCGTAGTTGTCCAGTACTTCGATGTCACCGACGGGCGCTGCAGGCGAGTGCGCGACGGCGTCGAGAACACGAACGAACCGCCGCCCGAACTGCACCATCGTCGTTTCGTCGAACAGGTCCGCTGCATAGGTCAGGGCGACGGTCAGGCCTGCGGGCTCGGACCCGGCCGGTGCCGAATCCCACAGCGTCACCTGCAGATCGAACTTCGCCAGGTCTGCCTCGTAGTCGACCGCCGCGATGGTCAAGCCGGGGAGTTCGACCGAAGTTCGGTCGAGGTTCTGGAACGTCAACATCACTTGGAACAGCGGGTGCCGTGCCTGCGAGCGCACCGGGGCCAACACATCCACCAGACGCTCGAACGGCACATCGGCGTGCGAGAACGCAGCGAGGTCCACCTCCCGGATCTCGCGCAGCAGATCGTCGAACGACGTCCGTGGATCGACTTCGGTTCGCAGCACCAGTGTGTTGACGAACATGCCGACGACGTCGTCGAGGGCCGCGTCTCCACGGCCGGCGACCGGCGTACCGATACTGATGTCGTCGGCGGCCGCGAGCTTGGCCAACAGCACTGCAAGTGCGGCGTGCACGACCATGAACGTCGTTGCGTTGTGATCCCGACCCAGCTTCTCCAGTTCGCGGACCAGTCGGGCGTCGATCTCGAACGTGTGTGTGCCGCCGTTGGTCGTGGCGACAGCCGGGCGGGGACGGTCGGTGGGTAGCTCCAGTTGGTCGGGAGCACCACCGAGCTGGTGTCGCCAGTAACTCTCCTGCGCCGAGATCAGCGATTCCGGGTCGTCCTCGCTACCGAGGACGGCCCTCTGCCACAGCGTGAAGTCGGCGTACTGCACCGTGAGCGCAGTCCATTGCGGTGCTACCCCGTCGGTGCGTGCCACGTACGCGCCCACCACGTCTCGGGTCAGCGGGCCCATCGAGAATCCGTCGGCCGCGATGTGGTGCACCACGAACGCGAGCACATGATCGGTCGCGGACGTCTCGAGAAGCACCGCCCGGAAGGGTAGCTGCACCGCCAGATCGAAGGGCCTGAGCGCGAACTCGAGGAGTGCGGAGGGAACGTCGGCCTCGGTTGCCGTCGCTCGCTCCAATTCCACTGCCACCGCGTCGGATTCGAGAACTCGCTGGAAGCCGATGCCGTCGTGATCGGGGTAGACCGTACGTAGCGACTCGTGCCGATCCAACACGTCGACCAAGGCCGCCTGCAGAGCCTCGAAGTCGAGTTCACCGCTCAACGCGATGGCGACAGGGATGTTGTTGACAGCCGAGTCCGGGTCGAATCGGTTGAGGAACCACATCCGCTGCTGTGCCAGCGACAGCGGCACACGTTCGGGCCGCTGTTGCGCGACCAGTGGGGGCCGCGCGTGCACCGATTCTGCCGAATCGACTGCAACGGCGAGTTCGGCGACGGTCGGTGCGTCGAAGAACGACCGCACGTCCACCGCAGTGCCGAGTTCGGCGTTGACCCGCGCGATCACCCGGGTGGCATTGAGCGAGTTTCCACCGAGGACGAAGAAGTCGTCGTCCACGCCGATACGGTCGATGCCGAGAACCGTCTCGAAAATTGCCACCAGAACAGTTTCGGTGTCGGTGCCCGGGGCACGGTACTCGCGTACGAGCGAGGCTAAATCGGGTGCAGGCAGGGCCTTTCGGTCCAGCTTGCCGCTGGCGTTGAGCGGGAATTCGTCCAGCACGACGAACACCGACGGCACCATGTACTCGGGCATGCGGCGGCGCACTGCATCTGCGAGGCCGTCGTGATCGATATCGGGTTCGGTGCTCACGACGTAGCCGACCAGCTGCTCGCCCAACTGTGCCTGCGAGTGGTCGGTATGAACGAGTACCGCGGCCTGTGTAACCTCCGGCTCGGCGAGCAGCGCTTGCTCGATCTCGCCGAGTTCGATGCGGAGGCCGCGCAGTTTGACCTGAAAGTCGGTGCGTCCGATGTATTCGATCAGGCCGTCGGTGCGTCGGCGCACCAGGTCGCCGGTGCGATACATCCGGTCCCCCGGCTCGCCGAACGGGTCGGCGACGAATCGATCGGACGTCAGGTCCGTGCGTCCGAGGTATCCGCGAGCGAGCTGCACGCCCGCGAGATAGAGCTCTCCCTCAACTCCCCGGGGTGAGCGCCGCAGACCCTCGTCGAGCACGTAGAGGTCGGTGTCGTCGACGGCAGCGCCGATCGGCACCGAGCCGTCCTCCACCTGCTGGGTTCGGTAGTACGTGACGTCGACGGCTGCCTCGGTGGGACCGTACAGGTTGTGCAACTCGGCGTCGGAGATCGTGTGGAACGCGTTGACGGTTCGCGCCGGCAGCGCCTCACCCGAGGCGAACACCATGCGAAGCGAATTGGCCTGTGCGGCAGTGGGTTCGGCAACGTAGACCGACAGCATCGACGGTACGAAGTGGGTCACCGTCACGCCGTGCTCGGCGACGATGCGGGCGAGATAGGCGGGGTCGCGGTGCCCGTCGGGCTCGGCGATCACCAGTGTCGCGCCGATCTGCAACGGCCAGAAGAACTCCCAGACCGACACGTCGAACGTGAACGGCGTCTTCTGCAAGACGACGTCGGCCGGGGTCATCGTGTATGCCCGCTGCCGCCAGGAAATATTGGCGACGATCGCACGGTGGCTCACTGCCACGCCCTTCGGACGCCCCGTCGAGCCGGAAGTGAAGATGACGTACGCGAGATCGTCCTCGCCGAGGGTGCCGAGCCGGTCCGCATCGGTGATGCGACCTGAAGTCACGCCGGTGACGTCGACGGCATCGACGAGCAGGGTCTGCGTGCCGACCGGCAACTGCGGCAGATCCTCCGATGTCGTGAGCACCAGAACCGGTCGCGCGGTCTCGAGGACGTAGGTGAGTCGATCCACCGGGTGCTCGGGGTCCAACGGAACGTAGGCACCACCGGCTGCCGAGATGGCATACATACCCACCAGCAGATCCAACGAGCGGCGGATCGACAGCCCCACCGTCGAATCGGGACCGACTCCCCGCTCGATCAGCACCCGGGCGAGGCGTTCGACCGACTCTGCGAACTCGGCATAGGTCCGGCTCTCGCCGCCGAACACGAGCGCGGGTGCCTCCGGTGTCCGCTCGGCCTGATCGGCGAACAGGGCGTAGAGGGTTGCCGCTTCCGGTGCGGCCGGGCTCGAGGCCGAGTCGTCGTCACCGACAACCGACACGGCATCGGAGACCACCGACGAGACCACCGCGTCGAGACCACCGTCGGTGGCCTCGATGAGGCCGGGAACGGTGTTGGACAGCACGACCGGAACCAGCGCGTCCGGGCCGAGGACCCCACCCATGGCCGTATCGAGTGTGGTGATCTCCTCGTCCAACCGGGCGTAGGTCAACTCCGTACCGAGGTGCGCGAGCGCCACGCGGTCCGGTTCGACCGCAGCGACGCTCCGAACCAAGCGCGGAAGGTCCTCGACCGTCAATGCTGCCTCGCGTCGACGTCCAACCGCCATCTAACTATTCCTCCTGATCGATCCACGTGCACAACCGGCGAGCTCGGCTTTCGTCACGACGACGCGATCACCGACTCCGCCCGTTCGATCAACGATGCCAGAGCGGTCGACAACCCCTCTGCACCGAGGGCGGGCAAGATGCCCGGAATCAGCGCGGACAGCGTGACCGTCACCAGAGCCTGCGGCTTCATCGCCGCGCCCATTGTCGCCGACATCTGCCTCAATTTGGCGTCGAGGGCCGCAAAGTCGACACTCGTCGATTCGTGCTCGAGTGCCACCGCGTCGGGTGCGGTCGCCGCTGCGTCGGCAATCAATTGCGGCAAGTCGTCGACCGTCTTCGGCTTGGCGCGCGGCGCGAACTCGGCCTTCTCCTCGTCCGTGAGGATATCGATGGATCGCAGCACCACCGTGGGATCGGAGACGACCGCCCGCAGAATCTTCGACAGCCGCTCGGCGAACGTCGCGATCGTCGATTCGTCGAAGATCGACGTCGCGTAGGTGAACGTCGCCTCGATGTCCTGCAGCGCTCCGGCCTCGTCGAAGTTCTCGACAGCGGTCAGCTGAAGGTCGAACTTGGCCTGATCGTCGCCTGCCGGCAGCGCCTGCACCTGCAGGCCCGGCAACTCGAACGTGCCCGTCACATGGTTCTGGAACGTCAACATCGCTTGGAACAGCGGTGTGTAGGCGCTCGACCGAGCGCGGCCGAGCGCATCGACCAGCCGCTCGAACGGAACGTCCGCGTGGCCGAACGCTGCGAGGTCCTTGTCTTTCGCCTGACGCACCAGGTCGAGGAACGTCCCGTTCGGATCGATCTGCGTGCGCAGCACCAACGTGTTGACGAACATGCCGACCAGGTCGTCCAGTTGCTGCTCGCCGCGTCCTGCGGTCGGGGTGCCGATGCTGATGTCCGACGAGTTACTCAACCTGCCCAGCAGCACCGCGAACGCGCTGTGCACCACCATGAACGTCGTCGCCGCATGCTCGCGGGCGATCTTCTCGACGGCCGACGCCACGTCGGTGCCGAACGTGAAGCCGTACGACGCGCCTTCCATGGTCGGTCGAGGTGGCCGTGGACGATCGAGCGGCAGCGCCAGTTGTTCCGGCGCTCCCGCCAGCTCGGTGGTCCAGTAGGCCAGCTGCTTCGACAACGGACTGTCCGGGTCCTCCTCGCGGCCGAGTACGTCACGCTGCCACAGCGCGAAGTCGGCGTACTGCACCGGCAGCGGTGCCCACGACGGCATCTCCCCCGCCACCCGAGCGGTGTAGGCGACCATGACGTCACGTTCAACGGCCCCATCGAGAACCCGTCGGCGGCGATGTGGTGAGCCACCACGGCGAGGACGTGTTCGTTGTCGCCGACCTGCAGCAGCGCAGCCCGGACCGGAACGGTCTTCGTCACGTCGAATCCGGCACCGAGTACGTCGGTAAGGCGGGACACCACAGCATCCGGTGCCACCTGTTCGGTTTGGAGATCCACCCCGACGTCGCCGACGCCACCGATCTGCTGCACCGGGCCGTCGACCGAATCCGGGTACGCCGTCCGCAGAATCTCGTGACGTCCGAGCACATCGTCGAACGCGCCTCGAAGGGAGGCGATGTCGAGGGCACCGGTCAACCGCACCGCAACGGGGATGTTGTACGCGGACGAGCCAGGGTCGATGCGGTTGATCGTCCACATCCGTTCCTGGGCGATCGACAGGGGTAGTCGATCGGGACGCTCACGGACCGTCAGTTCTCGGCGGGCACCGCCGCCGACGAGCGGAGCGATGTGTTCAGCGAGGCCTGCCACCGTGGACGCCGCGAACACCGATCGGACCGGAATCTGCGCGTCGAGAGCCTGACCGAGGCGCGAGACCAATTGGGTTGCGATCAAAGAGTTTCCGCCGAGGGCGAAGAAGTCGTCGTCCAACCCGGCGCGGTCCAGCCCGAGCAGTTCGGCAACGGTTGCCGCGACGATCTCCTCGATCGGGGTGACCGGTGCGCGGAACTCCGCGGCCTCGAAGTGCGGCGCGGGCAGCGCCTTTCGGTCGAGCTTTCCGTTGGCGTTGAGCGGTAGCGCTTCGAGCACCACGAATGCCGCAGGCACCATGTACGACGGAACGAGATGTGAGAGTTCCGATTCGACGTTCGCGACGTCGACGACCTCGCCGGCCCGGGCGACGACGTAGGCCACCAACTGGTCACCCATGGACTCGCCGGTGAGCACTACAACGGCAGAATCTGCCACTGCCGGCTGCGACCGCAAGGCCGCTTCGATCTCACCGAGCTCGATGCGGAATCCGCGAATCTTGACCTGGAAGTCGGCTCGATCGATGTACTCGAGGTGCGCCGGGGCCGGCGTTCCGTCGACGACGGGCATCCGCCAGCGCACCAGATCGCCGGTGCGATACATCCGAGAACCATTGGTGTCGAACGGATTGGCCACGAACCGCTCCGACGTCAGGTCCGCGCGCCCGAAGTAGCCGCGCGCCAGCTGCGCGCCCGCCAGATAGAGCTCGCCACTGACGCCCGCAGGCACCGGATGCAGCCGCGAGTCGAGCACGAACACTGTCGTGTTCGCCTCGGGAACACCGATCGGCACCGCGGTCGTGTCGGCGTCCGTCACTGCGTGCGCGGTCACCGACACCGCTGCCTCGGTCGGCCCGTACAGGTTGTGCAGTTCGGTCGATCCGTTCCGCTTACGGAACTCCTGTGCGGCGGCTGCAGGCAGTGCCTCACCGATCGCCAGCACCCGCCACAGGCTCGGCGATACCTCGCCCGCGGCGACGGTGCCGAGCATCGACAGCATCGACGGCACCAGGTGCAGTGTCGTCACCGCCTGCGTGCGAACCAGATTCAGCAGGTAGTCGGGGTCGCGATGACCGTCGGCCTTGGCCACGACGAGCCGTCCGCCGGAGGTCAGCTGCGACCAGAACTCCCACACCGACAGGTCGAACGTCGCTGCGGTCTTCAGCAGCGCTGCGTCGGTCTCGTCGAGTCCGTACTCCGCACGCAGCCAGTTCAGCTGGTTGACGACGGCACCGTGCGAGACCGCGACGCCCTTCGGACGACCGGTCGATCCGGACGTGAAGATGACGTACGCGATGTTGGCTGCAGTAAGCGATCCAGTGCGTTCGGACTCGTCCACCGGAGCGCCCGAGTAGGCATCGGCGTCGAACCGGGCCAGATCCACGATCGGGGCCGCATCCGTGATCTCGGCACCCACGTCCCCAGAGATCAGAATGCACGCAGGAGCGGCTGTCTCGAGGACCAACGCGTTGCGCTCGGCCGGCTGGTCGGGATCGATCGGAATGTACGCCCCGCCCGCCGTCGAAATGGCGTACATACCCACAAGGAGATCGACCGAGCGTCGAATGGCAAGGCCGACAGGCACTTCCGGACCGACACCCATGCCGATCAGGTGACGTGCGAGCTGCGAGACCCGCTCGGCGAACTCTCCGTACGTCACCACGCCGTCCTCGTGGACGAGTGCGACTGCAGCGCGGTCGCGTTCGGCGGCTGCAGCGAACAGATCGGGCAGGGTCGCGCCTTCGACCGCACCGAAATCGTGAACCGTGTCGTTCCAGTCCTCGACGATCGCAGATCGCTCGCCGTCCAGCAGCACGTCGAGATCACCGATGGGTGTCGACGGCGACGCAACGACCGCGGCCAGCACGGCCTCGAAGCGGGCCACGAGTGAACGGGCGGTGCTCTCGTCGAAGAGATCCGTCGCGTAGGTCAACAGGGCATCGAAGCCACCTGCCGCGCCGTCGCCCTGCGGGGCGTCGGACACGATCAGATGCAGATCGAACTGCGAGTTGCCGGTCTCGGCGTCGAGCGCCGAGATCTCCAACCCGTCGAGCTCGAACTCGCGGCGAGCGAAGTTCTGGAACGAGAAGCCGACCTGGAACAGCGGGTGCCGAGCCGTCGAGCGCGTGGGGTTGACCACATCGACCAGCCGCTCGAACGGGATATCCGAGTTGGCGAACGCCTGCAGATCGGTTTCTCGTGCGGCGTCGAGGAGATCACCGAAGGTCGCCTCGCCCGGTACATCCAGTCGCAATACCAAGGTGTTGACGAACATGCCGACGAGGTTCTCGATCTCGGCCTCGCCGCGACCTGCGATGGGTGTCCCGACGACGATGTCCGAGGACCCCGAGATCCGCGAGAGCAGCACTGCGAAGGCCGCATGCACGGACATGAAGACGGTCGCGTTGTGCGCACGAGCCAGTTCCGCGAGACGGGCGTGCGCGTCGACGTCGATTCGGAAATCGATGCGATTGCCCCGGAAGGTCTGGCTGGCCGGACGCGGGCGGTCGAGAGGGAGCTCGATCTGCTCGGGCAACTCCGACAGCGCAGCAGACCAGTAGTGAATTTGTTGCGCTGCAATCGATTCGGCGTCGTCCTCGGAGCCGAGAACGTCGCGTTGCCAGAGCGCGTAGTCGGCGTACTGCACCGGCAGCGGTGCCCACGCGGGATCGGACTGCCGGGTCCGGGCGGCATAGGCCGTCATGACGTCGGTCGACAACGGCATCATCGACAGACCATCGGCGCTGATGTGGTGGACCACCATCGCCAGTACGAATTCGGTGTCGGAGACTCGGAACAGCGAGGTCTTCAACGGAACCTCTGCGGTCACGTCGAACGTCGACGCCAACAGTTCCAGGACCCGAGCGGTCACCGATTCCGCGTCGGTGTCGATCACGTCGAGAGTCTTTGCTACCTGGGACATCGGCACGACAACCTGATGCGGCCCCTCGGGTGAATCCGGGTACACCGATCGCAGTGTCTCGTGCCGCTCGATGACCTCCGAGACCGCGCTCTGCAACGCGCCGACGTTCAGATCGCCGCTCAGCCGCAGAGCGAACGGGATGTTGTACGCCGTCGAGTCCGAGTCGAACCGGTTGAGGAACCACATCCGCTGCTGCGCGAGCGAGAGTGGAACTCGTTCGGGACGAGGCTTGGGCACCAGCGCCGGCCGCGCGCCCGAGCCCTGCTCGATCCTCGCGGCGAGTGCCGCGACCGTCGGGGCCTCGAACAATGCCCGGACCGGGACAGTCGTGTCGGCGGAGGCACCGAGCCGGGACACCACCTGGGTGGCCACCAGCGAGTTGCCGCCGAGTTCGAAGAAGTCGTCGTCGAGACCGACCCGGTCGAGACCGAGGACGTCGGCGAACACCTCGGCGACCATGGACTCGATCGGAGTCGTCGGCTGCCGGAACTCGCGGGTTCGCGCGGCCGGTTCGGGCAACGCTCGCCGGTCCAGCTTTCCGTTGGTGGTCAACGGAATTGCGTCGAGCACCACGAACGCCGATGGCACCATGTACTCGGGCAACTGCTCGGCCACCGACGCTCGGACGGCGTCGACGTCGATCGTGGAACCGGTTGCGGGCACCAGGTAAGCGACCAGGCGCGCGGCACCTGGAGTGTCCTCGCGCACGATCACCGCGGCCTGTCCGACGGCCGGAGCCGACAGAACCGACGATTCGACTTCGCCCAGTTCGATGCGGAAGCCGCGGATCTTGACCTGATCGTCTGCGCGACCGACGAATTCGAGCTCGCCGGTGGGCGACCAGCGGGCGACGTCGCCGGTGCGATAGAGCACGGATCCGTCGCCGGCGAAGGGATCTGCCACGAATCGTGTCGCCGTCAGGTCCGGCCGACCCAGGTATCCCCGCGCCACCTGGCCGCCCGAGACGTACATCTCTCCCGGGACACCCGCCGGCACGAGGCCGAGACGCGGGTCCAACACGTACACCGACAGCCCGGAGATCGCACGACCCACCAGTGACCCCGATGCCTCCGCAGCCGCCTGCGCATCGAGCGCCCGATGCGAGACGTGGACGGTGGTTTCGGTGATGCCGTACATGTTGACCAGCAGTGGGGACCGATCGCCGTGCCGATCGAACCAACCGCTCAATCGACGCAGCTCCAACGCTTCTCCGCCGAAGACGACGTAGCGCAACGCGTACTCGGCAGCGCCCGATGCCGTGCGGTCGGCCTGGTCGAACTGATAGAAGGCAGACGGGGTCTGGTTGAGCACGGTCACTCGTTCGCGAATCAACAACTCGCGCAGCGCTTCCGGCGACCTCGACGTGAAGTAGTCGACCACGACGACGGTGCCACCCGTGGTGAGCGGGCCCCACAGCTCCCAGACGGAGAAGTCGAACGCATACGAGTGGAACAGAGTCCAGACGTCAGCGGGACCGAAATCGAAGTGCCGCTGGGTGTTCGCCAGCAGGCGGACGACGTTGCGGTGCGGGACGACGACGCCCTTGGGGGTGCCGGTCGAACCCGAGGTATAGATGACGTACGCAGCTTCTGCGGCCGTGACCGCGGGAAGAGCGTCCGTTGCGAACTCGGACTCGTCGGCCGAGGTGTCCATATCGACCCTGGGCAGCTCCGGCGGCAGTGCGACCTCGACGCCGGTCCAGGTCAGTACCGCGGCGGGCCGAGAATCGGCGAGCACGAACTCGATGCGATCGGTAGGGTACGACGGATCGATCGGGACGTATGCACCTCCGGCCTTGAGCACCGCGAGCAGCGCCACCACGAGTTCCGCCGTGCGGGGCAGTACGACGGCGACCGCGGAATCAGGGCCGACACCTTGTGCGACGAGAACTTTCGCCAGTGCCGTCGACTCCGTGTCGATGGCGCCGTAGGTGCGCGAACGACCGTCGAATACCACGGCGGCCGCGTCCGGGTTCTCTGCGACCCTGGCTGCGAACAGGGAGACGATGGAGTCGGGAGAATCCGCGACCGCCGGTGCGTCCTGGGCAAGGGCGAGAACATGATTGCGCTCGGCCGCATCCATCACCGGGATGTCCCCGACGGGCTGCTCGGCATCGGTACCGACCGACTCCAGCACGCGGATCAGACGCTCACCGAAAGCGCGAGCCGTGTCGTCGTCGTAGAGATCACGGGCGTACGTCACGTCGATGGCCGAGGTGCCGTCCGCCTGGTTCTCGGTGAACGTGAACTGGATGTCGAACTTCGCCGTGTCGACGTCGAGGTCGACTCCGCGCACGGTCAGGCCCGGGAGCTCGAGTTCGGTCTGCTCCATGTTCTGCACGGTCAGCATCACCTGGATCAGCGGATGCCGCGCGGCCGACCTCGGTGGGTCGAGTACCTCGACGAGTCGCTCGAACGGCACCTCCGCGTGCGCGAACGCCGACAGATCGGTGTTGCGCGTACGGGCGAGCAGGTCGGTGAAGGCAGCACCTGGATCGATCTCGGTGCGCAGCACGAGGGTGTTGACGAACATACCGATGACGTCGTCGAGTGCCGCCTCACCGCGACCGGCGACCGGAGTACCGATGGCGATGTCGGTTTCGCCCGACAACCGGGAGAGCAACACCGCGAGAGCAGAGTGCAACACCATGAACAGTGAACTCTGATTGGCGCGGGCGACCGTGCCGAGGCGCACATGCGTCTGCGCATCGAGCGTCAGCCGAATGTTGCCGCCGCGGTAAGACGATCGATCGGGACGCACTCGGTCGCCGGGGAACGTGCTCTCGTCCGGCAGTCCCGACAGCGTTCGCGTCCAATGTCGGATCTGGCCGGACACCGGTGAATCGGGATCGCTCTCGGAACCGAGCACGGTCTGCTGCCACAGGGTGTAGTCGGCGTAGCGAACCGCGAGCGGTGCCCAACCCGGTTCGCTTCCTGCACTCCGGGCCGCATACGCGACCATGAGGTCGCGGGTCATCGGTCCGATCGAGAATCCGTCGGCGGCAATGTGATGTGTGGCCAACGCCAGCACATGCCGGTTCGAGTCGAGTTCGAGCAGGATGGCGCGGAGTGGGGGTGCGGCCGTGACGTCGAAACCCTGCACGAAGAACTCGGTCAGGGCGGCGGTGACGTCGTCGGAGGTGACCCTCGTCGGTGCCAGCTCCGGAGCCACCTGTGCTGCGGGGACGATCACCTGAGACGCCACCCCGTCCACCTCGGGGTAGACGGTGCGCAGCGATTCGTGCCGTTCGATCACGTCGGCCACGGCAGAGCGCAGCGCTGCGACGTCGAGGTCACCGATCAGTTCGATGGCTACGGGCAGATTTTCCGTTGCCGAATCGACGTCGAAACGGTTGAGGAACCACATCCTGCGCTGTGCGAGCGACAGCGGAACGAAGTCCGGCAACTCGGTACGCACGAGCGGAATCTTTCGTCCCGATCCCGAGAGTGCGTCCAGCTTCGCCGCCAGAGCCGCCACCGTCGACGCCTCGAAGATGGTCCGAACACTGACCGTGGTGTCCGTCGCGGCACCGATGCGCGACGCCACCCTGGTCGCAACGAGCGAGTTGCCGCCGAGGGCGAAGAACTCGTCGTCGGCACCGACCACGTCGATGCCCAGTACGTCGCGGAACACTTCTGCCACGACGGTTTCCGAGGTTGTCGCCGGAGCGCGGAAGGCGCGTTGTTCGATGTTCGGCTCCGGCAGAGCACGACGGTCGAGCTTGCCGTTGGACGTCAATGGAAGGGCGTCGAGGACGACCGTCGCAGCCGGGACCATGTAACTCGCGAGCGATCGCGAGGCGAAGTCCGTCAGTTCGCCGGCGTCGACGGTCCCACCGCTCGTGGGGACGACGTAGGCGACCAGCTGATCGCCTGCGGCAGCGGTCTGCCGAACCAGAACGACGGCGGATTCGACCGACGGATGTCTGCGCAGGACGGTCTCGATCTCGCCGAGTTCGATGCGCAGTCCCCGGAGCTTGACCTGGAAGTCTGTGCGCCCCAAGTACCCCAACCGTCCGGAGCCGGAGGACTCTGCACGCCAACGCACCAGATCGCCGGTGCGGTACATGCGTGTACCCGGTTCTCCGAACGGGTCGGGCAGGAATCGATCGGCCGTCAGGTCTGTTCGTCCGAGATATCCGCGGGCCAGTTGGACTCCGGCCAGGTACAGTTCGCCGGCCACACCGGGAGCAACCGGAGACAGTCGACCGTCGAGGACGTACGTTCGGGTGTTCCACACCGGAACACCGATCGGAACGAGGTCGACGTCCTCCGCCGACACGGCGTGGTACGTAACGTCGACGGCCGCCTCGGTGGGACCGTAGAGGTTGTGCAGCGACACGCCCGGCAGGACACGTCGGACGCGATCACCGACCTCGGCGGGCAAGGCTTCGCCCGAGGCGAACAGCATCCGTAACGAGGTGGCCGAGGGCGACGACTCGGCTGCTACGACGGAGACGAATACCTCGAGCAGCGAAGGGACGAAGTGTGCCGTCGTGACCGACTGCGTTTCCATTGTCTCGAGCAGGTACTGGGGATCACGATGCCCGTCCGGCTTCGCGATGACCAGCGTCGCGCCGATCTGCAACGGCCAGAACAGTTCCCAGACCGATACGTCGAACGTAACGGGGGTTTTCTGCAGCACGACATCGTCGGTTCCGAGCTTGTATTCCGACTGCATCCACAGCAGGCGGTTGACGATTGCCTCGTGCGTGACGGCCACGCCCTTGGGCTGACCGGTCGACCCGGAGGTGAAGATGACGTAAGCGGTGTTGGACGCTGCCAAGGCACTGATGCGGTCCGTGTCGGTGATCGGCGCATCGGAGAACTCGGACACGTCGAGGGTGTCGATGTCGAGGACCTCGACCCCCGCTGCCTCCACCGCGTCTCGTGACGTGGTGAGCACGCAGACCGGTGCTGCGGTTGCGAGAATGTGCGCGATCCGCTCGGCCGGCTGATCCGGATCGATCGGTACGTACGCGCCCCCTGCAGCGACGATCGCGTGGATTCCGACGAGCAGTTCGGTCGAGCGACGGGCGGCGATGCCCACTGCACTCTCCGGTCCGACTCCGTGTGCGATCAGGTATCGCGCGAGCCGTGCGACCTGTGCGTGAAAGTCGCCGTAGGTGAGCGTGTCGTCCCCGAATACCAATGCAACGGAGGAGGAGTCCACCGGCCGAGCGAGCGAGGTCAAAGTCTGAGCCCGGTCCAGCTCGTACTCGGTATCGTTCCACTCGACCAGCACTCGACTGCGTTCGACGGGCTCGAGCAGTTCGATGTCGCCGACCACTGTGGAGAGGTTGTCAGCCACCGCTTCGAGAACTGTGATCAGACGCTCACCGAGCGTGACGACCGTGGACTCGTCGAACAGATCGGTGGCGTAGGTGACGTCGACGGTCATGCCCTGCGGGCCACCGCTGGGTCCGATCGATTCGACGA
Source organism: Rhodococcus sp. AW25M09 (assembly GCF_000333955.1). Lineage (GTDB taxonomy): Bacteria > Actinomycetota > Actinomycetes > Mycobacteriales > Mycobacteriaceae > Rhodococcoides. The sequence continues at coordinate 15,539 of NZ_CAPS01000109.1, forward strand.
ACGTGAACTGCAGGTCGAACAGCGCAACCAGCGTCTCGAAGTCGACACCGGAGACCGACAGTCCCGGCAGCTCGAGATCCTTCTGGCCCAGGTTCTGGAACGCGAGGACCACCTGAACGAGCGGGTGCCGCGCGGTGGATCGGGCGGGGTTGAGGATCTCGACCAACCGCTCGAATGGCACATCGACATGGGCCAATGCGGACAGATCGGTCTCGCGGGTATCGGCGAGGACCTGATCGAATCGACGCGCGGTGTCGATCTCGGTGCGCAACACGAGTGTGTTGACGAACATGCCGATCAGGTCGTCGAGCGCGGCTTCACCGCGACCGGCCACCGGGGTACCGATGGCGATGTCGGTTTCGCCGGACAATCGGGACAGCAACACTGCGAGTGCAGTGTGCACCAGCATGAACAGCGAGGCATTCTCGCGACGGGCCGCATCGATCAGGGTGCGATGCAGGTCCTCGTCGATCGAAAAACGCACGAGCGCACCACTGTTCGACGCCACCGCGGGCCTGGGCCGGTCGGACGGCACATCGAGCTGATCCGGCAGGCCGGCCAATGCGGTTGTCCAGTAGTCGATCTGTTGCGAGACCACCGACTGCGGGTCGTCCTCGGAGCCGAGCACCTTCCGTTGCCACAGGCTGTAGTCGGCGTAGTCCACCTGAAGCGGCGACCAGTACGGATCCTGGTTCATCGACCTGGCCGCATACGCGTTCATCACGTCGCGGGTCAGCGGCCCCAGCGAGAAACCGTCGGCTGCGATGTGGTGCACGACGAACACCAGCAGGTGTTCGGTCGGACTGATCTCGAAGAGCCGGGTTCGGAACGGCAGATCCTGCGACAGATCGAATCCCGTGGTCGCCAGCTCACGCATGGCGTGGGCGACCAGGTCGGCCGCAATTTCGATGGGCGTCAGTTCCGGTGTGGCCGAGGCTGCGTCGACGATGAACTGATGTGCTGTGCCGTCGGTCTCGGGGAACACGGTGCGGAGGGATTCATGCCTGGCCACGACGTCCGCCACCGCGATCTGCATCGCGCGACGGTCCAGTAGACCGGACAGTCGCACGGCGATCGGGATGTTGTTGGCCGCCGATTCCGTGTCGAACTTGTTGAGAAACCACATGCGCTGCTGTGCCAGCGACAGCGGGATGTGTTCCGGCCGTTCCTGCGGTACCAGCGCAGGCCGGCTGCCGGTGGCTACCAGTGTGCCCAACCGGGCAGCGAGACCGATCACCGTGGAGGTGTCGAACAGCTCCCGCACTGCAATGCGGGTGTCCATCGCAACGCCCAACCGCGACACCAGTTGCGTTGCGATCAGGGAGTTTCCGCCGAGCTCGAAGAAGTCGTCGTCCAGGCCGACCCGCTCGATACCGAGCACCTGGGCGAAGACGTCAGCGACGGTGCGTTCGATGTCGTTCGTCGGTTCCCGGTACTCGGTCACCTCGAAAGCGGGATCGGGCAAGGCCTGGCGGTCGAGTTTTCCGCTCGCGCCGAGCGGGAACTCGTCGATGACGATCAGTGTCGACGGCACCATGTACTCGGCCAGGCGGGCCCGCAGCGTCGCCAGTACCGCCGCGGTGTCCACCGACACCCCGGCCGGCACGACGTATCCGACCAGTTGTTCGTGGCGGACGACCACGACCGATTGGGAGATCGAACGGTGTGCCAGTAATGCCGATTCGATCTCTCCGAGTTCGATGCGCAGGCCGCGCAGCTTCACCTGGAAGTCCGAGCGCCCGACGTACTCGAGTTCTCCGTTGCGGTTCCAGCGCACGACGTCGCCGGTCCGGTACAGCCGCTGCCCACTCGTGGCGTACGGATGCGCCACGAATCGGTCAGCGGTCAGGTCGGGACGTCCCACATAGCCGCGAGCCAACTGGGTGCCCGCGAGATAGAGCTCGCCCGCGACGCCCACCGGAGTGGGATTCAGACGCGAATCCAACACGTATACGGCCGTGTTCCACACCGGTGCGCCGATCGGCATCACGTCCGAGTCATCGTCCGTGACCTCGTGGTAGGTGACGTCGACCGCGGCCTCTGTCGGTCCGTACAGATTGTGCAGTGCCACTGCTTTCACTGCGCGGCGCAGTGCACGGGCGGTGGTGGGAGCCAGCGCCTCACCGGAGGCGAACACCAGTCTCAGCGAGGCACCCGACGCCCGGCGGCGCTCCACCTCGGGGACGAAGACCGACATCATCGACGGCACGAAGTGCACCACCGAAACCTGTTCGCGGGCAATGAGATCGAGCAGGTATTGCGCATCACGATGGCCGCCCGGGACCGCGATGGCCACCGAAGCGCCGTTCTGCAACGCCCAGAAGAACTCCCACACCGACACATCGAACGTGGACGGCGTCTTCTGCAGCACCACGTCGGCGGCGGTCAGTCCGTATTCGTTCTGCATCCACAGCAACCGGTTGACGATCGCGTGGTGCGAGACTCCGACGCCCTTGGGGCGACCGGTCGATCCCGACGTGAAGATCACGTAGGCGGTGTTGGACGGCCGCAGCGGCGCGATCCGATCGGCATCGGTCAGCGGTGTCGCAGACAGTCCGGACACGTCGAGAGTGTCGATGTCGATCGTCTCGACGCCGGCGAACTCCGAGTGATCGCCGGCGGTGGACAACACGCAGATCGGCGCTGCCGTGGCCACGATGTACTCGTTGCGATCGGCGGGCTGTGTCGGATCGATCGGGACGTACCCGGCACCTGCCTTCACGATCGCGTACATACCGATGAACAGTTCCAGGCTTCTCCCGACGGCGAGTCCGACGAGCGAGTCCGGCTGCACTCCGAGCGAGACCAAGTGTCGTGCAAGACGATTGGCCTTCGTAGCGAATTGCGCGTACGTCAGCCGTTCACCCTCGAACACCAGCGCCGTTGCGTCGGGAGTCTCCGCTACCTGCCGATCGAACAGGTCGACCAGCGTCACGTGCTCCGGCACTGGGTGTTCGGTGTCGTTCCACGCCCTGACGACGCGCTCGCGCTCGTCGTCGTCGAGCAGGTCGATATCTCCCACCGACACCGAGGGGTCGGACACCACCGCGGTGAGCATCCGGACGAATCGTTCGGAGAAGCCGCGAACCGTCTCGGCGTCGAAGAGGTCGGTCGCGTAGGTGAGCTCGGCAGCCATTCCCTGTCCGCGGCCGTCCACTCCGATGGACTCGGTGACGGTCAGCTGCAGGTCGAACTTCGCCACCTCGGCATCGAGGGCGACGCTGTCCACCGACAGTCCCGGTAGGTCCACGTGCGTGCGAGTGAGATTCTCGAAAGAAAGCATCACCTGGAACAGCGGGTGCCGCGCCTGTGAGCGCGACGGGTTCAGTACCTCGACCAAACGCTCGAAGGGAAGATCGGCGTGCCCGAAGGCCCCGAGTGCCACCTCTCGTGCACGGCCGACCTGTTCGGAGAACGTCCGCTCAGGCTGGATATCGGTGCGCAATACCAGGGTGTTGACGAACATACCCACTACGTCGTCGAGCGCCGCGTCGCCACGGCCGGCAACGGGGGTACCGATGGCAATGTCCTCGGTGCCCGACAAACGTGCCAGCAGCACCGCCAGAGCGGCGTGTACAACCATGAACAGCGACGCGTTGTGCGTGTGCGCCAGCGCAGACAGGCCGCGGTGCACCTCGGCAGGTACCTCGAAACGAATCGAAGATCCTTGGTAGGACTGACGATTCGGACGCGGCCGATCGGTCGGCAGATCCAACTGATCGGGCAGACCTGCGAGCATGTCGGCCCAGTAATCGACCTGGCCGGAGATCAGCGATTGCGGGTCGTCCTCGGAGCCCAGAACCGAACGCTGCCACAGGCTGTAATCGGCGTATTGCACGTCGAGCGGTATCCAGGCCGGGTTCTCCCATGCGGTACGCGACGCGTACGCGATCATGATGTCGCGGGCCAATGGCCCCATCGACCAGCCGTCGGCGGAAATGTGGTGCACCACCATGGCGATGACGTGCTCGCGTTGACCGATCTCGAACAGTCGAGCCTGGATCGGGACATTGACCGTCACGTCGAACGTCGTCGATGCCAGCGTGAACACTTGCCGCTGAATATCGGTTGCAGAGGTGGGGATCGGCATGAGGTTCGGCACCGTCTGGGCGGCATCGAGAATCATTTGCCGCGGGCCTTGCGCGGTGTCGGGGTAGACGGTCCGGAGAGACTCGTGCCGATCGATGACGTCCATGATGGCGACCTGCAGGGCCGCTACGTCGAGTTCGCCGGTCAATTTCAGGGCGAACGGAATGTTGTACGCCGTGGAATCGGCGTCGAACCGGTTGAGGAACCACATCCGCTGCTGCGCGAGCGAGAGCGGGATGCGCTCGGGCCGGACGGTGGCGACGAGCGCGATACGTCCGCCTTCCCCGGCCGCCTGCTCCACCCGGACCGCCAACATCGCCACGGTCGATGCCTCGAACAGCATGCGCACCGGGACGGTGGCATCGAGTGCAACCCCCAGGCGCGAGACGACCTGGGTGGCGATCAGCGAGTTGCCACCGAGCTCGAAGAAGTCGTCGTCCAGCCCGACACGTTCCACGCCGAGCACGTCCGCGAAGACGTCGGCCACGATCTCCTCGATCGGTGTTGTCGGAGCACGAAATTCACGCACCTCGAACACCGGGGCGGGCAACGCACGACGATCGAGTTTGCCGTTGACAGTCAACGGAATCGCGTCGAGCACGACGAACGCCGACGGCACCATGTACTCCGGAAGGACTTCGGCGATACCGCTTCTGAGGTCTTCGAGGTCGACGATCGGCCGACCCTCCACCGCGCCGGAGACCACGTAGGCCACCAGGCGCGCGGCGCCGGGCGAATCCTCCCGCACGACGACGGCAGCCTGGGTGACGGTCGGGTGCGCCGTCACCGCGGCCTCGATCTCGCCGAGCTCGATGCGGAAACCGCGAACCTTGACCTGATCGTCCGAACGCCCGAGATACTCGAGTTCGCCTGCCGCATTCCACTGCGCGAGGTCACCGGTTCGATACAGCAGTGAGCCGTCCTCGGCCCCAGAGGTGAAGGGGTTCGCCACGAAGCGGACCGACGTCAGCTCGCGACGGCCGAGGTACCCGCGAGCGAGTTGTCCACCGGCAACGTACATCTCACCGGGCACGCCGACCGGAACCGGATGCAGGCGAGTGTCGAGAACGTACACGCGCAAGCCGGCGATCGGCTTGCCGACCACCGACGCGCTCGTACCGACGGAGGCCGCGCCGAGCGCCTGAAACGACACGTGCACGGTCGTCTCGGTGATGCCGTACATATTGATCAGCTGCGGAGCTGTGTCCCCGTGCCGCTCGAACCACCCGGTCAGCCGCCGCTGCTCGAGTGCTTCACCGCCGAAAATCACGTAGCGCAGCGACAGTTCACCACGATCGGTTCCCGCGATGCGGTCGGCCTCGGAGAGTTGGTAGAACGCCGACGGCGTCTGGTTGAGCACCGTCACTCGCTCGTCGACGAGCAACGTGTGGAACGCCTCGGGCGACCGAGAGGTGAAGTAGTCGACGACCACCAGCGTCCCGCCGTACAGCAGCGGGCCCCACAGTTCCCACACGGAGAAATCGAAAGCGTACGAGTGGAACATCGTCCACACGTCGTCGGCACCGAAGCCGTAGACCGCGTCGGTGTTGGCGAGTAGCCGCACCACGTTCCGGTGCGGAATCATCACGCCCTTGGGACGGCCCGTCGAACCCGAGGTGTAGATCACGTATGCGACGTTGTCCGGTCGCAAGGGACGCAGTCGATCGTCATCGGTGATGCGGCCGTCCGCCACCTCGGACAGCTCGACGGTATCGATGTCGAGTAATGATGCGCCAGTGCGTGATTCGAGGTCCGAAGGTAGTTCGACGGGATCGGCACCGGAGTACAGAACAGTCGTCGGACGTGCGTCGTCGAGCATGTACTCGACGCGATCGAGTGGGTAGCTCGGATCGACCGGGAGGTAGCCGCCGCCGGCCTTGATCACCGCGACCAGCGCGACGATCAGCTCCGCCGACCTGGGCAGGGCAACTGCGACGAGGCTTTCGGGGCCAACACCGTTCGAGATGAGTACGCGCGCAAGGCGATTGGAGTACGAATCGAACTCGGCGTACGTCAACGACGTGCCGCCGGAGCGCACCGCGACGGTGTCCGGACCGCTCGACGCCGCAGCATCGAGAAGGTCGACCAACGTCAGCTCACGAGAGACATCGTCTCCCGAGACGTTCCACCGCGACACCACGGCCTCGTACTCCGCGGCATCGACGATGTCCACGTCACCGACGGGAACCGTCGGATCCGTGGTGACAGCGTCCAGAATGGCCAGGAAACGACGAGCGAAACTCTCGACGAGTTCGGCATCGAACAGGTCGGTGGCGTACTCGAACACCGCGTCGATGCCCGCGGGCACTCCGTCGTCGAGCTGCTCCGTCAGCCACAACTGAACGTCGAATTTGGCGATCGGAACGTCGAATTCGGCAGCCTCCGCACGCAGGCCACCGACGGTCAGTTCGCGCGACATCGCTGTTTCCAGTGAGATCGCGACCTGGAACAGTGGGTGCCGTGACGTCGAGCGCACCGGATTGAGCACCTCGACGAGCCGCTCGAACGGCACGTCTGCATGTGCGAACGCGGAGAGGTCGGTGTCCCGAACTCGGTCCAGAAGTTCCTCGAACGTCAACGCCGGATCTACGACCGTGCGCAACACCAGAGTGTTGACGAACATACCGACCAAGTCGTCGAGTGCCGGTTCGCCGCGGCCCGCGACCGGCGCTCCGATGGCGATGTCGGTGGTACCGCTGAGCCGGGCGAGCAGCAGCGCATAGGCCGACTGCATGACCATGAACAGCGAGGCATTGTTCGACCGGGCCAGGTTTGCCAGCGAGGCGTGCAACCGTGCCGGAACATCGATGCGCAGCTTGCTGCCTGCGTTCGAAGACACGGCGGGACGAGGGCGGCTCGACGGCAGCGCCAACTGATCCGGCAGATCCTCCAGAGTGGCGCTCCAGTAGGCGATTTCGCGAGAGGCGAGAGACAGCGGATCGGTCTCGGGACCGAGCACCGCACGCTGCCACAGTGCGTAATCGGCGTACTGAACCTCGAGCGGCGCCCACTCGGGTTCGCGCCCCATGATTCGGCTCGAGTATGCCATGAGCACGTCCCGTGCCAGCGGACCGAAAGACGCGCCGTCGGCGGCGATGTGGTGGAGCACCATGGCGAGTTCGTGCTCGCTGGGTGAAATCTCGAAGAGGGCAATTCGGAAAGGGGTGTCGACAGTGACGTCGAATCCCTTCGCGACCAATTCGTGCAGGCGACCGCCCAGTTCGTGGCGTTCGATGCGGACCGGCAGAATCGTGGCCGGTGTTCGCGCCGCCGTGAGCACGACCTGTTCGGGTGAGCCGTCGACCTCCGGGTACACGGTGCGCAACGTCTCGTGCCGATCGACGACGTCGGCGAATGCAGCCGACAGTGCGACCACGTCGAGAGGACCGGTCAGACGGACGGAGAACGGCAGGTTGTAGGCCGCGGTGGTGGCGTCGAAACGGTTGAGGAACCACATGCGCTGCTGCGCAGGAGACAGCGGAATTCGCTCGGGACGTTCTCGGGACTCCAGAGTAGGAGTCCCGGCTCCGCGACCGGCCGCCGATTCCGCCCTGGCCGCAAGCGCGCCGACCGTCGGAGCCTCGAACAGCTCGCGCACTCCCAGTCGCACTCCCAGCGCATTGCCGACCCGGGTCACCAATTGCGTGGCGATCAGCGAGTTGCCGCCGAGCTCGAAGAAGTCCTCGTCCAGACCGACCTTGGACGCACCGAGCAGATCCTCGTAGATACCCGCGACCACGTAGTCCGCGCGGCTCTGCGGGGCCCGGTACTTCTTCGCACTGCTGAACACCGGTTCCGGCAACGCTTTTCGATCCAGCTTCCCGCTGGTGTTGAGCGGCAGAGCGTCGAGGACGAGCACCGCTGCCGGCACCATGTACGAGGGCAGCGCGTGTCCTGCGAATTCGATCGCCGCGGCAGATTCGATCGATCGTCCCGGACTCGCGACGACGTAGGCCACCAACTGGTCACCGGTGACCGTTTGCATCACCAGGGTCACTGCCTGTGAAATCGATTCGTGAGAGAGCAGAACCGTCTCGATCTCACCGAGTTCGATGCGTTGGCCGCGGAACTTGACCTGGAAATCGGTCCGGCCGATGTAGTCCAGCACCCCGTCGCTGCGCCAACGCACGAGGTCACCGGTGCGGTACATCCGTTCCCCGCCGACACCGAAGGGGTTGGCCACGAAGCGATCCGAGCTCAGATCCGGTCGACCCACATAGCCTCGCGCAAGCTGGACGCCGGCGAGATACAGTTCGCCCGATTCGCCGATCGGGGTGGGGCGCAACCGACTGTCGAGTACGAACGCTTTCGTGTTCCACTCGGGCACACCGATGGGAACGGTGCGGGTGTCCTGTGGGCTGCTGGGGTGGTAGGTCACCGAGACGGCAGCCTCGGTGGGACCGTAGAGATTGTGCAGCCCCGCTCGGCTCAACGAGCGGAACGACGCGGCGGTCTCGACCGGTAGCGCCTCACCGATCACGAACACGTGCCGCAGCGAACTGCAGGTGTTCACAGGCGCGTTGGCGACGAACACCGTCAGCATCGACGGCACGAAATCGGTCACCGTGACGCGATGTTCGGCGATCTTGTTCGCCACGTACACCGAATCGCGATGTCCGTCGGGAGTCGCGAGCACCATCGTCGCGCCTACCCGCAACGGGAGGAAGAAGCCCCAGAGCGAGACGTCGAAGGTGGTGGCCGTCTTCTGCAGATAGACATCGGAGCTGTCCATCGGGTACTCCGAGAGCATCCACTCCATCTGGTTGTGGATCGCCGCATGCTCGACCGCAACACCCTTCGGCTTTCCGGTCGAACCGGACGTGTAGATCACATAGGCGGTGTTCGAAAGCCGCAGCGGTGCAGAGCGTTCGACGTCCAGGACCGGCTCCACAGACCGCGAGGGGCAGTCGACGAGATCGACCGCTACCGTCTCGGTTCCCTCGGGGAGCACAACGTCGTCGCGCGATGAGATCAGTACGCAGCGCGGCTGTGCGGAGTCCAGAATGTACGCCGTCCGATCGGCGGGATGATCGGGGTCGATCGGCACCCAGGCACCACCGGCAGCCACGATCGCATACATGCCCACGACGAGGTCGAACGAACGGCGGATCGAGAGCCCGACGAGAGTTTCCGGGCCGACGCCCATGTCGATGAGATGGCGAGCGAGACCGTTCACGCGAGCCGAGAGTTCGCCGTAGGTGAGCGCCTCACCCTCGTACACCAGGGCGGTCGCGTCGGGCTGCGCCGACGCAGCAGCCTCGAATGCAGACAGCAGTGTGAGCGGGACCGTCTCGTGATCGGTGGAGTTCCATTCGGCCACGACGAGTTCGCGTTCGACACCGTCGGTCAGTGCCAGATCCCACACCCGGTCCGTCGGTCCGGACGCCACGAACCGGTCGATGAAATCGACGAATCGCTCGTGGTTGCGCCCGGCCTGCTCCGGCCCGTACAGGTTCGGATTGGACTCGAAGTCGATGTGCGTTGAGGACCCGGCAACGCTCTTGTAGAGGTTCAGCCCGAAATCTTCGATGAGGCCGGTCGAAAGAATGTTGAGGCCGCCGACCATCGATCCGAGGCGCACCTCGCCGAAGAACAGCATGATGTTGACCCACGGGCCGAAGAACGATGCCTGTCCGCTGGCACCGCCGGCGTCGCGGCGGATGTCCTCGTGCCGGTATCGCTGGTGTCGCAGCGCACCGGAAACCTCGGCATTGACGCGTGCGAGCAACGTCTCGACGGTGGTGTCCCCCGCCACGTCGAGCCGCAGGGGCACGACGTTGGAGACCATGCCGCCGGAGCGGCGCAGTACCGCGGTGGTGCGCGCGGTCACCGGGAGCGAGAGCACGACATCCTCGCGGCCGGTCATCTGGGCGAGATACGCGGCGAACGCGGCGATGACGATGGTCGCCATCGTCGTGTCGGTCTCTACCCGCAGAGCTTCGAGCCGTTCCATGGTCTCGGCGGACAGACCGGTGCTGTCGATCTGGCTTTTCGCTGCGGGTGCGGCCGTGTGCCCGGCGAGGGTGGTGACTCCGTCGATGCCGTCGATACGCGACGCCCAGTACTCTCGGTCCGCGTCGAAGCGAGTCGAGTCTCGGTACGCCACGTCGATGTCGTAGACCTTGGTCAGATCCGAAGCCAAATTCTTGCTCGGCTCGGTGCCCTCCACCTCCGCCGTGTAGAGCTCCGCCGCGCGGTTCATGAAGGTGACGGCACCGAAACCGTCGAGCACCACGTGATGCACGCGCTCGTACCAGAACCAGACATCGTCCTCGAGTCGTAGCACGGTAGCGGCGATCAGTCGGTCGCGGAGAATGTCGATCGGCGCGCTGTAGTCGCCGTGCATCCACTCCAGCGCTGCCGCACGAGGGTCGGCTTCGTTGCGCAGATCCAGATAGTTCAGGGAGTCGTCGAGAGTGGGGTCGACGATTTGTCGGGGCTCGGCATCGACCTCGAGGAGCCGCACGAATCCGGATTGCAGTTCCAGCGCAGCCTGCGACGAGGCTCGGCGCAGGAGCTCCACGTCGAGTTCGCCTCGCAGCTCGATGTACTGGGCGATGTTCGCGGGTACCGAGGGGTCCACGTGCTGCGCGAACCACATTCCCAATTGGGCCGGTGACAGTGGGAACGACGAATGTTGCGGACTGCCGACTCCGTCGTCGTGTCCAGCACCCTCCACACCTAGCGGGTCCAATCGATGCCTCTCTTTTCCACAATCACACGCGCCCCCACCGGCTGCCGGACGGGCAGCGATCGGTGGGCACCGAACACGTAGAGCACACTGACTACTTCGTTCTCTATTTTCTCACCGCGAACAACTCGAAAGTTACCTTTCAGTACATATCCGCGTGAACGTACCTGAGCGTTACACCGAAACACATCCATCGAGCGCGTCGGACCGGACCGTCCGAGAGCGACCGACGCGATTGCGCACCCGGTCAATCTACAGTGCCGACTGCGTGGAGAGGTGCTGTCGTCATGCCGTCATGTCGAAAGCTGCAATCACCTTGTTCGGTGTCACTCGAACGATCAATTCACCCGGAACACCGTTGCGAGCACCGAACTCTGCGGCCCGTTCGCTGCCCATGTACCGGGCGCCGATCTCCGTCGCGGTGCGGATCAACTCCTCGGGATCCTCGTCCACCGAGGCGATGCCCTGAACCTGGACGAAACCGTACGGCGGCTCTTCGAGATCGACGGTCAACACCACTCGTGGATCACGACGGATCGCCCGTCCCTTGGCCGTATCGGCCCCGGTGTTGAACACGATCTCCTCGCCCTCGACGACGAACCAGATCGGTGCCACCAGGGGCCTGCCGTCCGAGGCCAGGTACCCGAGTTTTCCGGTGCGGGTACCTGCGGAGAGGAATTCACGTACGCGCGGGTCGGTGAACGAGGTCATCGAAACCACGCTACGCGGGCTTCGCCGTCGTGCGCCTTTTGCATCCCTCTGGGTATGCAAAAGGCGCACGAGGGCGAAGCCCTATACCGCTGCATGGGTGAGCGCGCCGGCGCAGATCGTCGCCCTGATCTCCGTGTCGGCCAGATCGTGCACCGAGCGATGCTCGGGATGCTCGACGAGAACGACGATGTCCGCCGCGTCCCCCACTCGCAGTACCCCGCGTCCTCCGCTCGCGGCCCGCAGCGACGCGTCGAGCGGGACGGCTTCCTCGGGATGCCACGCAGGTCGGTCGTCGTCGGTTCGAAAGACTGCGGCCGCGACGCCGGCGAGCGGCTCCGGTGGGCTGACGGGGGCGTCCGAACCGAAGAGCAACGTGGCACCGCTGCGATACAGAGAGCCGTACCCGTAGCCGACCGAGCGCCGTCCGGACCACAGGTGCTCGGCGATGTCACGATCGGACATGGCGTGCTGAGGCTGCACCGATGCCGCGACGCCCAACGCGGCGAAACGTGCGATGTCCTCGGGCAGCACCTGCTGCGCATGTTCGATTCGACCGCCGCAGCCGGCGTGCTCGAACGCGTCGAGCGCGAGGCCGTTGGCGCGGTCACCGATTGCGTGAATGGCCGGGACTATGCCCCCGCGCGATGCCCGTGAGACGAGCTCGAACAGGCTCTCCCGCGTCTCGAGCAGCAGACCGTACGCGTCGTCGCCGTCGACGCCCGGGTACCGATCGTGGCAGCACGCCGTTCGGGTGTTCAGCGAGCCGTCGAGCATCACCTTGAGCGGGCCGCGCCGGATCAATTCCGAGAGCGCCGAGACGTCGCCGGTCCGCTCGCCGAGATCGAGTGCTTCGTCCAGCCATTGCGGCCACACCGTCGTGTCGACACGCACCGCAGGCGAACCGGCGGACAGTCGACGATCCCAGACGGTCCGGTTGTCGGCGAACTCGAAATCCACGACGCCGGTGACACCGCGGACCGCCAGTACCGCGGTGGCGTCGAGCACCGCCCGATCGAGTTCGGCCGGGTCCTCCTGCTCTTCGAGTGCCATGACCGCTTCGAGACCGTCCACATCGCGCAGAACACCGGTGGGGTGATCGATTCCCAGATCACCGAGCAGCGCGGGGCTCAGCCACAGCGTGTGCAGGTCCATGCTCGTCATCGCCACGCGAACCCCGGGCAGCGCATTTTCGAGCAGATCCTTGTGCGGCTCCTCGGGCCAGTGCGCGTCACGGAAGCCGTTGGCGCGCACCACTGAATCACCTGCTGTTCTCGCGTAGGGGTACACCAGTGCGACCGCGTCGGCCGCCGACAATGCCGGTCCGACGTCGATTCGCCGCCGCGCCGCCGCCCACTGAGTCAGATGTACGTGACTGTCCACGAACCCTGGCAGGGCGACCCCACCCCCACCGTCGAGCACCTCGTCGCCGAGACTGCGTCGCTGCCCGGCAGGGGTGATCGACGCGATGGCCGAACCCGCAAGTTCGATGTCGAAAAGCACGCCGGAGCCATCCAGCGCGACGTTGCCGATAATCACCAGTGGGACTCTAGAGCGTCACCTCGGCGAGCGCGCATGCCATCCTCTTGCAATGAAAACAGAGCCTGTTGCGATGCAGACAGATCGGACCGATCCCGTCGGGTATCACGCGACCGTCACCGTGCGCTGGTCGGACATGGACGCCTTCGCGCACATCAATCACGCGCGCATGGTGACCCTCCTCGAGGAGGCCCGTATCGAGTGGCTGCTCAGCGAAGGTGAGGCCAACGAGTCGCTGATCAAGAGTGCCTTGATCGCCAACGTGGCCATCGCGTACAAGAAGCCGCTTCGACACTCGGACGGCCCGCTCGACGTCACGTTGTGGTTCGAAAAGGTACGTGCGGTCGACTTCACCATCGGATACGAGGTGCGGGCTGCGGGTGCCGCGCCCGATTCACCGCCCGCGGTGGTGGCGACCACGCGGATGGCGATGGTCGACGTCGGTGCCGAGACCCTGCGTCGAATCTCGCCGGAGGAGAAGGCCTATCTCGCGCGGTGGACTCGCTGATTCTCGGCCGCGCGGTCGACGAACCACTGCACAGCTGCAGGGTCGTCGACGGCACTGGTATCGAGAGTTCCTGCAGCAGCGGCACCTTGAAAAATACGTTTGAGTGGCACCTCGAGCTTCTTCCCGGTCCGAGTGTGCGGAATGGCGGGCGCGGCGATGATGTCGTCGGGGACGTGCCGCGGTGACGCCTGCGTTCTGATGACAGCGTCGATGCGTTCGCGCAGCTCGTCGGTCAACCCGTCCGGGACCACGACGAACAGGGGCATCCAGTACCCGCCGTCCGGCAGTTCGATGCCGAGCACGAGAGCTTCGGTGACCTCGTTCAGCGATTCGACCGCCTGGTAGATATCAGCGCTGCCCATGCGAATCCCGTTGCGGTTGAGTGTCGAATCGGATCGTCCGTGGACGAGAACACTGCCGTGCTCGGTCACCGTGATCCAGTCGCCGTGACGCCATATCCCCGGATAGGTGTCGAAGTAGGCGTCTCGGTATCGACTGCCGTCGGCGTCGTTCCAGAAATACAACGGCATCGACGGCATGGGCTCGGTGACGACCAGTTCACCGACCGTCCCCTGCATCGATCCACCGTTCTCGTCGTAGGCGTCGAGCGCGACACCGAGGAACGGGACCGACAGCTCCCCTGCCCACACGGGCGCGGTCCGCACTCCCCCGGCGAAGGCCGACACCACGTCGGTTCCGCCCGAGATGGAAAAGACGGGCACCTGCGCGCCGACGTTCTCCGACAACCAGATCGACGACGAGGCCGGCATCGCAGAACCGGTGATACCGATGCCTCGCAGTGCCTTCAGGTCGTGATCGGTGCCTGGACGAGTATCGGCCTTGATACACGCGAGCACGTAGCCGGGACTGGTTCCGAGGTAGGTCACCCCCAGCCTGGCTGCGATGTCCCACAATGCATCCGGCTTCGGAAACGCTGGACTGCCGTCGGCGCACACGATCGTGGCACCGGTCAGCAGCCCGGCGATCTGGAAGTTCCACATCATCCAGCTCGGGCTGGTGTACCAGAAGAACACATCTTCTGAACTTAGGTCCGACTGCAGTGCAACAGATTTCAGGTGTTCGAGCACCACGCCTCCGTGGCCGTGCACGATCCCCTTGGGCAGACCCGTGGTGCCCGAGGAGAATACGATCCACAGCGGGTGCTCGAACGGCACAGCCACAGGCGACAATTGTCGTCGTTCGGCCGTCGCATTCGACCAGCTCCGGGAACTTCCCGACGCGTCGCCGACAGTGACGACCACCCGCACCGTTGTCAATGCGTCCACCACCGCGCCGACATCGCTGGACTTGTCCCGAAATTGTCCTCCGTAGCTGTACCCGGAGGCGGTGATCAACGCAGCGGGTTCGAGTTGTCCCAATCGGTCGATTGCCGCGGAGGCCGAATAGTCCTGCCCGCATGCGGACCACACTGCACCCAGGCTCGCGGTCGCGAGGAATGCGATCACGGCCTCGGGAATGTTCGGCAGGTACCCGACGACGCGATCGCCGCGGCCGACGCCTGCATCGGCGAGCGTGCCCGCGAGCGCTCCCGCTTGCTCGACCATCTCTGCCCACGTCACGGTCCGGACCGAGCCGTCCTCACGAGCATGAACGATGGCCGCACGATCGGGTCGAGCGTGCCGGATCACCTGGTCCACGTAGTTCAGTTCGGTCCCCGGAAACCACTGGGCACCCGGCATACCGCGGTTCTCGAGCACCCTCGTCGGCTCGGTGTCGGATCGGATCTCGAAGAAATCCCACACGGCCCGCCAGAACGATTCCAGCTCGTCGATCGACCATCGCCACAAACTCCGATAGTCCGGCAGTGTCACCTCGTGACGTTGCTCGACGAACCGCGCGAACTCGGTCACCCTGGCCTCGTCCACATCGGCATCCGTCGGCGTCCACAGCGCACTGATCATGGAAGGAAGTATGGCAGCCGAACGGTCGCTCTCAGATCAATCCGAGCGAGCGTTCTCGCATCTCCACCTTCCTGACCTTGCCGGTGACTGTCATCGGGAACTCGTCGACGACGTGCACGTACCGCGGAATCTTGTAGTGCGCGAGCCGGCCATCGCAGAATGCGCGCACGGCGGCCGAATCGAGCGGCGCAGCAACGTCTCTCATTCTGATCCACACCATCAGCTCCTCACCGTACTTCGCATCGGGCACACCGATGACCTGTGCGTCGAGGATGTCGGGGTGGGTATAGAGGAACTCCTCCACTTCGCGCGGATAGACGTTTTCACCGCCGCGAATCACCATGTCCTTGATCCGTCCGGTGATCGCCACATAGCCGTCTTCGTCCATCACCCCGATGTCGCCGGTGTGCATCCAACGCTCGTCGTCGATGGCCTCCGCCGTTTTCTCCGGCTGCTCCCAATATCCCAACATCACCGAATAACCGCGGGTGCACAGCTCGCCTGCGTCTCCGCGCGGCACCGTGTGGCCCAGGACCGGATCGACGATCTTCACCTCGAGATGCGGCCCGACGCGTCCGACGGTGGACACCCGCTGTTCGATCGAGTCGTCGCTTCGGGTCTGCAGCGATACCGGCGAGGTCTCGGTCATGCCGTAACAGATGGACACCTCCGTCATTCCCATGCGATCGATCACCTGCTTCATCACCTCGGTGGGGCACGGCGAGCCGGCCATGATTCCGGTGCGCAGGCTGCCGAGGTCGAACTCTCCGAAGTTCTCGAGGGCGAGTTCGGCGATGAACATGGTGGGGACGCCGTAGAGAGACGTGCACTTTTCCGACGCCACCGCAGTCAACGTCGCGACCGGGTCGAACGACGGGCCGGGAATGACCATCGCCGCCCCGTGCGAGGTGCACGCGAGATTGCCCATCACCATGCCGAAGCAGTGATAGAACGGCACCGGGATACACACCCGGTCCTCCGCGGTGTAATGGCAGAGCTCGCCGACGAAGAAGCCGTTGTTCAGAATGTTCCGATGACTCAGCGTCGCACCCTTCGGAAAACCTGTTGTTCCCGAGGTGTACTGGATGTTGATCGCATCGTCTGCGCGCAGCTGCTCGGATACGTCGGTGATCATCTTCGGAGTCTTCGCCAATGCGCGATGTCCGCGATCGGTCATCGCCTCCCATTGAATGGTGCCGATGAAGAGAACCTCACGCAGCGTCGGCACCTCGGGACGCACACCGGCGATGATCGCCGCATAGTCCGAACCCTTGAACTCGCCGGCCGACAACAATACCGAGACCCCGGCCTGCTTCAGTACGAACTGCAGCTCGTGCGCACGGTACGCGGGATTGATGTTGACCAGCACCGCACCGATCTTGGCGGTCGCGTATTGCGCCAGCACCCACTCCGGACAGTTCGGTGCCCACATCCCGACGCGGTCACCGACAGCGACGCCGGCCACGAGCAGTCCGGCCGCCAACAGATCGACGTCGGCCACGAATTCCGAATAGGTCCAGCGACGCCCGGAGGTCACATCGATCAGCGCGTCACGATCGGAGTACTTCGCTGCGGTTCGATCCAGATTCGTGCCGATCGTGTCGTCCAGAACCGCTGTGTCCGACGTACCGGAGGAGTAACTGTCCATGGCCTACACGGTAGTGACGCCGATCACCCACAGCCACCCCCGAATAGGGGCCTCACTCCAGAGTGAGGGCCTCGGCGGCCTCGAGCACATCGGCTCGAGACGTATCCTTCAGCGCCACTCCGGACCGCCCGAGTTTCCTCGCGCCGGCCAGCAGACCAGCGACGATCCGAGCCGACTGGGCGTACCCCTGCCCCTCGGGCGGATGGATGTTCGAGATGCAGTTGCGATCGGCGTCCGTGCGGCCCGGCTTCGGCAGATGCGTCAGGTAGATACCGAGACTGTCTGCCACCGACAAACCCGGGCGCTCCCCGATCAGAACCAACACCGTCCGCACGCCCATCGCCGCGGCGATGTGATCTCCCAACGCCACCCGCGCCTCGGTCGCGATCACCGGAGCCGCAATCGAATACCGATCCGCCAGTTCTGTTTTCAACGCTTCCAGCATCGGTACACCGTGATCGGCGAGAGCACGCGGAGACAATCCGTCGCTCAACACGATGCCGATCTCGTCCTCCGAGAGCGTGATCGCCGACAGATCCTCCGGCTGCCGACCCATGTCGGGCCGTCGTAGATACTCCGCCCGACTCGTCGCCAGCGACGTCACCACCGATGGCGCACCGAGACCCACCTGCTCCACCCGACCCACGAACTCCTCGACATCGAGCGGCTGGTGCACAGCATCCCGCGCCGCAGCGTGCGCCGACCGAAACTCGAGCACCCGCGTCGTCGGCAACGAATCGCCGATGCGTCCCAACCCGATCCGCGCCTGCGTCATCGCTCGCAACTCGCCCCAGAACTCTGCTTCCGGTCGTTCCGCAGGCTCCACTCCTGCCGCTCCCGATTGTTCGACTGGTTCGGTCATCGCGCACTCATCAAGGCTCGCAACGGCGATCCCGCAGCGTCGACGTCGAGGACTCGACCGTCGGCGTCCACCATTCCCAGTCGCGAGAGCCACGACTCGAACTCCGGTGCAGGACGCAGGCCGAGTACCTGCCGAACGTAGAGCACATCGTGGAAGCTCAGCGATTGGTACCCGAGCATGACGTCGTCGGCACCGGGCACCGCGATGACGAACGCGACCCCGGCTGCACCGAGCAGCGTCAACAACGTATCCATGTCGTCCTGATCGGCCTCGGCGTGATTGGTGTAGCACACGTCCACGCCCATCGGCAGGCCCAGCAGCTTGCCGCAGAAGTGATCTTCGAGTCCTGCTCTGATGATCTGCTTGCCGTCGTACAAATACTCGGGCCCGATGAACCCGACGACCGTGTTGATCAGCAGCGGCTCGAGATCGCGGGCCACCGCGTACGCGCGAGTTTCGAGCGTCTGCTGATCGACGGGACGGTCGCCGGTACCGATATGTGCGCCGGCCGACAACGCCGAACCCTGCCCTGTTTCGAGGTACATGACGTTGTTTCCGACGGTTCCGCGGTGCAGGGATCGGCCGGCCTCGTTGGCTTGCCGAAGTAGCGGGATGTTCACTCCGAAGCTCGAATTGGCTCCTTCGGTACCCGCGATGGATTGAAACACCAGATCGACCGGGACGCCCTTGTCGATCAGTTCCATCGTTGTCGTCACGTGCGAGAGCACACACGACTGCGTGGGGATCTCGAAGCGCTGGCGGATATCGTCCAGCAGATGCAACAACTCCGCCGTCGCCTGGGGCGAATCGGTCGCGGGGTTGATCCCGATCACCGCGTCCCCCGAACCGAGGAGCAGTCCGTCCAGCGTGGCCGCCGCTATTCCGCGGGGATCGTCGGTCGGATGGTTCGGTTGCAACCGCGTGGTGAGGGTTCCTGGCAGTCCCACCGTGGTCCGGAATGCCGACGTCACCTGCGCGGCCCGGGACACCGCGATCAGATCCTGATTGCGCATGATCTTGCTGACCGCCGCCACCATCTCCGGAGTCAGTCCGGCGGCCACCGAACGCAGCGTCGCGGCGGCATCGGGGGCGGCCGTGACCTGCAGCAGCCAGTCCCGCAGCCCTCCCACCGTCAGGTGCGAGATCGCCCCGAAGGCGATGCGGTCGTGTGAATCGATGATGAGCCGAGTGACCTCGTCGGTCTCGTACGGAACGAGCAGATCGTTGAGGAACACCTCGAGTGAGACCTCCGACAGCGCCCACTGCGCCGCCGCCCGCTCGGCATCCGACGAGGCTGCGCAGCCGGCCAATTCGTCGCCCGATCGCAATGGTGTCGCCTTGGCCATCAGGTCGACCAGACCGTCGAACGAGTAGGTGGTGCCCGAGACCTGCTGGGTGTAGACCGTCATTCCAGTTCGGCCTCGGCCGCGGCCAGCGCAGCGAACTCCTCGTCCGGCGAATTGGCGACGAGGTGGTGCCTGCTGTACAAACCGAAGTAGGCCATGAAGGCCACGAATACGCCGAGGCACCACAGTGCTGCAGTGGAATCGACGACGAACGTCGCGACGACGGCGAGCGCGGCGACGACCAATGCGAATCCCGTGGTCACCACGCCGCCGGGAGTGCGGTACGGCCGGTCCATGTTCGGCTCGCGGCGACGAAGCACGATGTGGCTGACCATCATCAGAACGTAGCTCAGAGCAGCCCCGAACACAGCCATGTTGAGCAACATTCCGCCCTGGCCGGTCAGCGAGAGCAGGAAGCCGATGACGCCGGGCACGATCAGCGCGAGCGTCGGAGCCTTGCGAGAGTTGGTGATGGAGAGGGTTTTCGGCAGGTATCCGGCGCGCGAGAGAGCGAAGAGCTGACGCGAGTACGCGTACATGATGGAGAAGAAGGACGCGACCAAGCCGGCCAGGCCGATGTAGTTGACGATCTTGCTCGCCGTTCCGTCCCCGAGTGCTTCCACCAACGGATTTCCCGACTCCTTGACTGCGTCGGCTCCGCCCGCGCCGGTGACGAGGAACAGCACGACGGCACCGGTGACGAGCAGAATGCCCATGGCGGCGATGATGCCGCGCGGAACGTTCTTCGTCGGATCCTTGGCCTCCTCGGCGGCCAGCGGCACGCCTTCGATGGCCAGGAAGAACCAGATGGCGAACGGAACTGCGGCCCAGATACCGAGGTAGCCGAACGGCAGGAATCCGGAGGCCCCGGCAGCGTCGGTGGGCGCGATGTCGGTCAGGTTGCTCGCGTCGAACTGGCCGATGGCGGCGATGGCGAACACCACCAGTCCGACCAAGGCGATACCGGTGATGACGAACATGATCTTGAGCGCTTCGCCTGCGCCGGAGAGGTGGATTCCGATGAACACTGCGTAGACCACCAGGTAGACCCACCAGCCGTCGGTGATGCCGAACAACCCGAGCGATTCGACGTAGGCACCGATGAACGTCGCGATCGCTGCGGGAGCGATGGCGTATTCGATGAGAATTGCTGTGCCGGTGGCAAATCCACCCCACGGACCCAGGGCCCGGCGGGCGAAGGTGTAGCCGCCGCCCGCAGCGGGCAGCGCCGAGGACATCTCGGCCATACCGAGAACCATCGCCAGGTACATGCCGGCGATGATGATCGCGGCGATGAACAGACCGCCGAAACCGCCTTCGGCGAGACCGAGGTTCCACCCGGAGTAGTCGCCGGAGATGACGTAGCTGACTCCGAGACCGGCCAGCAGCACCCAGCCCGCGGTCCCCTTCTTCAAGGTCCGCTTGGCGAGATAGTCATCCCCCTCGACATGCGACTGAGAGCTCTCGCTGGTACCCGATTTCGGCTGAGGCGACTGAGGATCTTTCACTGACATTGCAAGCCTCTCCTGGCCAATGCGCTCGGAGCGAGGGTTACGCCCGAGGGAACGATTCACAACATGTGTGGCGCGCGAATTCGGATAAAGATAGGCCCATTGTGTGAGCGTCGCGTCATCGATAGATGACGGTCGAATTACGACTGATGACCCACGGTGTTGACGTCACCGATGTCGCCCTCGTCCGGTTCGGCGACTGTCAGTACCGCGTCCACCACAGCCCTGTTGGTTTCCAGCTCACGCTCCAGTCGCCGGAGCGTGCGTGCGATACGTGACTCCGCGAAGTCACCGACGAGGTCGACACTCGCCACCAGGTAGATCTGCTTGGGACCGACGAACTCGATGCGCACGAACCGGACCGAGGCCACCTCGGGGAGTCCCTCGATTCGTTGCACCACCGCGTTCCATAATGCTCTCGATCCTGGTTCACCGGTGAGGAATCGACGGTTTCGATCGATGAGCACGAAGGCGACGAACCCGAGCAGTACACCCACCAGAATGGAACCGATGGCATCGAAGGCGGCCGAGCCGGTCAGCTGATGCAATCCGATTCCAGCACCGGCGATGACGATGCCGACCAGTGCGGCGCTGTCCTCGGCGAACACTGCGCGCAACGTCGGGTCCGAGGTCTCGAGCGCGTAGTCGAGAAAGTCCCTGTCGTACTCGGCCGCCTCGCCCCGAATCTGCCGAACCGATTGCAGAAACGACAGTCCCTCGAGCACGAACGCGAGGGCCAGAACCACGTAGGCGACGAGGTAGTTCTCGCTGCTCGATTCGCCAGCCAGTAGCGAGGTGATGCCATGCCACACCGACACGGCCGCGCCTGCGACGAAGAGTCCGATCGCCGCGAGCGTCGACCAGAAGTACGTCTCGCGTCCGTACCCGAGTGGCCGCTGCTCGTCCGGCCCGCGCGATCCTCGACGATTGGCCACGAGCAGGAAGATCTCGTTACCGGTATCGGCCCACGAGTGCGCGGCCTCGGCGACCATCGACGCCGACCCGGTGAACACGGCGGCGAAGGTTTTGGCGATCGCGACACCGAGATTGGCCACGAACGCAATGGCGACGGTCCGCATGCTCTCGCCGCCATCGGCCGCGTCGGACTTCGTTGTGCTCTTCATCTTTCGCACTGTATGCGCTCCGCGCAGCCGCACTCAGCCCTGGAGCATCCCCGGGACGGGACATGCGTCGACTGCCTCGGCAACCACCAACGGGTCGTCGGGAACCTCGGGCCGTCGGCCTTCTTCCCAGTCGACGCCGACGAGCGGTGGATGCTCGGTGAGGATCTCGTTCTCCTCGGCCGTGTATGCCCGCCCGCGACTGAGGAAGCGCACTCCTTCGGGCGATTCGAGCGAGAACCCGCCACCGCGGCCGGGCACCACGTCGAGCACGAGCTGGGTATGCTTCCACGCCTGGAACTGCGATCCCGAAATCCAGACCGGCACACCATCTTCACCGGTCGGCAAGTCCTGGGGTATCTCGCCGACACCGAGCCGGAGGTCGATGTACCCGAGCAGGACATCGCGGTCACCCACGATGAATTCTCCTGCGGGGTAACACATCGGCGACGACCCGTCGCAGCATCCCCCGGACTGATGCATCATCAGCTCGCCGTGGATACCGCCGAGGCGACGGAGCAGGTCCATCGCCTCGACGGTTGTCTTCAGCCGCGCGGGCGGCCGAGGGGTGTTCATCAGAAGAAGCCCTGTGCCTTCTGCGCGTAACTGACCAACAGGTTCTTGGTCTGCTGGTAGTGATCGAGCATCATCTTGTGGTTCTCGCGGCCGATGCCGGACTGCTTGTAGCCACCGAACGCAGCGTGCGCGGGGTACTGATGGTAGGTGTTGGTCCACACCCGACCGGCCTGAATATCACGACCCGCACGGTAGGCGATGCCGCCGTCACGCGACCACACTCCGGCACCGAGTCCGTACAAAGTGTCGTTCGCCTGGGAGATCGCATCGTCGTAATCGGTGAACGACGTCACCGAGACGACGGGTCCGAAGATCTCCTCCTGGAAGATGCGCATGTTGTTCTTGCCGGTGAAGATCGTCGGCTGCACGTAGTAGCCGCCGTTGAGGTCGCCGCCGAGCTGTGCGCGCTCGCCACCGGTGACGACCTGTGCGCCTTCGCCTTTGCCGATCTCGATGTAGGAGAGGATCTTCTCGAGCTGATCGTTCGATGCCTGAGCGCCGATCATGGTCTCGGTGTCGAGCGGATCTCCCTGACGCACAGCCTTGGTGCGGATGGCAGCCAGCGCAAGGAACTCGTCGAAGATGTCCGCCTGGATCAGCGAACGCGACGGGCAGGTGCACACTTCACCCTGGTTGAGGGCGAACATCGTGAAGCCCTCGAGGGCCTTGTCCTGGTAGTCGTCGTTGGCCTGCAACACGTCGGAGAAGAAGACGTTGGGGCTCTTGCCACCGAGCTCCAGCGTCACCGGGATGAGGTTCTGCGATGCGTACTGCATGATCAGACGGCCGGTGGTGGTCTCACCGGTGAACGCGATCTTGGCGATGCGCGGGCTCGATGCCAGCGGCTTGCCTGCTTCGACGCCGAATCCGTTGACGATGTTCAGCACGCCGGCGGGCAGCAGGTCACCGATGATAGAGATCAGGTGCAGGATCGACGCGGGGGTCTGCTCGGCGGGCTTGAGCACCACGGCGTTACCGGCGGCGAGTGCGGGAGCGAGCTTCCACACGGCCATCAGGATCGGGAAGTTCCACGGGATGATCTGGCCGACGACGCCCAGGGGCTCGTGGAAGTGGTAAGCGACTGTGTCGGAGTCGATTTCGGACAGTGAGCCCTCTTGCGCCCGGATGCAGCCGGCGAAGTAGCGGAAGTGATCGACGGCCAACGGGATGTCCGCGTTGAGGGTCTCGCGGATCGGCTTGCCGTTGTCCCAGGACTCCGCCAGCGCGATGGACTCGAGGTTCTCGGCGATGCGGTCGGCAATCTTGTTGAGGATCACGGCGCGCTCGGCCGCAGATGTCTTGCCCCACGCGGGGGCAGCGGCGTGTGCAGCGTCGAGTGCGAGCTCGATGTCCTCGGAAGTGGAGCGCGCTACCTCGCAGAAATTCTCGCCGGTGACCGGAGTCGGGTTCTCGAAGTACTGGCCCTTGACCGGTGGCACCCATTCGCCACCGATCCAGTTCTCGTAGCGTGGCTGGAACGACATGATTGCGTCGGCGGTACCTGGACGGGCGTAGACGGACATCTAGCGACTCCTTCTGATCAACAGAACTGATGTGATCCGGAACACTAGACGTCGAAGGGTTGCAACTACGTTGCGTCTTGATCGCCACTCACCCGGAGGATGAAACCGCGGCGATCAACCAGGTCGAGATGGCTGCCGCGGCCTCCGGCGATGTCGGCACAGCAGTGTGTCCACCGGCGTGCACCGCGAACGTCACGTCGTTTCCCGCGGCCCGATAGGTGTCCGCAAGCCCCGAAGCCAGCGGTACCGGAACCACCGGATCAAGCCAACCCGCGTCGATGCGAATCGGGATCGAGGGATCGATACGGAGGTGGCGAACGTCGTTGGCGTCGGCGATGTCTGCGAGCATGTCCAACGCAACCCTGCCGTGGGCACCGACGAGCTCGGAGGGCGCGAGGCCACCGAAAGAGTCCGGTGAAGACAATTCACCGAAGCATCGCGACTCGACCTCGGACAGTAGCGCTGTCGCAGCGGGCGAGAGCCCTCCCTCGGCCACGATCCGGGCGAAGTCCGGGTCCACGGCGCTCGCACCGACGGTCAGTAGCGCGGCAAGTCCGACGACGTCTCCGATCCCCGGTGCTGCCACCGGTACCACTGAGAAGAGTTCGAGCACAGCCCGCATCTCCGTCGGCGGGGTGACCGCCGCTACCCCGCGCAGTCTCAGCGGGCCCCACTCTGCAGGATCGGACGCAGCCGCGAAGAGCGATGCCACGGCTCCTTCGGAATGGCCGACGAGGACCACGTCCGACCCCACACTGGCCTCCCTCGCGTGCACTGCCAGCGCGCCGTCGATGACTGCGCGGGCGAGCGAGGCACCCATGAGATATGGGTGCGGACCCGGTGTACCGATCCCTTCGTAATCCGGCCGCACAACGACGAAGCCTGCGTCCAGCATGCGGGCGACTATCGCGTCACCGGAGTTGGCTCGGACGATCTCCGGGTGCCCGGCGACCATCGAGGACGGCGCACACTTGTCGGCTCCGCCGACGGTCATGTGCGAGAAGACCGCAATCGGCCACCCACCCGGCGGTGGCGGTGTTCGCGGAAGCAGATACGACCCGGACATCTCCACCGCCGACCCGTCCACACCGTGCGAGGTGTGCCGGAAGACGACCGTCCGCGCGGCGTTGGGATGAGCTACCGGACCGTCGGCGACCGTCTTCTCCGAGACGATCACCGGACCGGTCGCGCGCTCGGCGGAAGCGACGGGACAGACGAGCATGCTCATCGTGATCAGCGAACCGATCAGCGCAGTTCGGCGGATCACCGGATCGGTCCGGGGAGGAGTCCGATCCCGGCAGACGGTTCGAAGTCGAGCCGGTCGACGACATCGCGGTAGAACTGCGCGACGGGAACCAGTTGTGTGGTGTCGACCTTGTCGATCGTGTCCGCGTCGTCGTACATGTACAGCGGTCCCGCGATCAGGCTCACCGTCGGCACACCTGCCACGAGCACGAAGGACGCATCGGTGGGGATTCCCCCCAGTGCTTGCGGAATCGTGGCGTTGAGCAACGTCGTACCGCGGACATCGTTGCGACGCAGCGTCTCTGCCATCTCGAACTTCATCCCGAGGTTGAGGTTCTCGAAAATGCCCTTCGGTTCCGGACGGTCGAGGGTGATGAGTTTCCCGTCTTCCGCGATACGCGCATGTTTTCCGACGTGCTCGATGGTCGCGTTGGCCACGATGTTCCACGGTGTCGCGCGGTCCTGGATGTACTTCTTCACGAACGCCATATGACTTTGATATCCGGTGAAGTGGGTATCGAAGGTGACGAACATCAGGCTCTTTTCGCGCAGCGACGCACCGGGACGCTGCGCCTCGGCGCCGTAGTGGTCGGCGAGAGCGATGACCTCTGCGGTGCCGCTGGCGTCTTCCACCGCTCCCGTTCCGACCGAGTCGTGGTGGGACTGAATCATGACGGTATCCGCCGACCGGCCCGGGAGCATTCCGACCACGGTCCGTGCCGTCACGGGTCGGCGATCGACGGTGAGGTCGATGCGGATGTTTCCGGCGTTCTGCGGCAACAGATCTCGAACCCGTGCGCCTTCGTTTCGGGTCACCCACATGCCGGGGATCGTCATCGCGAGTCGGCGGTAGTACTCGTTGTGGTAGCGGTTCGAGTCGAAGTACTCGGCCAGCACACCCACGAAGCCCACTGCGCCTGCGGCCTGAGCAGCGCGCACCGTGGATTCGAGGGAGGTGACATAGGGATTGGCACCGAACAGCAACTCGGGATCGAAGCGATCGTTGTCGGGGTCGTGGATCGCTTCCGCGAAAGGAAGCAACCCAAACACCGGCAGAATGAAGTCGAGGTCGAACAGCACGATCTTCCCGCGTACGTCGACACCCTCGACCGAACCCGTGCCGATGTCCACTACCGGAGCGGTCAGTCCGTCGGTTCCTGTCGTGCGGTATCCGGGACCGGCGTCGGCGGGAATGAACGAATGCGCAACGGGTGCTGCGTCGATCGCAGAATCACCGACGGCGAGGGCGGCACCGGAGGCCGTCCAGTCGTAGGACGTCACTTCCTCGAAGTGCACGTCCGACAGGCCGGCACGGCGGTAGCGATCTGCTACGTATTCCGCGGCCTCGAGCCCTCCCGGCGAACCGGTCGCCCGCGGTGCGATCTCCGTCAGGTCTCGAACCGTCTCCATCATGTCGTCGCTCGAGAAGTCGGCCGCAGGGTCCGCGCCGGCATGCCCCGTCCCCATCAGTACGCCCGCGGCCGCCACGCACCCCGCCATTGCCAACGACCCAGCACGCCGAAACCTGTGCCTCATGCTCTCCCCCATGATCGAACGTTGTAAAGTACGAGTGCGTACTTTACAACGGGAAGACGGAAATGGACACCACTTCGGACGAATCGGATGTACCGCGCATCACCGAGGGAATCTTCTTCACAACGCCACCGAAACTTCCGCGCGGGCCCCACCGCCTCTCACGCGAGGAAGTACTCACCACGCACCGCGAACGACTGATGATCTCGTTCACCGAACTGGTGGCGGCGAACGGATATTCCGATGCCGGGGTGCGCGAGATCGTAGAACGCTCGAGTGTGTCGAGATCTGCGTTCTACGACTGCTTCGACTCGAAGGAGTCCTGCGCCGAGGCCGCATACGGCCGGTTCATATCGGTACTCGTCGACCGGATGATGAGCCACCTCGTTCACCGATCGACGCAGGATGTGTTTCGAGTTCTGTCGACGTACTTCTCCGCCCTACAGTCGGACCTCGTCGTCGCGAGAGCCTTTCAGGTGGAGATGGATTCAGCCGGATCCCTCACCCGTGTAAGGCGACGAACCGCCCTGCGCGGAGTGGCCGAACTGCTTCACGCCGAACTACGACGACACGCGCAGGACGACCCCGATCTCGATCCGGATCTCTCCATCGATGCCCTC
This sequence comes from Rhodococcus sp. AW25M09, assembly GCF_000333955.1. GTDB lineage: Bacteria > Actinomycetota > Actinomycetes > Mycobacteriales > Mycobacteriaceae > Rhodococcoides. The sequence continues at coordinate 42,981 of NZ_CAPS01000109.1, forward strand.
GTCGGCATCGTCTACGCCGTACGCCAGCTCGCATCGGACATGCTCGACACCGAGGTCGAACCGAACCTGGAGGCCGTTGTCCCACGCCTGGCCCAGTGGCTCGACAACTCCATTCACCGCAGTCGACCAGGCGGTGACACCGTTCACTGACCGAGCATGTCCAGACGAGCCTCGACTTGCGAATACAGCGCGGTGGCCGGATCCAGCGAAGACAGATAGGCGGTCCATGCCGTCGCATCCTCGCGGCCGTGCACCGACGCGGTCCAGCGAGCCAGCAGCACCGGATCGCCCGCCCTCATCAGTGCGGCCTGCATCCGCACCCGCAACTCCTCGCGAATTTCCTCGATACCGGGAGCGGACGACCCCGGGAGCACCGGGCCGGAGTAGATACGCAGAGCAGCGTCGACGTCGCCGCGATCCAGGGCGCGTCGGATATCGCCGACATCGGAGGACAACTCGCCGACCAGACGGTAGGGCCGCGACGCCAGGCCGGCAGTACCGAAGGTCTTGCGCAGTCTCGACATCTCGGCGCGGATGGTCACGGAGTCGAGTTCTTGCTCGTCCAGGAGCACCGCGAGGTGGTCCGAACTGAGCCCTTCGGGGTGCTCGCCCAGGAGCAGCAGAATCTCGGCGTGCCGCTGAGAGAGCGGTATCCGGCCGGATCCACGAACCACTCCCGGCCGTCCCGATCCGAGGACCTCGAGCCGAGGAGCCATGTCGCCCAATGATTTCGGCGAGTTCATCAGGTGTAGGCGCAACTCGGATTCGGCAGCGGCGACAGTCGCGCGTACCAGCGACAGCACCTCGGGGACCGCCACTCGGGGGCCGCCGGTGATGTCGATGGCTCCCAGAATGTGACCGCTGGTGGGGTGGTGAACCGGAGCAGCAGAGCAACTCCACTCGTGCACCGACCGAGAAAAGTGCTCGGACGCGAAGATCTGCACACTGTGATCGACCGCAAGCGCGGTACCGGGGGCATTGGTGCCTTTGCTCTCCTCGCTCCAGTCGACCCCTTCGGCGAACTCCATCGCAACGGCTCGATCCTTCGCCGCGGAGTCGCCCTCGACCCACAGCAGTCGCCCCTCCGCATCGGAGATCGCGACGAGCAATCCGGTATCGGACGCGTCCTCGACCAGCAACTTACGAATGACCGGGCGGATGATGGCCATCGGATGACCGTTGCGGTAGCGCTCGAGGTCGGGCCCGGTCAGCGTCGGCGTGTTGTTACCACCGTCGGGATCGACGCCCTTGATGCGACTGCGCATCCACGAGTCGAGCACGACGGACCTGACCGTCGAGCCGTGAGTACGGATGTCGTCGACGAAAGATTGATGGGCAGTGGACATTTGGCGCGCGAGCACAGCGACGTCCTCACCGGGTCGCACTGCGACCCAGGGGTTTCCGCCACTGTTCGATCGGCTTGCCATTCGACACTTCCTCCGTGACCCGTCCACAGTGCTGTAACCCAGCTCACAAACAAGGATACAGCCGTGGCCGACACGAGCGGCAGGCCCGGTCGCGTCGGCTTCCGGCCCTACTTCTTCTTGACGGCCGAGGTGATGATGTCGTTGCTGGTGTCACCACTGGACTTGGCCCGCTTGTCAGCGCGCTTGTCCTTGAGAGATTTGCCGGATTTCTTGGTCATCGTGTTGCGGGGCGATTTGTCCGACATGGCAGTAACCCATCTATTGGGGAACCTGAACGGTCCCCAGACCACGAACGCTACGCCTCCGCAGGCCCGGCGTGGTCAGCAACCGCAAAGGGTCGTTCCGCAGGCTCCACTCCGAACACACGGGTCATTCCGCAGGCTCCACTCCGAACACACGGGTCATTCCGCAGGCTCCACTCCGAACACACGGGTCATTCCGCAGGCTCCACTCCGAACACACGGGTCATTCCGCAGGCTCCACTCCGAACACACGGGTCATTCCGCAGGCTCCACTCCCATGAGCGCTACGGCGCGCTCGGCGAACATGATCGCCGTCGCATGCGGTCCACGACTGGGCACCACCGGAAACGCCGAGGTATCGATCACGAGCAGCCCCTCGACGCCGCGCACGCGGCAATGATCGTCGAGCACCGACACCGGATCGGATTCCGGGCCCATCTTGGCGCTGCTGGACAGGTGCAGTGACGTACCGAGCGCTGAGAGCGGATCGTCGGTTCCCGGGGCTGCAACCTCGCCGGACAGGCGCGCCGACGCCAGCAATTCTCGCGTGAGTTCGACGCCCTCTCGCATCGCCCGCCGGTCGCCCTCCGATTCGAGATAGCGATACCTCACCTCGGGTGCCTCGAAGGGGTCCGTGCTGCGCAACGCAATACTCCCGCGACCCGCCGATCGCATGAGGCCGACGCCCACCACATGCGGTCCACGAGGGAGACCGTGGATGAGTTGGTCGAACCTTCGGGTGTACGGCCTGATCTCCACATCGCCGGCATGCAGTACCGCCTCCAACGCAGGCGAGGTCGCGGAAGGATCGTTGCCAGTTGCGACGGGAACAGTAATCTCAGGATGGTCGCTGAAGCCATGACCCACTCCCGGACTGTCGACTGTCACCGAGATCCCCAGCGCCACAGCGTCGTCAGCACACCCGATGCCGGATCGAAGCAGCACTGCCGGGGTGTGCACGGCTCCGGCCGACAGAATCACGGTGTCGGACCTCACGATTCTGCGCACCCCGTCGACGATCATCTCGACGCCGATCACCCTGGTGCCCTTGAACATCAACGATGCCACCGTCGTATTTCCCTGCACGCGTAAGTTATTTCGACCGGTGATCGGCAAAAGATATGCGAGGGCTGCGCTTACCCGGGTCCCGTTGCGAATGTTCAGCGGCACGGCTCCCACTCCCCCTGAGGCCGCGTCGGGAGCGTTCATGTCCTCGTACATCCGAAATCCGGCGCGCACCGCAGAGTCCACGAATGCCGCGGTCAGCGGATGCCGAGCGTTCTCGGGGGTGCGCGCCACCGGCATCGGCCCGCGCGACCCGTGCCACTGGCTCGACCCGCAACCATCGATGTCGGTTTCGGATCGGACGTAGTACGGCAGCACCTGATCGAAGGACCACACCGACTGCGGCCAGGCGTCGAAGTCGCCGGGAGTGGCGCGGACGAAGTAGCCGCCGTTCACTGCACCGGAACCGCCCAGCACTCGACCCCGGGCGATCGTCCGGCCGATGCCAGGGGCGAGTTCGGCACCGTACGTTCCCACCCATTCACTGCCGGGTCCTACGGGCAGCATCGACGCATCGACCAACGCGGCCGGGACATCGGCGACACCGGAGAAAGTGGGGCCCGCCTCGAGGAGCAACACCGAACGATCTGGATTCTCGCTCAGACGTGCGGCCACCACACTTCCGCACGAGCCACCTCCGACGACGACGACGTCGGCGAACTCGATCGGCTTCACGCCGTCCGCGATGCGAGAAGGGCTCGCACCCCGTCAACCATCCAGGCGGGGTTTGAGCGCGTCGATGCTTCGCGCGGACAGGGCACCTGTCCACAAGCCGGCGCCGTAGGCGATGTCGTCGGCTCGCTTGAAGAAGGCGTAGCGCACGGGATCGAGTCCACCGAGTTCGCGATGCTTGTACCAATCCGAAAATGCTTCTGCCACAGCTAATCCCAGCGCGATCTTTCGGATTCGACTGGACAGCAGCACCGCAAGCAACGTGATCGGCCAATAGTGTCGACACAGCGCCGAGGCCAGCTGCCACAGCCCCGCAACGAAACCCTCGGCGGCGAGAATGGCCGCGATCCGCGTGGGCTGATCCAGACCGACGAACATCTTGCGCAGGCGAACTATCGTGACGGACAGTGTTGCGGCTGCACCGAGGAGTCCGAGCCGCGTCAGGCTCGCTGCCATCAGGCAAGCCACCAGCGTCCACGGAGACATCGCGATCGGCGGCACCATTCCCGGATGGCGAGCGGACAACGGTGTTGCTCCGGTCCCGTAGAACAGCTTGCGTGCGAACCACTCGACGAACGTGACGCGATGCTCGTGCGCGACGTGGGCGACGGGTTCGTACCGCAACCGCCAGCCGGCCTCCTGCAGCCGCCAGCACAGGTCGACATCCTCGGCCACGTGCATCGACTCGTCGAACCCGTCGCAATCCAGTGCCACCGATCGGCGCATCAACATCGCGGCGCTGGGCACGTAGGACACCGCACTGCCTGCTCGCACAGCCGCCTCCTTGCGCCCGAGATCCAGGGACGAGCGGGCGTGTTCGTATCGGGCGAGTGCACTGCCCTCGGGTTCGAGAGCGACGATTCTGGGTGCAACCAAGGCGACGGCCGGATCCGAGAAGTGCCCGAGCATCACTTCGAGCCATCCCTTGCGCGGAACGACGTCCGAATCAAGAAAAGCGACAAAGTCTGTTGTAGCGCATCGCAATCCCGTGTTTCGCGCTGCTGCGGGACCGCGCGAGCGCTCGTGCCGCAATACCGTCACACTGCCCACACTCCACGAGATCCGTGGCACTGCGACCGGAACGTCGGACCCGTCGTCGATGATGATGACGTGCAGGCCGTGAAGCGCAGTGATCAGGCGTGCGAGCCCTGCCTCGTTGTTCTTGAGCGGCACGACGACCGTGACGTCGGACGGCGACGGAATGGACATCGGGCGTGGGTTACCGACGCCCGAGTCGAGCAGTTTGCGTGCCACCAGAGCGGATTGTGAGTCGGTCACTTCGATGAAACCGTCGCCGATCATCGCGGCGGCCGTCGGTGCGAGCTTGAGCATTCGTGTCGGTGAGCCACCGATCAGGACGCGCCCTTCGGAGTAAGTACGTACGCGTGGATCGACTCGCACCCCGAAGCCATCAGGCAATCGACCTTCACCCATCAGGAGATCGTAAGCGGACAACACGCCGAAGTGTCGACCACCCGAGAAATCGGGCGGAACATACCTGCCCCCTGTTTCTGCGGACTCGACGATCGGGCTCTCACCAGGCGTATTTCCACGCTCGGTCACGAGATCACTCCGTGCTCGGAGGGACTCCATCTCTGCACCGCATCGGCCGCGCGGGTGCACAGTTGCTCGAACACCCGACGCCCCTCCTCCGAATCGGCCCCGGTGGGGTCGCCGAGCACACCGTTGGCGGTGATCGGTGCCAAGCCGCCGCCGCGGAGCGCAGGGAGCAACGACGCGATGTCGGTCACATTTCCCACCTCCGCCTTCGTCATATCCACCACCTCGGGCGAAACGTGCAGCAGCATCGACGTTTCGGTACGCCCGGCGTGAGCATCTGCTCCCGGCACCGCGCACGGGAACCAGACGACGTCGCGGCCCTCGTAGCGCAGCAGCAGCACTGCCGAACGCACGGCGGGTCCGTTGCCGCCGTGCCCGTTGACGAACACCACTCGGTCCGACCATCGGCACGCGGAGCGCCCGTACTCCACCAGCACCGCTTCGAGCGCAGCGGTTCCGATCGAGACAGTGCCGGGAAAGCCCTCGTGTTCGCCACTGGCTCCGTACGCGATCGCGGGACCCACCAGCGCATCCGGAATGGTGTGCGCCACCGCGTCGGCGATGCGGGTGTCGGTATCGAGCGGAAGATGCGGCCCGTGCTGTTCGATCGAACCGACCGGGACCACCAGAATTCTCGAACCGTCGACGCGTGGCCAGAACTGAGTGCCGAGTGGGTCCGTGGCCATGGATGCTGATGCTATCGGATGGAACCGGGTCGTCACGCCGATGAAACACAGGGTCACTAATGTTCCCTTCGTGCCACCCCGCCGTCGGTCGATATTGCTCTCTCAATTGTCGATATCGGCACCGGGTGGCCCGCAGCCCTCGATTCTGCAAGAACTACGACGAGTAATTCTCGCCGGCGACGCTCCGCCGAATACACCTATTCCGCTCAACGAAGTGGCGGAACTGTTCGGAGTGAGCAGAATACCGGTGCGCGAATCGCTCAAGACTCTGATCGGCGAGGGTTTGGTCGACCATCGTCCGAATCTGGGGTACACGGTTGCGCAGCTGACCGCAGCTGAACTTCGCGAAATGTACATCGTGCGAGAGGTTCTCGAGACAGCAGCACTACCGGTGGCGGTCGAGCTCGCCACCGACGCCGACCGAGCACATCTCATCGAGGTGAATCGACAGCTCGAGGCGTCGCTGACGCAGGACGACTCGCGGGAATACCATCGCCTCTCCCGCGAATTCCACCTGTCTCTGACCCGTCCGTCGCGCATGCATCGGCTACTGCACATGCTCGAATCAGCCTGGAACATAACCGAACCAGTGCAGCCGATGGTGCATGTCGACGGGTCGGACAGAGCATCGCTGCACGGCGATCACGCCGATATGATCACCGCTTTCCTCGCCGGAGATTCAGCGGCCTTGCTACGTGCCGCCCAGCACCATCACACGCGTCTCAATTCGGTCATTTCGACACTGTCCAACGATCACGGATTACTTGCGGATCCGTCGCCGGAATAGGCCCGCGCGAGTTACTCGGGTGGAGCCCGGATGAGCGATCCAAAAGATATATCGCTCTCGTCACGAGTGCGCAACACTTCCCCGCTAACTTTTCCTCATTCACTCGTTCATCTCCTTCGTTCACCTCATACGCCATGCCGTCAGGAGCATCGATGACAGATACAGCGCACGGTCCCGTCCAAACGGGAGATCTCGTGGAAGCCGCGGGCCAACCCGTCGGTGGTGGACTGATCAAGGACAGCTACGACCCACGGCTGACCAACGAAGACCTCGCTCCACTGAAGAAGCAGACCTGGACCTCGTACAACCTTTTCGCCTTCTGGATGTCGGACGTGCACTCGGTCGGTGGGTACGTGACGGCGGGCAGTCTGTTCGCGCTCGGGTTGGCCAGCTGGCAGGTGTTGATCGCTCTCCTCGTCGGCATCTCGATCGTCTACTTCTTCTGTAACCTCGTCGCCAAGCCGAGTCAGGTGTCGGGAGTTCCTTATCCGGTCATCTGCCGCAGCGTGTTCGGTGTTCTCGGAGCCAATATCCCGGCCATCATTCGCGGTTTGATCGCAGTGGCCTGGTACGGCATTCAGACGTTCCTCGCGTCGGCTGCCCTCGACATCGTGCTGATCAAGCTGTTCCCGTCGCTGGCTCCGTACGCCATCACCGCCGACTACGGTTTCGCAGGACTCTCGCTGCTGGGCTGGGCAAGCTTCCTGTTCCTGTGGGTCGTCCAGGCCGCGGTGTTCTGGCGCGGCATGGAGTCCATTCGGAAGTTCATCGACTTCTGTGGTCCTGCCGTCTACGTCGTGATGTTCATGCTGTGCGGCTACCTGATATGGAAAGCCGGTTGGGGTGCAATCGATCTCAATCTTCAGGGGGTGGAGCACACCGGCTGGAGCTCGGTCCCGGTCATGCTCGGCGCCATCGCGCTGGTCGTCTCCTACTTCTCCGGTCCGATGCTCAACTTCGGCGACTTCTCGCGCTACGGAAAGTCCTACGCCGCGGTGAAGAAGGGCAACTTCCTCGGCCTGCCGGTCAACTTCTTGGTGTTCTCGATTCTCGTCGTCGTCACCGCATCTCTGACGCTTCCGGTGTTCGGCGAGCTCATCACCGACCCGGTCGAAACCGTCGCACGGATCGACAGCACGTTCGCCATCGTCCTCGGCGCCTTGACCTTCACGATCGCCACCATCGGCATCAACATCGTCGCCAACTTCATCTCCCCGGCGTTCGACTTCTCCAACGTCAGCCCACAGCGCATCAGCTGGCGCGCAGGTGGCATGATCGCGGCCATCGGTTCGATCCTGATCACGCCGTGGAATCTGTACAACAATCCCGATGTCATTCACCTGACGCTGGAGACCCTCGGCGCATTCATCGGGCCGTTGTTCGGCATCCTCATCGCCGACTACTACCTCGTTCGCAAGCAGAAGGTCGTGGTCGACGAACTGTTCTCGATGTCGCCCACCGGGCTCTACTGGTACTCAAAGGGCTACAACCCGGCAGCGGTGTACTCCACTATCGTCGGCGCGGTGGTAGCCATGTTCACCGTGCTCTTCAACGGGGCCATCGACGGCATGGAGATCGCTGGTATGTCGACGGCGTCGAAGTACAGCTGGTTCATCGGTTGCGGCATCGGATTCGTCATGTACTACTACCTGGCGACGCGAACCAAGCTGGCAGTCACCAACTTCGACGTTCCAGCGAAAGCATAGGATTTCGTACGTGCTCATCAAGGTCATCAATCCGAACACCACCAGTTCGATGACCGCAACGATCGGCGATTGTGCCCGGGCCGTAATCGGCCCGGGCACCGTCGTCGAGGCGGTCAGTCCCTCCATGGGGCCGGCGTCGATCGAAAGTCACGTCGACGAAGCCCTCAGTGTCCCCGGCATTCTCGCCGAGATCGCCAGCGGCGAGGCCGCAGGCGTCGACGGTTACGTCATAGCCTGCTTCGGCGATCCCGGCATCGATGCAGCCCGTGAACTGGCATCGGGGCCGGTCATCGGTATCGCCGAGGCCGCGATGCACGCCGCGACTTTCCTCGGCCGAGGATTCAGTGTCGTCACCACGCTCGGACGCACCATCGGGCGAGCACAGGATCTGGCGAACCACTACGGCTTCGGACGACAGTGCCTCGGCGTACATGCCTGCGAGCTGCCTGTACTGGATCTCGAGACCGACCCCGACGCCCGCAAGATCGTCACCGAGGCGTGCCGCGTCGCCGTCGAGACGGACGGCAGCGATGCCGTGGTCCTCGGATGCGCGGGGATGGCCGATCTGTGCAGTCATATTTCGGACGAAATCGGCGTACCGGTGGTCGACGGTGTGGCCGCGGGAACGCTGTTCGTGCAGTCCCTGATCTCTCTGGGGCTGGGCACGGGAAAACGCGGCGAATTCGCAAACCCTCCGACCAAGCGGTACACCGGGATGCTGCAGGGTTTCAGCCGTCTCTGAGACGGCACCACTGTGCTGTTCCTACCGAATCAGCCCCTCGGTTCTGTGTATCGGACTCCGATCGGCGTCGGATATCCCAGACCGGGGAGCTGATTCGCGCGAGCGAAGTCCACGGGCACGACAACATCCGACGGTCCGAGCGTGTGTACCGATGAATGTCCGAGCCCGAGTACCGCGGAGTCCAGGCCGGCGCGCAGGATGTCGAGCACATTCTCGACCCCGGCCTGACCGTTCGCCGCCAAGCCCCACAGATATGCTCGTCCGATCAGCACCGCCCGGGCACCGAGTGCGAGCGCTTTCGCCACGTCACTGCCCCGCCGAATACCGCCGTCGACGGCGATCTCGACCTGGTCCCCCACGGCCTCGACAATGGTAGGTAACACTCGGATCGACGCCGGTGCACCGTCGAGATTGTTGCCGCCGTGATTGGACACCGAGATCGCCGTGGCACCGGCGTCGACGGCCCGCAGTGCGTCGTCGACCCGCGAAATGCCCTTGAGCATGAACGGGCCGTCCCACTGCTCGCGTAGCCAGGCGATGTCCTCCCACGTCGGCAGCGGGGTGGACGTCCACTCCTGGTAGGCCGCGAAGAACGTCGGCGCTGATTTTCCGGGCTCGGCGAGATTCGGTGCCGTCAGATCCGGATACGTACCCGACCGAGCCCACTGCGCGAGCCACCGCGGACGGGCCAGCACTTCCGGTGCCAACCGCACAATGGCCCGCGCGTCGAGGCGTTCCGGTATCACCGGACTCCCCCAGTCTCGGCCTTCGGAGAACGACCAGTCCATCGTCAGAATCAGGCCGACGGCACCTGCCTCTTCAGCGCGATAGAGCATGTGCAGCAACAATTCTCGCGAACCGACCCAATGGAGCTGAAAGAACGTCTGCGGGTTCGCCGCGACGACCTCCTCGATCGGCTTGCTCGCGAACAACGACAAACCCATCGATACGCCACGGGCCGCTGCCGCCCTCGCGACGGCGACCTCCCCATCGGGATGCACTGCTTGCACGCCCGTCGGGGAGATCATCACCGGAAACGACAGCGGTTGCCCCATCAGCGTCGTCGACAGCCCACGCGTATCCGACAGCCCCGCCACGTGCGGAGCGAACCCGAGTTCAGCGAACGCGTCGGTGTTGTCACGGGTGGTCAGACCCTCCTCCGATCCCGCCACCAGCGCCGAATACACCGACCTGGGAAGTCGCTTCCGCGCTCGCCGCTGCGCCTCGGCAACCGACTCGAACCAGTCGGTCACACACCCAGCCTGCGATCGAACCCTGCCGGCATCACCACATCCGACGGTGACAGATCGTGTACCGAGGTGTGCCCGAGCCCCAGGACCGCGGAATCGACTCCGCCGCGGAGGATGTCGAGCACGTTCTCCACACCGGCCTGACCGTTCGCCGACAGACCCCACAGATACGCCCGCCCGATCAGCACCGCACGCGCACCGAGTGCCAGCGCCTTCACCACATCACTGCCACGCCGGATTCCGCCGTCGAGGGTGATCTCGATTTGATCGCCTACAGCCTCCGCGATCGCGGGCAACGCCCGAATCGGAGCCGGAGTTCCGTCGAGATTGTTGCCGCCATGATTGGACACGGAGATGGCCGTGACGCCGGCGTCGACTGCCTTCTTCGCGTCGTCGACCCGCATGACGCCCTTGAGCATGAACGGACCGCCCCACTGCTCACGCAGCCACGCAACGTCCTCCCACGTCGGCAACGGGGTACCCATCCACTCGCCGTACGCACCGAAGAACGTCGGAGCAGGACCGCCGGTGGGCGGCGTCAGGTTCGGAGTCGTCAAATCGGGGATCTTGCCCGTCTTGCCGAACTCCCACAACCACTTCGGCCGCATGATGCCCTCTGGCGCGAACCGCACCATCGCCTTGAGGTCCATCTTCTCCGGGATCGACGGGCTGCCCCAATCACGGCCGTTGGAGAACGACCAGTCCAGGGTCATGATCAACCCGACTGCCCCCGCTGCGCGGGCCCGCTCCATCCGTTGCAGAAGAACCTCGCGCGAACCCACCCAGTACATCTGGAAGAAGGTCTGCGGATTCGCCGCCGCTACCTCTTCGACGGACTTGCTGGCGAACGACGACAAGCCGATCGGAATACCCCGCGCCGCAGCAGCTCTCGCGACTGCGACCTCACCGTCCGGATGCACCGCCTGCACACCCGTCGGGGAGATCATCACCGGAAACGACAGCGACTGCCCCATCACCGTCGTCGACAGATCACGTTTGTCCGACAACCCCGCCACATGCGGAGCGAACCCGAGTTCGCCGAACGCCGCCATGTTGTCATCGATCGTCAGACCACGCTCCGAGCCCGCCACCAGGGCGGCGTACACGGACTTCGGTAGACGCTTCTTCGCCCGCCGCTGCGCTTCGGCAACGGTCTCGAACCACGCACTCTTGGCCATTACTGTGCTTCCTGTTCCATTCCCGCGAGCGGGTTCTCGTCGCAGATTTTCGCCGGGGGACGCATCATCAACGTGAGCGGCACCGACTTTCGAGGGGTCTTCCGTTCCCCGGTACGGGAATGGTCGACACTCGACTTCGGGATCTCCCCCGCCGCCGCCAACGCCATTTCACCGTTACCGATGACGCATTCGGGATCCGGACCGTCCATGGGCAGTCCGGTGAAGAATTTCGCCGCCATACAACCGCCGCGGCACGAATCGAAATGCGCACACTTGGTGCACGCACCCGAGGTCTGCGGTGAGCGCAACTCCTGGAACAGTTCCGATGTTTGCCACACCGTTTGGAAGCCGCCCATGCCATCTTTTGCGTCACGGACGATGTTGCCGGCAAGGAAGTTCTCGTGAATGGCGAACGGGCACGCGTACACATCGCCGATCGGGTCGATCAAGCACACGACGCGTCCGGCACCGCACAGGTTCAGACCCGGCAACGCGTCACCGAAAGCGGACAGATGGAAGAACGAGTCACCGGTCAGAACGCCTTCACCGTTGGCGACGAGCCAGTTGTACAGCTCGCGCTGTTGACCCGCCGTGGGGTGCAGATCGTCCCACACATCCGCACCACGACCCGACGGCCGTAATCGCGTAATGCGCAGCGTTGCAGCATATTTGTCGGCCAGGGCCTTGAAGTCGTCGAGCTGCGAGACATTGTGACGGGTGACGACGACCGAGATCTTCGCGTCCCGGAATCCCGCTTCCTTCAGGTTCTCCAGGGCGCGGCACGCCATGTCGAACGAACCGGGTCCGCGCACCGCGTCGTTGACCTCCGCGGTCGCGCCGTCGATGGAGATCTGTACATCGACGTAGTCCGACGCAGCGAGGCGCGCGGCGACCTTCTTGTCGATCTTGACCCCGTTGGTGGAGAACTTCACACCTACCTGATGCGCCGTCGCATAGTCGACGAGCTCCCAGAAATCCGACCGCACCGTCGGCTCACCGCCGCCGATATTGACGTAGAACACCTGCATCTTCTGCAGCTCGTCGATGATCGACTTGCACTGTTCGGTACTGAGTTCGCGCGGATCACGGCGACCCGACGAGGACAGGCAATGCACGCACGAGAGATTGCAGGCGTAGGTCAACTCCCACGTCAGACAGATGGGCGCGTCGAGTCCGAGTTCGAATTGATCGACCAGTTTTCCTACCGGAGCTGGTCTTTCGAGTGTGGAAGTCATGGGGGCTGTCCTGTCCAGAAAAAGTTCGAGGGTCAAGGGTCCTTAGCGGCGCGTGATCATCTTCGAGTCGGCCAACGTCGCGAGTGCTTTCACATAGGGAGCCGATCCCGACTCGGTGATGCCCGCAGCCGTGATCGCGGAGCGCATGTCCGGGTGATCGGGGAAAGATTCGATGATCGCCACGATCGTGCGGTTCTTCAGAAACGAGAGCTTGCGGGTTCCGAAGTGGTAGAGCAGCGCCCCGAATGATTCGGGACGCAGCGCCACCTGCGGATGCAATGCCCACGGCACGTCCAGATCGAGTGCGTCCTGCACTGCAGCAGTCATGATCAGTACACGCCGCACATGCCGTCGATGGATACTTCCTCGACCAACGATTCTTCGACCAGATCGGACTCGACGACAGCCGTGCCGACCACAGCGTTCTCGTTCTTCTTCGACATCTGAAACCTCCGGAGATTGATGGGGACCACACTCGAGATCGACAGTGGCTTGGATCACTACCATAATGGCACTGGGTGCATAAAGACAGAAGATGCGAGGAAAATATGGCCAGGAGCGCGAAACCGTCCAGTCGGGTAGGTCGGCGCCCGTCCACGACGCTGGGCGAACTGAGCGATATCGGGATCGAATTGTTCGCCTCCAAAGGCTTCGAGGAGACCAGCGTCGACGACATAGCCGACGCGGCAGGCATCGCGAGGCGAACGTTCTTCCGCTACTTCCCGTCCAAGAACGCGGTTCCCTGGGGTGACTTCGAGTCTCAACTCGCCGCGCTGAGGATCCATCTCGACGGCCTTCCCGAAGATATGGGCCTAGCGGATGGATTGCGTTCCGCTTTGGTGCAGTTCAATACTTTTCCCGAGGAAGAAGCCGCGGTTCACCGGCAGCGGATGGCGTTGATTCTGGGCAATCCGGCACTGCAGAGCTATTCGATGGTCATGTACGAGGGATGGCGAGCTGTCATCGCCGAATACGTCGCCGCACGAAGCGCTTCCGATCCCACAGACCACTTTCCGCGAACGGTGGGCTGGATGGTCCTCGGTGTGGCAATCTCGGCATACGAGCAGTGGCTGACCGATGACCGCGAGGATTTGGCCGAGCTACTCACCGCCGGGATCGCACCACTGCAGTCCGGCCTGAAACCACCGCCTTAGCGCACCCGAATACAGAAGGCTATCGAGATGACCGAACTTGACGCACTCGCACCGAGTCCCGACGACGTCTGGGCTCACGAGAACGTCGTGGTGCGACGCATACCCGGACTCGAGTTCGATGCTGTGAGAACAGGATCCACCGTGCAAGTAAGCCACGGGCTCACCTCGGCCGAGATCGGTGAACGTCTCGTTCCCATCGTTACTGCCCAAGCCCGCCACGTCGGCCTTTCCCAGCGTGAGTTCGAGTTGGTGTTGGTGGGAATCGTCCGCAGCACTGTGTCCGATCCGATCGATGCCTGGGCCACGTACTACCGAAACTCATTGGACGAGCTGGTTTCCGGCTCTGCCGATTTCGCTCCCGTCCATGAGCGCGCAGAGTCCTTGATCGTCGGCTCGGTACTCGATCTCGGATCGTGCTTCGGTTTCTTTCCGCTGCGACTGGCGATGAAGGGCCACTCCGTCACTGCCACGGACCTGTCCGCCGGCACCATGCGGTTGCTCGCTACCGTTGCTCCGCATCTCGGGATCACTCTCGACACTCTGGTCTGCGACGCGACTGACGTCCCAGTTGCGGACAACAGCGTCGACACCGTGACGGCACTGCATCTTCTCGAACACGTCGACGCCGATACCGGCTCCCGCATCGTTGCCGAAGCCTTGCGCACCGCACGCTGCCGCGTCGTCATCGCCGTGCCCTTCGAGACCGCGACCACCGCCTGCCACGGACACGTCCGCACGTTCGACGAGGCTGCATTGGTCGAGCTCGGTCGCTCGACGGGGCTGGAATTCCAGACCTCGGAGCACCACGGCGGGTGGCTCGTGATCGACAAGATCTCGGCACCCCAGTTCGCCTGACCTGCCGATGGTCTCGACAAGCCGGTGGATGTCAGATCAGCCCCTGCTTACTTGCCGCATACACCGCTTCCGCTCTTCGGCTGACCGCGAGTTTCCGCATGATATTGCTGACGTGAAATTTCACCGTCGTGGCCGAGATGAACAGTCGTGTTCCGATCATGTTGTTGGACAGTCCTGTCGCAAGCAGTCGAAGCACCTCGAGTTCGCGCTCGGTCAAGCGCTCGATGCTGCTCGGAGTGCCGTTGAGTGATCGGACGACAGCCGAGGCGCTGCGCGAATCGAAGGCGCTCTCCCCACGCGAGACGGCCCGGATTGCCCGAACCAACTCGGTGGTATCGACGTCCTTGACCACGTATCCCCGAGCTCCGGCGTGCACGGCCTCCACCACGAGTCGGTCGTCCAGAAAGGTCGTCAACACGAGCAGACCGATTCCGTTGTGTACCTTGGCCAATTGCGCACACAGCGCCAGGCCCTCGTAGTCCGAGCTGGCGGAGAGCTTGAGGTCCATCAACACGATGTCGGGCTCGACCCGCGCGACAACGGCCAATCCCTCTTCCCGGTTCGACGCCTCCCCCACGATCGTCAGATCCGACTCGCGTTGGAGCACCGACCGCAGCCCGTCCCTGAGAATGGCATGATCGTCGACCAGCACGATGCGGACGGTGGGTGCCGCCACCTGACCGATGCCCGTGCGAACCGTCGGAACGCTCACTGTGTTTCGCCCTTCTCGGATTGTTCCTGGAAGGGAATACGCACTGCCACGCGCACACCCCCGGTACGGGCGCGGCGGATCTCGAGAGTGCCACCGTGTTCGCGGGTGCGGGCCGCCATGTTCGCCAATCCGCGGTGCCGGCCATCGACGTCGGTGGTCTCGGCCATATGCAGCATCATGCGCAGATGGGCCGGATCTCCGTCGCCATCATCGGCAATCGAGAGCTGCACCTGATCGGGCGAATACGTCAATCGAAGTATTGCCCGCGATGCGTGTGCGTGCACCGCGGTGTTGAACAGTGCTTCGCCCGCGATGCGGAGCAGTGAATGCTCGCATTCGCCACTCAATTCGACGGGAGTTCCTTCGACCCGCAACGACACCTGCAGCTCGTCGGGCATGTGGACTATCGAGAGCTGTTCGAGCATTTCGGGAAGCGACGTTCTATCGACGTCCTGTGGATGATTGAGCGCGTAGATCGCCGACCGCAGCTGTTCCACTGCTCGTCGCGTCAGATCCTTGGCCAGATCCAGTCTTTCACCACGCTCCTCGACGGAGATGTCGCTGCGACACACTTCGATCTGCATACCCGCGGACAGAACCGCCTGGGTGACGCTGTCGTGCAGTTCGCGGGCAATGCGGTGGCGTTCGTCGTCGAGCACCTGATGCTGATGCGCGGCACCCAGCTGTCGCTGCGTCAGCTGCAGTTCGGCATTTCGGGCCGCCAGATCGGCTGCTGTCCGGTTCGCCTGAGCATAGGCGTTCTCGGTGCGCTCGAGCAGTTGCCTTCGACTCTGGAACAGAGCCGAATTCTGCAGTGCCACCGCAGTTTGGCTGGCGAGAATGCTCAACACCGCGGCGTCCGTGCCGTCGAGGACCCGCTGCTCGCCGGTCCACGCCGCGAACGCCCCGACGACACCTCCGTCGAACGCGATCGGCACGAAGGCGTGATGGGCCGAGATCACCGGAGTCAGGCCGCCCCCGCACGTCGACTTCTGGATCGACTCGAGGCAGTCGATGACGTCGTCCGGCAGCGGCGGCCCCTCGACGTTGTCGACCAGGAACGGCGTTGCATCGGGTCCGAGCACCAACCGTCGAGGGCCGGCGTCCGGGAGCGCACCATCGGCGAGAGCGAACACGACCCACCGTGCACTCAGGTGAGCGCGAGCAGCCTCGGCCACCGCGCATACCAGCGTTTCCGGACCGTCGACCGTGCGTACCAGCGCGCGTGAAATGAGCTCCAGCGCATAGACCACGCGTTCCAAACGCTCTGCCGCGCCGCGATACTGGGGATAGAACGTGTTCTTTCCCGAGCGCAGCCCAGTCAACAGAGACAAATCCGGTCCGGACGTGACATCAGGTTCAGACGTCACAGTGCCACCCTGAACAGATCGACCATCTCGCGATGTGTGGCCGAACGGGGATTGGTGGACATGCACGCATCGAGGAGTGCGTTGGTCGCCAACACATCCAGATCGGACTCACTGACACCGATCTGAGCCAGACCGGTAGGAACCCCGACTCGACGCGCGAGGCGATCCACGCGGTCTGCGACGGCCATGGCAGCCTCTTCCGGCGTAGCTCTGCCCTCGGGCAATCCCAGGCTCGTCGCGATCGCCACGTACGGCAATGGATCCTGCGCGGCGTTGAAGCGGATGACGTGGGGCAGCAACACGCCGTTGATCACCCCGTGCGGTAGGTCGAGCAGTCCCCCCACCTGATGGCTCATCGCATGCGTGGCACCGAGAATCGCGTTGGTGAACGCCAACCCGGCCTCCAAGCTGGCCTGCGCCATCGATGCCCGTGCGACCATGTCGGTGGGATCGTCGATGGTCCGAGCCAATTGGGACATCACCATGGTGATCGCTCGGAGTGCGTGGTGATCGGTGAGCTGGTTGTGACCGAGCGAGACGAATGCCTCGATTCCGTGCGTCAGGGCATCCAAACCCGTTGCAGCATTGAGCCATTCGGGCATCGTGGTCAGCAACACCGGATCGATCACGGTGATATCGGGAACGAGTGCCCGGCCGAGAATGGTGATCTTGGTCGAGCGTGCGGTATCGGTGACGATGCAGAACTGCGAGACGTCGGCCCCGGTGCCCGATGTCGTCGGCACCATCACCAGAGGTGGGATCGGCCGCGTGGCCTGATCGACACCCTCGTAATCGAGGATTCTGCCGCCGTTGCCGGCAAGGATGGCAATCCCTTTGGCCGCATCCATCACCGACCCCCGCCGATTGCTACCAGCACATCGCAGCCGAGTTCGGTGTAAGCGACGTTCCCTGCCTCGATCTCGAAGTCCTTGGGATTGGGCGTCAGAGCGCTCCACACCTGAGGCTCGAGGCCCTGCGCAACGAGCAGGTCGACCAGTTGCCCGGCCCAGCCGCTGTCGATCAACCCCGCGTCCGTGACGACCATCGGACGGACCCCGCCCAGACGACGAGCTGCGTGGGCCGCCTCGCCCAACGAGTTCTGACCGAACACGATCTCGGGAGCATGGAACTTCAGTACTCGCGGTGCCTCGGCGCGGCTGCGCTGCACGTCGAGATCGTGCAGAGCCCTACCGACATCCGCAGTGGCTGCCTGGTCCACGGTTCACCCTCGCTGTCCTCCGGTCCGAAAACATCCAGACCTGTGATTCAGGTTACAACCTTACGAGGTAAACCGATTCGTTCCCACCAGCACCGGACCAGTTCCGTACCTGCCCGATCGGGCAGGTACGGCGATGTGGACGGTCAGGTAGGAACCCGATCAGGACAATGCATGCCCCAGTTCGGCCGCCTGCGCGGTCAACTGTTCGCCGTCGCGCGCCACCACCACGCGGTCGCATATCTGCTCGTAGTCCTGCATCGAGCACGCTGCCTGCGCCCAATAGCGCCGCGCTTCGGGGGTGATCCACGCGATGCGGTGCACCTTGGACCGAATCTTTTCCAACGCCTCCAGTCCCGGTGGCCGTCCGTTGCACCGGCCGTCCCCCACGATGATGACGGCGGTGCGCTTGTTCAACACGTCCCCGTGCGAATCCAGCAGATCGCCGAAGGTTCTGCCGTAGTCACTGCTGGCTTCGAGGTCCAGTCGCGCGTCGGCGAGAACCGCAGCCAGCGCACCGTCTCCGGTACTGCCGAGCAGGGTGGTCGTCACGTCCACCGGCGCATCGACGAACCCCATCACCGTGCACCGGTGCGCGCGCGAATGCATGGCCTGCGCCAGTCGCAGTGTGAACGCCGTGATCGGCCGAACCGACAGCGACACGTCCGCCAGAACGAGGAGTCGGACCTTGTCGGGGACCGGTGTTTTCGTGATGAGTCGGAACGGGATCCCGTCGGTACGCAGACTCGACCGCACGGTCCGCCGCATGTCCAGCGGCCCGCGTGAGTGCTCGCGGGGCCGCGGGCGCGGAGTACCGCGCATGTGCCGCAGCACTTCGTGGCTGGCACGTTCGATCTCGGCGTGCCGGCCGATCGCCTGCTCCGCGCCGTCGACCGGCACAGGTGACGACATCGTCCCCGTCACGTCCCCCAGTGCCGCCACGAAGGCTTCGACGGCATCGGTGATCCGGTCGAGCAACGCTGCACTGAGCGGACCCAAATCACCACTATCGCCGTAGACGCTGCGCGGATCGTAGGCATCGAACCACGCCAGAATTCCCGCCGGATCCTCCCAGTTCAGTTGGCCCGCAACCGCTCCACTGGTGCTCGACGCCAACTCCCCCGCCGCGGTCGAACCGGAGCGCTCCAGGTCGACGGTGTAGGTGACACCCCGTCGACCCATGTCACCGTCCGTATCGATGGACAGATCGTGGTCCTCGGACGAGAGGCTGATGTCGTCGTCGTCCTTGTGCGGGTTGAAGCCCTTGTCTGCCTCCGGGGCGTCGAGCAGGTCCCCGATTTCGACGGCACGCTCGTTGTACTCGGCGTATTTCGCTGCCTCCTGGTCTGCTCCCACATCCAGATCGGTCGGCAGTCCGCCCGCTACCTGCGCGCCGAGGTGTGAACGCTGCTCGTCCTCGGCATTGTCGACGAAGGCCCCGAACATCGACTCGAACGCGAGATCGAAACCGTGCTGTTCGTGGTCGTACTTCGCGCAGGTCGCGCGCAGCGCCGCCTGCAATACCGTGAGATGACGGGCCCCGAGCAGGCCGAGGACGCGTCGTACCTCGATGACCTCGGCGGGCGATGCGGCGACTCCGAAGCGGCGCAGCATCCGCCCGAACACCGCCGCCAGCACGTCGAGTACCACCGATGCCGAGAAGGTCTGTGCCACAGTCATCGTCGTATTCCGATGCCACCCTTGTCGCGTCCACCGTGCCCGCGGAATGCCGTAGCGGTCGTATTGGCAACGACTCCCAGCGATGGTGCCGCAGAGGGTGTCTGCACGACCGGGCCGGCGAGCGCGATCTTCATGTCCGACGAGTACTTCACCAGCGCGGCGAGCAGGTATTTGCGCGTGTCGTCGGTGCACCCGAGGACTGTGGCGATGCGAGCCGCGTCGATCACTTCCGAGATCGACGGACTCTTGCGAAGGGGTAACCCGCGCAGTTCCGTTGCCAGCGCGACAATCTCGGCGGCGACGTCCGCCGGCACTTCGGGGGCGCGGGCGGTGACGATTTCGCGTTCCCGTGCGGCGGTCGGGTAATCGAGGTGGAAGTGCAGGCAACGACGCTTGAGGGCCGAGGACAGCTCGCGAGTATCGTTGGACGTCAATATTACCCACGGATCGCTGCGCGCAGTGAAGGTGCCGACCTCGGGGATCGTCACCTGCTTCTCGGCGAGCACCTCGAGCAACAGCGCCTCCATCGATTCCTCGGTGCGGTCCACCTCGTCGACGAGCAGCACCACCGGTTCCTCGGACAGTACCGATTCCAACAGGGGCCGCACGGAGAGAAATGGCTCCGAGTACAGGCCGAAGTCCTTGGCAGCAAGCAGTGTCGAGGCATCGTCGATGTCGGTGACATGCTGGGTGAGTGCGCCGATGTGTTCGCGCAGCATCTGCACGTGCAGAAGCTGTTTGGCGTAGTCCCACTCGTACAGTGCGCGGTTGTCGTCGAGACCCTCGTAGCACTGCAGGCGAACCAGCTTTCGGCCGCTCGCCGCAGCGAGGGATTTCGCGAGCTCGGTCTTGCCCACTCCCGCGGGGCCTTCGAGCAACAGCGGCCGGTCCAGCGCTGTCGCCAGATGCACCACGGTGGCGAGGTCGTCGTCGGCGATGTAGTCCTGCTCCGCGAGTGCGCGCTGCAGATGAGCCGCGTCGGTGAATCGAACTGTGCCGGTGTCGTCGCTACGCACTGTCGACAGCGAGGTCATGTGTTTCCCTTCGGGAGGCGGCTGCGCCGCATGTGAGCGGAACTTCGTACCCTGCTACGAAGTTCCGCTCACATGGGTGGCAGTTAGTACGACTCGTTGATCGCGTGCGAGACGACAGGGATCATCGACTCGACGGTCACCTCTCGGGGGTTGCCCGGGGTGCACCAGTCGTCCTGGATGTGCTCGGAGATCTTCAGAACCGACTTCTCGTCGCCCTTGATCACGTCGCCCTTACCCGCATACTTGCCGGTGTTCATCCGGTTCTTGTCATACGTCGCAGAACGAATCGAGCCGAAGTTGTCGGGAATGCCGACGTCCTTGGCGAGCCTGATAGCCGCTTCCACTGCAGCGTCGGCAGCTTGCACGGTGGTCATGTTCTTGGTGTCGACGCCCATGGCGACGGCGATCTCGGCGTATCGCTCGAAGCGCGAAGGCAGGTTGTACTCCCACACGCGCGGCAGGGCGATGGCGTTGTTCAGACCGTGAGCGCTGTCGTAGAAGGCGCTGACGGCGTGCGAGATCGAGTGAATGACGCCGAGTCCGCCGGAGTTGAAGGCCTGCGTGGCAATGTACTGGGCGTTCATCATGCCCTCGCGTGCCTTCAGGTTGCCCGGGTCGTACACGGCCTCGCGAAGGTGCTTGGACACCAAGCCGATCGAGTAGATCGCATTGCCCAGCGACGGCGCGAAGTCCAGCCGCGACACGTACGGCTCGGCACCGTGGGCGAGGACGTCGAAGCCGCAGAACGCCGTCCACTGCTGGGGGCAGGTGTAGTAGAGCAGCGGATCATCGAGTGCCAGAGTGGGTGTGGACGCCTCGTCGAAGGCGAGCCACTTGTGCGGCTTCTCCATGTCCGAGGTGTCGGTGATGACATAGGCCCACGAGGTCTCCGAACCCGTTCCGGCAGTGGTCGATACGGCGATGTGCGGCGGGTTCTGCTTGTTCGTGGACTTGGAGAATCCCTCGAACTCGTTGATGTTGCGGCCGTCGTGCGCGACGACGACGCGGATGCCTTTGGCTGCATCGTGGCTCGAGCCACCACCGACGGAGATGACGCTGTCGCACTTCTCCTTCTGGTAGAGCGCGGCACCGTCCATGACGTTGTAGTCCTTGGGGTTGGACTCGACCTTGTCGTACAGAACCACCTCGACGCCCTGGTACTCGATCTTGCCGGTCAATTCCTCGATGATTCCGGACCCGCGCAGTCCCGTGGTGACGAGCAACGCACGCTTGAATCCGAGTTCCTTCGCCTCGACGCCGATCATGTCGTGAGCGCCGACCCCCAGCTTGGCGCGCGGCAGGGGGTGAAACTCCTTGATGGGGAATTCCCAGATCTGATTGAGCTCGATAGCCATCGGTGTCTCCTCGGTGAGTGTGAGTGAAAGACGCACTGTCTTGTGATTGGCGTCTCACTGAGGACCACACTGTCTGCCCGACGGCGCAATGGGAACACCTCGAGCTGCGAACCCTGCCAACGAGCCGGGCGAACTACCCGATCGGGCAGGACCGTTCGCTCATCGTCGGTAGGGGACGCCCGACCGAGATTGCCGCACTATCGATCTCGCCGCTGCTCTATCGATCTCGCCGCTGGGCAAGCGAGAATCCGACAACTGAAATCAGTGCGAGCGCGATGACGAACGACCCGTACAACTCCACCGTCGTGCTGAGCCCGAGTCGGTGCACGGCCAGCCCGGCAACCACCGCGGGCACGCTGAATGCCAGATAGCTGATGACGAACGTCGTGGCGAACACTCCGCCTCGCTCGGCGGCGGGGACCAGTGCGCCGAGTGTGCGCATAGCGCCGAGAAAGGTCGCTCCCCAGCCCGCGCCGGCGATCACGGCCCCGACGAAATACGCCGCGATCGAATCGATCTGCACCGACACCAACGTCAGCGCCACGCCCGCCGCCAACACCGACGCCCCGATCATCATCACCGTGCGGGGAAACTGGTTGCGCACCACAGCCGCCGCCACCGAACCCGACGCGAACAGCGCGAAGATCTCCAACCCGCCCACGATGTGATTGTCGATACCGAAGACGGTGCCGACGATCGACGGTCCGAGCGAGAGATGGAACCCGCCGAGCGACCAGGTCGCGAACAGAGCAGGAGCGATGAGAAGGAACGGTGCCCGTACCGATTTCGGGATCGACGCTCGTGGAAGCAGAGTCGACGCGAGGTGACGCCTGGAATCGAAGCCGCGCAACGCCGACGTCTCGGGAACGAACAGCAGCGCCA
Source organism: Rhodococcus sp. AW25M09 (assembly GCF_000333955.1). GTDB lineage: Bacteria > Actinomycetota > Actinomycetes > Mycobacteriales > Mycobacteriaceae > Rhodococcoides. Next base: position 65,789 of record NZ_CAPS01000109.1, read on the forward strand.
GGGCCAGGGTCAACGCGGCGGCGATCAACAGCGCGAACACGAGGATCTCCGGCGCAGGTGCCAACTGCACCAACAGCCCGGCACCGAGCGCTCCACCCGCCAACCCGAGGGAAGGAGCGACGCTGTTGAGCAACGGTCCGGTGGAGGCGTCGGGCTGCAGATCGATGACCGCCGCGCTCATCGCACCCGTGGCTGCACCCGCTGCAATTCCCTGCACGATGCGTGCGGCAATGAGGAGAGGGACGCTGTCGGCGACGATGAACAACACCAGGCTCACGACCAGCAACAGCAGCGACGAGATCAAGATCGGTTTGCGCCCGATGTGGTCCGACAAACTGCCGACGGTGAGCAACGTCGACAGCAACGCGACCGCATAGACCGCAAAGATCACCGTGAGCGTGATCGCGCTGAATCCCCAGGATTGCTGGTACACGGGATACAACGGGGACGGTGCCGCCGAGGATGCCATCAGAACGACGAAGGCGACGCCCACCACCCAGAAGGCATACCGATGCGGCATCCGCACCGCAGCTCTTCCAGCACCACCCCGTACTTCGACGTCGACCATGTGTTTTCCCTCCACCGCACCGACCCATTAGCTCAGTGAAGGACAACGCCTGACAACCTCGCGCATTCCCGCCGGGTCAGTGTTGGTCGGCTCCGACCCCTTCGAGCAGCAGCTTTCCCTCGCGGTAGCGCTGCGCGCTCACGGGCAATTCGCCCTCGACCCCACTGAGCCACACCGATACGCGGCCGGTACCGGAACTGCTCGAACCGACCTCGTCCACGCGTCGTACCGTCTGGTTGGCGACGGCCTCGGCGCTGTCGAACATCGTGACGTCGCTGGGCAGCTGCGAGACGATCTCCTCGAGTACCAGCGGGTAATGCGTGCAACCCATCACGATCGACTCGACATCGTCCGGAGTGGCTGCCACCGCGGCGGCGATGGCTGCGCTGATACCGCGCGCATCTCCCCGGTCGATCGAGTCGGCCAAACCGTGGCACGCCACGCTCGTCACCGTCCGACGCGAAGCGAACTCCTCGATCAAGCGCGCTTGATACGCGCTGGCCGTCGTTGCTGCCGTTGCCCAGATCGCGATGCGATCACTGACCGCCGCAGCGGGTTTGATCGCGGGAACCGTACCCACCACAGGTACCGATTCGCCCAGCGCGGCCCGGACGTGGCTCAGCGCCGTCACACTGGCGGTATTGCACGGTAGTACGACCACCTCGGCACCGAGTTCGACGGCATGTTGCGCCGTGCCGACCACCCGATCGACTACCCACGCGTCCGGCTTCGGTCCCCACGGGGCGTTCTCGGGATCCATCATCAGCACCAGATCGAGCTCGGGACGCAGGTGGCGCAGCCTCGCTGCCGTCGGAACCATTCCCAGGCCCGAGTCGATCAGTGCGACGATCATGCCAATGCTTGCTCGACGTCACCGACCAGGTCGGCACCGTCCTCGATACCCACCGACAGCCGCACCAGGTCGTCGGGCACCTCGAGCAACGAACCGGCCGTCGATGCGTGTGTCATCGCACCGGGGTGCTCGATCAACGATTCGACGCCGCCCAGCGACTCGGCGAGAGTGAAGATCTCGGTCTTCGCGCAGAAGTCGAGCGCTGCCTGCTTGCCGCCGGCCAACCGCACCGAGACCATGCCGCCGAAGCGTCGCATCTGCTTCGCGGCGACCGCGTGGGACGGGTGGGATTCGAGTCCGGGGTAGATGACCTGAGAGATAGCCGGATGGCTGTCGAGGAATTCGACGATCTTCTCGGCGTTGGTGCTGTGCTGCTCCATGCGCAGAGCGAGCGTCTTGATGCCGCGCATCGTCAGGAACGCGTCGAACGGGCCCGGTACGCCGCCGGAACCGTTCTGCAGGAATGCGAAGCCGGTGTCGAGCTCTTCGTCGTTGGTGATCAGTGCGCCGCCGACCACATCGGAGTGTCCGCCGATGTACTTGGTGGTCGAATGCAGCACTATGTCGGCCCCTAGTGTGAGGGGCTGCTGCAGGTAGGGAGACGCAAAGGTGTTGTCCACCAACATCTTCGTTCCGGCCTCGTGCGCGACGGCCGCCAGTGCTTCGATGTCGCCGACGTTGAGCAGCGGGTTGGTGGGGGTCTCGACCCAGACGAGCTTGGTGTTCGGCCGAATGGCGTCGCGCACGGCGTCGACGTCGGACACCGGTGCCACCGAATACTCGATGCCCCACTGGGTGAAGACCTTGTCGATCAACCGAAACGTGCCGCCGTATGCGTCGTTCGGAATGACGAGGTGATCGCCGGGCCGCAGGATGGTGCGCAGCGCGCAGTCCGTAGCTGCCATACCGGAGGAGAACGCCCTCCCGAAGTGACCGGACTCCAGCGCCGCCAGGTTGGCCTCGAGCGGCCGACGCGTCGGGTTGCCGGTGCGCGCGTACTCGAATCCGCTGCGCATGCCGCCGACGCCGTCCTGCGCGAAGGTGGAGCTGGCGTAGATCGGCACATTCACTGCGCCGGTCAGGGGATCCGGCTCGTAACCGGCATGCACCGCCTTGGTGGAAAAGCCCTGCCAGGACGAGTTGTCTGCCTTGCTGCGCTGCTCACTCATGGCCTCCACAGTAATCGGCCTGCGTCATCGGCTGCGGGCGTGGGTAGCCTGCGAAGACCACCCCCAGCGGAAAGAGGCACCGTGGCCAACTCCCAGAGCGTCGACGAACTGTTCGCGATCGATTCACTCCTCGACGACGAGGAACGCCAGATCCGAGATACCGTCCGCAAGCTCGGCAACGAACGCATCAGACCGCACATCGCCGATTGGTTCGAAGAAGGCACGGTGCCGGTCCGCGAACTGGCCAAAGAGCTGGGGTCTCTCGGACTGCTGGGCATGCACCTCGAGGGCTACGGCTGCGCCGGAACGTCTGCGACGGCATACGGCCTGGCCTGCCTCGAACTCGAAGCCATCGATTCCGGCATCCGCTCGCTGGTCTCGGTACAGGGTTCGCTGGCGATGTTCGCCATCTGGAAGTACGGCTCGGAGGAGCAGAAGCAGCAGTGGCTACCGGGGATGGCCGAGGGATCGCTGATCGGCTGCTTCGGGCTCACCGAAGCCGATTTCGGCTCCAATCCCGGCGGCATGCTCACCCGCGCCAAGCGCGACGGTGACGATTGGATTCTCAACGGCAGCAAGATGTGGATCACCAACGGTCCGGTCGCCGACGTCGCCGTCGTGTGGGCGCAGACCGACGACAAGGTCCGCGGTTTCGTCGTCCCCACCGACAGCCCGGGATTCACCGCCAACACGGTGAAGAAGAAGCTGTCGCTGCGGGCGTCGATCACCGGTGAGCTGGTCTTCGACGACGTCCGATTGCCGGCAGACGCCATGCTGCCCGAGGCCCGCGGCCTGAGCGGACCGTTGAGCTGCCTGAACGAGGCTCGCTTCGGCATCATCTTCGGCGCGATGGGCGCGGCTCGAGATTGCATCGAATCGGCCGTCGAGTACTCCACGACCCGCGCGGTGTTCGACAAGCCCCTCGCCGCGTACCAGCTCACGCAGGCCAAGCTTGCGAACATGGCTCTCGAACTCGGCAAGGGCGAGCTGCTCGCGCTGCACCTGGGCCGACTCAAGGACAAGGGCGAGCTGCCCGGCGAACGGGTGTCGCTGGGCAAGCTCAACAATGTGCGCGAGGCCATCAAGATCGCTCGCGAGTGCCGAACAATTCTGGCCGCCAACGGAATCACACTGGAGTACCCGGTGCTCCGTCACGCCAACAACCTCGAATCCGTACTCACCTACGAGGGCACGTCCGAGGTTCATCAACTGGTGATCGGGCAGGCACTGACCGGCTCGAGCGCGTTCAGGTAGGGCTTCGCCCTCGTGCGCCTTTTGCACCCCTCCAGGTATGCAAAAGGCGCACGAGGCCGCCAGGCCTAGGCCTTGCTGAGGAATCCGAGCAGGTCGTGCCGGGTGATGACGCCGACGGGCTTACCTTCTTCGACGACCATCAGCGCATCGGATTCGCCGAGTGCCTTGGTGGCGTCGGAGACGGTTTCACCGGCACCGATGAGCGGGAACGGCTCGCTCATGTGCTGGGCGACCGGGTCGGCCAATGTGGCGCGACCCTCGAACACGGCGCTGAGCAGATCGCGTTCGGTGACGCTGCCGGCGACCTCGCCTGCCATGACGGGCGGCTCGGCACCGACGACCGGCATCTGCGAGACGCCGTATTCACGCAGGATCTCGATGGCGTCGCGCACGGTCTCCGACGGGTGGGTGTGCACCAGGTCCGGCAGGGCACCGGACTTTCCGCGCAAGACAGCGCCGACCGACGTCTCCTTCGTGGTGCCGTCCAGACGTGAACGCAGGAACCCGTACGAGGACATCCACGAGTCGTTGAAGATCTTGGCCAGGTAGCCGCGACCGCCGTCGGGCAGTAGCACGACGACCAGTGCGTCGGGCCCTTCGCGCTCGGCGACCTGGATCGCAGCCACAGCAGCCATGCCGCACGAGCCGCCGACCAACAGGCCCTCTTCCCGTGCGAGGCGACGGGTCATGTCGAACGAGTCGTTGTCGGACACGGCGATGATCTCGTCCGGGATGGACGGGTCGTAGGCGGTCGGCCAGAAGTCCTCACCGACGCCCTCGACGAGGTACGGCCGTCCGGTGCCGCCCGAGTACACCGAGCCCTCGGGGTCGACGCCGATGACCTTGACCTTGCCGCCGGAGACCTCCTTGAGGTACTTGCCGGTGCCGGAGATGGTTCCGCCGGTACCGACTCCCGCGACGAAGTGCGTGATCTTGCCATCGGTGTCGGCCCAGATCTCGGGACCGGTGGTCTCGTAGTGGCTGGCCGGGCCGGCCGGATTGGAGTACTGGTTCGGCTTCCAGGCTCCGTCGATCTCGCGGACGAGTCGATCGGAGACGCTGTAGTAGCTGTTGGGGTCGTCGGGCGCAACGGCCGTGGGGCAGACGACGACCTCGGCTCCGTAGGCGCGCAGCACGTTGCGCTTGTCCTCACCGACCTTGTCGGGGCACACGAACACGCACTTGTAGCCGCGCTGCTGAGCAACGAGTGCGAGGCCGACGCCGGTGTTGCCGGACGTCGGTTCGACGATGGTGCCGCCGGGCTTCAATTCGCCGGACGCCTCGGCTGCGTCGATCATCTTCACCGCGATGCGGTCCTTGGACGAACCCCCCGGGTTGAGGTACTCGATCTTGGCCGCGACCGTTCCGGCACCGTCGCCGATGACGGTGGACAACTTCACCAACGGGGTGTTGCCGATGAGTTCGGTGATGTGCTGAGCAATGCGCATTGCCCCATCTTCCCAGATGCGCGTATTTCACTCTCGGTCACGGCCGTCGATACCCCGCATACGATGGTGTCGACGGCGCGAGGAGAGGGATCGATCTGTGACGGCGAGCGGATGGCGTACCGCTGCGAAGGCGAGCGCCGCAACGGTACTTGCAGGCTCCGGAGCAGGGACGGCGTCCTGGGCCGCGTACCGACATTTGATGGGCCAGGCCGCTGCGGCGCGCGGGGTGATCGGGCGCACCACCGCCAAACCACCCGAGGCGGACGGCGTCTACACCGCGGGCTGCGCGGCCCCGGAACGGTGGCGGATGGGAAGTTCAGCAGATATTCATCTGATGATCTTCGGCGACTCCACCGCGGCCGGCGTGGGCTGCATCGTTGCCGACGAAGTGCCCGGCGTATTGCTCGCTCGCGGGCTGGCCGAGGAAACCGGCCAACGAATTCGATTGAGTACCAAAGCAATCGCCGGTGCCACCTCCAAGGGACTCGAAGGCCAGGTCGACGCCATGTTCGTCGCCGGACCGCCACCCGACGCTGCGGTGATCTTCATCGGCGCGAACGACGTCACCAAGAAGTTCTCCATTCCCGCATCGGCGGCAAGACTGGGTGACGCGGTCGAGCGACTGACGGCCAAGGGCTGCGTCGTCGCCGTGGGCACGTGCCCGGATCTCGGCGTCGTGACGGCCATTCCGCAGCCGCTGCGCACCGTCGTCCGCAATTGGGGTCGACGCCTCGCCCATGCCCAGACGGCCAGGACTCTCGGCGCGGGCGGCCATCCGGTGGCGCTGGCGGATCTGCTCTCCCCCGAGTTTCTCGCGGCCCCGGACACCATGTTCTCGGCGGACCGCTTCCACCCGTCGGCGGCGGGGTACGAATTGGCCGCCCAACAGATTCTGCCGGTGCTCGCGTCCGCCTTGGGTGTATGGCACGGTGGCCCGTTGCCCGAGCTACCGACCGTCTCCGCTGCCGCCGAATCACGCAGAGCAATCCCCCGCGCCACGGCCGCATTCGACCGCTTCCTCCGGCGAAGAACCGCTGAGCTCGACGCCGAAATCAGCACAGCGTCGGAGGATCTCGTACGTCCTGTCGGGGGCGGATCGGCAGCGTTGTAAGTTCGGACAGGAGACATCGCCTACCCGGCGGTAACACAGCAGTTCGGCAATATCGATTCACAAGGAGATCTCATGCCAGAGGCAGTCATCGTCGCCACCGCGCGCTCACCGATCGGCCGAGCGATGAAGGGTTCGCTCAAAGACATTCGTCCCGACGACCTCACCGCTCAGATGGTCGCCGCTGCGCTGGCCAAGGTGCCCTCGCTCGATCCGAAGGACATCGACGATCTACTCCTGGGCTGTGGCCTGCCCGGCGGCATGCAGGGCAACAACCTCGCCCGGATCGTCGCAGTGCAGCTCGGCTACGACTCTCTGCCCGGAACGACGATCACCCGATACTGCTCGTCTTCGCTGCAGACCACCCGGATGGCGCTGCACGCGATCAAGGCAGGCGAGGGTGACGTGTTCATCTCCGCCGGCGTCGAGAGTGTGTCGAGCTTCATCCACGGCAGCTCCGACTCGCTTCCCGAGAGCCACAACCCGATCTTCGCCGACGCCGAGGCCCGCACCAAGAAGGCACAGGAAGAGGGCGCGGACAGCTGGACCGACCCCCGCGAGAACGGCGAGCTGCCCGACGCGTACATCGCGATGGGCCAGACGGCCGAGAACGTCGCCCTGCTCACCGGCATCAGCCGTGAGGATCAGGACCACTGGGGCGTCCGCAGCCAGAACCGCGCCGAAGAGGCCATCAACTCCGGCTTCTTCGAGCGCGAGATCACCCCGGTGACCTTGCCCGACGGCACCGTCGTCAACACCGACGATGGGCCCCGCGCCGGCACCACGTACGAGAAGATCAGCCAGCTCAAGCCGGTCTTCCGTCCGAACGGCACCATCACCGCCGGTAACGCGTGCCCGCTGAACGACGGCGCAGCAGCGCTCGTCATCATGAGCGACACCAAGGCCAAGGAACTCGGCCTGACGCCGCTGGCCCGCATCGTTTCCACCGGAGTCACCGGCACGTCTCCCGAGATCATGGGCCTGGGACCCATCGAGGCCACCCGCAAGGCACTGAAGATCGCGGGCATGTCGATCTCCGACATCGACCTGTTCGAGATCAACGAGGCCTTCGCAGTGCAGGTCCTCGGTTCGGCCCGCGACCTCGGCATCGAGGAGGACAAGCTGAACATCTCCGGTGGCGCTATTGCGGTCGGCCACCCGTTCGGAATGACCGGTGCCCGCATCACCACCACGCTGCTCAACAACCTGACGACACAGGACAAGACGTTCGGCGTCGAGACCATGTGCGTCGGCGGCGGCATGGGTATGGCCATGGTGCTGGAACGACTCAGCTGAGCCGTAGCTCCCTTGGACAACGAAAAAGCCCCGCCCTCTTCGATGGAGTGCGGGGCTTTTCTCGTGAGTACTAGTCGTTCTGGAAGTAGCTCAGCAGACGCAGGATTTCGACGTACAGCCACACCAGGGTGATGGTCAGGCCGAGGGCGACGCCCCAGGCTGCCTTCTCGGGAGCCTGTGCACGGATCAGCTGATCCGCCTGGTCGAAGTCGAGCAGGAAGCTGAACGCTGCGATACCGATGCAGACGAGGCTGAAGATGATGGCGATGGGTCCGCCGTCACGCAGTCCGAATCCACCGTCCATGAAGAAGCTGGCAACCAGGTTGCCGAGCATCAGTACGACGACGCCGATCAGGGCACCGACGATCATGCGGGTCAAACGCGGGGTGACCCGAATTGCGCCGGTCTTGTAGACGATCAGCATGCCGAAGAACACGCCGAACGTGCCGAGGATTGCCTGGCCGATGAGTGCGGACCCGCCACTCATTCCGAACGACTCACCGGTGAACACCAGCGACAGTGCGCCGAGGAATACTCCCTCCGCGGCAGCGTAGGCAAGCACGATGAACTTGTTGTCCATTTTGCGCCCGAATGTCGCGAACATGACCAGACCGAAGCCGATGAGGCCACCGGCGATGAGCAGCGCGGGCGCTACCGATGGATTCGCCGAGGCGTACAGGTACGAGATGATCGCGGTGACGCTCAGCACGCCGAGGGTGATGCCGGTCTTGGTGACGACGTCGTCGATCGTCATGGCCCGCTGCGCGGGCTGTGTGGTGTAGGGCTCGGCCTGCGTTCCGGGATGCTGGCCGAAGGTTGCGGCCTGCGAGGCTCCAGCCGTCGCAGATCCGAATGTGGCGTAGCCGCCGCCCTGCTGTTTGGGCAGGTTGCGGAACACCGGGTTGCTGGAGGTGCGCACCGTGTCTCTTCCCTTCGTAAGTTCTGATCCCCACCGGGGATCTCCCCGTCGGTCATCATGTCAACGTCCGACATCCGGACAAAAGTTCCCGAGGGGATACTTCGACGACGGACAAAACGGACTCTACCGGGTGCAACCTCGACACGCGTGGACGACCGCGTGTGTGACACCGAATCGAAACGGGCACTATGAGGGAATGGCAATCGAAGACGGACCCGACCAGACTTTGGACACCAGCGAAAGCGTCGACTCGGACGAGGTACGCAACGACGACGGCGACACCGTGGTCGATGCCCCCGACCATTGGAGCGAGGCCAACAGTTTCGGAACCACCGCTCGTGAGGCTTCCGAGGGCGAGAGCCTCGACCTCAAGCTCAGCGAGGAAGAGCCCGATGTCAGCGTCGAGGAAGATCTGGACCGCCCGGTCGCCGAGACTCCCGACGCCGAGTTGACCGAGGAATTGGTCGACCATGTCGTCGAGGAATCGGACGAGGATCCCGACATCGACTACGCGGAAGGTCAGCGTCAGGCCGAGATCGTCGAGGGCACTCTCGTCGAGGACCTCGGCCGCAACCGGGGCCAGATCGACGGATCTCCGGAAGACGGCGGCCCCGTCACCTGACGTTCACCGCTCGCTCGGGCGTACCGAGCGAGCGACGGTGAACTTGCTGTTGCGTCCCATCGAGTCGGTCGGGCCCACGGCGTCGGCCAGTTCGCGTCGATAGTTCAGATGAGTGTTGTACACCGTCCACAGTTGTCCGCCCGGCCGCAGGACCCGACCGGCGGCGGCGAACAATTTGCTCGCTCCACCCGTGTGCACTGCCGCGCCCTCGTGGAACGGCGGGTTGCACACCACCAGGTCGATCGACTCGGACTCGAATGTCGACATCGCGTCGTCCGCGACGACCGAAATCGTGGTTCCGTTGGCCACCGCTGTCGCCGCCGCCGAGGCGGTGGCTGCAGACGAGCGGTCGGTGGCGATCACGTCGAGACCGGGCCTGGTGCGAGCGAGTTCGGTTGCGAGAATTCCTGTGCCGCAACCCAAGTCGACAGCCGTGCGAGCTCGCGGCGACATCTTGGGAACGTACTCGAGCAGAAACCGCGTGCCCAGGTCGAGACCGGCTCCCGCGAACACCGCACCGTGCGCGACGACCGTCATGTCCAGGTCTGCGATTCGCTTGCTCACCGGATACGTCGGGCCCGACGCCACCGCCCCGGTTGCGGTGAGCACTCGCGCCTTCTGCCGTCCTCGGCCGGCCGTGACCGTCTCGAACGACCGTCGCAGTACGTCGTTCATCGCGGGGGTCATGTGCTTGTCCCGCCCACCGGCCAGTACGACGACGTCCGCCCGCGCATGGGCCGCGATGTGCTCGGCCATCTCGGTGAGCTCGGCCAGACCTCGCGGCAACTGCATCAACACCGTGCCGACGCCGTCGAGCAGCGCGGCACCGAGTTCGTGCTGGGTGTACGAGCCGATCATCGACACCCGCGCGGCGTTCAACTCGAGTGCCCGTATGCCGGTGACCGCGTCCTGGTGAACCCGCACGTTCGTGAATCCCAACCCGACGGCACCGAGCGTGAGAGCACCGTATCGGTCACCGATCACCGCGATCGGTGCCGTTCTGTCGATGTCCGGCCGCTCGTCGACGGTGTCGAGAACGAGTCGATCCGCGGCGTCGACGGCGTGCAGGTTGGGTGCCTCGGCGTCGGGCTCGCGGCGCAGGGCGTCGAACAGGGATTCATCGGGCATCCGAGCAGTATCCCATCCGGTACGCGTGCATATTGCGCGCGGCGAGTGGCTATTGCAGTCGATCAGGGGCATGCTCGAGGAATGGAACACAAAGAAAAGAACGAGGCGCTCTTCAGCCACCCCGACGATGCGTCCACCGATGCGCACGCCGAGTCGTCGAAGCCGGCCGTCTACACCGCTCTGTTCAGCGGCACCAACGAATAACGACGCACTGCACCGTCACGACAGGTAGCGCAGGTACTCCAATGCCTTGGTCGCATGGACATGACCGCGCTCGCTCTGCACCACCATTCGCACCACTCGCTGTCGATCGATCACGAACGTCGTCCGCTTGACGGACAGCAATTGCCGCAACAGACCTCGTCGAGCGGCGTTCGAGTGCCCGCGTTCGAGCTCACGAAGCCGATGCCTGCGGGCGAACCACCCACCCCGCCGCACCCCGAACTGCTCGGCGACCGCGCCATCCGAATCGGACAGCAACGGAAAATCGAACGACCTCTGCAGCGCGAAATGAAGATTTCTGTCGCGGGTGTCGGTGCTGATGCCGACCCGCTGAGCGCCGAACCTGTCGAATTCCGCACCCAGGTCCCGAAAGTGACAAGCCTCGGCGGTGCAGATGGGAGTGTTGGCGGCCGGGTAGAAGAACAGGACGACCGGCCCCGCTGCAGTCAGCTCCGTGAGTGCACGAAATTCGCCGGAATGATCCGGTAGGTCGAAATCCGGTGCCGTCGTCCCGATACGCATGCGGCGAGGCTACCGCTACGAATCGACCAGGGCCGCACTCAATCGCCGTCGTAGATCGGAATCGATCCCCAGATGTGCCAGATACCCATCGAACGAGCCGTGCGCCGACTCCATGGCCGCCATACCGTGCTCGAGATAGGACACGCGCACGCCCAACATCGCGTCGGCGGCAAAGCCGTCCGCGTCGGCGGCTCCCGCCCAGGTTCGACGCACGTGAGCCAGCAGCGGCGCCATGGCGTCATTGCTCTTCAGGTAGTCCGCGACGATGTCGTCCTCGCTGACCCCGGCCGCCCGCAGGACGGTCGCGACCGTCCAGCCCGCGCGGTCCTTGCCCGCGGCGCAATGCACCAGAACTCCACCGCGCCGCTCGGCGAGTGCGTCCACCACCCGCTTGATCGCGTGTGACGCCCCGTCGAGGGTCGGGAACGACGCATAGGCCCGCATCATGTAGTCCACTTGACTGTGCTCGTCCTGAATCGGCGCCTCGTGTGGGGCGCGCTCGCCTCGTTCGTTGTCGAACGGTACCGAGATCGACTCCACGCCTGACGGAACTCGATCTTTGCCGCTTCGACCGATCTCCGAGTCACCACGGAAGTCGAACACCGTGCTGATTCCGAGGCCTGCGACAGCGCGCCGGCCTTCGTCGCTCAGGGCGCTCAATTCGGAAGCGCGATAGAACGATCCGGGGCGGACGGCCGCACCGTCCCTCGCGCGCACACCGCCGAGATCGCGGAAGTTCCATGCCCCGTCGAGGAAGAATTGATCGTCTACACAGGCGTCCGGCATGGGCTCGACTGTACCGAAGGCCGACACCTGTTCTAGCTGCGCGGCACCAGCCACCGGCGCAGCCGCGCAGTGACGAACGGCATCACGACGTACACCATGAGCGGCGTACACATCATCACCACGAGGGCAGTGCGCAGCGCTACGTTCACACTCGTCAGGTGCGGCGTGACGACGATGTTGACCAGCAGACTGACGGCATAGAAGGCCACACCGATCGACACGGCCTGCTTCCACCGCGGCGGCGGACCACCGATCACTCGAACCGCCTCGGTGAGGTTGGACTGCGGCTCGAACCACCCCTCCACACCGGACAGTCGATGTGTCGCAACATCATCGGCGATGGAACGGCCGGTGCTGAGCCAGCCGCGTCGAGCCTGGGACTGCAGCCATGCGTCGAGGTGATCGTGGGTCTCGAATCGGTACATCACGTGGTAATCGGTCGAGTCGCCGGAACTGCGCAACCAACCGCCACCGAGGAATCCGGGAAAGGTTCGGACGAGATCGATTCCGCGCTCGGTCCACTCCACGAACTCTGCTTCGTAGCCCTGGCGAACACGTCGCGCAACCGAGGTCGTGACGTGATCGAGCGTGTCGGCCGTGGTCATTCGGTACCCCTTCTGCGTGTTCTCCCTGAACATGGATGTTCTACACAGCCTGGTTCCTGGTGGACCTAACATCAAACCGAGAGCACAATCGAAGATTGATGGCTCCCACCGGAGCTGCGTGTGACGATTCGTCCACGATTGCCTCTCTCGAACGACCTGGAGTGGACGGATGGCACAGACCGAACCCGAGTACGAACCCGAGTACGAACCCGAGTACGAACTCGACGACGTGGATCGACGCATCGTCACCGAGCTCAGCCGCGACGGACGCATGTCCATGCGGGCCCTGGCCGAAGCGACCCACATCTCCCGAGCGCATGCTTACGTGCGCGTCGATCGGCTCATCGACGAAGGCGTCATCGAGGGCTTCACCGCGCGCATCGCATACGAGAAGGCCGGTTTGAGCGCATCCGCCTACGTGGCACTGTCCATTCGGCAGGATTCGTGGCGTGCCGTCGCCGACGACCTGAGCACCTTTCCGTTCGTCGAACACGTCAGCCTCATGGGCGGTGATTTCGACGCGCTCGTTCTGGTCCGGGCTCCAGATACGTCGGCGCTGCGACATCTGGTGCTCGACAAGCTCCAGGGACTCGACGGGATACTGTCGACGCGAACCTGGCTGATCTTCGACGAGGCGATCGGGCCCGGCGCGCAGTGGTCTGCGGAGAAGACGAAAGGGAGAAAGCCATGAACACTTCCAACGGCGACACGAACCGTAGCGACGTGATCGTCGTCGGGGGTGGAATCGGTGGCGTATCGCTCGGCTACGAGCTTGCGAGCGATCGCCGAGTCACGCTGCTCGAGCGCGAGAAGACCCTGGCCTTTCACACCACCGGGCGCTCGGCTGCGCTGTTCCTCGAAACCTACGGCAACAGCACCATTCGCGCCCTGACGACGGCCAGTCGAGACTTCTTGGTGAACCCACCGGAGCACTTTCGATCCGAACTCCTCACCCCGCGCCCACTGCTGCAGCTCGCGGCCACCGGACGTGGCCACGCGTTGGAAGCGATGTACGCCGACATCACCGGCCTCACCCCGGACGCGCAGCTCATTTCCCCTTCCGAGGCTCGTGAGTTCTTTCCGCCACTACGCCCCGAACTGATCGATTGCGCTCTGTACGAGCCACATTCGATGGAGGTCGATGTGCACGCGTTGCATCAGGGCTTCGTGCGGGGGTTGCGCGATCGCGGCGGACGAGTACACACCGGAGCCGGGGTGACATCACTCGAGCGCGTCGACGGCCTGTGGCATATCACCACCTCGGACGGCTCCAGATTCACGGCTCCCCTCGTCGTCGACGCGGCCGGCGCGTGGGCGGATGTCCTCGGCGCGATGGCCGGGGCCCACCCCATCGGACTCGTACCCATGCGCCGATCGGTGTTCATGGTTGCCGCACCCGACGGCCTGAGTACCGCAGATCTGGCGACCTTGAGCGATATCGACGAGAAGTTCTACATCAAACCCGAAGGCGCACAACTCCTGTGCTCACCTGCCGATGAAACCCCACCGAGCCGAGTGACGCCCGCCCGGACGAGCTCGAGATCGCGCGGGCGTTCGACGACATTGCCGAGGCCACCACGTTGACTGCGCGGCATGTTCGTTCGTCCTGGGCCGGTCTACGCAGTTTCGTTCCCGACCGCACCCCGGTCGTCGGATTCGATTCGGAAGTCGAGGGTTTCTTCTGGTGCGCCGGGCAGGGTGGCTACGGGATCCAGACGTGTGCGGCACTCGCCAGAGTGGGCGCGGCACTCGTTCGTGGACAGGCACTTCCGGAGGACGTAGCGGACAGAGGTCTACGCGGCGTCGATCTGTCGGCCGATCGACCGGGTCTGTCGACACCCGCCGAGCACTGATTCAGCAGTACTCAGCCCAGAGCGATCAGGTTCAGCGGATCGGACAACAATCGCCCGACGAGGGCGAGGAACTCAGACCCTTGCCGGCCGTCGACGAGCCGGTGATCGAACGACAGTGACAACGTCGTCACCGACCGCAAAGCGATCTCGCCCTGATATTCCCAGGGCATACGGCGGATCGAACCGAAACACAGGATGCCGGCTTCGCCGGGGTTGAGGATCGGCGTACCGGCATCGACTCCGAAAACGCCCACATTGGTGATCGTGATCGTGCCGTCGGAAAGATCGACCGGACTGCTCTTGCCTTCTTTGGCGGTGCGGGTCAGATCTGCCAGTGCGCGCGCGAGGTCCACGAACGAGAGTTCGTGCGCATTCTTGATGTTGGGCACCATCAATCCGCGTGGGGTCGCCGCGGCGATCCCCAGGTTGACGTAGTACTTGGTGACGATCTCCTGATTCGCCTCGTCCCACGAGGAGTTCAGCGACGGATTCGATTTCAACGCCACAAGAACCGCTTTGGCCACCAATGCCAGCGGGGTCAGCCGAACCTCCGCGAAGTGGGCCGAGGACCGCAGCGAGTCCAACAACGTCAGGGTCTCGGTGACGTCCACAGTGACGAATTCGGTGACATGCGGGGCCGTGAACGCACTGCGCACCATGGCATCCGCGGTGTGTTTGCGCACCCCTTTGATCGGGGTGCGCTCTTCACGGCCGCTTCGCTGCGGTTCCACCTCTCCTACCGTGTTCTCTCCCTGCAGGTACGACTCGACGTCCTCGCGGGTGACGTCACCGCGCGTTCCGGTCGCGGGTATCTCGGCAAGGTCGACCGCGTTGTCCTTCGCGAGCTTTCGCACCGGCGGCGCCGCCAACGGCTTGCCGTTCTGCCCGTTCGGCACCGTCGAGACCGGTGCTCCCGCTCTACCGCCGCGTCGACTCGAGCCTTCCTTCACCACTCCGTATCCGACCAGAACCGGAACGCGCTCCTCGCCGTCCTCGGGCGAGCGTGCTCGGTCCGCCTCGGGAGCGTCCTCGACACTCTCGGGGGCTGGGCTCTCGGCTGCTGGGCTCTCGGGCGCGGCCACGTCCTCGTCGCCACCGTCGACCCTGATGTCGATGATCGGCACCCCGACCTCGACGGTGTCGCCTTCGGACACGTGCAGTGCAGCGACGACACCCGCGAACGGTGACGGAAGTTCGACGGCCGCCTTGGCTGTTTCGACCTCGGCGATGTTCTGGTTCAACTCGACGGTGTCACCGACGCCGACCAGCCAGGTCAACAGATCGGCCTCGGTGAGGCCCTCCCCGAGATCGGGCAACGGAAAGCTCTTGATGGTGGGCATCATCGAATCCTGTTCGGTATGCAGCGTCAGTGGTCGGTGTAGGCGAGGTCAGTGAGAGCGGCAGCGGTCTACCGCGTCGAGCATCCGGTCTACGTCGGGTAGGTAGAACTTCTCGAGTTTCGACGCGGGGTACGGGGTGCCGAATCCGCCGACGCGTAGCACCGGTGCTTCGAGGTTGTAGAAACACCGTTCGGAAATTCGGGCGGCGATCTCCGATCCGAGTCCCATGAATACCGGAGCCTCATGGGTTACCACCAGCCGTCCGGTCTTGCGCACCGAGGCCTCGATGGTCTCGAAGTCGATCGGCGAGAGCGATCGCAGATCGATGACCTCGATCGAGATGCCCTCGTGCGCAGCAACTTCGGCGGCTTTGCGGGCGGTGGAGACGAGCGGCCCGTAGGCGAGCAGGGTGACATCGGTGCCCTCGGTGACCACCCGTGCCCGATGCAGTGGATACGCCCCGGCCAGATCGGTGTCATCCAGATCGATCGGGCCCTTCTCCCAGTACCGGCGCTTGGGCTCGAAGAACAGCACCGGGTCGTCGCTGGCGATGGCCTGCTGAATCATCGAGTAGCCGTCGGCGGCGTTGGCGCAGGTGACGACGCGAAGGCCCGCGGTCTGCGCGAAATATCCCTCGGGAGACTCCGAATGGTGCTCTACGGCACCGATTCCGCCGCCGTACGGCACTCGAATCGTCATCGGAATCTTGACATTTCCGCTCGTGCGGTAATGCAGTTTGGCGACCTGAGAGACGATTTGGTCGAACGCCGGGTAGATGAAACCGTCGAACTGGATCTCGCACACCGGCCGAAATCCCCGCATCGCCAGGCCGACTGCGGTGCCGATGATGCCCGACTCGGCCAGTGGCATATCGAGTACGCGGCCGGGACCGAAGTCCTTCTGCAGGCCGTCGGTGATGCGGAAGACGCCACCGAGCTTGCCGATGTCCTCGCCCATCAGCAGGACTTTCGGATCGTCCTCCATCGCTCGCCGCAGACCTGCGTTGATGGCCTTGCCCAACGGAAGGCCGGTGGGCCGTTGCTGCACAGGATGCTCCAGCGTGGTCATGACGTGGCTCCTTCGAATCCGGCCTGGTACGCGGCGTATTGCGCGCGTTCCTCGTCCAGGAGGGGGTGCGGGTCGGCGTATACGTTGTCGAACACCGACATCGCCGGGGGTTCGACGGTCTCGAGGCACCCACGACGAAGCTCGGCGGCGACGTCGTCGGCGGTGCGCTTCACCGAGGCGACGAATGCGTCGTCGAACACGCCGATTCGTGTGAGCAGCTTCTCGATTCGGTCGATCGGATCTTTCGCACGCCATTCGTCGTCGGTGGCACCGGAGCGGTACCGCGTCGGATCGTCGGACGTGGTGTGCGGGCCCATGCGGTAGGTGACGGCCTCGATGAGCGTCGGGCCACTGCCTTCCCGTGCTCGGGCCAGCGCCGCCCTGGTCACCGCCAGTACGGCGAGAACGTCGTTGCCGTCGACGCGCACCGAGGGGATTCCGTACCCCTCGCCTCGGGCTGCGATCGTCGCCTTCGTCTGCACGGTCACCGGTTCGGAGATCGCCCACTGGTTGTTCTGACAGAAGAACACCACCGGAGCGTGGAAGCTGGCCGCGAAACCGAGCGCCTCGGAGATGTCCCCCTGGCTGGTCGCGCCATCACCGAAGTAGGTGATGGCGGCACCGTCGGCACCCTCGAGCTGCATGCCGATTGCGTACCCGGTCGCGTGCAGGCCCTGCGATCCGACGATGATCGCCGGAGTGGTCATGCGGTATTCGTACGGGTCCCAACCGGACAGGGTCGATCCACGCCAGAACCGCAGCATCCGGGTGGGATCCACACCGCGGCAGTAGGCGACGCCGTGCTCTCGGTAGCTGGCGAACACGAAGTCCTCGGTCTCCAGCGCCCGCGCCGAACCGACCTGCGCTGCTTCCTGACCCAGCAACGGTGCCCACAACCCCAGTTCACCTTGTCTCTGCAGCGCAGTGGCCTCGGTATCGATGCGTCGAACGACAACGAGATCGCGATACATATCCATCATTGCGGCGGTGTCGATGTCTGCAACGAGAGGCGAGTAGGTCTCGTTGCGGACCACGGTTCCCGACTCTTTGATCAGCTGTACCAGCGAGGTGGTGTTCATGGTCGCGGCACTCTCCGTCCTGGTGTGATGTCCTTCACAAGGACACCACCGACGTCCAGTGTGCACAAGTGATGACTTCACAACTGCGCACCATGCACAATATTGGGTGACGACCGAGCTACAGGAAGTGCGCAATGACCGATCTGGACAAGACCGACGCCCGACTCCTCCTCGCCCTCTGCGGTAAGCCGCGGGCCACCGGCGTCGAGCTGGCGACGACGCTCGGCCTGTCTCGCAACACGGTGCAGGCGCGGCTCGGCCGATGGGACGAGAAGGGGTCGCTCACCCCGATCGATCACCGCATCCCGCCGAGATCGTTGGGTCGCCCGCTGCAGGCCTTCGTCACTGCACAGGTCAACCAACACACCCTGGCAGCGGTAACCGAGCACCTGCGCACGATCCCGGAGGTACTCGAAGTGTTCGGACTGTCGGGGGCCGCGGACATGCATATTCGTATCGCCGCTGTCGACGCCGAGGACCTCTATCGCATTGCCGGTCTCATCCTCGACATCCCAGGAGTCGAGCGCACCAATATGTCCATCGCGATGTCGGAGCTCATCCAGTACCGCACCAAGCCGCTGCTCGAACAACTCGCCGAGGACGGACGCCGCTGAGCATGCCGACCACCGCTGCCGGGTCGAGCCGGGGCCACACCGTGCAACATGCACGTTTTCGGCAGCCGAGGTTGACCACCGTGCACCTTCGCGACAGTCTCTGACGAACAAGCCTTCCCGGGTATCACCGTCTCGGGTGCCGCCGTTCATCACCGAAAGAGTCCGCCTGTGTCCGTCGTTGCCGACCGTTCCGCCGCCGTATCCAGCCCCTCGTCCGACGCGTCCTCAGCCGCAGCAGGCGTCTTCGACCGTCCTGATATGCCGCACGACTCGGCGCACGAACGCGTCGTGTTCTGCCAGGATCGCGACACCGGGCTGCGAGCGATCATCGCGGTCCACTCCACTGCACTCGGACCGGCTCTGGGCGGAACGCGCTTCTACCCCTACGCATCCGAGCAGGACGCGTTGACCGATGTGCTGCGGCTCTCGCGCGGGATGACCTACAAGGCGGCGGTTGCGGGAGTCGATCTCGGTGGCGGCAAAGCGGTGATCATCGGCGATCCCACTGCCGTCAAGACCCCGACGTTGCTGAACGCCTACGGCCGGTTCGTCGAGTCGCTCGGTGGAAGCTACGTCACGGCAGGCGATGTGGGCACGAACAGTGACGATCTCGACATCATCGCAGAAGAGACCACACACGTGGTGGGCAAGAACACCACCGCCGGCGGCACCGGCGACAGTGGACCGCAGACTGCGCTCGGGGTCTTTCTCTCGCTCCGCGCTGCAGCCGAATCATGCTGGGGCTCCGATGATCTGGCCGGAAGGCGCGTCGGCGTCGAAGGTGCGGGCAAAGTGGGCTACAACCTCGTCGGCCTACTCCGAGATGCCGGCGCCGAGGTGGTCGTCGGCGACTCCTACGCGCCCGCACTCGATCGCATCGTCGACAACTTCCCCGGCGTCACCATCGGATCCGACATCATCGGTGCCGATATCGACGTCTACGCACCGTGCGCCATGGGAGCAACCCTCGACGCAACCTCGGTGGCCCGTTTGTCGGCATCCATCGTCTGCGGCGCGGCCAACAACCAGCTGCTCACGCCCGACGTCGAGATGATGCTGGCTGCGCGCGGAATCGTCTGGGTGCCCGATTACGTCGCCAACGCAGGCGGGTTGATCCAGGTGGAAGGTGAACTGCGCGGCAAGGATTCGGCCGAGGTGATGGCCACGATCGGACAGATCCGCGACACCGTTGCCGGCATCTTCGCCATCGCGCGGGCCGAGGGCATGCTGCTGGGTGCAGCGGCCGATCGCCTGGCCGAGAACCGCATCGCGGCCGCCGGGCACTGAGCAACGGCCGAGCACTTCTCGCTCCACTCCGGGCTGTCGATCAGGGATTACCGGATCCTCTGCCATGGAGTGGAGCGATACGTGCACGTCTATGCAAGCGCGATGTACTTGGTCTCGAGGTATTCCTCGATGCCTTCCGAGCCGCCCTCGCGTCCGAATCCCGATTCCTTGACGCCTCCGAAGGGAGCTGCGGCGTCGGAGATGGCACCACGATTGACGCCGACCATCCCGGTGTCGAGCGCCGCCGATACCCGCAGGGTGCGGTCGAGGCTCTCGGTGAAGAAGTACGCCACCAAACCGTATCGGGTGTCGTTCGCCGCAGCGATCGCCTCGTCCTCGGTGTCGAATCCGACGATCACCGCGACCGGCCCGAAGATCTCCTCCTGCAACAGATGTGCATCCACGGGTATCCGGTCCAGCACCGTGGGCGCATAGAAGAATCCGGGCCCCTCCTTCGCCTTTCCTCCGGTGCGCACCCGAGCACCCTTTGCGACGGCATCGTCGACGAGTGCAGACACGGTCTTGCGCTGCTTGTCGTTGATGAGCGGCCCGATGTCGGTACCGTTCCGATCACCCGGTCCCACTGTCAGCGCCTCGATCCGCGCGGTCAACTTCGCGGTGAACTCCTCACGTACGGAGTTCGCGACGTACAGACGGTTGGCCGCCGTGCACGCCTCGCCGCCGTTGCGCATCTTGGCCAGCATCGCCCCGTCGACGGCGGCGTCGATGTTCGCGTCGTCGAACACGATGAACGGGGCGTTGCCGCCGAGCTCCATCGAGGTGCGCAGCAATCGATCGGCGGCGTTACGTACCAACAGCTTTCCCACGCCGGTCGATCCGGTGAACGTGATCTTCCTGAGTCTCGGATCATCCATCAACGGGCCGCTGACGGCCGCCGCATCGGAGGTCGGGAGGATCGAAAGCACGCCGCTGGGCAGACCGGCGTCGGCGAAGACCTGCCCGAGAAGAAGCATCGTCAGCGGAGTGTCCTCGGCCGGCTTGACGATGACGGTGCACCCCGCGGCCAGTGCGGGCCCGATCTTGCGAGTACCCATCGCCAACGGAAAATTCCAGGGCGTGATGGCCAAGACCGGGCCGACCGGCGACTTGGTCACCAGGATTCGGCCGTTACCTGCCGGTGCAGAGCTGAACCGACCACCGATCCGCACGGCCTCCTCGCTGAACCAGCGCAGGAATTCGCTGCCGTAGTTCACCTCACCGCGGCTCTCCGCCAACGACTTTCCCATTTCGAGTGTCATCAGCAGAGCGAAATCGGCTGCGCGGTCCTGTAGTAGCTCGAACGCACGCCGCAGAATCTCCGCTCGCTCGCGCGGAGGCGTCGCCGCCCACTCCGGTTGTACCGCAGCCGCGAGATCCAGTGCCGTGATGCCGTCGGCCGCTGTGGCGTCGGCGACGGTCGTGAGTTCGTCGCCGGTGGCCGGGTCGATCACAGCGAATCGCGCCCCCGAGGCGGCCGGGGTCTGCTGCCCGCCGAGCCACAGGTCGGTGGGCAAAGAAGAGATCAGCTCGCGGACCACCATGTCAGTGGGCCTGTGCCGCGTTGCGAAGCGCGTCCTCGAGGACGGTGAGCGCCTCATCGAGCAGCTCGTCCGAGATCACCAGTGGCGGGAGCAGACGGATCACGTTGCCGTAGGTGCCGCACGTCAGCACGATGACGCCGGCCTCGAGTGCCGCAGCCGCAACTGCTTTGGTGGCCTCGGGGTTCGGCTCGCGCCCACCCGGTACGACGAGCTCCACGGCCAGCATGGCTCCGCGGCCCCGGACCTCACCGATGATGCCGACGGCGGGTGTCAATGCGTTGAGTCGATCGAGCACGATGCGCTCGATGTCGCGAGCACGCGCGTTGAGATCGAGAGTGTCCATCTGCTCGATCGACGCCAGCGCTGCGGCGCAGGCAACGGGGTTGCCGCCGTAGGTACCGCCGAGTCCGCCCGGGTGCACGGCATCGATCAGGTCGGCGCGGCCGGTGACCGCCGCCAGCGGCATCCCGCCCGCAATTCCTTTCGCCATCGTGATCAGGTCCGGCACGATGCCCTCGTGATCGCTGGCGAACCAGGCCCCCGTGCGGGTGAATCCGGACTGCACCTCATCGGCGATGAACACGACGTCGTTCTCTCGCGCCCAGGTGGCCAGTGCAGGCAAGAACCCTTCTGCAGGAACCACGAACCCGCCTTCGCCCTGAATCGGCTCGATCAGAATGGCGGCGAGATTACCTGCACCCACCTGCTTTTCGATCGCAGAGATCGCTCGGGCAGCAGCGTCGGCACCGGTCACCGAGGAACCGTCGGCGTTCAGGCCCTCGCGGAACGGGTAGGACATCGGAACCCGGTACACCTCGGGAGCGAACGGGCCGAAACCACTCTTGTACGGCATCGACTTCGAGGTCAGTGCCATCGTCAGGTTGGTGCGTCCGTGGTAGGCGTGGTCGAACACGACGACAGCGGAGCGGCCGGTGGCATGACGCGCGATCTTGACTGCATTCTCGACGGCCTCGGCCCCGCTGTTGAACAACACAGTGCGCTTGTCGTGATCACCGGGTGTCAGTTCGGCCAGCTTCTCGGCAACCGCGATGTAGCCCTCGTACGGGGCGATCATGAAACAGGTGTGGGTGAAGTGCGCGACCTGATCCTGCACGGCGGCAACGACGGCCGGGTTGGAGGCACCCACGGTCGTCACAGCGATTCCGGCGCCCAGGTCGATCAACGAGTTGCCGTCCACATCGACGACGACGCCGCCGTTTGCGTCGGCCACGTAGACCGGCAGCGTCGACGCCACCCCTGCACCGACAACGGCCTTACGCCGCTCCGCCAACGCGGACGATCTGGGTCCGGGGAACGCGGTGACGATCTTGCGCTCCTGCGGAAGTCGGTACTCGATCGAGGCCATGGTCGCACCTTTCGTCTGGGCTTGTTCAGCAAGTATGCGACTGTCCACCCCGAGGGAACGCGTGCCATTTCGTCCAGTACATGGAGCAGTTGCACACCATTTCGTCCATAGGTCGATTACAGTGCACCGAGTGAGCGTGCAGATGTCCTGGCTGCTGAGGCAGCGACACCTTCGACTGAGCCATCGCGGCGGACCCGAGCGCAGCGCTGCACCCATCACGTTCGCGCAGGCGACCGAGCTCACCGATCCCAGCCCCTGGCTGTCGGGCGGTGAGCTGATTCTGACCACCGGTCTCGGTTTCGACTCCGACGGCCCCTCGCTCGACACCTACGTCCGAACCCTGGCGACTGCCGGCGTTGCCTGCCTCGGTTTCGGAATCGGCCTCTCGCACAGCACCATTCCGCGGAATATTCTCGATGCGGCAGACGACGTGGGACTTCCGGTCGTGGAGGTTCCCTACGACATTCCGTTCGCTGCCGTCATTCGCGCGATCATGAAACGTATTTCCGAGCAGGAGTACGAGCAGGTCGTTCGTGCTGCGTCGGTGCAGAACCGGATCACCCGGGCAGCCCTGCACGGCGGGGTCGACGCGATCGTCCGTGAACTCGCCCTTGCCACGTCGACGGCGGTGGCGCTGATCGGCAGGCGCACCGAGTCGTTCCATCCGATGGACGCATCCGATCTCGTGGAGCAGGCCGGCGAGATCGCGCGCAGCATCCGCCCGTCCTCGGCGCCGGCCACGGTGTCGGTGAGCGAACCGGGGCGCACCGTGAGCCTGCACTCCGTGCCGATCACCGGCAGCGCTCCGACCTTCCTGGCCATTCGAACCACCGGCCCGATGACGGGAGTCGAGCAAATCCTGCTGGGCCATGCCGTATCGCTGGTGACCCTCGAACTCGAGAAGCCAACGCGGCTACGCGCCGAGCAATCTCGACTCAACAGCCTCGCACTCGGGTTGCTGCTCGACGGGCATCTGCTCTCTGCCCTCGATGAGCACCCGCCGAGTTATCTCGCCGATGCTGCCGACGACGACTCGGCAATCCGGGTCGCGGTGGTCCGCGGACCGTCCGAGCGGATCGTCGAGGCACTCGATGCGCAGTGCCGGCTCAGGTCACGGCCCACCTTCGCCCGAGTCACCGACACCGGCTGCGACCTCCTGCTGCGCGGCTCCGACGACGCTGCGTTCGTTGCACGCCTCGTCGATTCACTTCCGCGCTCGGTGTGTGTCGGTCTCAGTTCTCGCCTACCCATCACCGAATCCCCCGCGGGTCTGCGACAAGCCACGCTCGCGTGCGCCGCCGCCGGGCCCCACGATCGCACCGTGGAGTTCTCCGGGTCGATGCTGCTGGCCTCGGAACCGGTGCAGGAATCGTTGCGCGCCATGGCCGCCATGACCATCGCGGTACTCGCGGAGTACGACCGCAGCCACAGTGCCGATCTGGTGGGTTCACTTCGCGCTTTCCTCGAGGCCAACGGGCATTGGGAAACCGCCGCGGTGCGCCTGTCCGTTCATCGTCACACGCTGCGCAACCGGATCACGCGGTGCGAGGAATTGCTGGCGGTGGATCTGACGTCGGCCCGGGTGCGCGCGGAATTGTTGCTGTCACTTCTCGCCGCATCGTCGAAGGGCTAGTCGCCCAACCGAAGCGGTGCGATGGACTCGAAGACGTCGCCCGGTCCCGGGTTGCTTTCGGCCGACGCTCCGCCCAGGTGATGCACCACGCCCCAGACGGCGTTCAGTGCGGTGTGGATAGCACCTTCCGCCCAACCTGCGGTCCAGGAGATGTCGTCGCCGGCGAGGAAGATTCCTCGGTGCCGAGGCTCGAGTTCGTCCTGAACGAAGTGGGTGAACAGTCTTTCCTGGTACCGGTAGTGCCCCGGCAGGTTTGCCTTGAATGCACCCATGAAATTGCGCTCGGTTTCCCAGGAGAGCGTCACCGGTGTGGAGATGATGTGGCTGCGGAAGTCGACCCCGGGATAGATCTCTTCCAGGGATCGCAGCATGATGTTCATCCGCTCGGTCGGGTCGAGGGCGAGCAGCTTGAGCGAGTCGTCGGACCAGGTGTAGGACAGGCAGATAAGTCCCGGCTTACCCTCGCCCTGATCGAGTAGGTAGGTTCCGCGGCTCATCCTGTCGGTCAGCGTCATGCTGACCAGGTCGCGACCGGTGACCGGATCCTTGTCCTTCCAGAACGGTCGATCGACTAGTGCGAATACTTTGGTCGACCCCATGTAGTGGGTGCGCTCGATGGCCGTCCAGTGATCGATGGGGAACAGATCGTCGTCACATCTGATGTTGCTGAGCAACATCCAACTCTGGGCGGTCACCACGGCAGCGGCGTACGTACGGATGTTGCCGCGATCGTCGTGGATCGTGGTTCCCCCGTCGGTGCGCCTGATTTCGGTGACGCGAGGCATGGTGGCACCGCCGCCCAGCGAAGCCACCGAGGTGCCCTCGGGCCAGTGCACCATGTTCGCGGGCGAGTCGGTCCACAGCCGCATCGGCAACTGCTGTGACCCTCCGACAATCCCTCGATGGTGGTCGTCCGCCGCCGTGCTGACGACTCGAAGGATCTCGAGGATGGAGTTGGGATAGTCGGTGTCCCAACCACCCGTTCCGAAACCGACCTGGCCGAACAGCTCTCGCGTCCGAAACGACGAGAAATGCTCGGACGCGGCGAGGAATCCGTAGAACGTCTGATCGTCGAACTTCACGATCAGTTCGTTCCAGATTCGTTTGATCTCCGCTACGTCCCGCATTCGAATGGCGCGCTGCAGTGGAACCAGTTCGGCGTGTTCCTCGAGCGTGTTGTTCCACGCCTCGGCAACTTCGGCGAATATCGGGGGGAGGTCGTCCAGCTTCTGCGCGTAATGGCTCTCGCCTTTGAGGTCGATCACCGTGCTGGGGGTCACCTCGGCCAGAGGATTCGGGAACGGCGTCGTCTCGAGCCCGACGGCATCGAGGTAGTGGAACAGTGCCGTAGACGACGGCGGAAACCGCATCGCACCCATCTCGGCCACCACACCTGGATATCCGTCGAACGGAACCGAGCGCATTCGTCCGCCGATCCGATCCGATTCGTACACAACCGGTTCGAGACCGAGACGCAGCAGTTCATGGGCGACGACCATGCCCGCGAGGCCACCGCCGATCACGGCAACCTGGGTACCGAGGGCCGCGTCGGGAATGCTGCCGAGACCGGCCGGGTGCGCGAGGTAGTCGTCGTAGGCAAACGGGAAGTCCGGGCCGAACATGGTCAGCGGCTGCTCGTCCTCGGATGCGATTGCGCTGTCCGGGGTGACGGGTGTGGTCATCGGTCGGTCTCCTGCTCGGCCCGCGAGGGTCCTGTCGGGTAGAGAACTGTCCGGTACAGATCGGGTCGGCGATCGGTCAGATGGGTGTTGACGGCGCGTGATCGAGTGAGTTCGGCGGGATCGAGCTGCACCGTCAGAAGTTGTTCGTGTGCACCGGCTCGCGCGATGTCGTTGCCACCCGGCGCGACAGCACAGCTCAACCCGCAGTACGTCAGGCTCGCCTCGGTTCCACAGCGGTTGACGTAGGTGATGAACAGTTGGCTCTCGTACGCCCTCGTCGGAACCACATGGGTTGCGATGATCTCGAACGGGGTCATCAAACCGGTAGGAACGATCAACCATTGCGTTCCGGCATCGGCGTGCGCGCGCACCGTTTCCGGGAATTCGACGTCGTAGCAGGTGAGCAGACCGCAGCGCAGGCCGTCGAAGTCGAACTGCACCAGCAACTCCGGCCCGGGAGCGAAGTGAGTGCGATCGAGTTCGCCGAACAGGTGGGTCTTGCGGTAGCGCGCCAGTGATCGTCCGGATGCATCGACCACCTGCACCGAATTGAACACCGAGTCACCACTGCGCTCGGGATATCCGTACACGATTGCGACAGAACGGGTTCGAGCGATCGCGGCGACGCGCTGAAAGTTGGGACCGTCGAACGGCTCCGCCCGCTCGAGCACGAGGTCACCGATGTCGTAGCCGCTGACCGACATCTCCGGGGTCACCAGGATCGACGCCCCCGCTGCGGCCGCGCCGGCCGCAGCGGCGTCGAGCGCGGCGAGGTTGGCCTCGACATCGCCGGAAAGTTCGGGCCCTTGAAAGAGGGACACGGTTGCTGTCACGATCGAAACTCCTGTTTCTTCATGGGCAACTCCTCGGGCAGCGCCGGGGCCAATACCCACAGAACTCGGGCATCGCCGCCCCCTTCGCTGCGAAAGCTGTGCGGTCGCCGCGGTGAGAACGTGAATGCGTCGCCCGCGCCGAGCAGAACGTCGTCACTGCCGAAAGTGCCGTCGGGATCGGCCTCGAAGATCACCCGAACCTCGCCGGACAGCACATGCACGAAGGTGACGTCCAACGGCAGGGTGTACGCCTCCGCACCGCTCCCGCCGCCGGCCTCGATGTGGCCCAGCAGCACTTGAACGCGACGCTCCCCCACCGGCGTCAGCAGATACTCGGTCATTGCCTCGCCCCCGAAGACGATGCGCGGCAGCGACTCTGCCCGCACCACCTCACCCGCCGGAGCATCGTCGAACAGCGAGCCGACCGGCACGTCGAGGGCAGCGCAGACCCGCACCAACGACGCGACCGACGCGTTCACCTGATCGCGCTCGAGCTTGGACAGGTACCCCTTGGTGACCCCACAGGTGTCGGCGAGCGCGTCGAGAGTCAGTCGCTTCTTCTGCCGCGCCTCCTTGAGCCGCGCACCGATACGCGGTGCGTCGTTCTCGACCGACGTAGCAACAGACACCGTTCTCACCTCTCAGGAAACTCGTGTTGACAAGATCGTGCATCAGAGTAACGCTTGCCGAGCGAACTGGTCGACTCAACTGTCACCGGACTCCTCGACTTCGAAAAGGAATTCTCGATGAACCCGAGCAATCCCGAGCACCCACCGGTCGGTCCGGTCGACGCCACCAAGGTTCCGCGCTTCGCCGAACCGACCACGTTCGCCCGGCTACCCCGACTCGACGAGGTCTCTCGTGCCGACGTCACCATCCTCGGCGTGCCGTTCGATTCCGGGGTGAGCTATCGGCCCGGTGCACGTTTCGGTCCGGGCCACATCAGAGCGGCCTCGAAGCTGTTGCGGCCCTACAACCCCGCCCTGAAGGTCTCGCCCTTCGCCCGTCAGCAAGTGGCGGACTTCGGTGATATCGGGGTCAATCCGTTCGACATCACCGAGGCGCTGACCACGGTGCACGACGCGGTGACGGACCTGCGCGCCGACGGCTCGGCGGTTCTGACTCTCGGCGGCGATCACACCATCGCTCTGCCGATCCTGCGTTCGCTCGCACGCGACCACGGACCGATAGCAGTGCTGCACTTCGATGCTCACCTCGACACCTGGGACACATACTTCGGTGCGCCCTACACGCACGGCACCCCCTTCCGGCGGGCCAGCGAGGAGGGACTCATCGACCTCGAACGATCACAGCACATCGGTATTCGTGGCCCGCTCTACAGCGAGCAGGATCTCGAGGACGATCGTGTGCTCGGTTTCCAGGTGATTCGTTCCGACGACTACGAGGTCGACGGAGTGGCCAGCATCGTCGAGCGCATGCGTAAACGCCTCGACGGCGGCCCCGTCTACGTCTCGGTCGACATCGACGTTCTCGACCCCGCACACGCGCCGGGCACCGGCACTCCCGAGGCCGGCGGCATGACCTCCCGCGAACTGTTGAACACTCTGCGCGGACTGGTCGGGCTGAACGTGGTCGGTGCCGACATCGTCGAGGTGGCACCCGCATACGACCACGCCGAGATCACCGGAATCGCGGCGGCTCACGTTGCCTACGAATTGCTTTCGGTACTGGCACTCAACCGCTGACGTCGATCCCGGCAGTCACCGCCGCGGCAACACCAGGATCGGGACCGGTGAATGACGAATGATCTTGGTTGCCCGTGAGCCGAGGAACACGCGAGCAATCGGTCCCAGTGGTCCGGACGATCCGATGGTCAGCACCTCGCCGTCCTGCCACTGCAGTTCGTCGAGGGCTTCGCGCCAACTACCGGCCGAGGCCAGTTCGGTCGTCACCTGATCTGCCGATAGTCCCACCGCCACTGCGTCGTCCACCGCGGCGGTGAGTGCCTCGCTCAGCCCTCGAGAAAGCTCGGCGGCCACGTCGTCCTCTGCGCGTAGTCCCACTTCGGGTGGATACATCGACGCCCCGCGGACGACGAACGACGCCAGCCTCAGCGGAATTCCCGCATCCCGGGCCAGCTCCGCAGTCGGCCCCACCACACGCGAGGCCTCACTGTCACCGGAGAACGCAACCGTGATCCGCGTCAGGGTCGCCCGTTCGCGCACGCGGTAACCGCGAGGTGCCAGGGCCACGGTCACCGGCGAGGAGTGCAGAAGTTTGTCTGCTGTCGACCCCACGACGACCTGTCCGAGTGCGCCGTCGCCCGATGACCCGAGTACCAGCACCGATGCCGACAGGCTCTGTGCGGCTTCCGTCAACGCCGTCGACACCGAGCGGTGGGCCAGGCGGTGGAACGACGCGGCGATGTCGGGTGCCCGATCCTCGAGGTAGTGCCGCGCCTTCGCCTCCGACTCGGCTGCCGTGGCCGCAGCCCAGTCCGCGAACTCGGCATCGACGCGTGCCATCGACGGCGTCGACCACGGCTTGGGCACCACCGTCGCGACGTCGATCGTCGTTCCCGACGACCTTGCCAATTGCGCCCCGAGATCGAGTGCGCCCACACTTCCCTTTCCCGGCGCGAAGGCGATCAGAGTGCTCATCGCGCATCCTTTGCGACCGATCGGAGCGCCGAATGATGCCGACCCCACAGAAAGTAGAACGCGAGAACCACTGCGAGCCAGAGCCCGAACCAGAACCACGTCGTCCACCGCAGGCCGGAGAGGATGTACACACAGGCCAGGACCGACAGCACCGGCGTCACCGGATATCCCGGTACCTTGAACGGCCGTTCGAGGTTCGGCATGGTCCGACGAAGCACCATCACCCCGATCGCCACGACGATGAACGCGACGAGGGTGCCGATCGACACCAGATCGGCCAGCTTGTCCAGAGGAACGAACGCAGCGAGAATCGAGATTATCACTGCAACGACGATCGTATTGTTCACCGGGGTGTGAGTACGGGGACTGACCTTGGCGAAGGCTTTGGGCAACATGCCGTCTCGCCCCATCGCGAAGAGAATACGAGTCTGCCCGTACATCGTCACCAGCGTCACCGAGAAGATCGAGATCACTGCTCCCGCGGCGAGGATCGTTGCGGGCCAGGCCCGCCCGGTGACGTTGCGCAGGATCTCGGCCAACCCGGCTTCCTCCTGGCCCGCGAAGGCGGTCCACGGTTGGGTGCCGAGAGCGGCCACCGCAACCACGAGGTAGAAGACGATGACGACGATCAGCGCAGCAATGATGGCTCGCGGCATGGTCTTCTGCGGATTTTTCACCTCGTCGCCTGCGGTGGACACCGCATCGAGACCGATGAACGAGAAGAAGATGGTCCCTGCGGCAGCAGTGACACCTGCCGTTCCCAGCGGCATGAAATCGGAGAAATTGCCCGAGTCGAAGGCACTGAATCCGACGATGGCGAACAGCGCCAATACACCGAGTTTGATGACGACCATGACTGCGTTGACGGCCGCGGATTCGCTGGCACCGCGAATGAGCAACAGAGCGCACAGCACTATCAGCACGACGGCGGGCAGATTCATGACGCCAGGGTCGGAGTCGCCGGGCGCAGCGGACAGCGCGTGCGGGATGGTGAAGCCGAAGAGGTTGTTCAGCAGTTCGTTGAGGTAACCGCTCCACCCGACGGCAACGGCAGCGCTCGACACTCCGTACTCGAGCAGCAGGCAGGCCGCGACTCCCATCGCGACCACCTCGCCCATCGTCACGTAGGCGTAGGAATAGGTCGAGCCCGATACCGGCACCGCCGAGGCCATTTCGGCGTAACAGATAGCGGCGAGACCGGCCGCGATACCCGCCGCCAGGAACGAAAGCACCACTGCAGGACCGGCTTCGGGGACCGCCAGCGACAGCACGAAGAAGATACCGGTGCCGATGGTGGCACCGACACCGAACATGGTCAGCTGGAACGTGCCGATGGTCCGTTCCAGTCCGCCGTCCGCTTGCTGGTCGGGATCGGTGATCGGCTTCTTGCGGAGCAGCTGTGCTCTCAGGCCCGATGCGGGTCTGCTCGACGAGGTCATGTAACCGACTCCCAACGTGGAGACGAACGTGCGGATCGGCTGATTGTGCTCCCAGGTAGCGCCTCTCGCACATCGAACACGCCACGAAATGCGCCGATAGAGGCAGAGAAAGTTTCAGGACCGGCGTTGCGGTGCCTACCATTGACCTTCAGTCGGATGGGAGATACGAGAGAGATGGCCACACAGCGGGACGCGGGACCGCTCGACGCAGTCGCTGCGCTGGCTGCGTCGGACGCCGGCGGACTCGACGCCACCCTCCTGGGCAGCTTTCTGGACGTTCTCACCGATGCAGTGGATGCAGGCGTCCCGTTGAGCCGCAAGCAACTACGCGAATTTCGCGCGCAGGGCGACGCCGCGGCCCGCGCAGGCGTGGCACTGCGCGCCCTGCTCGACCTGTATCTGAGCTCCGCGTGGCGGCTGTGGCGAGAGCTGCCCGCGGTGAAGGCGGCCGCCGAGAATCCCGCCGGTGTCGTCACAGCAGGCGAGGTCATGCTGCGTGCCGTCGACGACGCGGTGGCCGAACTGGCCGAGGGCTATCAGCTCGCCCGACGCACCCTTGTGCGCGTCGAGGTGCTTGCCCGGCGTGAATTCGTCGACGATCTGCTCTCGGGTACCGCCGATCTCGCAGGCGTACTCGGGCGAGCCCGGACATTCGGACTCGACCTGTCGAGTCCGCACACGGTGGCCGTGGTGACGTCGACCAAGCCCTTCACCGATGCCAGCTCTGCTATCGGCCTCGTCGAACGCAGCGTGCAGGGCAGCAAGGGTGATGCCGAATTGCTCGTCGCAACCAAGCAGGACCGGTTGGTCCTGGTGTTCCCGGCACCCGATCGCGAGGCCGTCGACCACGTGCTCACTCGGGCCGGGCGTGCCCTGGGAATGTCCCCGCGCGGTCCGAGTGGATCGGTGGACCTCCGGCGGAAGGGTGAGTACGGGCGGGCGCAGATCGGCGTCGGCCGCGCCCGCAGTGGAGCGGTCGGGGTGGCGGCGTCCTACCGAGAGGCGCTCGACGCACTCGAACTGGCCTCTGTGCTCGGGCTCGATACACCCATGGTCGATGCCCGTGATCTGCTCGTCTACCGAGTTCTGATCAGTGATCGCGCCGCCATCGCCGATCTGATCGACACACTGCTGACCCCGCTGCTCGCTGCCCGCGGTGGTCCGGGCCCACTGATGCAGACATTGCAGGTGTACTTCGACACCGGCGCGAATTCCGCGTCCACCGCCAGACGAATGCACCTGTCCGTGCGAGCAGTCACGTACAGGTTGTCGCGAATAAAGGATCTGACCGGCCAGGATGTGAGCAATCCCGTCGAGGCATTCGCGCTGCACACGGCGGTGCTCGGCGCAACGCTGCTCGACTGGCCGAACAACCGCCGACCGACCTAGCCTTCGTCGGCGCAGTCGAATTGCCGTAACCCGGCAATCGAATCAGACGAAACATATCCGCAAAACGACCATGCCTGCAGGAAACCGAACAGCCACACTGGAGTAATCGCGGTCGAACCGCACGATCGGACAGACGAGAACGTAAGGAGCGTGTGCCAGATGGCATCGACGCAGAAGCTCGGCAGCACATTCACGAGTGAGGGGGCCCGTTCATGAGTGTCCCGTGGTGGGCATGGGCGGCATTCGGTGCCGTCGTCCTGATCCTCTTGGCAATCGACCTACTGGCGCACCGCGGTGCGCACATCATCGGCTTCAAGGAGGCCGCCTGGTGGAGTGCCCTCTGGGTCGGCGTGGCGATCGTCTTCGGCATCGTCGTGTTCTTCACGCTGGGCACCACGGCCGGCGTCGAATACACCACGGCTTGGCTGCTGGAGAAGAGTCTGTCGGTCGACAATCTCTTCGTCTTCGCGTTGATCTTCGGCTACTTCAAGGTTCCCCGTGAGTACCAGCACCGGGTGCTGTTCTTCGGTGTGATCGGTGCCCTCGTGTTCCGGGCGATCTTCCTGGCCGCAGGCGTGGCCATCGTCAGCAAGTTCGCTGCAGTTCTGTTCGTCTTCGCGGCCATCCTGCTCTACAGCGCATGGAAGCTGATGAAAGACGAGGAAGAGTCGTACGACCCGAGCACCTCGATCGCGGTTCGACTGCTCCGCAAGATCGTGCCCGTCCGTGACGAGTACGCCGGCACCAAGTTCTTCGTCAAGGAAGCCGGCAAGCGCGTGGCCACGCCACTGCTCGCCGTCGTGGTGGCGATCGAGGCCGCCGACCTGGTGTTCGCGGTGGACAGCGTCCCTGCGGTTCTGGCGGTGACCGATGACCCGTTCATCGTCTACTCCTCGAACGCGTTCGCCATCCTCGGCCTGCGTGCCCTGTACTTCCTGCTCGCAGGGCTGCTGGAGAAGTTCCACTACCTGTCCAAGGGACTGGCGATCATCCTCGCGTTCATCGGTGTGAAGCTGATTCTGCAGGCCGGACACAAGGTGATCAGCACCTCGATCCCCGAGATTCCGTCGTTGGTCAGCCTGGTCGTCATCATCGCGGTTCTGGCAGGATCGATCGTCCTGAGCCTGAAGAACCCCCCGAAGGAAGACGACACTGCCGACGTGATCGAGGAGGTGGCTGCCGACAGCCCGATCGTCGACCCGACCGACGGAACGTCCTCGGCCGGCACTTCGCCCGGCGGAACGTCGGGTAGGGAGACACCGAGACTCGACGAGTCCTGACCCGTCGTCACTCGTGCCCCGCCGATTCGGTTCGGCGGGGCATGTTTGTGTTCGGAAGGGTTGGGGCAAACCATGAACATGGCTGAAAAGAACTCGTACACCGTTCCCGGACTCACCTCGGAAAAGGGCGCACGCGTCGCCGCGATTCTGCAGGATCGTCTCAACGCATTCAACGATCTCCACCTGACGCTCAAGCACATCCACTGGAACGTCGTCGGGCCGAATTTCATCTCGGTTCACGAGATGCTCGATCCGCAGGTCGAAGCGGTTCGCGGATTTGCGGACGACGTTGCCGAGCGCATCGCGACGCTGGGCTCGTCGGCCAAGGGCACACCAGGGACCATCGTTTCCGAACGCACCTGGGACGACTACTCGATCGGCCGCGCAACTGCGATCGAACACCTCGGCGCTCTCGACCTGGTCTACACCGGCGTCATCGAGACCACCCGCAAGAACATCGCGGAGGTCGGCGATATCGACCCCATCACCGAGGACATGCTCATCGGTCAGAGCGCTCAGCTCGAGCTTTTCCACTGGTTCGTCCGTGCGCACCTGGAGAACTCCGGCGGCCAGCTGTCCACCGCGCACGCCGACAGCGAGATCGACGCAGCGTCGCAGGCAGGCTGAAAAATCACGCCCCGAGCACCGACCCCGCCGCTACCGGCGCGGGTCGGTGCTTTTTCAGATGTACGACCAGCGTCAATCGGACGGTCGCGCTTCGTGCCCGCTACGGCCATGGGTTCGACGGCGCTCCTTCATTTCGGCTTCGAAAACGTGGCGACGGCCCTCCAGCAACTCGTCCCGAACAGCCCGATCGTGCTCGCGCAGTGGACTCCAGTATCCGTCGTCGAATTCCTCGACGAGCTGGAACGTCCAGCGCCCGGGCGCGATGTTTCTGCCGATCATGTCGTCGTCGATTCGCTGCGCGATCGCCTCGTGGCCCGCTTCGGCCAAGGCCTCGACGGCTTCTCCGAGCAAGAGGTCGGAGTGCCCCATCAATTGGTGGAACGAATAGAGGTGGCCTCGGGCACGCTCGACGCATTCGAGCGCCTCGGACAGCTTCCCCGTGGCGGCCACGGTTGCATCATCCACACCGCTCGGACGCTGATGTGCGGGCGAGGGCGTCTGCTGTGCACTGATCTCTGAATTCATGGCCGACGCTTACCCGGATCACACCCGAACAACCCGACCAGGCATCGATGATTACTGCTTTCGTTCCCGGGTATAGCTTCTGCGGAAGGATAGAACAATCGATCTCGAGGAGTGCACATGGCTGATTTCATCGACAAGGCAAAGCACAAGGCTGAAGAGCTCATGGGCAACGCCAAGGAAACTGCCGGCGAGAAGACCGACAACGACGACCTTGCTGCCGAAGGCGCGAAGGATCAGGCGTCGGGCAAGACCAAGCAGGTCGGCGACGACATCTCCGATACCGCAGGCGACATCAAGGACAAGTTCACGAACTGAACGGATCGATCGGTCTGTCAGGACCCCGTACCCAGGCTCATCGGCCTTCGAAGGGTGCGGGGTTCTTCGTTTCCACAACTCGTCTGTCGTCAGATGCTGGGCAGTGGCATCGGGCGACCGAACAGCCACCCTTGCCCCAGGGTTGCGCCGAGCGCTATCGCTCGACGAAGGTGCCGGCGGTTCTCGATCCCTTCGGCCAGCAGGACTGCATCGCTCGTTCGCACATATGCTTGCACTTGCCGCATCGCGGCGCGCGACCGGAACGGTGACCGCACAATCGATGCGTCGAGTTTGACGATGTCCGGCGCGACCGCAGCCAGCAACTCCAGTGTTGCCGGCGTAGCCCCGACATCGTCCATGGCCACCGCCAGTCCGCGGGCGCGAGCACCTCGAACCAGAGCCATCAACAGCGGTACGTTGCGGTCGAGGTCACGCTCGGTTATCTCGAGCACGACGTCCAGATCGTCACCGATCGCGTCGAGGTGCGCGTCGACATCCTGTTCGTCGACGAAGCAGCCCGGTTCGATGTTGAGAAAGAACCGCACCCGATGCGAGTACGCGCGCTCGCGGGCTGCCCGCAGCGCAGCCGCCCTGCATGCGACATCGACGCGGCCCACCATTCCGCGCTCACGGGCCAGGGCGAACACGTCCTCGGGAAGCGCCAGGCTCGGAGAAGGCCACCTGGCCAGAGCCTCGTATCCGACGACGGTCCCGGTGGACAGCTCGACAACGGGTTGAAACATCGCAGCGACGGACTCGACCGAGTCGAGCGCTGCCGATGCTGCCAGCACAGCACCGTTCGGAACCGTCATAGTTGTCGCTCGTCCACCGTGACTCGACGTGCTTCGAGGCGGTCGGCGATCAGCGCAGCGTGAAGACGGCGAAGTCCGGACGGCTTCATCGGATCGAGTCCGGTGAGCTGTTCCACCCGCTTGAGCCGGTAATCGACGGTATTGGGGTGCACCGTCAGCCAGGTGGCAGTCTTCTTTCGGTTGGAATCCGAGTCGACGAACGCGTGCAGCGTCGGCAGCAGATCGACCGAGTCGCGCAGCGGATCGATCAAGGTCACGAGGTGCTTGCGACCCAGGCCCGGCCTGCTCACCTGGTACTCGAACACCAGATCCGACATCCGATACAGACCCGGCGCGTACCGCAGCCGGCGAACGAGACCGAGCAGTTCGTACAGGTGCGGTGCGGTGACGGCGATGTCGTCGGCCGCAGCGGACCCGGTTGTCGCCGTCACCGGAACCTGACCGGCCTCCGCGAGCCGCTCGACGAGCTCGCCGACGTCGGTGCCTGCGACGTCGGGCAGCAGAACGGTTCCACCGTTGGTGCTCATCGACGCGATCGGGGCACCCTCTCCGTCGTACGTCGCCAGCGCCGCGTGAATCCGTCGCAGCTTTCTTGCCGCCATCATAGCTGTGTCGCCGCGCCTGCCGCCTTCGTCGGTATGCGCCGGAAAGTGCAGGGCGACAACGTGATAATCCTCAGCAAGCAGCGCTCCCATACGATCAGCGATCTTGCGAGCCGTCCCGTCACCGGTGAGCAGCGCATCGAGCAGTTCCGCATCGTGCCGGGGACCGTTCTGAGTCAGGGTGCGAAATTCTGCAAGGTAGGCATCGGACACTGCTTCGGTGACGACGTCGAGGAGCTCCATGACAAGGATGGTGCCGTCGACCACCGGACTGCTCGCACTCTCCTCGACCACGCGCGACCCACTGCGCAATCCCAGTGCGCAGCCCTCGTTGATCGCGTGCTGGATCCGCCCGAGCGGAACGCCGTCGCGGGCCCAACGGGTGGCCGCGTCGCGAAAGATGTCCATGGCACCCGCTACGGGTAGCCGACCGGAATCGAGGACTCCTGCCGCCAGTTCGCAGCAGGTCGTCGTCATGTCGTCGAGCTCACCACGGGCACAATCACGCGGCGGTGGAGTGTCCTCGGGTTCAGCTATGTACTGATCCAACATCCGCGCTGCCGTCTCCCGCGGCGTCCGCAGACGGTCCGAGGCTCGGCGCCCACCGACGTAATCCTCTTGCGGCACATGCACGCTTTCAGTCGCGGTCACCAAAACCCACCCCTCGAACTCGAAACCTGCAACAGGTCTGTGTCAACTTCGGTCGATGCCCGCACGCTGCAGCACCGACCATGTCCGTCGCTCGACTGCACCCAGCACCGATCCGATGACGGATGAGCAGCCTCACGAATACTAGGCCAAAAATCAAACCCAAGGATTGTTTTCGCCAATCTATCCGGCAGTCCGTTCGGAAATCGGGCGGATCCCGTCAGTTGTGATCCCATCTCACAAATGACGCATCGGTTACCGGCAGATTCCAAACGCCATGCCAGTGAGCATGATTCGACGAAACGGAGGCCTACTGTTCCGACTTGTCCAAGCAACCCTCGTCGAAAGTCAGGCTCAATGACCACTACTCGGTCCACCTTCCGCACAACGAGGAAGGCCACCACGGTGCGCGCTGCGATGATTGCGGCAATGGCGTGCTCTCTTGCCCTCGGTTCCGGTGTTGCGGCACAGGCCCAGCCCGCTACCGCTCCCGCTCCGCCCGCCACCGTGCAGGGAGACGAAGTCATCCCGCCCGAACCGACCGAGGCGACACCCAAGGCTGCCGACCAGGGCATCGTTCCGCCGAGCATCGACTCCGCTACCCCCGCGACCAGCACCTACGATCCGCAGACCGAGACCAAGGGATACGGGCCGGCGTTCACGAACTTCCTGGCCGGCTTCCTCTACAGCGTCGTCAACCCCGACGTAGCGCCGCAGGGTGCCAACGACTGGAACTGCAAGCCGTCCGCGGCGCATCCGCGTCCGGTGGTTCTGCTGCACGGTACCTGGGAGAACGCCTTCAACAACTTCGCGCGCATGTCGCCTTCTCTGAAAAAGGAGGGCTACTGCGTCTTCGCGTTGAACTACGGTGACCAGGACGCGAGCGCGGTCGGTCACCTCAAGTCGCTGCGCGGCACGGCCTCCGTCGCCTCGAGCGCCAAGGAGATCGCCACCTACGTCGACGCAGTCCGGGCCGCCACCGGCTCCGCCCAGGTCGATATCGTCGGCCACTCGCAGGGTGGACTCGTCACCCGTCAGTACCTACGTTTCGAGGGCGGTGCCAACCTGGCCGACCCCACGCAGAACAAGGTGAACACCGTCGTCAGCGTCGCCGGCTCCAACCACGGCACGACTCTCGTCGGAATCGGCACCCTGGGTCGCACCATCAACAACCTGGGTCTGAACGTGCTCGGCGTCGTCGGTGCCATCGCCGGGCCGGCCGCCTCGGATCAGGTCATCGACTCACCGCTGGTCAAGGGATTGGCTGTGGGCGGTGACACCGACCCCGGCATCAACTACACCGTGATCGGCACCAAGTACGACGAGGTCGTCACTCCGTACAAGACGACGTTTCTCACCGCGGGCCCCGGTGCCACGGTCAAGAACGTCACCCTGCAGGACGGCTGCCCGATCGACCTGTCGGACCACCTGTCCATTTCGGTCTCGCTGCGTGCCATCGGAATCGTGAAGAATGCACTGGATCCGAAGGGCTTCTCCACGAAGTCGATCCCATGTGCATACAACTCGCCCATCACCGGCGGATAATCAACTCGCGCAGCTCTACCCAGTGCGGGCGATCGGCCGGACGGCCGATCGCCCGCACTGCTGCGCGCATCGATTCATCCGGCAGTGCGGCGAATCCCGATGGCGTCGAACTCGACGAGCCCGCGGGCTGCGAAGGCGTCGAGCCAGCCGATCATCGGCCACCGTCCCCATCGATCGAAGAACGTTCGGGCATTGAGCACGATGTCGTCGAGGTGCTCGACCGGAGGATCGGACACCGGATGGAACTGGTGATAGGCGTGCGCCCCGCCCACCCACCGCAACCCCATTCCCGACGCCTCCGCGGTAGCAGCGAAATCGGTGTCCTCGCCGCCGTAACCGGTGTAGTCCTCACAGAAACCACCGAGTTCGCGCCAGGTTGCGCTGTCGACCGCGAAAGACAGAGACCAGAACAGGTCGAAGTTGTCGCCGTGCTCGACGGCACCGACGGGCGGATTCGGGCGCGCTGGATGCGGCGCGGTCAGTGAGGCCAGCGCCGCGGTATCAGTGGCGACGTCTTCCTTCAAATAGGTCACCGGGCCGCAGAGCAAGGACCGTTCGTTACCGGGTGTTGTTGCAGCGCCGCGGTATCGCTCGATCAACTCCGCGCCTGGGATGCAGTCGACGTCGAGAAACACGAGCAATTCGGCACCGCGAGCGACGGCCGCCGCCGCGCCGAGGTTGCGCGCCCGTGCCAGCGGCAGCGTGTTGTTCGCAGGCATC
Source organism: Rhodococcus sp. AW25M09 (assembly GCF_000333955.1). GTDB lineage: Bacteria > Actinomycetota > Actinomycetes > Mycobacteriales > Mycobacteriaceae > Rhodococcoides. Next base: position 105,108 of record NZ_CAPS01000109.1, read on the forward strand.
TCGATACACGTGGCAGAAGAACCGCAGCGGGCGAGGACGCCGGCAATAGCCGTGTCGCCCATGGATACGACAATGTGCTCGACCGGTGCCACGGTGGAGCTCTGCAGGCCGCGTACCTGCGCGACCAGGTGCTCGTGGCGACCCGACACCACGGTGACGAGGACGATCTTCACTTCCGGCTCCGCCTGGTTGCCGCCTGCTCGATGGCCTGTGCCGCTCGCGCGGGTGCGCCGTCGGTGTGCAGCATCGACCACCCGTCGCCCCCCAGATCGAGAGCTCGGTCCGCAGCAGCGCACCACTGTGCGACGGACGGCCACGCGTCGAGTACTTCGGCGATCGAGCAGTCCGCCAATGCCTTACCCGTCGCGCGCTGCTCGCCGAAGGGCCGAGCCTGCGGCACGACGATGGCGGGTACGCCGGACGCGGCCACGTCGGCGACGGCATTCTGCCCGGCATGGGTGATTACGAGTGCCGCCGAGCACAACAGCGGCCAGACGTCGTCCACCCAACCGCCGCCGGCGACCCCGAGTGCGCGAAACTCGAAGCGGGCGTCCACCGCCGACCAGGAAGCCACCAGATCCCGGTTCAGCGACGTACCGCCTGCCGCACCCAGAATCACGACAGTCCGATCCCTGGGCACCGACGTTCGCTCGCGACCGGCGAATCGGCTGATCGAGCCCGAGTACGTCGTCTTGTCGGCATGGGGGTGCAACCAGACCGGGTCGTAGACCTGTTGTGACCACGGCGCGACGATGTGCGTCGCCGCCCGATAGGCGATGCTGTGGATCGGATCCTCTCGCTCCCCCGGTACGGCCATGACGATGACCCGAACACCCATGAGACGCAGAAACATCGCCACTTCCACCGATACGTCGACCACGACCGCCGACGGGTTCTCGCGAGCCACCCACTCCGCGATCAATGCCATCCGCTCGGTCAGGCCGTCCACGTCGTGCGGGGCCCAGTGCAGCACACCTCCCGCCGAACTGTCCTGTGCGAGAGCGTCCGTGGACTCGTCCACATCGAGCGGCAGTGAGAGCCACTCGGTCGCCGCATGCCCTGCCGGTCGACTACGCGAGGACAGCACGGTCACCGACTGCGCCATCGAGCGCGCGATGGCGTCGGCGCGGGTGATGTGCCCGACCCCTTGGTGGTGCGCGTAGTAGCCGATCATGCGATCGCGAGCCGATCGTCGATCGAGTCGACGGCCGGGGCAAGCGTCGAGCGATACAGCTCCTCGTACTCGTCGACCATTCGATCCATCGAGCACACGTCTTCGGCTCGCGCCCGGACATCACGTCTGTTCAGAGCGGCCGCCTGCGGGATTGCCGCGGCGAGGCCCTGCACATCGTCGGCCGGGACGAGAACTCCCGAGGACGCGTCGACGATCTCCGGAATACCGCCTCTGGCGAACGCGGCAACGGGGGTGCCGCACGCCAACGCTTCCGCAACCACAAGACCGTACGGCTCGGACCACACCGGCGAGACCAGCGCGACCTCGGCACCGGCCACCAACGCCGCCAACGCGGGCTGATCGAGGTGCCCGACGTAGCGAATATCGTCGTCCAGCAGCGGTTCGACGGCGGTGTGGAAGTAGTCGAGGTTGCTCAGTGGGCCCGCGATGCGCAGCGTGCGTCCTGCGTGCTTCGCGGCGGCGATGGCCAGGTGCAATCCCTTTTCCGGGACCACCCTCCCCGACCACACCAGGTAGTCACCGCCGGTGCCGAAGGGCCACTCCTCCAACGAAATCCCGTTGCGAATGACGACGGTCCCGGCAGTCACATCGGCCCATTGCGAGGCAGCGAACTCACTGACCGCAGCGAAGGTATTGACACCTGGAGGGGCCAGGGCCACGGCCGACTCCAACCACGCGAACGGCGGCGTGTGCAGGGTCGTCACCATCGGCACCGACAGCGTGGACGACATCGCCAGCGGCAGGTAGTGCAAGCTGTGGTTGTGGACGATGTCGAACGACTCCGACAGTGTCCCGGCCAGTTCCATCATGATCGCCAGATACGCGTGATGTTCGCGAATGGCGACCGGTGTGATCGCGACGTCGGCGATGGATATCGGGGTCAGGTCCAGTGTCCTCACCGGCAACAGCGTGGCGTCCAGATCGATACTCGATCCCGGTGCTGCGAACAGACTCACCTGATGCCCACGCTCGGTGAGCGCCCGCACCAGGTTGTAGACATGTGCCTCCAGACCGCCCGCGAAAGGCTGCGCCACCGGAAAACTCGACGATGCCAGCACCGCGATGCGAAGTGGATTCTCGTTCAACGCATCTCCTCTGTCACTGCCGAATAGATTGCTGCATGGGTGTGCGCTATTCGCTGCCTTTGCTCCGCGCGGACAGCAGGATCGAGAGCGGGCGCGCGATGGGTGTGTGATGCCCGAACGGCAGCGACGAGGGTGTCTGCATCGAACGAATCGAGTCCCATTCGGAAGCTGTGCACCGAGGCCTGGTCTGCATGGAAACCGCAATCCGATACCACCACGGACGTTCCGAGATCGCGGCACGCTTCGAGCCAGCCCGAGTGGGTGCCGAATCGATACGGCAGCACCGAGACGTCGATCTCGCAGAGATAATCCCACAGTTCGTCGTCGTCGAAACGGCGGTGCACTCGCACATCGACATCAGGAAAAGCGTTGTAGTTCAATAATTTTGCCCCGATTGTCGGGTTGTACCAATGACTGGTGTACTCGAAGACGTCCTCGTCGATATCCAATCGAACCGTCGCGTCGGGCAGCGATCTCGCGCTCTCGACCACCGCATCCATCACTGCCAACGGGTCGATGTTGGCCCGCAAATTCTTGGCGTGCACGCCGATCACGAACGAGTCCGACGGCGAACGTGCACGGTTCATTCGTTCGAGCGGCACGACATGCGGATGCTCCACCACCGTCGTCCGCACCCCCCAACGATCGTGGATCCAGCCGGCCGCGCCTGTGGTCAAGGTGATCACGGCATCGGCACCGCGCACCAGAACGTCCAGTTGCCGCAGGTGAACGCTGTCGTCCGCGAAATGCGGATTGTGCAGATCGTGCACGGTCAGAACCAGCGGCTGACGGTGGGCACGCAGATGGGCGACGGTACGCGCCAGCTCCTCGGGATCGAACGATTCGAATCCGAAGTGGACGTGCAGGACGTCGAAGTCGACATCGGTCTGTTCGGAGAGCCATTGGGCATCGAGCAATCGCGGCGGCCACCACTGCCCTGGTACATCCACGCGGACCGGGGAAGGATCGGGCAGCAACGTGAACGATCCACGGGTGGACCCCGCTGCGTCGGTACTGCCGAACACGGTCTGCAGATGCTGCACGTAGACGTGCGAAGACGGAACCGATGCCACGCGAATCATGATGTCCTTCGGGTGTGAGCTGGTGAATCGTGCCTGTTCCCGACACGCGACAAGTCTCCAGTACCCACTTGCCGCGGGCTTCAATCCGGGTTGGCGCAGCGGGTCTGCCGGGGCTACGTTGACGAGAGAATGGACCAACACGAACCAATTCACGACGCCGGGGCACGCATGGACGGTCACACCCGCCACTACGGCGATTTCTACGCGCTGACAGACCTCGATCGTTCCGCCGCGACGGACGACCACAGGCCACTACTTCTCGTGTGGGGAAATTGTCAGGCAGAGGCATTGCGCATCCTGCTCGCTTCGGATCCGACCATGCCCCTGAGGACAGTGCGTGTGCCGCCCGTTCACGAACTCGACGCCTCGGACCTACGCCATGTCGGCCGGCTCCTCGATCGGACATCGGTGCTTCTCACCCAACCGGTTCGGGCCGGCTATCGTTCACTACCGCTCGGGGTTCCGGACCTCGTCGAGGCACTGCCCCCCGACGCAACTGTCGTGCGATGGCCAGTGCTCAGGTATGCGGGGCTGCACCCTTTTCAGGTCATCGTCAGACACCCGAGCGACCCCGCGGCCGTCCCGGACATGGTGCCCTACCACGATTTACGCACGATAATCGCAGCTCGGCTCGGACTCGACGAAGCCGAACCCTGGGACCGGACGGTCTCGAACGACGGCCTACGACGCGCAGCCGAGGCGAGCCTCGACGAGCTACGTCGACGCGAGAGCCGAGACACCGACATCGCTGTATCCGACCTGTTCGCGGACGCCGAGCACAACGCGACCCACACGATCAACCACCCGACGAATGTGGTGCTCACTGCTCTGGCCCAGCGGATACTCGACCACCTCGATACCGGCTGCATCGTCCGGGATCCGGGTCGCGAGTTGCTCGGTGGTGTCCGGGCTCCCGTCGAGCGGCGAGTGCTCGACGCTCTCGGCTTCGACGGTGATGCACGGACGGACTGGTCGGTGAACGGCACCGCGTACTCACCGGACTCGGTCCACCGTGCTCACTTACATTGGTACGCAGCCCATCCCGAGTTCGTCGATGCCGCGCTGGTCCGGCACGCCGAACTGGTTCGCATTCTGGAGCTGTTGCCGTGACGCACCCGGTGCACCACCTCGTCACGGGCCCACCCGAGCACGGCGTCGTTCGCTGCGCGCGCGAGTTGGCCGCCGCGACTGCCAGTCCGATGATCTCCGACTTGCAGGAGCTCCCCTCCGATGTTCCCGTTCACATACATTTCACCGACCGGCTCTTCGGCCGAACCGCGGACGAGGCCGCTGACGCATTCGTCTCAGCGGCGACACGGCACCGAGCTCCGATCACCGTCACGCTGCACGACATCCCGCAGCCATCGGACGGACGTGCATTCGACGTGCGGAAGGATTGCTACCGACGGGTGATCGACTGCGCCTCTGCGGTCGTCGTATCCAGCATGCACGAGCGGCTGCTACTCGATGACGTACCGCACCGTCGTGTCGACGTTCGCGTCATCCCGCTCCCGATCGACCGCGCCACGCCGCCCCCAGGACAGCGCGGCACCGTGCTCAGCGCCGTCGGCGTGCTGGGTTTCGTGTACCCGGGCAAGGGGCACGAGGAGGTACTCGCGGCCATGAGGTCTCTGGATACCGCTGTCGACCTCCTCTCGATCGGATCCGCATCGCCGGGCCACGAGACCATGATCGACGAACTTGCTTGTACTGCAAAGACACTCGGCCGCTCGTTCGATTCGACCGGTTTCGTTCCCGATGCCGATCTCGACGAGCTACTTCGGTCGATCGCAATACCGGTCGCATTTCACCGTCACCTGTCGGCATCCGGTTCGATCAACTCCTGGATCGCGGCAGGCCGCAGACCGCTCGTCCCGCGCGGTCGGTACGTGGAGGAGATCGAGGCGAATTCTCCGGGGACACTCTGGATTCACGAGAACTCCGTCGACGGCCTCGCTGCGGCGATGACCGACGCGATGCGTCGTCCCGACAAGACCTGGCAGCGGCCGGGCGTCGTTCCCTATCCGACGCTTCACCAGGCAGCCGCTCTGTACCGCGCACTGTTTCGCGAGCAGCGTCCCTCGAGCGCGCAGGAGCTACCCGACGGCCGCTGGGTGGTACCGGGCAATCGGTGGGACTCGGCGCCGGCCGTCGACCGGGCCCCGTTGGTGTCGGTGGTGATTCCGTACTTCGAGCAGCAACGCCGGTTGGCGTTCGTTCTGACGGCGCTGACCGTGCAAACGTATCCGGCCGCTCGTATTCAAGTGATCGTGGCCGACGACGGGTCCCCCGAACCGCCGAACGTCGATGCCTTTCGTTCGATGCTCGACGTCACTGTCGTACGGCAGCCCGATCTCGGCTTTCGTGCGGCGGCCGCGCGCAATCTCGGCGCGTCGGTCGCGGTGGGTGAGATTCTCTGTTTTCTCGACGCGGATACCGTTCCCGAGCCCGGATACGTCGCGGAATCGGCTCGGCTGATCTCTGCCGTCCCCGACGCCCTCGCCGTGGGGCGCCGACGACACGCCGATCTGGACGGCTGGTCCGGCGAGGACGTTCGAGAGTGGCTCGTCGGACGATCGGCCGGACCGCCGGAATTGCCGGAGCCGCAGTGGCTCCGGGACGGGTACGCGGACTCCCGTGATTTGCTCGACGCCGATCGACGGTCATACCGGTACATCATCAGTGCCGTCATGTCGTGCACTCGTGAACTCTTCACGGAGATCGGCGGATTCGACGAGAGCATCGTCGGATACGGCGGAGAGGACTGGGATTTCGCGCACCGCGCCTACGACGCCGGCGCGGTGCTGGCGCACCTGCCCCGCGCAATCGCCTGGCACGACGGGCCGGACTGGGCCGAGCGGACGGGCGGAGACCGCGAACGAAAGAACCTGGAGGCCATGATGCTGGCCTCGCGCATCACGGACCCGGCCGCGCGCACCCACGGTCTGGTCTACGCCGTACCCGAGATCGTGGCCTTCGTCGATTCCGCGGGACACACCTCGGCTTCTCTACTTCGAACGGTTGGATCTGTCCTGCGCGAACGTGATTGCGCGGTGTGGATTCACGGCCCCGCCGCAGCCGAGTTACGGCGGCCGTGGGGGGACATCGATCCGCGGGTGAACGAGGGGCAGCCGAGCGATACCGGGCGAAGCCACGCCGTCGTGCACGTCCGCGGCCCGGTGTTGTTCGGCGAGCAGTCTCTTCGCCGAATGCTTGCCAGCGGGGCCGACCGAATGACAGTGGACGTCGGCGGTACGGGAGTCGTCGAGTTCTGTAGTTCACGGTCGAGTGCGCGTGCGGCGCGGTGGGCACCGATCCTCGGGCACGCACCGCAGGAATTGGCGGAGTCGTTGTTCGGTTGTTCGCATCGCACGGGTGTCGAATTCGGGTTGTCGATCGGCGAGCAGCAGCCGCACCTGGCCTGGTAACGGGTAATACCGTGTCGGAACAGAGCGAACCATTCAGTGAAGATCGTTGAGGAAAGAACATGTCAGAGCTGGTCGGGACGACGTGAACAGCAAGGTCGGGTAGAGATGAACAGAACGCTGTATTCGATGATCTGCATGATGGCGATCATCGCCTTCGTTGCATTGTTATGGGGCACAGTCGGTTACGTCTATGCCGAAGCGCATCCGCTGCGCCGCGCGGCGTTCGTAGGTGGCGGCGTACTGATCTCGGGATGGTTGATCGTGCTCGCGGCCGTGAGCATCAAGATCGCTCGGTTGAAGGCACGCAGGCGAGAGAGCAACTCCGACACCGATTGAGACTGCCTGCGACGGGTACTCGGAATGGAAGTCTCGACCACACCGCGTGTTCGGTTGATCGTCGGGTCTCCAGTATCGGTGCCGAGCAAGGATCGTCGATGGTCAATCAACGCAGTGCGTCCAGTCAGGGCAATGCGTCCAGTCAGGGCAATGCGTCCAGTCAGGGCAATGCGTCCAGTCGGCTGGACGCTCCGGTTCGCCCGGCGACCCGCGCCGAATACATGTCGACGTGGTCGACGCTGCACAACGACATCGATCCGTCCTCGTCGACGCTGGTCAGGTGGTGGCTCAGAGCGGTCTACGCGCTGAGTGCTCCGCTGGTCCGAGCATCCGTGTCCGCCCATGCCGTCACCTGCACCGCCGTCGTCGTAGCCGGGGCGGCGGTCGCGCTGTCTCGGCCCGGCACCTCGGCACCGCTGCTCGCGGCCGTGCTCATCGCCCTCTCCGGCCTGCTCGACAGTATCGACGGCGGCGTCGCGATGATCGGCCGTTCCCAATCTCAGTGGGGTTATCTGCTCGATACCGTCGCGGATCGCTGCAGCGACCTGCTGCTGCTGGCGAGCGGGTTCGCGCTGGGAGCCCCGATGCCTCTCGTCGTCGCTGTCGGGGTGACGACATTGCTGCACGAGATGGCCCGAGCCCGGGCAGTGGGTGCGGGCATCCCCGACGTCGGCTTTCTGACGGTGTGGGAGCGTCCTTCTCGGGTGATCGCTGCAGCGGTCACGGCAACGGTTGCCGGTGCCGCTCCGGCGAGTGCCGGTACTTCGGCGACCATCGGTATTTCCGTGACGTGCACACTTGCCGTTCTCGGCTTCACCCAGTTGATGTTCGGGTTGCATCGTCGGGCCGATCGAGCTCCGCGGTGACCAGCCAGCCGGCGAGTGCCAACACATGAAATACGAACATCCACAGCATGATTGCCACACCCCCGCCGATAGCAGTGAGGCCGCCGAACGGCGCACCCAGATCCACCGGTATGGCCAGGAAGAGGATGAACCCGTGTACGAAACCGGTGACTATGGACGAGGTGACCAGTGATCCGACCGTCAACGCCCGCCACCCGACAGCGCGCGGCGCGATCACCCGATACGTCCATGCCAGGGGGATCGCCAAGATCAGCCACAGGCAATTGAAGCCGAGGAACACGCGCACCGCCATGGCACCGACGCCGCCGCCACCGGTCGTTGCTTCGAGAAGCCGCGCAACGGCCAGCACACCTGCCAGCAGTATCGGTGCGGCCGCGAAGAACGGCACCATCGCCAATCGGCCGCGCCAGCCGGTGAAGGATTCCCGCGTCGGAGAGAACCGCACGATTGCCCTGCGTAGTCCTTCCCCGTAGAACGTTGCCGGAAAGATCGAGATCAGGACCCCGAGCGGACCGAGTTCGATTCCGGCGGTAGCCAAACCGTTCACCGCAGCCCGCGCGTCCAACGCATCGGGTAGCAGAGCCGACACGGCATCGAATCCGGCACGCACCCATTCCGCCGATCCCAGCAGAGCAGTGGCGCGAATGGTGAGCAGGAGCAGTGGCACGACGGCGATGACGGCGTAGAAGGTGAGGCCACCCGCGATCAACGTGGTGTCCTCGCGGGCAAAGCCGGCTCTGATCGCGTCGAGCCCCCTACCCGCCCGGGTACGAATCGTCGTCACGTGGGAAATGTGCCACACGACGCCGATACGGCGTCATTCAAGGGTCACGTCCACACCGTCGATGACCTTCAAGAACGGGCAGATCGACGTAGCTTGTGCCAGTACCGCTTCGGGGTTGTCCGTGCCGGGCAGCGAAACCGAGAGCGCGAACGACGCGTCGTAACCGGATTCGTCCGAGTCGGTGAGAACGACGATGCCTTTCACTGCCATCTCATCGGTGCTGCCGCCGACCGTTCCCAGCGCGATACGCAGAGACTCGACCAGGCAACTCGACAGAGCGGCGGCCATCAACTGCTCGGGGTTGGTGGCATTCCCCGGCCCTCCGAGCGGCTCGGGTTCGCGTACTTCGAGCGAAAGGCCCCCATCGTCGGAGGTCACTCCCGTTGCGGTGGCAGAGACTGTTGCTGTGTAGAGCGCGGTGTTCATCGGTCTCGGATGTCCACTCGGCGGTCGGTCGAAACCGACGCATCTGGACGGCTCACGAACACAACCGACCGGTACGTGTCGCTGTTCACACATCCGCGACTCCTGTTTGATCGAACCTACCGACGGGTAATGACCGAACAGGGCCGAGTATGACGCTGTGACCCACAAGCATCGGCCGTAAGAAATCGACCACCACCGGAAGGGGCACCATGAGCACGAACACGTTGATCGCCCAGTTGCGCGTAGCGCTGCAGCTGACGAACACCGAGATCCAGATCGCGGAAACCCGCGTCGTTCAGGCGCGCACCGAGGCGGTTCGTAGGGAATTGACCCAGAACGCCGCGAACGGCCGCGACCGCGCTGTCGCCATCGAGGAGGCACTTCGCCATCTCGGCGGATTGCCCGATGTCATCGCGCCGTTCCTGGGACGCACGCTCGCGGCAGTGAAGTCGGTTGCCGAGCAGGCGCAGCCGTTCGACGAAGCCCTGCTGGGCGATCTCGCACTCGAGCAGCAGCTGCTGGGCCGCGCCAAGTACATCAAGGCACTGGCGACCGCAGCGAACGAACCGACCGTGGTCGCTCTGGCAACTCGGCTGTCCACGGCGCATGCTGCCACAGTCGACTGGCTCGAGACCGTGCTCGCAGAAGACGCTCTGGGCGGACCCGCGGCACTGCGCCGCACCCCGTTCCAGGCTGCCGCGGGTACAGCGGTGAAGATCGTCAACGCTCCGGCCAACTGGTCTGCGCGTGGTCTCGACCGGGCACTCGACGCTGCTCGCGGCACGCCGGACCGGCTCAGCGCCTTGCTCGGTCGCGGCGCACACGCCGGAGACGTGGCAGTCAAAACGCTGGCGGCAAGCCGCGACGCAGCTCTCGAGGCAGCCGAGGACTTCACCCGCAGCGAGGGAGTCGACTCGGTGGCCGACGCAATTCACACCGCCCGCTCCGCCGGCGGAATTCTCGACGCCGACGAGCTGCCGATTGCAGATTACGACGACCTCAACGTCTCGGACGCCGTCGCAGCTATCAAGGACCTCACGAATCCGTCCGACGTTCGCACCGTCGTGACCTACGAGGAGGCACACAAGAACCGCCATGGAGTCGTGTCCGCAGGACAGACTCGCGTGGCAGCGATCGCCAAGGACGTCATCTCCGTCGATTGATGTAGATCGACCGATCCTTTTGCGAATACCGATGCGGCCCGTGATATTCCGGGCCGCATCGCTGTATTCGAAGCCCTACGGCTTCAGCAGGACCTTGATGGCACCGTCCTGCTTCTTCTGGAAGATCTCGTATGCATGCGGAGCCTCCTCGATCGAAAGCTCGTGCGTGGCGAACGAATCGACTCCGAGAGGATCGTCGTCGCCGAGCAACGGCATGATGTCGTCGACCCACTTCTTGATGTTCGCCTGCCCCATGCGGAGCTGAATCTGCTTGTCGAACATGGTCATCAGCGGCAGCGGATCGGCCATGCCGCCGTACACCCCGATGATCGAGATGGTTCCGCCGCGGCGGACGATATCGATGGCCGAGTACAGCGCGCCGAGTCGATCGACACCGGCCTTCTGCATCATCGGGGCAGCAACGGCGTCGGGGAGCATTCCGACGATCTGTTGCGCCATCTTGCCGACGGGTGATCCGTGCGCCTCCATGCCCACCGCGTCGATGACTGCGTCCGTGCCCCGGCCTTCGGTCATCTCGCGGATCACGTCACCGACGCCACCGCTGTGTTCGGCGAGGTTCACCGTCTCGATCCCTCGCGCAGCCGCGCGGGCAAGTCGCTCGGGAACGAGGTCCACTGCTATCACCCGGGCACCCTTGTGCTGTGCGATGCGCGCGGCCATGTCTCCGATGGGCCCGAGGCCGAGAACCGTCACGGAGCCGCCCTTGGGAACGGCCGCGTATTCCACCGACTGCCAGGCTGTGGGCAAAACATCCGAGAGGTAGACGAACCGCGAATCAGGCGGTCCCTCGGGGACTTTGATATGCGTGAACTGTGCCTGCGGGACGCGGAGGTACTCGGCCTGCCCACCGGGGACCTGACCGTAGAGTTTGGAGAATCCGAACAGCGCTGCGCCCATACCCTGGTCGCGAACCTGTGTGGTCTCGCACTGGGTGTACAGGCTCGAATTGCACATGTAGCAGTGTCCGCAGGAGATCTGGAACGGTATCACAACTCGATCGCCGACTGCCAAATCACCTGTCTGCGAGCCGACTTCCTCGACGATGCCCATGGGCTCGTGGCCCAGGATGTCGCCCTCGTCCATGAATGCGCCGAGAGTTTCGTACAGGTGCAGATCCGAGCCGCAAATGTTGGTGGTCGTGATTTTGACGATCGCGTCCGTCGGCTGCTCGATCCGCGGATCGGGAACGGTGTCCACGCTGACATTTCTCTTGCCCTGCCAGGTCACTGCGCGCATGAGGTCCTTCCGGTGGAGCGACACCGAAGTTCGATGTCGTACCCGACGCATTGCCGGTTGTGACGGCTCACAAACACATGCGCGGACCGAGATTGGGAGACCTCGCGATGGGTAGTCTCAGGTATGACCGCTTCTCTGTCCGTCAGCTCGACCGTCGCGCGCTCCGCCGCCTTGCCTGTGCCCTGCGGGCCGATCTCGGAGGCCGTCATCCGGTGCTTGGCCGCAGGCGAGCCGGGCAAAGAGGTGCTCTTACCGACGCCGACCGAGGTCGATTCCACGTCCAGAGACGTGCAACTCGCACTTCTGATCTGTTACGAGCTGCACTATCGCGGATTCGAGAGCGTTTCCGATGCGTGGGAATGGGACCCCGATCTTCTGCGGCTGCGAGCAACTCTCGAGGCCGCTTTCCTGGACTACGTCCGTGCGCACGTCGAACCCGGGAACGATGCGGCGGCCGAGATGGAGGCACTGTCCGTCGAGGCGACTTCCGGAAGCGGACCGTCGTGGTTTCTCCGCGATGAGGGTACGTGGGAGCAGATGCGCGAGTATTTCGTGCACCGGTCCGTCTACCATCTCAAGGAAGCCGACCCGCACGCTTGGGCGATCCCCCGATTGACCGGTCAGGCCAAAGCTTCTTACGTCGCAGTCGAATTCGACGAGTACGGCGGTGGCAGGGGCGATCGCGTGCACCAGCATCTCTGGGCCGAATCCATGGTGGCCGCCGACCTCGACGCGTCGTACCTCGGATATGTGAACCGGGTGCCTGCGCAGACATTGGCGTGGGTCAACCTGATGTCTCTCTTCGGCCTGCACCGCGGACTGCGTGGTGCCACGGTCGGACACCTTGCCGCCACCGAAATCACGTCGTCGCCGGGCTCACAGCGGTACGTACAGGGGCTGCAGAGGTTGAAGGCCCCGTCGGCATGTATCGCGTTCTATGCGGAACACGTCGAGGCCGATGCGGTACACGAGCAGGTACTACGTCACGATGTGGTCGGTAACCTGCTTCGCGATGAGCCCGAGCTCGAGGCCGATGTGGTATTCGGAATGCGCGCACTGGATTTTGTGGAGAACGAGCTCGCCGAGCACGTGATGTCACGCTGGTCGGCCGGTCAGTCCTCGCTCGACTGAGACGGGCGCTTCTTCGCACGATGGCTGGTGTCGCACAGCGGATAGTTCTTGCTACGCCGACACGTGCACACCGCGACCGCGAATCGGTCGGAAGTCACGCGTGTGCCGTCGTCCAACTCGATCTCGACGGGACCATCGATGACGATGGGTCCACCCTTGACGATACGGACGGTGGTGCGCTCGCGTGCCTCGGCTGCGGACACATCATCGCCGTCCGCGCCATCGCCCTCAGCGTCGATCGGCACGGATGACCACCAGATCCTCGATATCGCGGGATGCTTCGAGCAGTCCGACCTGTTCGAGCCATGCTGCCCGTTGCGTCATGACCGGGCCGAACGAGATGGATCGACGTGCCGCTGTGGACACCGTCATGTCCTTGCTGCGCAGCATCGCCTCGGTCCGTTCGGGATTCGAATACTCCGAATGCACCAACATCAGCGTCCCGCCGGGAACGAGCAGTCCGTGCGCGGCCTCGCACAGCGGATCGAGGACGATGCGGCCGTCGTGGCCGCCGTCCCACGCTCGGTGCGGGCCCTCACCTGCGGGCACCGCTTCCGAGGGCACGTACGGCGGATTGCAGAGGATCACATCGAAGGGCTGCAGCGCCGCTGCGTCCGCGAACGATCCGTGACGGACATCGACATCGACACCGAGATCAGCGGCATTGCGCCGGGCGCACGCTACCGCGAGTGGTGAGATGTCGAAGGCAACAACTTCACGCGCGCCCATCGACGCAGCCGCGAGAGCAACGGCACCGCTACCGGTACACATGTCCAGCACACGGGCTCCCCGCACCACCCCGGCCTGCGATGCCATCTCGCACAGCAACCACGAATCGTCTTGAGGTTCATAGACTCCGGGGTCGGCATGTACTGCACGAGTGGATCTGAAGGTTTCGAATTCGGCCGTGGTCATCGAGGTGTCCTCTCGGAGATCGTCGTCGGGGGACGTCACCCTTTCGGGCTGTGTGCCGAGCGTGGACTCCACTCGAAGGTGGCTATCGTATGCCCGATCGAGTCGATCGCAAACAAGTCGCTTGAAACCGGGCTTATCGGGTACTCACAGACAACTCGCGGTAAAGATGATGCCGCCATTCACCCAGGTCGGGCTTACACGCACTACGTCGGAGTTCTTCCGGGCGTGGCTCATGAAGGAGTCTTTCCATGACAGTTCTTCCATCGATCGATCCCGTCTCCGTGGTCGTCGTACCGTCGCTGCGGCAAGTGATGCCGGCACCCACCGCCGGTGTGGGCATCAGCGTCACGGAGTTCGGCGGTGCCACCGTCGTCCGGGTCGCCGGGACCCTCGGCGACCGGGATCTCGGTGCCCTGGCGGAAACTCTCGGCGAGGCCTCGGTCGAGGGTTCGCAGTTGATACTCGATTTGACCGAGGTCGACTCGGTGCCGGTGGGCACCCGAGCAATTCTCGACGCCACGTCGATGCATCTGAGCCGGTGGGCTACTCGGTTGTCGGTGGCTGCACCGACCGACATTGCGCAGACCTTGGGTGCGGAACCGTCGGGCCGCACGGTATTCCACTAGTCGCTCGTTGCCGCTCTCGCGCTCGACGAGTACTCGGCTTGACCTCGCATGCCGTCGACGGCCACTACGACGTGCTCTTCCTGGGTGGCGGCAACGCCGGAGTGAGCGCGGCGGCACGCGCGATTCGCCTCGGTCTCACCGATGTAGCGGTGGTGGGGGGGTCGACCCCCACGAGAAGGTCGCCACGACCGCGTCCGGTCGGCGATTCGGTTATCGAGACCTGATCGTCGGCACCGGTCTGGTACCGGATGACGGCGCTCTTCCCGGAATTGACGCGGCCGCCGACTCCGCTGCGGTGACGAGCAACTATCTGGGCCGAGCAGAGAAAACCTGGCAGCTGATATCCGATTTTCCGCAATCCCAGAGTGGCCCGTCCTCCGAGCGCAGCACTGCGGTGTTCACGGTGCCGCGACCACCCGTAGGCTGCACCGGGACCACCCTCAAACCGCTGTTCCTGGCCGCCGCCCACTGGCGAGAGACCGGGCAACTCGACGACATCGACATCAAGCTGGTGGTCGACCGCGAGGTGCTACTCGATGTACCCCAGCTGGATTCGGTGCTGCCGTCTCATCGCGGCAGAGTTCGATCGCACCGGGACTCTCACACCCTCGCTACCGTCGTTTCTCGATCCGGTGAAGGCGCGCCGGTCCGCCTGGTTGTTCGATCGCTACGGACTGCCACTGACCTACTGGAACATGATTCTCCGCGGACGGCTCTGAGGCACCTGACACGGATCATTCGGGGTCGGGCACGGTCATCGATCCGTGCGGGTCGTCGATGTCGACGTCGTGGCCGTCTTCTCGGAGACCGGCGACGGCGTCGTCGAGCAATCGACGCGCCACATCGTCCATCGAGCGAACGTGGCCCAGATCGAGGGTGATCCGGCGGCGGGGGTCGATGCCCGTCGCCAGCATTGCCAGCACCGATTCCGCTCCGGCGAAACGTAGGTCGCCTTGCAGTTGCACGTTCGTGGCGTCCTCGCCCGTCACCCCACGAATGGCCGACGAACCACTCGGTGCCACATGCATCATGTGCAATTCGAGATCTCTGGAAAGACGCTCGAACACTGCGACTCCCCGCACACTGTTGCCGTGTTCGTTCAACTTGGGCGACAACACAGCCAACCCGACCTGCCCCGGCAGCACACCGATTATGGCACCTGCCACCCCGCTCTTGGCTGGAATGCCCACCGTCGCAACCCAACTCCCCGATCCGTCGTACATACCACAGGTCGACATCACCGACAGCACGTGTCGATTGACCGCCCCGTCGATCAGCCGTTCCTCGGTGGTGGGATCGACTCCCCCGTTGGCCATCACCGACGCAATGGTGGCCAGGTCCACGCAGTTGACGTCCACCGAACATTGGCGGGCGTAGCCGTCGACCACCTCGGCCGGATCGGCTGCGAGCACTCCGACGGATTTGAGAAGATGTGCGATCGCCGTGTTGCGATCGTCCGACTCGATCTCGGCTTCGTAGACGGCCGTGTTTGTGCTCAATTGCCTTCCCGCGCAGCGGCTGTGCAGATCTCTGACGCGGTCGGCACGCTCCTGGGCGCAATTGCCTCGAATCATCGAGTGCACAGCGAGCGCGCCGGCATTGATCAGTGGATTGCGCGGTCTTCCGGTGGAGTGTTCGAGGGAGATCTCGTTGAACGAGTCACCGGACGGTTCGACGTCGGTGGCCTCGAGCATCCGTTCGAGGCCGTTGTCGTCGAGCGCCACAGCGTATGCAAGGGCTTTGGAAATGGATTGAATCGAGAACTCGACGTCGCAGTCCCCTGCGGAATAGATCGATCCGCCGACGGTGGCCAGGGCCACCGCGAAGGCATTCGGATCTGCTCGCTCCAGTTCGGCGTTGCCCTCTGCGATCGCCCCGCCGTCGAGTTCTCGGCAGTCGTCGAGAACGGACTCGAGGTAGCGGGTGATCGGTGACTGCATCACTCCACGCTAACTCGGCGTGGAGCAACCAGACACATCGCGCGAGTCAGCGCTCGCGCTCTCGGTCCCCTGTAGATGCGCTCTGAAACATTTCCAGAAAAGATCCGAAGCTCTGAGCGCTGGTACTCGCATTTCCGCTGTGGTCCGGTAGGGGTCCGACCGCCGCATCGTCTGTTTCCATGAAAGAAATACTGCCGTTTCGACATGACAGCCAACCGGGGGTAAATATCACGAATCAGCAACGGAATATAACGAATGGATAACGCACTCCCGGTGTGCCACGTTTGGTGACGCGTGACAACAAACGACGATCTTGTCGGGGCAGCGCCAGGCCGCACCCCGACGTGTGATGCCGGATGGATCGATATCTGTAAAGTCGGGCCCGAAGAGAGGACGATGTGACCGACGTGACACCCCGACGGAACGCCGTATCGCGTCGATCCTTCCTCACCGCTCTGGTGGTCGGCTCCACTCTGACGCTGGTGGCACGGCCGATCGCGTCCGCGGACCCGACCGGCAGCGCCTCCGGCACCGACGGCGACCCCGACCAGGTCCTCACCGCATTGCCCGCCGACTCCAACCTGGTGATCCTCGAAGTACGAGGGGACGGGTCCGTGCACTGTGCACTGCCTCGGGCCGAAATCGGACAGGGGCTGACCACGTCGGTGGCAATGCTGGTCGCCGAGGAGATGGACATTTCCCTCGACAAGGTCGTCGCGTCGCTCTCACGCGGTCGACAGGAATTGATCGGGAACCACTACACGGGCGGCTCCAATTCCATTCGGTCCCTCTGGGATCCGGTTCGATCCATCGCCGCGACGGCACGAGCTCGGCTGCTGCGCGCAGCAGCGAACCGCTGGAGTGCGGACCTCGGCACGCTGACCATCGTCGACGGGATCGTCACGGCACCGGACGGACGGTCGGCGCACTTCGGTGAGCTGGCGGCTGCCGCAGCCGACCCCGGCCTGCGTTTCGATTCGGCGGACCCGAAATCGGTGGACGATACGACCGTTGTCGGTCGACCGGCCGCACGCCAGGATGCCCGCGCAATCGTGACCGGTCAGCTGACCTACACCCTCGACCTGGACGTGCCGAACGCCATGCCCGTCGTCGTCCGGCGTCCCCCGACGATCAACGGGACCGTCGCCTCGGTGGACGAGACGGCGCTTCGAACGATGCCCGGGGTCATCGACGTGGCCGTCGTGTCCTCCGGCGTCGCCATCATGGCGCGCACCTTCGGATATGCGCTCGCCGCGAAAGACGCCGCGGTAGTGACGTGGAACGCCGGTACGATCGACGCCGAGTCCACTGAGTCCATCCAGGACAGGCTTCGACGCAGTACGCCGGCATTCACCGGCTTCGGCGGGGTGGGTAGGTCCGAGTTGCCGGGCGAGACAAAGCTGAATGTCGATTTCGACTTCGCACCCGTCTCGCACGCAGCGATGGAGACGAACTCCGCGGTTGCCGACGTACGAGCCGACCGCGCAGACATCTGGGCATCGATGCAGCTACCCAATTACGCGGGGCAGAAAATTGCTCTTGCGCTGGGGATTCCGTTAAATCGGGTCACCACTCACGTAATGAACGGGGGTGGGTCGTTCGGCCGAAGATTGTACCTGGACGGCCCGCTCGAAGCTGCTGTCATCTCCCGCACAATGGGTAAACCCGTCAGATTGATGTGGTCGCGAGTGGACGACATGCGCCACGGCCGAGCCCGGCCGGCGGTGCACACCAAGTTCGACGCGGTCCTCGCACGCGGCAAGGTGATCTCCTGGGAGCAGCGCGTGGCCGCCGTGGCCACCGATTTCGACGGTGGCTTCGGCGACCTGATCACCGACGCTCTGGCACCGTCCCCGCTGATCTCGCAGGCGCTGTTCCACAGCACCCGCGACCCGTACTCGTTCACCGACGGCAGCATCAGAACGCTCGTCGAAGTGCCGGTGGCGATGCCGACCGGCAGTTGGCGATCGGTGTTCTCCGGGACCGTCCGCACCGCCGCCGAGATCATGGTGGACCGCATCGCCGACGCTCTCGATGCCGATCCGCTGGAGTTGCGCATCGCGACGGTCGACGACGATCGCCACGGCGACGTTCTGCGCAGGCTGGCCGCAGAGGGCAACTGGGGTGCGGATCTCGGCCCCGGTCGAGCACAGGGCATCGGCTTCCACGCCGAATTCCGCTCCAGTGCAGGCTATCTCGTCGAGATCGACGCACGAGACCCGCGAGCGCCCCGCGTGACGAGGGCTGTGATCGTGGTCGACGTGGGCCGTGTCGTCAATCCGCGCGGCCTCGAGGCCCAGATGATCGGCTGCCTGATGGACGGCATCTCGACCACGCTTCGGGCCGGACTGCATTACGAGCAGGGACTGCCGCTCGAGGGCAGCTACTCGCAGTTCCACTACGCCCGTCAACGCGACTCGCCACCCGATGTTCGGGTGGTGATCATGCCCGCCAACACCGAAAGTCCGGGCGGTGCAGGCGAGTTGGGAGTTCCGGCTGCGGCAGCGGCGGTGGCCAACGCGTACGCGCGCGCCACCGGTACCACCCCCACCAGCTTCCCGATCCTGTTCGATGTCGACTTCGAGCCGCTTCCGAAATGAGGACCCATGCCTGAACAGAAGTTTTACGTCAACGGGGCATCGGTATCGGTCGATCTGCCCGACGACATGCCGTTGCTCTGGGCCCTGCGTGACGAGCTCGGCGTCCGCGGGCCCAAGTACGGGTGCGGGATCGGCGTCTGTCACGCCTGTACCAGCCATCTCGACGGACAGGAGATTCTCGCCTGTGTCACACCGGTCTCCGAGGTCGTCGACAAAGAGGTCACGACCATCGAGGGACTCGCCGACGGAGACGTTCTGCATCCGGTGCAGCAGGCGTGGATCGACGAGGACGTCTCCCAGTGCGGGTACTGCCAGCCGGGCCAGATCATGGCTGCCGTCGCGCTGTTGAAGCGCACCCCGGACCCGACCGATGAGGACATCGACACCATCGAGAACGTGTGCCGATGCGGCACGTATCCCCGAATTCGACGGGCCATCAAGGCGGCCGCGAAAGCAATGTCCGAACGCTGACTGCAACTCCGTACAGCACGACACCCCGCGAACCACAGGTTCGCGGGGTGTCGGCTTACTCGGGTGCTGCTATCGAAATCAGCTGAGCTCGAAGCGATCGAGCATCATGACCTTGTCCCACGCTGCGACGAAGTCCCGGACGAACTTTTCCTTCGCGTCGTCGCAGGCATATACCTCTGCGAGAGCGC
Organism: Rhodococcus sp. AW25M09; assembly: GCF_000333955.1. Taxonomy (GTDB): domain Bacteria; phylum Actinomycetota; class Actinomycetes; order Mycobacteriales; family Mycobacteriaceae; genus Rhodococcoides. The sequence goes on from NZ_CAPS01000109.1 coordinate 124,601, forward strand.
GCAATTCGGAGTTCGAGCCGAAGACCAGATCGTTGCGAGTTCCGGTCCACTTCTTCTCACCGGTGGCCGCGTCCTTGGCCTCGTAGATACCGTCCTCCGAGGTGGGTACCCAGTCGGTGCCCATGTCCAGGAGGTTGACGAAGAAGTCGTTGGTGAGCGTGCCGACCTTGTCGGTCAATACTCCGTGCGCCGACTGCTTGTAGTTCGCGCCGAGTACACGCAGACCGCCGACGAGCACGGTCATCTCGGGTGCGCTGAGCGACAACAGGTTTGCGCGATCGACGAGGTTGAACTCGGCCGGAAGCTTCTGGCCCTTGCCCAGGAAGTTACGGAAACCGTCGACCTTGGGCTCCAGGTCGGAGAACGAATCGACGTCCGTCTTCTCCTGCGTGGCATCCATGCGGCCCGGGGTGAACGGCACCGTGATGTCGACGCCTGCGTTCTTGGCTGCCTGCTCCACGGCTGCGACGCCGCCGAGGACGACGAGGTCGGCGAAGGACACCGTTCCCGAGAACGACTGCTGGATGCCTTCGAGGACTCGAACGACCTGCGCGAGTTCGTCGGGCTCGTTGACCTCCCAGCCGAGCTGCGGCTGCAGACGCAGGCGGCCACCGTTGGCACCGCCGCGCTTGTCACTGACGCGGAACGACGAGGCCGCCGCCCACGCAGCCGAGATCAGCTGCTCCTGAGTCAGGTCGGAACCGAGGATGGTCGCCTTGAGCTCGGCGATCTGCGCGTCACCGATCAGCTCGTGATCGACGGCCGGGATCGGGTCCTGCCAGAGCAGGGGCTCCGCCGGGATCTCGGGGCCGAGGTAGCGAGAGACCGGTCCCATATCGCGGTGTGTGAGCTTGAACCACGCCTTCTGGAACTCTTCTGCGAGCTCCTCGGGATGATCGAGCCAACGACGGGTGATCTGCTCGTAGATCGGATCGACGCGCATCGCGATGTCCGAGGTCAGCATCGACGGGTGACGACGCTTGCTGGGATCGGCCGGGTCGGGAACGAGATCCGCGCCCTCGCCGTTCTTCGGACGCCACTGATGCGCGCCTGCGGGGCTCTTGTAGAGCTCCCACTCGAACCCGTAGAGGGTCTCCAGGAAAGAGTTGTCCCACTGGGTGGGCGTGGGGGTCCAGATGACCTCGAGGCCACTGGTGATCGCGTCCGCACCGGAACCGGTCTGGTAGCTGTTCTTCCAGCCGAGGCCCATCTGCTCGAGGGGGGCACCCTCGGGCTCGGCACCGACGTGCACATCCGGGTCTGCTGCGCCGTGTGTCTTGCCGAAGGTGTGTCCACCGACTGCGAGTGCCGCGGTCTCGACGTCGTTCATGGCCATCCGGCCGAAGGTCTCGCGAATGTCGAGGGCCGAACGAACCGGGTCGGGCTCGCCGTTGGGGCCTTCGGGGTTGACGTAGATCAGACCCATCTGCACTGCGGCAAGAGGGTTTTCGAGGTCGCGGTCACCGGTGTAGCGCTCGTCGCCCAGCCAGGTCTGCTCGGGGCCCCAGTAGACGTCCTCGTCCGGCTCCCAGGCGTCGACGCGTCCGCCGGCGAAGCCGTAGGTCGGCAGACCCATGGACTCGATGGCGACGTTGCCGGTGAGCACGATCAGGTCGGCCCACGAGAGCTTGCGACCGTACTTCTGCTTGATGGGCCAGATCAGGCGGCGCGCCTTGTCCAGCGACGCGTTGTCGGGCCAGCTGTTGAGGGGTGCGAAGCGCTGCATGCCGGCTCCGGCACCGCCACGGCCGTCCTGCTTGCGGTAGGTGCCGGCTGCGTGCCACGCCATCCGGATGAAGAAGGGGCCGTAGTGCCCGAAGTCCGCAGGCCACCACGGCTGCGAGTTGGTCATGAGTGCTTCGATGTCGCGCTTGACCTCGGCGAGGTCGAGGGAGTTGAACTCTGCGGCGTAGTCGTAGTCGGGTCCCATAGGGTCGCCGACGGCCGGGTTCTTCTTGAGGATCTTCAGATTCAGTGCCTTGGGCCACCACTCACGGTTGCCGCCGCCTTCGACCGGCATCGGCATCGAGTCGTGCATGACGGGACACTTGCCCGCACTTTCCTGCGGCTGATCCTCGTTCATCTCTTTTTCGCGTGTTACGTGATCTTCTGACACGAGCTTCCTTCCAATCTGGGACGAACGGGCTGCGATCGGTGTTGGTCGAGAAAATCGATGGTGGTCAAGAACTCCGCTGCGTCGGAGTACGTGGAGGGAACGGAACGGGAACTGCCGACTGCTGACGAGCAGCCGAACACTGTGCGCAGAAGCCCCAGTAGATGACTTCCGCCTCGTCGATGGTGAAACCGACGGAGTCCGATGCCGTGAGACACGGCGTTTCGCCGACTGCGCAATCCACGTCCGCGATGACGCCGCACGACCGGCACACGGCGTGATGGTGGTTGTCCCCGACGCGCGACTCGTACCGGGCGGGCGAACCCGCCGGCTCGATACGCCGAACCAGGCGCGCCACCGTCAGCGCATGAAGGACGTCGTACACAGTCTGCCGTGACACTTCGGGCAGCACGGATCGCACGAGTCCGAGAATGGTGTCGGTGTCTGCATGCGGGTTGGTTTCGACAACCTCGAGTACCGCGACCCGGGGACGGGTCACGCGCATATCGGCGGTACGCAACTGTTCCGCGTGCGGCGAGATCGGCATCACGGCAATAGTATCGTCCGGCTTTCTGGACTAAGTCAAGTATGCCGTCGGATATGTGGCGAGTCGACTGCAATCAGCCCATCCGGACGGTTTCGAGGCGAGCGCGATCCCAACTGTTCTTTCTCTCGTCGCCCCGACGGTCGTGCGCGTTGTGCGGGTATCCACCTCCGCCGAACGCGCACGAGCCCGATGGCCTACGCCGGGATCAGTACCGGGCGTTCCACTGTTTCTCGATGCCCCGCAGGACTGCGAGTGTCCGAGCCGAATCACTGTCGACGGCCATCCGAGACCGGGCCCGCTCGAGAGCGCGTTCGGCGCGCTGGACGGCACGCTGTCCCGAGTCGGTGGCGTCGACCAAGTACTGCTGGCGGTTTCGCGGATTGGAGCTCCGGACCAGCAGCCCCGCTTCCACCAGACCGGCCGTCGTCGCCGTGATACTCGTCCTGTGCCGCACCAACTCTCGCGCGAGGGTGCTGTACGACATCGGCCCGCGCCTGCACACCAGCTCCAACACCTCGTAGCGCGCCCAGCTCAACCCCTGTGCGTCCAGCGCCTCCGCCAACCGCACCCGAGCGGCCGAGGCGATCCGCAACACCGTGGACACGATCTCCAACTCGGTGGAATGCGCCGGGGACGTACCGCCGCCGAACGATTCCGCGAGAGCAGTCATCGAATACCCCCT